>CADECM010000028.1:0-21221 GCA_902825845.1 uncultured beta proteobacterium
CGCACCGGCTCGCGCGTCATGCGCCTGCCCAGACCCATCAGCGCATCGCACACCCAGTTTTCCGTCAGCAGGCCCGAGATCACTTCCACCAGCTTCATCAGCGGCACGGGATTGAAAAAGTGGAACCCGGCAAAGCGCTGGGGCGTCTTGAGTTTGGCGCCAATGGTGGTTACCGACATCGACGAGGTGTTGGACACCAGAATGCAGTCCGGCGTAACCACGTCTTCCAGTTCCGCAAACAGCGCGCGCTTGGCGTCGAGGTTTTCCACGATCGCCTCAATCACCACGTGGCAGGGTTTCATGTCGCGATGCGAATCGACGATGGTGATGCGACCCACGGCGGCAGCCGCTTCTGCCGGAGTCATGCTGCCTTTTTCAGCGGCACGCTCCAGCATCTTGCCAACAAAATCTTTTGCTTCGGCCGCGGCGCCCGGACGCGCGTCGGTCATCAGCACATGGATGCCGCCCGCCGCCGCCACCTGCACAATGCCGCGCCCCATGGCGCCGGTGCCAATTACGCCGACAACAAGATCAGGCCGGTTTACATCCAACGTCATGAAATCCCCTTCAATGTTCAGCACCGCTACAGGCTCGGCTGCACGACACCAGTGAAAAAATAATTATTGTTTATAAACAATAATTTACAAAATTATTTTACGCTGCGAAGCGGCCCTGATTATAGGCGCTGCACTCGTGAGTGGCAATCTTCCGCAACTGCGCGGCGCTGCCACGACACAGGATGGCAACGCGTCGGCAAGCTGCCAACGGACCAGCGAAAGTGTCACAATGCAGGGTCACGCACACAGGGACTGTAGCAACGTGTTCGAAAATCTGTTCGCAAAAAATGGCGTGCCCGCGGTCGCCGCAGGCGCCGGTCAGGCCACCGAGCCGGGCCCCGAGGTTTCCACCGAAGATACCCAGGCTTGGCAGGACAAGATACGCGCTGCGGCGTCCGACGATGCCGCGTTGCTGCAATTGCTGCGTGAGGCGCCGGCGATACCGCTGAAGCTCGATGCGCTGCAGGCGCTGACGCACGAGGAATCCCTGCGGCAGGCGGTGCACGACGTGCGGGAACAGGACAAACGCCTGTATCGGCTGGCGAAATCGCGCTGGGACACGGCGCGCGGCCGTCGCCTCGCAACGGAGGAGGCCACGGCATTGATCGCGGCGGCGCGCAGCCTGCTCGAACAATCGCTGGTGCCCGTGAACCGCGTGGTGGAACTGGATCGCGCGTGGGCGTCGCTCGACAGCGCTCTGCTGGACGAGGCCATGGTGACTGAGTTCACCACGCTCAGCAGCGATCTGGGCGCAAAGGTGCGCGCGCGCGGCGAGCACGTGCAGGCGCTCACGCGCTGGCTTGGTGCGGCGGACAGTGCCATGGCCGCACTGCAGGCGCAGTTGCCCGGCGTGGCGCAGGGGGCGACCGCGCCGGCAGAACTGGAAGCGCTGGCGCTGCCGCTGCTCGAACTGGCGCAGAGCGCGCCCGACGCCGCGGATGCACGCTGCATCGAAAAGACTGCCGCCGCCAACCGCCTGCTGGCGCTGGCTTCCAGCGTGGTCGAGCGCGCGAAATTCCTGCAAGCGCTGCCGGCGCCGGGCAGTGCCGACGAGGCTGCAGAAAAACAACTGATTGAACAGTGGCGCGGTTTTCCGGATATCGCCGAAGGCGAACTGCATAGCGTGCTGGCGAGCCGCTTTGCCGCGTGGCGCAATGCCGAGACCGAGCAGCGTCAGATCGAACACGACACGCTGACGGCCCAGCAGCGCGAACGCCGCGCCGAACAAAACCGGCAACGCGTGGAGGCCATGCAACGTGACATCGAGGCCGCCGAGGCGGCCCACGCAGGCGGCCATGTGGCTGACCTCACGCGCCTGCTGACGTCAATCGACCAGGCACTCAAGCGAGGTCCGGTGAACGCGGCGCTCACCCTGCGCATCGAAGTGCTGCGCGCGGAACAGCGGCGGCTGCAGGACTGGCAGCGCTGGAGCGGCGGACAGGGCCGCGAGCAGTTGCTGAGTGAAGCGCAGGCGCTGGCGCAGGAAGCGGCGGGCAAGGTCAATCTCAAGGCCCATGCCGAGGCCATCAACAAGTTGCGCGAGCGCTGGAAGGAACTGGACCGGCTCGGCGGCGCCTCGCGCCAGGCGCTATGGCTGTCTTTCGATGCAGCGCTGGAAAGCGCCTATGCGCCGGTGGCCGCGAACCTGGAAAAACTGAAGCTCGCGCGCCGCGAGAATCTCGCCGCGCGTGAAGTGGTCATTGCCACGCTGACCGAGGCCGCCGGCAAATTTTTCCCGGCCGCCGTAGACGGTGTCACCCCGCCCGCACCCGACTGGCGCGCGCTGGCGCACACGCTCGAGGAACAGCAGGTCGCCTGGCGCAAGCTGGGCCCGGTGGAGCACACCGTGCCGCGCAAGACCCTGCACGGCGAGAAAGCGATCACGGCGCGATATGCCGCGGCGGTACAGGCGTTGGAAGGACCGCTCAAGCAACAGCATGCCGGCGCGCGCAGCCAGCGCGAGCAGCTGATTGAAACGGCCAGGACACTTGCCGGTTCGGATGTCCTGGCGCGTGATGTGGTGGACAAGGTGCGCAAGATTCAATCGCAGTGGCAGGCGGTGGCGAAAAGCCAGCCGCTGCCGCGGCGCGATGAAAACGCGCTGTGGACAGCGTTCAAATCAGCCACGGACGGCATTTTCACGGCGCGCGATGCGGCGCGCGCTGCCGCTGAAGCCGCAGCCAATGCCCAGCAGCAGGAACGCATCAATGTCATTGAACGCGTGACGGCTCTCGCCCAGGCGGCCTCTGCCGCGGACGTCAAGCGCGGCCTCGCCGATGCGGATACCGCATGGCGTGCCGCGCCTGAAATGCCGCGTCCACAGGCGGCCAAACTGGAGGCGCGCTATCGTGCGGCGCGCGACGCCGCCAGCAAGCGTATCGGCGAACTCGCCAGCCACGCCGCGCAGGCGCGCTACGACGCGCTGATTGCGGCGATGGCCCTGTGCCAGGAACGTGAATCGTTGCTCGATGCGGGCACCGATGCCGCTGACGAGCGCCTTGCGGCGCTGCAGGCACGCTGGGAAGCCATCGAACAACTGCCCGACAATTGGAAAGCACGTGTTGACGCACGCTTTAACGGCACCGATGCCGTCGGCGCTGCGCCCAAAGGCGGCAAGAGCGCCCCGCCGGCACTGCCGGATGTGCTGCTTAATCTCGAAGTCGCCTGCGGCATCGACAGTCCCGCCGACTTTCAGGCGGCGCGACAGATGCTGAAGATACGCGCGCTGAAAAGCGCGATGGAAGGCCGTCAGGCGGTGGTGACGACGCCGGCCGACATCGAGCGCTGGCTGCTGGATGCCGCGTCCGCGGCACGGCCGGACGACGACTCACGCGAGCGCCTTGCGAAAATAATTGCCGCAGTACGGCGCCGGCCGGGGCGCTAACCCCCGGTAGCAGGGCAAACGGTCTGCGCGCCGCTTGGGAACATTGCTGTAAATCCAGCCAGGGAGCGCGTCATGCTGATCGTCGACAGTCAGATACACATCTGGAGTAACAACAAGCCGGGCAACCCGAACCACCGTCAGGTCAGCGATTTAACGGCAGATGATGTGATCAGGGAAATGGATGCGGCAGGCGTGGACGCCGCGCTGATTCATCCGCCGGGCTGGGACCCTGACAGCAATGCGTTGGCCGCGAAGGCAGCGCGCCTGCATCCGCAGCGTTTTGCAGTACTCGGTCATTTCCCCCTCGACAAAGCGGAAAGCCGCGCGCTGGTCGACGGCTGGAAAAGTCGCAGCGGCATGCTGGGGTTGCGCTTTGCGCTGAATCAGCCGCACCAGAAAACCTGGCTCACTGACGGCACCATGGACTGGCTATGGCCTGCTGCCGAGCGGGCGGGTCTGCCGGTGGCACTGATCGGTGACAATCTGCTGCAGGCGATTGGTCCGATCGCCGAGCGCCATCCGGGGTTGAAGCTGATCATCGACCACTTCGGGCGGCCCGATGCGGCGTGGAGCCACCTGCCGCATTTGCTGGCAGCCGCCAGATATCCCAATGTGGCGCTCAAAGCCACCGGCGCGCCGAGTTACTCGGCCGAGCCCTACCCGTTCCGCGATATTCACGGCTACATCCGCCAGCTGCTCGACGCCTACGGGCCGCAACGGATGTTCTGGGGCACCGACATTACGCGCATGCCCTGCAGCTGGCGCCAGTGCATCACCCTGTTTACCGAGGAACTGCCGTGGCTCAAGGGACGGGATCTTGAACTGGTGATGGGTCGCGCGGTGTGCGACTGGATCGGCTGGCAGCGATGAAGCAGGTCCTGATCGACGCCTACGGCGCGCCGCACGAAGTGGCGCGCTGTGCCGAAGTGCCCGATGTGGGCGCGCCGGCTGCAGACGAAGTGGTGTTCGACGTATTACTGTTTCCGATCAACCCGGCCGACCTGCTGCTGTGCCGGGGAAACTATCGCCTGAAGCCGCCGCTGCCGGCAACGCCCGGCGCCGAATGTGTCGGTCGCGTCAGTGCCGTTGGCAGTGGCGTTACCGGCGTGAACACCGGTGATGTGGTAATCACGCTGCAGCGCGAAAACTGGACCCAGCGCCGGCGCGTCAAAGCCGACCATGTCATCGTGCTGCCAGCCGGCATCGACCTGCAGCAGGCCGCGATGTTGCGCATCAATCCCGCCACCGCACTGCTGCTGCTGACCTCGGTGGTGCCACTGCAGACCGGCGAATGGCTGCTGCAGAACGTCGCCAACTCGTCGGTCGGCCGGCTGGTGATTGCGCTGGCGCGCACGCGCGGCATCCGCACCATGAACGTAGTGCGACGCGCGGCCCTCTGCGAAGAACTGAAGGCGCTGGGCGCCAATGCCTGCGCGGTGGACGGACCGGAATTGGCACAGACGGTAAGAGACGCGGCCGTTGGCGCCCCGCTTCGCCTTGGCCTCGATGCGGTGGCCGGCGCGGCCACCGGGCGCATCGCCGCCTGCCTCGCCGAGGGCGGCGTGGTGTGTGCCTACGGCGCAATGAGCGGTGACGAGGCCGTGATGCCGCGCAGCGTGTTGAGCGCGGGCGGCGTGTCGCTGACAGGCTTTACCCTGACCCGCCCGCTGTCGAAGTACCCGCGCGACCAGGTGCGCGCGCTGTATGCCGACCTTGCGCGCCGTGTAATGGACGGCACGCTGTACGCACCGGTTGAGCGCATCTATCCGATTGAAGCGATCAGGGATGCGCTCGCGGATGCCCAGCGCGGCGGCCGCAACGGCAAGATACTGGTGGCGCCGAATGGTGCCGTATGAGACACGCTACCCGACCGATGTTGCACAGCGGCTGGTACATCGAGTGCGACCTCTCCGCGCAGACAAATTTTCCTTATTGAAGATTGCCGGCACGCGGACTCAAGAAGGCTCGGTAGAGGGTCAGTGGTAAGCACGTCAATGCACGGTGAATCCGTGCGCTTTGTCACCGTGCATCCACCACACCCTCTCTAGCGAATTCCCCTTCCCTACCGGCTGCGAATGATTACGTTCGGATCGTTGTAAACGCCTTCATAGTTCCCCAAGCCGTCGGGCGCGGAAAACGTTAGCACATTGCGGATCGACATTTTTACAATGCTGTTCGGCATTACACCGTTGCCCACGGCAACCATACTGTTTACCCCCTGCGCTTTTCCCGGTCCCCACGGGCTGGTGGTAATTTCGCACCGGAAAAATATTGCGCCGCTCGGACCCGCGGGAAATATGGGTTCACCGGACTGGTAACGGATTACCAGGGGACTTCCCCGGTTGGTGAGCACCTTGGAACCATGATGTTCGCTGAGCCGGCTGGGCTGAATCGCGTAGCCGCCAAATACCATCATGGTGCCAGCCGGCACCTTGGTACCTGACCATTCTCCGCCCAAAGCCGTGTCTGCCATCAACACGAGTGCAAAGCCGCCATCATGTACTTCCCAGCCCAAATCATGCACCCGGCTGGTATCCACCATGCGCGCCCGGTAATTGCCGCGTGGATCCAGTGCAAACGGTGCAAACAGCGCTTTACCGGCTGCTGCAAGCGCGGTTGCATCAACGCCAAACCGCTTCAAAAAGAAAGCCCTGGCTGCCTTCTCTTCTGCCGCAATTTGTGTGGGCGTCATCCCCATAATCTGATCAAACCAATGCGTGCCGAAGCAAAACAGATTCTGGCAGTTCGGAATATTGGGATTGGGCGTGGCCGCGTCAAACTGACCGTCCGCGACATAGACCGCCATGCTCGAGAATCCTTCGGGAATGGAAATGGGTCGGCCCTCATCCGCAACGGCGCCCATGCTGACGCACAGCACCATTGCGGACAACACCTTCCAAAGATTGCGCAATTTCATTCACTATCTCCACAGTTGATTTGGATTAATGGGTTTCAATTGAAACCCCATACCGGCGAAACACTGGTCCATCGAATGTATTCGTTTTGCAAAACACAATCAATATGATTTTTGCATTATTGCAATAGCCACAACCCAAATGTCATTACGTTTCGCGATCTAAGACACGACACTTTTTCAAATTGCCGCATCGAGTTGCGCGCCGTTAAGTCATCTTCGCACGTGCGCTGTCACTCGTCCGTGCAAACCGCGCAACGTTCCGCAGTACTACCTGAATCCGTGACGACGGGACGCAGCTCCGCCGCGGTCAGGGTCTGGTGGCAATTCGATCGACCGCATCTCCGCTCGCGCCTGACGGTCGATCAGACGATTGCGGACATGCCGGATCAACGAATTATGCGGCGCGTCACAGACTGCCTGCCCGCATCGGATTGTGCGGCGCAATAAACAAGACTTCGGCGTGACGCCAAGTCCATACACATGGATAGGATATGATTCATCGTGCTGATGCACGGCAAATCAGATCGTATCCGAAAACACTATTCATACCCGAGGAGGATGCAGAATCATGCTGGCAAATGCTAAGTTGAAACACGTATGCGCGGGTCTTGCTGTTGTTGCCGTAACCGGAGCCGCAAATGCGGCCGACACGGCTTACCCCACCAAGCCGGTGCGGCTGATCGTGCCGTTTCCGCCAGGCGGTTCCGCTGATCCGCTGGCGCGCCACTTCGGTGCCTGGCTGACGGAGAAGATGGGTGTCCCGTTCATCTCCGACAACCGTCCCGGCGCCGGCACGTCGATTGCACATACACTCGCCGCCAAGGCGACGCCCGACGGCTACACACTGATTCTCGGCGCCGGCTCCGGCCTCGGCACCAATCCGGCTTTTGGCTACAAGCTCGATTACGATCCGGTCAAGGATTTCGCCCCCGTCAGTCTTGCCGCCTATGTGCCGCAACTGATCGTGGTGTTTCCGGGCGTGCCCGCAAAAAATTTCAATGAACTCATCACGCTCGCCAAATCGCAGCCTGGAAAAATCGCCTTCGGCACACCCGGTGCAGGATCGATCGGCCATTTCAGTGTCGCGCTGATCGGCAATATGACCGGCACGAAATTCGTGCACGTGCCGTACAAGGGCGCGGGCCCGGCGGTGCTTGACGTTGTCGCGGGCCGCATTCAGGTGTTTTGCGGCAGCGTCACAGGAACCCAGCCTCAGATCACCGCGGGCCGCATCCGCGCGCTGGCGACGGGCCATGCCAGGCGCCTGAAGAGCATGCCCGACCTGCCCACGGTCGCTGAGACACTGCCCGGCTTCACCAATGACGGCTGGTACGGCGTGTTCGGGCCGACCGGCACGCCCACGCCCATCATCAACAAGCTCCATGCGGAAATGCAGCGCGCACACGCAAACGCCGAATTCTCGAAGTTCGTCGAAACCATCGGCATGGTGCCCTCCGGCAGCACACCGAAGGAACTGGGCGATTTGGTGAAAAGCGAACTCGCGCGCTGGACCAAGGCGGGGCGCGATGCCGGCATTTCCGTCAATCAGAAGTAAGGCTGCCGTAGCGCCGCCGGCGCCGCGTCATTCGTAGTCTCGCGGGAATTCCAGCACCAGCGTCTCCAGCCCCCTGGGGCCGGCGGTGATGGCGAAGGCGTCTTCGGTGGGCTCGGCCACGGCCATCGACCACAGTCCCAAGTCTTTGCCGCCGTTCCGCATGCTGCCGTTCACCACGAATACAAAGTACCCGGCCGCGCGTTTCGGATCCGGACCCGCCACCGTTTGCCCGGCGCCCAGGCGCAATAGCCGGGCGTGCATCTCATCATCGATCGCGGCCGGGTCCCACAGGGGCTCCCACTTCGGCGCTGCGCGGTGCCGCAGAATCGACACCGTGGACAGTTGTCATGGACTCCTCCACTCCGCTACCCTAATCATTTTCGTGTGCCCTGCCGCCCCGCCCGCTCCCGCGCCAACAGCGACAATCCGCTGCCCACCGACACGAACTCGTCGCCGCCCATGATCTTGGCCGCGCCGAAACGCGCTTCAAAGCGTTGCCGAATCAACGGCACAAATGCGGTGCCGCCGGTCATGAACACCAGCGAGATGCCGGCTTCCGTCAAACCGGCGCGGGCAAGCGCATCGCTGCAGGCGGCTTCGATTGCCGCAACATCCTGCGCGATCCACTGTTCGAAGTCGCTGCGTTTGAGCGTGAAATTCAGCTCGATCCCCGAATGGCTGAACGCCAGCGTCGCCTGTTGGGAAAGCGACAATTCGCTTTTACAGCGGTTGACGGCCTGATACAGATGAAAGCCCAGCTCGCGCTCGAGGAAAAGGCGCAATCGCGCGATGCTCTCGGGGTTGTCGCTGGTCAATTCGATTCCCTGCAATTCGCGCAGCACCGCCGGGCGCTTCAGGAACGACAGCCGGTGCCAGTGTTCGAACTCGAAGTAAATCCATTTCGGCACTTCCAGCCACTTGTCCTGCGGGCGAAAGCGGCTGCCTTTGCCGAACGCGGGCGCGATTGCGTTGTCGATGATGCGATAGTCGAGCGTGTCACCAGCGACGCCGATGCCGGCGTGACCGAGCGATTGTGCCTCGCCGCTGCGCGGGTCGAAGCGCACGATGGAAAAATCGCTGGTGCCGCCGCCGAAATCGGCGACCAGCACTGTCGCCGGCTCACGCAGGCGGCGCGCGAAAAAATAGGCCGCCGCTTGAGGTTCCAAGGCAAGTTCGATGCGCCCGAATCCGGCCGCCGCAAACGCCTTGCGCAGGCGCGATTCCGCCAGCGCGTCTTCGCCGCCGCCGGCGAACTTTACCGGCCGGCCCACCGTCACCGTAACGTCCGCCGCCGCAAAATCGGCGGGCCGCCGCGGCCACTGTGCCGCCTCGATCAGTCCGCGCAGAAAATCCGCCACGATCTGCTCCAGCGTGTAGTCGCGCCCGTGTATGGCTGACTTCGAAAACGACGCGCTGGAGAGAAAGGTTTTGACCGACTGGATCAGCCGCGCCTCCTCGCCGTACTCGAGAAAGGCCTCAATCGCGTCCGGCCCGCAATGCACGCGCGTTTGCGCATGCAGGCCGTCGCTGTCGTCGCTGACATAACACAGGATTGAACGAAACGCCTGCAGCAGTCCCTGCGCCGAAGGGTACTGCAGCGTGCGGGTGATACCCGCCGCATCGCTCAGGGAAACGACGGTATTGGTCGTGCCGAAGTCGATGCCGATATAGAATGGCTGTGGGCTGGCGGGCATTCAGGAAATGGCTGCGCCATCCCGTTGATTCAATCCCGGCATAACGTCCCGCGCGACAGCGACACCCCACTCAGGCCAACACGTGCAACACCCCAGCCGCAACGATGGCGACCAGCCGCCGAAAAAAGCGTCGCTGGGACAGGTCGCCGCCACGCTGTTCTGGGCCATGTGCATGATAGGCAAAAGGGGAACCTGGGAGCGCGATGGCGTTACCCTTACGCTGAGGCAGGCAGTGCTTGGCGCCGTGGTCGCGGCTTGCGTCATCGTTGGCGTGCTCGTGGCGCTGGTGTTCCTTGCCACGCGTCCTTAACAATATTGTTTATAAACAATAGGTTACAGTATATCGCGTTGCGCGAGACAGATGTTCCTGCGCAGCGCGCGCGGGATCTCATCGCAATGTCCTTTCCGCCCATGCCGCATCGGCGAGCAGCGCATGGTCCGCGCCGAACGCGCCTATCAGTTGCACGCCCACCGGCAGGCCGACAGGCCCAACACCGGCGGGCAGCGTGATCGCGGGCACGTGCAATGCCGTCCAGATGCGATTAAAGGTCGCCTCACCGGTACTGCCCAGACTGTGCGGCGCTTCGCCCGGCGCACTGGGCGCCAGCAGCGCATCGTAGTCACGGAAAATGTCGCGCAGCAGGCGGCGGCAATCGGCCACGGTCTGTTGTGCCGCTGTGTAATCGGCCATCGTGCACACCGCCCAGCGCGCCAGACGCGGGCGGATGGAATCGCTGATCCTGTCCGGTGCAGTGCGAATTTCGTGGCTCAGGGCGCGATAGGCTTCGTAGTCGTTGATTACGCCATGTGCCGCCGCCATGGCGTCGAAGGCCGGCGGCAAGTCGAATGACGTGACCTGTGCACCGGCGCGCGCCAGCGTGGCTGCTGCCTGTTCGAGCGTGGTGATGGTTGCTGGCTGCGCATCGCTCCACTGCGGCGTGCGGCAAAACGCGATTCTCGGTGTGCGGGTTGCAACTGCCGCGGGCGCGGCACTCGCCGTCACCAGCGGCAGAGTCAGCGCCACGTCTTCCACGCTGCGCGCGATCAGTCCCACCGTATCCAGCGATTCCGAATTGGGCTTCACGCCGACGCGATTAATGACATTGAAGGAGGGTTTGAACCCCACCACGCCGCAATACGATGCGGGGCGCAGCACCGAACCGCCGGTCTGCGTGCCCAGACCCAGCGGCATCATGCAATCCGCCACGCCGGCCGCGGAACCGCTGGATGAGCCCCCCGGCGTGTGCGAGAGATTGTGCGGATTGCGCGTCTTGTTGGGGTGGCGCATGGCAAATTCGGTGGTCACCGTCTTGCCCATGATCACCGCGCCGGCGTTGCGCAGGGCGGCCACGCAGGCGGCGTCATTTTCCGCCCTGTGCCCGGCGTAGATCGGCGAGCCGTACTCGGCTGGCATGTCGGCGACGTCGATGTTGTCCTTGATGCCGACGGGAATGCCGTGCAGCACACTGCGCCGCGGTTCGGCATCGCGGGCGCGCGCCTGCGCCAGCACCGCATTCGCGTCGATATGCACCCAGGCGCGAACATCCGGCTCGCGCGCCGCCACGCGTGCGAGGCAGGCTTCGGCAAGTTGCAGCGCAGTCAGTCGGCCTGCGTTCATTTGCGCATGGGCTTCGGCGATCGACAACTGATTTGCATTCGACATGGGTATCCGCCTCAGGGAAATGTTTGTGTGATTGTGCCACGCTGCGCGCGCGATTTGCAGCAATGCTAGACTTGCGCGTCTCGCTTCAGGGAGACCACGACCATGAAGGCCGCCTGGTACACGCGTCAAGGCAAACCCACCGAAGTCATGCAGTATGGCGAGCAACCCACGCCCCATGCCGCCGCGGGTGAGGTGCGCGTGCGCTTGCGCGCCTCGGCAGTGAATCCCGCCGACACCAACCGCACCGTGGGCCGCAGCTACGCCATGGAGGGCCCGCTGATCATTCCCAACAGCGACGGTGCGGGCGTGATTGATGAAGTGGGCGATGGCGTGGACGCGTCGTGGCTGGGCAGGCGCGTGTGGCTGTACAACGGCCAGCGCGGCGGCCGGCAGCTCGGCACCGCGGCGGAATTCATCGCAGTCAATGCCGATCTCGTTTCGGAATTGCCCGATAACACCAGTTTCAACGAAGGCGCGTGCCTGGGCATCCCCTGCATGACCGCGCATCGCTGCGTCACTTTGTTCGGTAACGGCAGCGGTGACCTGCACGACAAGACCGTGCTGGTCACGGGCGGCGCTGGCGCGGTCGGCCATTACGCCGTGCAGTGGGCGAAACGCCTGGGAGCACGCGTCATCGCGACCGTCAGTTCAAACGAAAAGGCGGCGCACGCGACAGCGGCCGGCGCCGACGTCACGATCAACTACCGCAACGAAGACGTACTGGCGCGTGTGCGTGAATACACGGCGAATGCGGGCGTGCACCACGTGGTCGATGTTGATTTCGGCGGCAATCTGCCGGTTACGCTGCCGCTGCTCGCGGCCAACGGATCGATCGCGTACTACGCAACCAAGGGCAACATTGCGCCGGTCCTCCCCGCGCCGGAACTGATGCGCCGGAATATCTCAATCCACGCGGTGTTGCTCAACGGCGCGCCGCACGCCGCGCGCAAACGTGCGCAGACAGGCATTGTGGCGTGGCTCCGTCAGGGCGGAATGCAACACACGGTATCGGCAGTATTTCCGCTGGCGCGCACCGCCGATGCGCATGACGCGGTGGAATATCGGCCCAAGCTGGGCACGGTGGTGGTTGAGTGCGCCTTGGGCGATAATATATAACTATTTGTTTTTATTATATTTTTTATATCCATCAAACGCTACGCCGCCTTCAGTTTGCCCCGCGTTGCCGCCACCAGTCCGGGCACCAGCGCCGCGCGTACGTACACGTAGCCCTCGAACAAGCGCCGCTGGGTGCGATAAAACGCGCCCTGCTCGGCGCGCCACTGTCCGTTCTGTTGGGACACCGCGGCGGCCACGGTGAGGATGCCCGAGGGCATGGCGATACGAATCGGCGCATTTAGATCGGTCGCCGCGCGCGTAGCCTGGTGCACCACCGAACCCTCGATCCGGGCAGCTACCGCGGTGCACAGCGACACGGTCAGCGGCAGCGCGCGATGCGGCTGGCCATTGGACAGCATGCGCGCGGTGAGGTCGATATCCGCGGCCTTGATGGCTTCGCCGGTGAGCAGGGCCGCATCCTGCGCCGCGGAGACAAAACCCACGAATGGCACCGCGGATTTTTTCGCGGCTTCCGCGGGCGTCCGGGCGATGCCCATCGCGACCGAGGCTGCCACGCGTATGGCGGCGAGCTTGTGCATGATGTCCGCGTTGCCGTCGAGCGCATCGGGCATTTCGATGCCGCTTAACCCGAGATCCGCGGCGCGCACGAACACCGTGGCATTGGCGGCATCCACCATCGACACAGTGAGTTTGCCCACGCCGGGCACGTCCAGCACGTCGGTCACGTTACCGGTGGGCAACAGCTTGCCGGTGGTGGCGCCGCCCGGCTGCAGAAACTCCAGCCGCACCGGCGAGCCGGTGCCGGATACGCCGGGAATCGCCAGTTCGCCGTCAACTTCGGACAGGCCTTCGTCCATGGCGAAACGCGCCTGAATGATTTTGCGGGTGTTGGTGTTGTGAATGCGCACCACTGCTTCGCGCCCGCTGATATGGATCAGTCCCTCGTCCACCGCGAACGGGCCCATGGCCGACGACATGTTACCGCAGTTGGCGCTGTAATCGACTTCGGCCTTTTTCACCTGCACTTGCGCGAAGGTGTAGTCGATATCGGCATCGGGGCGCGACGACGGTCCCACCACGCACACCTTGGACACCGATGACACGCCGCCGCCCATGCCGTCAAGCTGGCGCCCGTACGGATCGGGGCTGCCGATCGCGGCGAGAAAAATTTCATCCCATTGCGCGCGCTCGCGCGGCAGGTCTTTGGCGTGAAACACGATGGCATTGCTGGTGCCGCCGCGCATGAACACGGCGGGCAATTTGAGTTGTTTCATGGGGGAGCCCGGCGGAAAAAGTAAACGGCAAGTGAGTATAACAGACCCCGCAACGCGCTCCGTCAGCCGATGAAACGTGGCCATCACTCACGGGCGCGTGCGGTATCCTCGGCATCATGGCGATCATCGTTTGCTATTGCATTGCGCTGCACGCGTGCTACATCGGCAGCAAAATTGTGGTTTCGCTGTACGCGCTGCAGCTCGGGGCAAGCCAGACCACCATCGGTATGCTCGCGTCGCTGTACGCGGTGGCGCCGCTGGTGATTGGGGTCTATTCGGGCCGCATTGCGGATACCCGCGGCACCCGCTGGCCACTGCTCGGCGGCACGGTGGTGGTGTGCATCGGCATGCTGGCGGGCGCCTTCGGCGGCGGCATAGCGGCATTGGTCGCCACTGCGGTTCTCACGGGCGCGGGCTTCATGGTGTTCAACGTGGCCGTGCAGACGCTCACCGGAGGACTGGGCGGCATCGACGATCGCGCGAAAAATTTTGCGATTCTGTCGGTGGGTTACTCGGTGTCCACCTTCCTCGGCCCGGTGTCGGCCGGATTTGCAATCGATCACCTGGGGCATAAAGGCGCTTTCCTGATGCTGGCGCTGTTCAGTGTGCCGCCCTTCATCGGTTTGCTGATGTCGCGGCGCCTTGACTTCATTGGCGGCAGAAAACCGGCCGCCGACGCCGCCGCGGAGCGCAGCACGTTCGCGCTGCTGCGCCTGCCGCCAGTACGCAGCGTGGTGATCATCAGCGGTCTGATCGTGGCATCGACCGATTTGTTCGCCTTTTACCTGCCGGTGTATGGGCATTCTTTAAAACTGTCCGCCTCGCTGATCGGCATCGTGCTCGGGGTCTACGCGATTGCGGGATTCATCACCCGCTTTGCCATGCCTGTCTTGTTGCGGCGTTGGCGCGCCGAGCGGGTGATGTTCGCCTGTCTGTTGTTCGCCGCCGCAGCGTTCGCGGTGTTTCCGCTGTCCACACAATTGCACTTCATGTTGGTGGTGGCATTCTGCCTGGGCCTGGGACTCGGTTGCGGGCAGCCGCTGTCGATGACCATCGCCTTCAACCGTTCGCCAGACGGGCGCGCCGGCGAGGTCACCGGCCTGCGGCTGTCCGCCAACAATCTGGCACGGGTGGTGATTCCGGTGCTGTGCGGCGCGCTGGGCGGCACGTTCGGGGCGGCACCGGTATTTTTGATGAATGCGGTGAGTCTCAGCGCCATCAGCGCGGTACTATGGCGTCAATAAGGGATGCCCAGCACCGTGGTGCGTTCTTTGCCATAATGGGCAGCATTGAATAAACGGAGAATGTGCGATGCGCTGGGAAGGTGGCAGGGAAAGCGATAACGTGGAAGATCTGCGCCGAGGGGGCGGTGGCGGCGGCATGCGCCGCGGTATCGCCGGCGGCGGCATTGGGGTGGTGCTGATCGCCGTGGTGGCGATGTTCCTGGGCATCGATCCGTCGATGATTATGGGCTTGCTGGGTGGCGGCGGCCCGATCGGCAGCGGCCCGCAGGTGTCGCAACAGGCGCCGGCACAACGCCCGCCGGCGGATGATCGTGCCGCCAAGTTTGTATCTGTGGTGCTGGCCGACACCGAAGACACCTGGAGCGCCCTGTTCAAACAGGGCAACGCACAGTATCGCGTGCCAAAGTTGGTGCTGTTTCGCGGCGCGGTTCAGTCTGCCTGCGGCAATGCACAGTCGGCGATGGGGCCGTTTTACTGCCCCGGCGACAACAAGGTCTACATCGACCTGTCGTTTTTTGACGAACTGGAACAGCGCTTTCGCGCGCCGGGTGATTTTGCCAAGGCCTACGTGATCGCGCATGAGATCGGGCATCACGTGCAAAACCTGCTGGGCATCGCCGGCAAGGTGGATGCGCAGCGACGGCGCGTGTCGGAAGTCGAAAACAACCGCCTCTCCGTGCGCATGGAGCTGCAGGCCGACTGTCTTGCCGGGATCTGGGCGCATCACGCCAACCGCACGCGGCAGATTCTCGAACGCGGCGACATCGAGGCCGCCATGGCCGCCGCCACGGCCATCGGCGATGACCGCCTGCAAAAGCAGGCGCGCGGTTATGTGAGTCCGGAATCCTTCACCCACGGCACTTCCGAACAGCGCGTGCGCTGGTTCCGGCGCGGCTTGGACAGCGGGCAGATTGCCCAGTGCAATACGTTCGCGGCGCGCGACCTGTAGTGTGACGCGCCGCCGAGGGGCGCCGCGTCAGGCGGCTTTGGCGGGGCCGCGCTGGCCGACGGCCGGATACGGATGCAGCATGTTCAACGCAATGCTCTGATTCGCGGTCTCGACAATGCGCACATGTTCGCGCCGCAGTTCACGCGCGTGGCGCAGGCCGCAGGAGTGCGCGATCATGTCGATTTCCTTGTTCATGTTGCGGCAGTAGTTGGCGACGCGGATGTATTTTTCCTCCACCACCAGCCCGCGCTGCAGGCGTTTATTGTGCGTGGTGACCCCGGTGGGACAGGTGTTCTGGTGGCAGCGCATGGCTTGAATGCAGCCCAGCGCGAACATGAAGCCGCGCGCGGTATTGATGAAATCGGCGCCTACGCACAGCGCCCACGACGCGCGCGCGGAGGTCACCAGCTTGCCGGAGGCGACCAGCCGTATGCGATGTTTGAGATCGGCCTGGATCAGTGAATCCGCCACCCGCGGCAGCGCTTCGCCGATGGGCAGCGCCATGTGATCGAACAGGGTTTGCGGCGCCGCGCCGCTGCCGCCCTCGGCGCCGTCGATCACCAGGAAATCGGGTGCGTACTCGAGCCCGCGGGCCAGAATGGCTTCGCACAAATCGTTGGCGAATTCGCGTCCGCCGATCGCGGTCTTGACGCCCACCGGCCGCCCGGTGAGATCGCGCAGATAGGCAATTTTGCTGAGCAGGTCGTTCACATTGGCAATGTCCGGATGCCGGTTGGGGCTGATCGAATCCTCGCCTTCGGGTATGCCGCGAATGGCGGCAATTTCCGCGGTAACCTTCGTGCCCGGCAATACGCCGCCCTTGCCCGGTTTCGCGCCCTGCGACAGCTTGATCTCAAAGGCTTTCACCGACCTGGAGAGTTCCTTCACTTTCTCCGGCGACAGGTTGCCGAGCAGATCGCGCATGCCGTATTTGGCGGTGCCCATTTGCATGATCACATCGCACCCGCCTTCGAGATGATACGGCGCAAGACCGCCTTCGCCGGTACCCATCCAGCAGCCTGCCTCGGCGGCGCCGCGTGACAAAGCGCGCACCGCCGGCTCGGATATCGCGCCGAAGCTCATGCCGCTGATGTTGACTATGGAACGCGCCTCGAACGGATACTTGCAGTAGCCCTCGCCAATGATCAACGCGGGGGTCGGGAGCCGGTCTTCCTCCAGTACGGGAAACGGGTGATTGACGAACAGGATATTCCCAGGTTCGTTCAGATTGTTGCTTGAGCCAAAGCCGATGATGCCGCCTTCGTTTTTCGCCTCGCGGTACACCCAGGCACGCGTGGCGCGGTTGAACGGCATTTCCTCGCGGTCGCCGGAAAAGAAGTACTGGCGAAAGTATTCGCCCAGATCCTCGAAAAAGAAGCGCAGACGCCCGATTACCGGATAGTTGCGCAGTACCGTGTGTTTTTTCTGAGTGACGTCCTGAATGATGGCGATGATCAGCCACGCGAACAGCGCGATGGCCAGCAATGTGCCCAGTCCATATGAAACGATGCCGACCATCTTGTCCATGCTGCCTCCGTTGCCCTGCTAGAATTACCGATTCCGCCGAGTATGCGCGGCTTTACCGGGCGCCAACATAGGGATAACCGCATGAATATAGTGCAATTCAATGAATCAGGCATGACACTGCCGGCGAATTTCCGTCCATGATCACCCAGGAAATCGAACGCAACGTTGCCGCAGCGCTGGCCGAGGATGTGGGCGGCGGCGACTGGACCGCGCAACTGACGCCTGCCGACACCCAGGCGCGCGCCAGCGTGATCTGCCGCAGCGCCGCCATTATTGCCGGCCAGCCCTGGTTCGATGCGGTGTTTCGCCAGCTTGACACCGCGGTTCAAATCGACTGGCAGGTGGCGGAAGCCAGCCGCGTCACTCCCGGCACGACGTTGTGTCATCTGACCGGGCCCGCGCGCGCCCTGCTTACGGGTGAACGCACCTCGCTCAATTTTCTGCAGACGCTGTCGGCGGTTGCCACCGCCACGCGCGCCTATGTCGATGCCGTTGCCGGAACGCGCGCGGCCATCGTGGATACGCGCAAGACCTTGCCCGGACTGCGCGTGGCGCAGAAATACGCGGTGACCGCCGGCGGTGGCAAAAATCACCGCATGGGCTTATACGATGCGATTCTGATCAAGGAAAACCATATCGCTGCAGCGGGTGGCGTGAGCGCCGCCATGGCGGCTGCACACAAGGTTGCCCGTCCCGAGGTATGGATACAGATTGAAGTGGAGACGCTGGATCAGTTGCGCGAGGCGCTGGCTGCGGGCGCAACCATGATCCTGCTCGATAACATGAATCTGGAACAAATGAGCGGCGCGGTGGCGATCAGCGCCGGTCGTGCCCAACTCGAAGCCTCCGGCGGCATTACGCTGCAGACCGTGCGCGCGATTGCCGAGACCGGCGTGGACCGCATTTCCATCGGGTCACTGACCAAGGACATCACTGCGGTGGATCTGTCGATGCGCTTTGAACGCTGAGCCGGTAGATTTGTAAGTTATTGTTTTTAAATAACTTTATTTCTTTTCGCAGCGCTGCGCAATAAAGTCCATGATGACTGCGGCGTCGGCCGCCATCACCGTCACGCGTTGCGGCAGTTGCTCGAGCCCACGGCAGTGCGCAGGACAGTCGGGTTCGCGACCGAGCGCCTGCGCGATCACGGCGGCAAATTTCACCGGCTGCGCGGTCTCCAGACAGATCAGCGGCACGTCCCGCTCGCGATGTTCCAGTGCGACTTTTACGCCGTCGGCCGTGTGTGTGTCGATCATCACGCCAAAGCGCCGATATATATCCTGGATGGTGGCAACGCGCTGCGCGTGCGCGCTCGAACCGGATACAAATGCATAGCGCTGCTCAAGCGCCGCCAATGCCGTTTCACCGATATCGAAGGCCTCGCCCCGATCCACCGCCTGCCACAGGGCGCGCAGCTTCGCGCTGTCGCGATCCACGGCGTCGAACATGAAACGTTCGAAATTCGAGGCGCGCGAAATATCCATCGACGGACTGGAAGTCTGATGCACTTCGCTGGCGGCGCGCGGCCGGTAGTGCCCGCTGCGGAAAAACTCGTCGAGCACGTTATTTTCGTTGGTGGCAAGGATCAGCCGCCGGATGGGCAGACCCATCATGCGTGCAATATGCCCGGCCAGAATGTTGCCGAAATTGCCCGAGGGTACGGCAAACGAAACCTGTTCACTGTCGTTTTGTGTGGCGGCGAAGTAGCCCTTGAAGTAGTAGACGATCTGTGCCGCCACCCGCGCCCAGTTGATTGAGTTGACGGTGCCAATGCGATAGCGCCGTTTGAACGCATCGTCATTAGAAACCTGCTTGACGATATCCTGGCACTCGTCGAACACGCCCTTCACCGCGATGTTAAAAATATTCGGATCGGCCAGCGAATACATTTGCGCGGTCTGAAAGCGGCTCATCTTGCCGTGCGGCGACAGCATGAACACGCGAATGCCGCGCTTGCCGCGCATGGCGTATTCCGCCGCCGAACCGGTGTCGCCCGACGTCGCACCGAGGATATTCAATTCGCCCTTGTTCCCGGCCAGCACATACTCAAAAAGATTCCCCAGCAATTGAAGGGCGACATCCTTGAACGCCAGCGTCGGACCGTTCGACAGCTGCAGCAGGTGCAATCCCGGCTCCAGTGTCTTGAGCGGCGTAATGTCCGCGCTGCCGAAATTCGCGGCAGTGTAGGTCGTGTCAATCAGTCGCTTGAGGTCGGCCGGCGGGATGTCGTCCATGTAGCGCGACAGTATGTCGAACGCCAGGTCGCGGTAGTTCAGCCGGCGCAGCTTCGCGAGGTCGGCCGCCGTGTAACGCGGATAGGATTCGGGCAGCGCCAGCCCGCCGTCGCTGGCGAGACCTTCGAGCAGAATTTCACGGAAGGTGCGCGGCGGCATGCCGCCGCGAGTGGAAATGTAGCGCATACGGTTGCGGCGCGTCGGCGCCTATTCAATGTCCCCTTGCAGCCATACAGCCGGCGAGCAGGCGGAAAAATGTGGGGGAGCGATTTGCGAAGGCATCAGCGGCTGCTACTTGTCCAGCTCTTCCAGGCGTATGCGCGTCACTTTGCCGGCAACCACCGGCAGCGCCTCGATCCTGCCGATCGCCGTGTTGACATTTTTTTCCACGGTACGATGGGTCAGCATGATGATATCCGTCTGGTCTTCGCCTTCGTGCGGCTCTTTCTGGATCATGGCGTCGATCGAAATCTCCATATCGGCGAGGATGCGCGTGATATCCGCCAGCACGCCGGGCTTGTCCAGCACGCGCAAGCGCAGGTAATACGCCGTCACGACTTCACCCATCGGCAGTATGGCGATATCCGACAACTGGTCCGGCTGAAAGGCCAGATGCGGCACCCGGTGTTCCGGATCGGCGGTCATGGTGCGCGCGACATCCACCAAATCCGCGACCACCGCGGAGGCGGTGGGTTCAGCGCCCGCTCCTGCGCCGTAGTACATGGTTTGTCCCACGGCGTCGCCTTTCACCAGGATCGCATTCATCACGCCTTCCACGTTGGCAATCAGCCGTTTCGCCGGGATCAATGTCGGGTGCACGCGCAACTCGATGCCGTTAGGCGTGCGCCTGGTGATGCCCAGGAGTTTGATGCGATACCCCAGTTGTTCCGCGTACTGAATGTCGTCGCGCGTGAGTTTGGAAATGCCTTCGGTGTAGGCCGCGGCAAATTGCATCGGAATGCCAAAGCCGATGGCGGCCATGATGGTCAGTTTATGAGCGGCATCGATGCCTTCGATGTCGAAGGTGGGATCGGCTTCGGCATAGCCGAGCTGTTGCGCCTGTTTCAGCACATCGTCAAAGCCCGCGCCTTTTTCGCGCATCTCGGACAGGATGAAATTCGAGGTGCCATTGATGATGCCGGCAATCCATTCGATACGGTTTGCCGCCAGGCCCTCGCGCAGCGACTTGATGATCGGCACGCCGCCCGCCACCGCCGCTTCGAAAGCCACCATCACGCCCTTCTTCTGCGCGGCGGCAAAGATTTCGTTGCCATGGTTCGCCAACAGCGCCTTGTTGGCGGTGACCACGTGCTTGCCGTTGTCAATCGCCTTCAGCATGAGATCCCTGGCGACCTTCGTGCCGCCGATCAGTTCAACCACAATGTCGACCCCGGGATCGGCCACCACCGCCCACGCGTCGTCAATCACCCTGGCGCGCCCGGCGACGATGCTATTGGCACGCGCCAGATCCTTGTCCGCCACCACGGTGATGGCGATGGCCCGCCCCGCCCGGCGCGAGATTTCCGCCCGGTTGCGCTCCAGCACGCTGAACGTGCCGCCGCCCACGGTGCCAATCCCCAGCAGACCCACGTTGATCGGTTTCATAACACCCCATCCTTGCGAAACATCTCTTTGATGCCACGTAC
>CADECM010000028.1:21321-57389 GCA_902825845.1 uncultured beta proteobacterium
TTGATCGGTTTCATAACACCCCATCCTTGCGAAACATCTCTTTGATGCCACGTACCGCCTGCCGTGTCCGGGCTTCATTTTGGCTGCGGCCGGCCGGCGTGCCGCCAGCCTTAACTTTTGCTGCACAAAAGTTAGCCTGCGCCGAAATGAATCCCTGCCCCGCGCGGCTCACAGTAACCCATCCTTCCTGAACATCTCTTTAATGCCACGTACTGCCTGCCGTGTCCGGGCTTCATTTTCGATCATGGCGAAGCGCACATGGCCGTCGCCATAGTGCCCAAATCCGGTGCCCGGCGCGACTGCGATTTTGGCGTCGGACAGCAGTTTTTTGGAAAACTCCAGCGATCCCATTTTCTTGTACGGTTCGGGGATCGGCGCCCACACATACATGGTGGCCTGCGGCACATCGACCATCCATCCCGCCTGATGCAGTCCCGCGCACAGCACATCGCGCCGGTTCTGATAGGTTTGCCGCACTTCCGCCACGCAATCCTGCGGCCCTTCCAGCGCGATGATCGAAGCGACCTGAATCGGCGTAAAGGTGCCGTAGTCGTGGTAGCTTTTCATGCGGCTCAGCGCATTGACGAGGTCGCGATTACCGACCATGTACCCCACGCGCCATCCCGCCATGTTGTAGCTCTTCGACATGGTGAAGAATTCGACAGCAATCTCCTTGGCGCCCGGCACTTGCAGAATCGAAGGCGCCTTGTAGCCGTCAAACACGATATCGGCGTAGGCCAGATCATGCACCACGTAGATGTCATGCTCGCGCGCGATCGCCACCAGCCGCTCGAAGAAGGCGAGATCGACACATTGGGTGGTAGGGTTGCTGGGAAAATTCACGATCAGCATTTTCGGTTTGGGATAACCGTCGCGGATCGCTTTTTCCAGTTCGCCGAAGAAATCCACGTCGGCCTGCATCGGCACGTGACGTATATCGGCACCGGCGATCACCGGCCCGTAAATGTGTATGGGATAACTTGGGTTGGGAACCAGCACCACGTCGCCGCGCTCCAGCGTCGCCAGCGCCAGGTGTGCGATGCCTTCCTTGGAGCCGATGGTGACGATCGCTTCACTGTCGGGATCGAGTTCTACTTGATAGCGCGACTGATACCAGTTGCAGATGGCTTTGCGCAAACGGTGAATGCCCTTGGACACCGAGTAGCCGTGGGTATCCGGCCGTTGTATGGTCTCGACCAGCTTGTCGACGATATGGCGCGGTGTGGGGCCGTCAGGGTTACCCATGCTGAAATCGATGACGTCCTCGCCGCGCCGCCGCGCTGCAAGCTTCAGTTCGCCGGTGACATTGAATACGTACGGCGGCAGCCGTTTGATGCGGGGAAACTCTTCCATGAGCGCGCTTTGCGAGGGTTCGTTGTGGCCAAGGCTAAGCGTATAATTTTAGCTGAGCAAGGAACTTCAAGCAAATCAAAAACTTATGAAACTCCATCTGGCAGCTGCTGGCGATCGCAACCAGTTCACCGGTTATGGCGCAGGCTACGTTTCCGTGAATAATCAGCGCTATGAGCGCGCCATCGTGGTCACACCCCAGGCCCTGCATGAGCATTGGGATGTTACTGACTTCAACACGATGTCCGCCACCGCTCTGGAATTCCTGCTGAAGCTGCAGCCGGAAATCCTGCTGCTGGGCACCGGCGCCACACACCGCTTTCCGAAACCGGCATCGCTGCGCGCGTTCGCCGAGGCGCAAATCGGCGTCGAAAGTATGGACACGGCCGCCGCTTGCCGCACCTTCAACATTTTGATGGCGGAAGGCCGCAACGTGGTTGCGGCGGTTATCGTTTGACGGCTACAGTCCGGCCAGCGCTTTCAGGTGAACCGCCACGCTGCGGCCCAGCGCACTCAGCGAGTAGCCGCCCTCCAGCATGGCAACGATGCGACCCTGTGCATGCTTGCGTGCCACGGCCATCAGCTGTTCCGTGACCCACGCATAATCCGCCTCGACCAACTGCAACATCGCCAGATCGTCTTCCCGATGGGCATCGAATCCCGCGGAAACAAACAGCATTTGCGGGCCGAACGCCTCCAGCGCGGGGAGCCAGTGCTGCTCGACCGCAGCGCGGAACGCCTTGCCGCCGCTGTAGGCAGCCAGTGGAATGTTGACCATGCGCGCCGAGCGTCCTTCGGTGCCGCTGTACGGGTAAAACGGATGCTGGAAGGTGGACACCATGAGCACGCGGTCATCGCCGGTGAATATGCCTTCGGTGCCGTTGCCGTGATGCACATCAAAGTCGACGATGGCCACGCGCTCCAGGCCATGCTGTTCCAGCGCGTGGGCGGCAGCCACCGCGATATTGTTGATCACGCAAAATCCCATGGCGCGGCCACGCAGCGCGTGATGGCCCGGCGGCCGCACGCTGCAAAAGGCATTTTCCGCGGCGCCAGCCATCACGCGGTCCACCGCCAGCACCCCTGCCCCCGCGGCATGCAAGGCAGCGCTCAGCGTATGCGAATTCATGGCGGTGTCTGGGTCCAGATGCACCCACCCCTCGCTGGGCGCCGCGGCTTCGATGGCGTCCAGATAGCCTGCGTCGTGCACGCGTTCGAGTTGTTCAGCCGTCGCCACGGGCGCGTCTTCTTGCTGCAAATGATTCATCAGTCCCGAGGCAATCAGTTGGTCTTCTATGGCGGCCAACCGTGCTGGACATTCCGGATGGTGCTCACCCATATCGTGCAGGCGGCAGTCGCGATGCGTAACAAAAAGCGTGGTCAAGGCTCAAACTCCAGGTGAGTGCAACGGAATTGTGTCCGTATAATACCTGTCTCACCCTCCCGATCCACCGCCCGCGCCTCCTAACGGGCTTGCGCCCCACACTGCGCGAAATTACTTAAGTATCTGATAATAATGAATAATATAGATTCGGTTGCGGCGAAAGTCAGCAGTATCATTCTTGGCAAGGAACGGCAAATTCGGCTCGCGCTGGCGTGCCTGATCGCGCGCGGACACCTGCTGATCGAAGACGTGCCTGGCGTGGGCAAAACCACGCTGGCGCATGCGCTGGCCGGCACGCTTGGACTGGCGTTCCAGCGCATCCAGTTCACCAGCGATCTGCTGCCGGCGGACGTGCTCGGGGTGGCGGTTTACAACAGCGACCACGGCAAATTCGCGTTTCACCCGGGACCGATTTTTTCGCAGGTCGTGCTGGCGGATGAAGTCAACCGCGCCACGCCCAAGGCGCAAAGTGCCCTGCTGGAAGCGATGGAGGAGCATCAGGTCACCATCGAAGGCGAAACGCGACGCCTGCCCGAGCCGTTCTTTGTCATCGCCACGCAGAATCCATCGCATCAGATCGGCACCTTTCCCCTGCCGGAGTCGCAGCTGGATCGTTTCCTCATGCGCATCGAACTGGGTTATCCCGACGCCGACGCCGAACGCGCGCTGCTGCGCGGTGAAGACCGGCGCGACTTGCTCGAACAGCTCAAGCCCTGCATGCAGCCCGCCGAATTATTGACATTGCAGCGCGAGGCACGCGCGGTGCATACCTCGGATGCGCTGCTCGATTACGTGCAGGCGCTGGTGAACCATACCCGCAACAGTCCGGGCTTTGCCGGTGGGCTGTCGCCGCGCGCCGCGCTGGCGCTGGTGCATGCCTCGCGCGCGTGGGCGCTGCTCGACGCGCGCAGCCACGTGGTGCCCGAAGACGTGCAGGCGATTCTCCCCGGCGTGGTGGGTCACCGGCTGCGTGTCGCGGGTGACGCCGGCAGCGGAGCGGCCGAAGCGGCCACGCGCCTGATGGAAAGTGTGGCGATACCTTGAGTGCAGGATTCAGGATCCAGGATTCAGCCAACGTGCCGATGCATACTTGATCCTGAATCCTGGACTTTGAATCGAACGCCTTTGCTTGCCGCCTTCAAGACCCGCCTCAGTGACTGGATTTTCCAGCCGCGCCCGCCTGAAGCCGGCGCCATTGTGCTGGTGCAGCGGCGCGTGTTCATCCTGCCCACGCGTCTCGGCGTGCTGTTCGCCCTGCTGCTGATGATGATGCTGCTGGGCGCCATCAACTACACCCTGAGTCTGGGCTTCGTGCTGACGTTCCTGCTGGTGGCGCTGGCATTCAACACCATGTTCCACACCTTTCGCAATCTGGCGCGGCTCAGCGTCAGCGCCGCGCGCAGCGAGCCGGTGTTCGCCGGAGAGCACGCCCAATTCACCTTGCAACTCACCAATGACAGCCGTTATCCGCGCTTTGCGATTGGCCTGTCGCGCCGGCGCCGAGGCGGCGATGGCGATGTCTACGCGGACGTGCCGGCGGGCGCCGCCACGCTGATCCACACCACGCTGCCCACCGAGCGCCGCGGCGCGATGCGCCCCGGACGGCTCACCTTGTACACCGAGTTTCCGCTGGGGCTTTATCATGCGTGGAGCTACGTCAACCCCGACGTGACCTGCATCGTCTATCCGCGCCCGGCACCCGCGGGATTGCCGCTGCCTTCGGCGGCCGCCGCCCGCGGCAGCGGCAGCAGCCATGGCGCGGGCCACGATGATTTTGCCGGACTACGCGCTTACCATGCGGGCGATCCGCCGCGGCATGTGGCGTGGAAGGCCGCGGCCCGCGGCCAGGGACTGCACACCAAGCAATTCAGCGGCGAAGCGGCGCGGGAGATGTGGCTGTCGTGGGACGATCTGCCGCCGCGCATGGGCGTCGAGGAAAAGCTGTCGTGCCTCACGCGCTGGGTGCTGGATGTACAGGCGCAGAATCTCAGTTATGGCCTGCGCCTGCCGGGTGTGGAACTGGCGATGGGCAGCGGCGAGACGCAGCGCAGCCGCTGTCTCGAAGCGCTCGCTTTGTTCGAGTGGCCCGCATGACGCCTGCCGCCATCAGTCTGCGCAGCACCGTCTGGCTGACACTGGCCATGATGATGGTGGCAGCGCCCCATGCACAGCGCGTACCGCCGTGGTTGAGTCTGCTGGCAGCGGCCCTCTGCATCTGGCGCGTCCACCTGGCGCGCATGCGCTTCGAACTGCCCGCGCGCTGGGTGATGATCTTCATCGTTGCCGGTGCCGCGGCCGCCATCCTGCTGCACTACCGCACGCTGTTCGGACGCGATGCCGGCGTGGCGCTGCTGGTGGTCATGGTTTCGCTCAAGCTGATGGAAACGCGCACCCGCCGCGACGGCATGGTGCTGGCGTTCATCGGCTACTTCCTGGTGATCACCAATTTTTTCTATACCCAGTCGATCCCGACCGCGCTGTATCTGCTGGCGTGCGTATGGCTGATTACCGCCGTCATGATCGGATTGCAGTATGCGCAGGAACCCACCGACTATCGCGTGCCGCTGCGAACGTCGGCGCTGATGCTGGCGCAGGCCGCGCCGTTGATGGTGGTGTTTTTTCTGTTTTTCCCCCGCGTCCAGGGCCCGCTGTGGGGCATGCCCTCGGATGCCTTTGCCGGCATCACCGGACTGTCCGACAGCATGACGCCGGGCAGCATGAACAAACTGGTGCTTTCGGACGAGGTCGCGCTGCGCGCGGCATTCGACGGGCGCATACCACTACCCAACCGGCTGTATTGGCGCGGCCCGGTGCTGCTGGATTTCGACGGCCGCAACTGGACCACAACGCCGCGGCCGGTACGCTTTGCCATCGACGTCGAGCGCCGCGCCAATGCGGTCAAATACACGGTGACGGTGGAACCCCACAACCGGCGCTGGCTGTTTGCCCTCGACATGCCCGCGACGCTGCCGCCGCAAGCCGGCATCAATGCCGATTACCTGATGCTGTCGCGAACGCCGGTCACCAGCCGCGCGCGATACGAGGTTGAATCGTGGCTCGACTACGGCATTGGCTCGGAGCTCGGTCCGGCTACGCGCCGCCGCACGCTGGACTTGCCGCCGGGTTTCAATCCGCGCACGCGCGAATTGGGCGAGCAATTGCGTGCCGAATTCGCGAGCAACGAAGCCATCGTCAATGCGGCTCTCAGGCGGCTACGGGAGCAGAGATTCATTTATACCCTGGACCCGCCGTTGCTCGGCACCCACGGCGCCGATGAATTCCTGTTCCAGACCCGCAGCGGGTTTTGCGAGTATTTCGCGTCTGCATTTGTCGTATTGATGCGATCGGCGGGCGTGCCGGCACGGGTGGTCACGGGCTATCTCGGCGGGGAATACAACGCCTTGGGCAATTACCTGATCGTGCGCCAGTCCGACGCGCATGCCTGGACCGAGGTATGGCTGGACGGTCGCGGCTGGGTCAGAATCGATCCCACCAACGCGGTGTCCCCGGCGCGCGCCGAAGGCGGACTTGCCGCGGCGTTGCCCGCCGGCGTCAACTTGCCGCGTGCCGCGTTCACCAACAATCCATTGCTGCGCCAGCTGGCGCTGACGCTGGATTCGGTGGCCAATGCATGGAATCAAACCATCCTCGGCTACAACCTCGAAACACAGCGTGCGTTGCTGTATCGCGCGGGCCTCGACGACACCACCTGGCGCACACTGGCGATTTTGCTGATCGCGTGCGCCAGCCTGGTTACCCTGTTGTTGGCACTGTTGACGCTGCGCGCGCATCGCAAGGAGGATCCCGCGCTTGCCGCCTACCGCCGATTTTGCGCCAAACTGGCACGCGCCGGTTTGCCGCGGCACGCCACCGAAGGGCCGCGGGATTACGTTTCGCGATTGGCCGCCGCGCGCCCGGACGTTGCGCCGGCGGCTCTTGCCATCACCGGCCTCTACGTCGCGCTGCGCTACGAAAAAATGTTTAGAATGACGCAGTTGCGTGAACTGAAGACGCGCGTGCGGCAGTTCAGTGTGTGAGCGCGCAGGCGCCGGCGGCCAGGCCTCGGCGACTGCGCCCGCCCGGGCAGGCGATGCTTTACAAGCATCGCATTTAGTGATTCCATTATCGAAGCAACCGTGTGTGTCCCGTGCCATTCCCCGGGCACAGCCATGCATTGGTTTCGGCAGTGCAGGGTTTAATTCATTCGGAGAGTGAAATGTCGAACATCGAATCGGTCTTGTCGGAAAACCGCGTATTCCCGCCAAGCGACGACTTCGTCAGGCAGGCCAACATCCCGGGCATGGACGCCTACCGCAAACTGTATGCGCAGGCGGAAAAGGATCTTCCGGGCTTCTGGGCGGAGCAGGCGCGCAGCGAATTGCTGTGGCACAAGCCGTTCACGCAAACGCTCGATGAATCGAACGCGCCGTTTTTCAAGTGGTTTCAGGACGGGGAGCTGAACGCGTCCTACAACTGCCTCGATCGTCACCTGAAAACGCAACCGGACAAGATCGCAATCATTTTCGAAGCGGACGACGGCAAGGTAGCCACCATTACCTACCGCGAACTGCACCGCCAGGTCTGCAAAACCGCCAATGGCCTGAAATCGCGCGGCATCAAATCGGGTGACCGCGTCATTGTGTACATGCCGATGTCGATCGAGGCCGTGGTATGCATGCAGGCCTGTGCCCGCATTGGCGCCATCCACTCGGTGGTATTCGGCGGTTTTTCCGCCAAGAGCCTGCAGGAGCGCATCATCGATGCCGGCGCGGTCGCCGTGCTTACCGCCGATGGCCAGTTTCGCGGAGGCCGCGAAATTCCCCTTAAACCCGCGGTCGATGAAGGCCTGGCGCTGGGCGGCTGCGAGTCGATCAGGACGGTGGTGGTTTACAGGCGCAGCGGCTCGACGGTGGGCTGGGACGCCAGGCGCGACGTATGGCTGCACGATCTGGCGAAGGATCAGCCCGAAACCTGCGAACCCGTCTGGGTTAACGCCGAACATCCGCTGTTCATTCTCTACACGTCCGGTTCCACCGGCAAACCCAAGGGCATCCAGCATTCCACCGGCGGCTACCTGCTGTGGACCATTCTGACAATGAAATGGACCTTCGACTACAAGCCGTTTGATGTGTTCTGGTGCACGGCGGACGTGGGCTGGGTCACCGGTCACTCGTATGTGTGTTACGGCCCGCTTGCCTGCGGCGCCACCGAAATCATTTTCGAGGGCGTGCCGGTGTATCCCGACGCCGGGCGCTTCTGGAAAATGATTCAGGATCACAAGGTGACGGTGTTCTACACCGCGCCCACCGCGATTCGCTCGCTGATCAAGGCCGGCGGCGATCTGCCGAAAAAATACAATCTGCAAAGCCTGCGTATTCTCGGCACCGTGGGTGAGCCGATCAACCCCGAAGCCTGGATGTGGTACCACGAAGCCGTCGGCGGCGGCCGTTGTCCGATCGTCGACACCTGGTGGCAGACCGAAACCGGCGGCCACATGATTACCCCGCTGCCAGGTGCAACGCCGACCAAGCCCGGCTCGGCCACTTTTCCCCTGCCCGGGGTGATCGCCGACATCGTCGACGAAACCGGGGAATCGGTCGGACGCGGCAAAGGCGGCATATTGGTGATCAAAAAACCCTGGCCATCCATGCTGAGCACCATCTGGGGTGATCCGGAACGCTTTAAAAAAACCTACTACCCCGAAGACTTTCACGGCAAGTACTATCTGGCGGGCGACGGCGCGACCTATGACGAAGAAGGCTATATTCGCATCATGGGCCGCATCGACGACGTGTTGAATGTTTCCGGCCATCGGCTGGGCACCATGGAGATCGAGTCCGCGCTGGTGGCGAACAAGGATCTGGTCGCCGAAGCCGCCGTGGTGGGTCGTCCCGATGACCTGACCGGTGAGGCTATTTGCGCCTTTGTGGTGCTCAAGGGATCCCGGCCCGGTGGCGAAGAGGCGCGCAAGATCGTCAAACAGTTGCAGGACTGGGTGGGCCGGGAAATCGGCCCCATCGCCAAGCCGAAGGACATCCGCTTCGGCGACAACCTGCCCAAGACCCGCTCCGGAAAAATCATGCGCCGCCTGTTGCGCTCGATCGCCAGAGGCGAAGAGATCACGCAGGACGTGTCGACGCTTGAAAATCCGGCCATACTCGAGCAGTTGAAACAGCCCTTGTGAAGCTGCGGCCGGCGACTCAGCATGGCCTCAAGGGACAGCGCCTCGCGGCGCTGTTTCTGCTGGGTGCACTGCTCTTTAACTATCCCCTGCTGCAATTGTTCGCGCGCGGCGACATGGTGTTTGGCGTGCCGCTGATCTACTGCTATGTGTTCAGCGCGTGGGCCGCGCTCATCGGCCTGATGGCGCTGGTGGTCGAACGCGGCGACAGCAACGGGTAGGCCGCATGCTCACCGGCGGCCTGATCGTCGTCGCGTCGTTCATCTACGTTGGACTGCTGTTTGCGATCGCGGCCTACGGCGACAAGCGCGCCGACGCGGGCCGCAGCCTGATTGCCAACCCCTGCATCTACGCGCTGTCGCTCGCGGTCTACTGCACCTCGTGGACGTTCTATGGCAGCGTGGGCCGCGCGGCGACCGGCGGCATGGGCTTTTTGTCGATCTACATCGGCCCCACGCTGATGGCGGCATTGTGGTGGTACCTGCTGCGGAAAATGATCCGCATCAGCAAGGCCAACCGCATCACCTCCATCGCGGACTTTGTGGCGTCGCGCTATGGCAAGAGCCAGATCCTCGGCGGGCTGGTGACGATCATCGCGGTGGTGGGCGTGATTCCGTATATCGCGCTTCAGCTTAAGGCCATATCCACCAGTTTTTCCATCATCCTGAATTATCCGGGCGTGGCGATGCCGGAAAGAATCGGTTCGCGATTTTTTCTGGACGACAACACCTTTTACATCGCGATGCTGCTCGCGGTGTTCACCATTCTGTTCGGGACGCGCCATCTGGACGCCACCGAACGTCACGAAGGACTGGTGGCAGCCATCGCATTCGAATCCCTGGTAAAGCTTGTCGCTTTTGTCGCGGTGGGCCTGTTTGTCACTTACGGCATGTACGACGGCTTCGGCGATCTGTTCCGGCGTGCCGCCGAAAATCCGCAGCTGCATGCGTTGATGGCATTGGGGGGCGAGTCGGGCAGCTACACCGCATGGGCCTCGCTGACGGTGTTGTCGATGTTCGCCGTGATGTTCCTGCCGCGGCAATTTCAAGTGGCGGTGGTGGAGAACGTCGACGAGCGGCATTTGAACAAGGCGATCTGGCTGTTTCCGCTGTACCTGCTGGCAATAAATGTTTTTGTATTGCCGATCGCGCTCGGCGGTCTGCTGCATTTTTCGTCCGGTGGCGTGGACGCCGATACCTTCGTGCTGACGCTGCCGATAGCGCAAGCGCAGCCGTGGATCGCCTTGCTTGCCTTCGTGGGCGGGCTGTCGGCCGCCACCGGCATGGTGATCGTCGAGACCATCGCCCTCTCCACCATGCTGTGCAACGATCTGGTGATGCCGCTGCTGTTGCGTGCGGCGGGCGCGCGCCTAGCCGCAAGCCGCGATTTATCGCAATTGCTGCTGGGTATCCGGCGCGGTGCCATCGTCGGCATTCTGATGCTGGGCTACCTCTATTTTTACCTCGCCGGAGAATCGTATGCCCTTGTTTCTATTGGGTTAATCTCTTTTTCTGCAGTGGCGCAATTCGCACCGGCCATCATCGGCGGCCTGTTCTGGAAGGGTGGCAACCGGCGCGGCGCGATTTGCGGCCTGAGCGCGGGCTTTGTGATCTGGATCTACACCCTGCTGCTGCCCGCGTTTGCCCAGTCCGGCTGGCTGCCCATCACCTTCCTGTCGCAGGGTATATTCGGCATCGATCTCCTCAAGCCGCAACAGCTGTTCGGATTGAACGGCCTGGACGAGATATCGCATTGCCTGTTCTGGAGCATGTTCTTCAACGTCGGGCTGTATGTCGCCATTTCGCTGCTGCGCGCGCCAGACGCGGCTGAACGCAGCCAGGCCTCACTGTTCGTCGACGCGCACCGCCAAACTCCCGCGGCCGGTTCACGCTTCTGGCGCGGCAGCGCCTCGATGGACGAACTGAGCACCCTGCTCGGGCGCTTTCTCGGCCCCGAGCGCGCGCGCGATGCGCTGGCCGACTACGCGCGGCAGCGCGGTATCCGCGCCCCCGACGCGCTGCCGGCCGACCCGCTTACCGTTCATCACGCGGAGTCGCTGCTCGCCGGTGCCATCGGCAGCGCCAGCGCGCGCGTAATGATTGCCTCGGTGGTCGAGGAAGAACCGCTGGACATCGGGGAGGTCATTCACATCATCGATGAGGCCTCTCAGGTGCTGGCCTATAGCCGCCAGCTGGAACAGAAATCGCAGGAACTGCAGGCTGCCACCAACGAACTGCGCGGCGCAAATCTGCGCCTGCAGGAACTGGATCAGTTGAAGGACGACTTTATCTCCACGGTGACCCACGAACTGCGCACGCCGCTGACATCGATTCGCGCGTTCTCGGAAATACTGCTGGACAACCCGGCGTTGCCTCAGGAACAACGGGATAATTTTCTGTCGATCATCATTCGCGAATCCGAACGCCTGACGCGGCTGATCAACCAGGTGCTGGATCTGGCCAAACTGGAATCCGGCAATACCGTGTGGCAAGCCAACGCATTCGACCTGCGCGAGGCGCTTGAGGAATCCCTGAACGCGATGAGCCAGGTGTTTCAGGACAACCGGCTGCGGGTGGAGTCCCATTGGCCCGAGGACGTGGCACCGATCGTGGCCGATCGCGACCGCGTGATGCAGGTGTTGTTGAATCTGCTGTCGAATGCAGCCAAATTTTGCACGCCGGGCACGGGACACGTCCGCGTCATGCTGGTGCATACGCCCGAGGCCTTGCGCGTGGACGTGGCCGACAACGGCCCCGGCATTTGCGAACAGGATCAGGCACGGATCTTCGACAAGTTCAGGCAGGCGGGCGACACGCTGACGCAAAAGCCCACCGGCAGCGGACTCGGCCTGGCGATCTCGCGCCAGATTATCGAGCATTTCGGGGGGCGCCTTTGGGTGGTGAGTGAGCCCGGCGCAGGGGCGACGTTTTCCTTTACCCTGCCGTGCCTTGGCGTGCTGGACGACGCGCAGAAGCCTTGATCTGAATCAGCAGCCAGCACCATGCCGCAGCGCATACTGATCGTCGAGGATGATTCTAATATATTGATTTTATTAAACTTTTTAATGACCAATAGCGGTTACGAAACGCGCGCCTGCAGCGATGGCCCCGGCGCACTTAAGGCGGCCGCCGAATTTCTGCCGCACCTGGTACTGCTCGACATCATGCTACCCGGACTAAACGGCTATGACGTGTGCCGCGCGTTGCGCGCGGCCCCCGCACATGCGGGAACGCGTATCGTCATCTTGAGCGCCAAGGGACGGGATCACGAAATCGCCATGGCGCAGGCGAGCGGCGCCGACGCCTATGTGACCAAGCCGTTTTCCACGCGCGACGTGATGTCGACCGTGCAGCGCCTTCTCGCATCGCCATGACGCGACGCCGGCTGCTGATATGGTCGGCGTGTTACGCCATGGTGCTGATCGCGGGCAGCGGCGCGCTTTTCGTCCTGCGCATGGCGCTGCCGCCGGAAGCGCGCGCGGCCCATAGTGAACTGCTCGGCAGCGGCGCGGCATTGCTGGTCCTCGCGGCCGCCGCGGCGTTTGCCGTGACCGGTATACTGTCGGACTGGATCGCGCGCACCTATTTTGCGCCGCTGCAACGCCAAGCCGAGCTGGTCAAGCTCATCGCAGGCGGCAATCCTGCCTATCGCCTCGACGATGCAGCCGGCGCACCCGCGGAGGTGCGCGCGCTGGCGCTGGCGATCAATCAGCTGGCCGAGCGCAACCAGCAAAGCCTGCACGCGGTGGAGCAGCGCATCCGCGACACGCATGCCGGCCTTGACCGGGAGCGCAGCCAGCTTGCCGCCCTGCTCTCCGATCTGGCGCAAAGCGTGCTGGTATGCAGTGCCGATGGCCGCGTACTCCTTTACAACGAGCAGGCGCGCCGCTTGTTGTGCGGACCCCGGGCGCAGGGCTTTTTGGGACTGGGGCGCTCGCTCTACGCATTGCTCGACGAACACACCCTTGCCGGCGCATATGCCGGCCTTTGTGCGCGCCTGGCGCAGGGGGAATTGCGGCCGGTGAGCGCCTTCAACATACCGCTGCCGCAGGATGAAATCCTGCAGGCGCGCATGGCGCCGGTGTATTCCGAAACCGACGACGGCACTTCGCGGTGCAAGCCCGACGGCTATGTTCTGCTGCTCGCCGAAAGCGGCACCGGCGCAGCACCGCGGGAAACGGAAACGGATGCCGCCGCGATACCGGCCGGACGTCCCGTGTATTACGACTTTGACCTGTTTCATCAGCCCGGCCAGACGCGGGAAATCGACCATCGCCCGTTGCGCGAACTCACCTATACGGTGTTCGATACTGAAACCACCGGTCTGGATCCCGGCGCCGGCGATGAAATCATCTCCATCGGCGCAATACGGATCGTCAACGGCCGGCTGGTGCCCAATGAGAGCTACCAGCAACTGGTGGATCCGCGGCGCAGAATGCGCGCCGACAGCATCCGCGTGCACGGCATCACGCCGGACATGCTGGCAGGCAAGCCGCTGATCGACACGGTGTTGCCGACGTTTCACCGTTTCTGCGAGGGCACGGTGCTGGTAGGGCACAACGTAGCCTTCGATATGCGCTTTCTGGAATTGAAGGCCTCGTCGTCCGGCGTGCGTTTCAGCGCGCCGGTGCTGGACACGCTACTGCTGTCGGCGGCGCTGCACGGCGATAGTCTGGAACATCCGCTGGAGGCCATCGCGGCCCGGCTGGGGCTGGCGATCGTCGACCGTCATACCGCGCTCGGAGATGCCATCACCACCGCGCGCGTGTTTCTCAAGCTGCTGGACTTGCTGGCCGCGCGCGGGATTACCACCTTGCGCGAGGCCCGCGAAGCCTCGGCGCGAACCGCTTATGCCGGACTTCGTTACTGAGGGCGCCGACGCGCCGGCAGCCGGCCTGCTGCGCCGCGCCCCGGTGTCGTGCACCGCGGCAACGTCCGTGGCGGCGGTACTGAAAATCATGCGCGAACAACGCATCGGCTCGATGATCGTCGCCGACGCATCCGCGCGTCCCCTCGGCATTTTCACGCTGCGCGACATGCTGGACCGCGTGGCACTTGAACCGCATGCGATGGCCGCACCCATCGGTGATCATATGTCGGCGCCCCCGATTACCGCGGACGCTGACAGCGGCACGTATCAGGTGGCCGTAAGCATGATCCGACATGGCGTCAGTCACGTGGTGCTGGTGCGCCAGGGACGGCTTGCCGGGCTGATATCCGCGCGCGATCTTTTCGGCCTGCAAAGCGCGACACTGCGGCAACTGTCCACGTCCATACGCGGCGCGCGTGACCTTGCGCAGATCGAGGCCTACGGCCGCGATATCGGCATACTGGCGAGAAAAATGCTGACTCAGGGTGTTGCCGCCGCACCGTTGAGCGCGTTCATTGCCTCGCTCAACGACCTGCTGACGCAGCGCATCGTTGAGATGGCGTTCCGCGGCTGTGCCGCGAGTTATTGCTGGATACTGATGGGCAGCGAGGGCCGCTCGGAACAGACGCTGGTCACCGATCAGGACAACGGCCTGATTTTTGCACCCGCCGCCGGCGTGCCGCTGGAACAGGCGCGGCAGTCACTGCTGGCGGTTTCCAACACCGTCAATCAGGCGCTGGACCGCGCCGGCTACCGTTTATGTCCCGGCAATATCATGGCAGGCAACCCGCAATGGTGTCTCACGCTCGACGAGTGGCGGGAGAAGTTCGCGAACTGGATCGATTCCGGCAGTCCGCAAGCACTGCTGCACGGCGCGATTTTTTTCGATCTGCGGCCGCTTCACGGCGACTTTGAACTGGCACGGCAACTGCGGCAGTGGCTGCTGCGGCACGCTTCAAGCAATGCGCGCTTCCTGCACCAGATGGCCGCCAACGCGCTGCGCAACCGGCCGCCGCTGGGCTTTTGGCGCGCGTTCAGCCTTGACCGGGACGGCATGATCGATCTCAAGCTCAACGGCGCCATGCCCTTCGTCGATGCCGCGCGCATTTACAGTCTTGCCCATGCTGTCGACGAGTGCAATACCGCGCAGCGGCTGTGCGCGCTGGAAACTGCGCTGCAGATTCCACGGCTCGAGGTCGCCGCGTGGATCGACGCCTATCACTACCTGCAGGGGCAACGCTTGCGCATTCAGGGCGAAGCCCTGGCCCAAAACCGCGACGCGGGCAATCGCATCGATCCCAGGACGCTCAACCGGTTTGAGCATGCCGTGCTGCGACAGGCGTTCGGCCAGGCAGTGCGGCTGCAAAAGCGTCTGGCGCTGGACTACCAGGTGTAATGGCTCTGTGCGATCGCGCCGCTCACGGCGCATGGTGGTCGATCAGATACCCGCGGCCGTAATGGGTGCTGACCTGGAGCGCGCTACCCGCCAGTTTCTTGCGCAAGCGATGGACATACACTTCGATGGCGTTGAGGGTGACGCCCTGATCATAGCTGTAGAGTTGCTCCACCAACTGTTCCTTGCTCACGATACGGCCAAAGCGCCGCAACAGCACTTCCAGAACGCCGGCTTCGTGCAGCGACAGTGGTAGCGGCGCGCCATCGACGCTGGCAATGCGGCTGACGCTGTCGTAACTCAGGCGCCCGTACTGCAGCGTGGGCGCAGCGCTGCCGGCGCCACGCCGCATCAACGCGCGCACGCGCGCCTGCAATTCGTTCAGCGCAAACGGCTTGACCAGATAGTCGTCCGCGCCCAGGTCCAGCCCGGTGACCTTGTCTTCCGGCCGTTCACGGCCCGACAGAATCAACACCGGCAACGTGGTATTGCGTTTGCGCAGACGCCGCAGCACCTCGAAGCCGTCAATTCTGGGCAATCCAAGGTCGAGAATGAGCAAACCGAAGCCATCGCTCTTGAGTGCTTCGTCAGCGGCCAGGCCGTTGTCAACAGGGTCGACCGCATAGCCGGCTTGCGTCAACGAGAAGCGCAGTGCCTCGCACAGCGCCGTGTCGTCTTCCGCGATCAAAATGCGCAATCGCCTCCTCCTTCGCCTCTCACTCAACTGCTGCGCCGCAACAAAACGGGAATCCAAAGACTATTGTAACTTATTGTTTTTATTATATTTTTACAACTATGCTTTCAGTATATGACATGCCTCTGGTTCAGGCTTTTGTAAGTAACTTTAATTTAGCATCAATTCGTCGCGGACCACCACAATATTGACAACACGCCAAACGGGCCGGGACATTTGATAACTGCGGTTAATTCTTCAAGGAGGGATCCGTGCAGCCTAGCGAAAAGCACCGGGAATACTGGCGCAAGAATCTTTTTATTACGGCCGTTTTGCTCGCGATCTGGTTCATCGCGACATTTGTCGAGGGCTGGTATGCGCGCGAACTGAACAGCGTGACATTCCTGGGTTTCCCGCTGGGATTCTACATGTCGGCGCAGGGTTCATTGATCATCTACGTGGTGATCATTGGCGTCTACGCGATGTACATGAAAAAGTTGGACAAACAGTTCGGTGTCGATGAAGGAGAGCTCGAATGAGCCAGGCCTTCTCGCACAGCACGTTCAACACCCAGTTGAAAAGGTACTACACGCTTTACGCAGGCGGATTCCTGGCCTTTGTGATCGCGCTGGCCATAGCCGAGCAGTTGGGCATGACCAAGCAATGGATTGGCTATTGTTTCCTGTTTGCCACGATCGGCCTCTATGCCATGATCGGCATCATGAGCCGCACCGTGGATGCCACAGAGTTCTACGTGGCGGGACGCCGCGTTCCCGCGTTCTTCAACGGCATGGCGACCGGCGCCGATTGGATGAGCGCCGCCTCCTTCATCGGCATGGCCGGCACGCTCTACCTGTCCGGATTCGACGGGCTGGCATTCGTGATGGGCTGGACCGGCGGTTACTGTCTGGTCGCACTTTTTCTGGCGCCTTATCTGCGCAAGTTCGGCCAGTTCACAATTCCGGATTTTCTCGGCGCCCGCTACGGCGGCAACATCGCCCGCAGCATCGGGGTATTCGCCGCCATCCTGTGTTCATTCACCTATGTGGTGGCGCAGATTTACGGCGTGGGGATCATCACCAGCAAGTTCACGGGCCTTGCGTTCGGCACCGGGGTATTTGTGGGCTTGGGCGGTATCCTGGTGTGCTCGTTCCTAGGAGGAATGCGCGCGGTCACCTGGACGCAGGTGGCGCAATACATCATTCTGATCATCGCCTATCTGACCCCCGTGGTATGGCTGGGCCTGAAGCATACCGGCATTCCCGTGCCGCAACTGGCGTATGGGCCGACATTGCAGAAGGTGACGGAACTCGAAAAGAAAATCACCGCTGACCCTAAGGAACAGGAATCCCGCGCGCTCGCCAAGCAAGCCGCCGCCGAAGCCGGCGCCGTCAAAGACTTTCCCAAGGCGACCGCGGAACGCAGGGCGCTGCTCGAAAAACACGTTGCGGATGTGAAGGCAGCCAACGCGCCAGACTATGTGGTCAAGGCCGCGGAGCGCGAGCTTGCCAACTGGCCGACCGATCCGGAACAAGCCAAGGTTCTGTTTGCGGCGCGTAAAAATCTTGCCGGCAACGCCAATCCGCCCAAACCCCACGCCACGCCCTTCCCGGGCAAGGATGAAGCGGCACAGGACATCGCGCGCCGCAATTTCCTCGGGATCGTGTTTTGCATGATGTTCGGCACGGCAGCATTACCGCATATTCTGATGCGCTACTACACGACGCCCAATGTGGAACAGGCTCGAAAATCGGTATTCTGGTCGCTGTTCTTCATATTCTTGCTGTACTTTACCGCGCCCTGCCTGGCAGTGCTGGCAAAATACGATGTCTACTCCAATCTGGTCGGAAGCAAGTTCGCGGAATTGCCTGCGTGGGCAGCGGCGTGGCGGGTGGTGGATCCGGCGCTGTTGACCATCACCGATCTGAACCTGGACGGCATAGTGCAACTGGCCGAAATCGTTCTGGGTGGTGACATCATCGTACTGGCGACGCCGGAAATCGCGGGCCTGCCCTATGTCGTGTCCGGTCTGGTCGCGGCTGGTGGTCTTGCGGCCGCGCTCTCAACGGCGGACGGCTTGCTGCTGACCATCGCCAATGCCTTGTCGCATGACGTGTACTATAAGATGGTCGATCCGAGCGCGTCCACGTCGCGCCGCGTTACGGTGTCCAAAATCCTGTTGTTGATCGTGGCACTGATTGCTGCCTATACCGCGTCAACCAAACCCGGCAGCATTCTGTTCCTGGTTGGCGCGGCCTTCTCGCTGGCGGCATCGTCCTTCTTTCCAGCGCTGGTACTCGGCATTTTCTGGAAACGCGCAAACAAGGCAGGCGCGATTGCCGGCATGGTGGTCGGACTGGGCGTGTGCTTCTACTACATGAGCACAACCTACCCCTACCTGCGGGACCTGTTTGGCGTTACCAAACCCATCGCCGAATACATGTGGTTCGGCCTGAACCCGATATCGTCGGGTGTGTTTGGACTGCCGCTCGGGATGCTCACGATCATCATTGTCAGCCTGCTGACGCCGGCCCCGGATGAGAAAACACAGCGTCTTGTGGAGCATGTTCGCTACCCCAACATTGTGGGCGATACTTACGCGCATTAGGCCGGCGGCAGACAAGCCTTTGCGTGAATCTGCAAGGCCCGCTTCGGCGGGCCTTGTCGTGTATTAGAATGCGCCGATGAACGTTCAGTCCTGGTGCCGGCTCAACCACGCGCGCATTCTGCTGTTATTCAACAGGACCGCGCGTGCGAGGGAAATTCTGGCGCAGGCGGTGAGTGATGCGCCCGCGGACGTCATGCCGAGAAATATGCTGGGCTACCTCGACGCGCAAAACGGTACGTACGGCGAAGCGGCGGCGCATTTTGAAATTTCCGTGACGTTAAAGCCCGATGACGCGAATACACTGTTCAATCTTGGCTTTGCGCGGCAAAAACTCGGCAAACATGCCGAGGCCATGGCTGCCTTTCAAAGCGCCCTCAAGCTGAATGCCGGGCTGGATCGCGCCTGGTTTGGCCTTGGCATGTCACTTGCGGCCCTGTCGCAGCACGAACAAGCCGTCAGCGCATTCGTTCAGGCAGCGAAACTTCAGCCTTTGAATCCTCACGCACTGTACGAGCTCGGTATTCAGCACCATATTTTGGGGCATGGCGACGCGCTGGACAAAATTCTCGAACGCTTGCGCACGTTCGATCCACAAGCGACGGCCGCACTGATGCGCGCGACGGGGCGCCAGCCACAAGCGCCATCGGCAGCGGAGCACTGAGCACACCCTCATGTATCAGCTTGTCGTATTGCTTAAGGCGGTCAACGAGATCGCGCTGCTGGCGCTGATGGGGCAAGGCGTGCTTTATTTGTTTGCCGGCGCCAGACGCAACAGCAATCCAATCTATTTTGTATTCAAAACCATCACCCTGCCGGTGATGAAATTTGCCCGCATGATCACCCCGCGCCTGGTGCTGGATCAGCACATCGGATGGGTGGCATTGTTTATCCTACTGCTGGCCGAAATCGTGCTGATCGCCGCGAAAATTCATCTTTTTCTGCAGGCGGGCGGTGCCGCGCCGTAACATTCCGCGCGCTACCGGTTGCCTGCGGGCAGGCTCTGCATTATGCTTCGCCCCTTCGCGGAGAGGTGGATGAGTGGTTTAAGTCGCACGCCTGGAAAGCGTGTGTACGGTGAAAGCCGTACCGCGGGTTCGAATCCCGCCCTCTCCGCCATCAGGCTGCACGGCCCGAACGGGCCCGGCCCAGGCAGGCACTGCGCGTTACGCGCTGCGGTGAAACCACAACAGCGACAACCCTGCTGCCATCACCAGCAACAGCGTTGCCAGAGCGCTGAACAGCGCGCCCACTTCCGTCTCCTGGCGCTCCATCGCAAACTTCGTGTTAAGGCTTTGGTAGATCTTGCGCAGGTCGGCCGCCGTGCCGGCATGGAAATACGCCGCTCCCGTGATATTCGCCACCGCCTTCAGCGTTTCCTCGTCCAGGCGCACATAGAATCCCATGCCCTCGAATCCCGGTATCGTGCCGCCGTCGCGCGTGCCGAAACCCACGGTGAAGACCCGCACACCGCGGTCGGCCGCCATACGCGCGGCTTCCAGTGGGTCCGGTCCCGTGGTGCGCCGGCCATCGCTGAGCAAAATGATTGCGCCGGAAGCGTAAGAGCCGGGCACCGCGGGTGTGAACGTCTTTTTCGCGGCCTTCTCGGATTTGCGGTCGCGGTCGATGCGCGCCGCACCGGAGTCGCGGGTTATTACGCCGAAGCGATAATAGGCGTTGTCGTAGAGGATGGATTCCAGATCAATTCCCGCGTCCGGCAACAACTGCGACAAGGCTACCAGAAGGCCGCTGCCGGTCGCGGTGCCGCGCTGCAGTGAAAAGCGATCGATCGCGGCCAGCAGGTCATCGCGATTTTGGGTCGGCGTTTGCACCACCGAAGCAGTTCCCGCAAAGGCAACGATGCCGATACGAATGTTGCGCGGCACGCCATCGATAAATGCCTTGGCAGCCGCCTGCGAGGCGCTGATGCGGCTGGGTTCCACATCAGTGGCAAGCATGCTTCGGGAAACATCCATGGCCATGATCAGGGTGCTTTGGTCCGCGGGCAGAATCACGCTGGCGGTAGGCCGCGCCATCGCCACAATAGCCGCGGCAACCGCCAGCAGAAACAGCGCCGGCGGCAGGTGCCGCCGCCAGCGTGCCCCGGCGCCGAGCGCTTCGCGAATCAGCATCAGGCTGGGATAATGCACCGCCACGCGGTTTTTTCTGCGCAGCGCGTACCAATAGCACGCCACCAACGCCGGCAGCGCAAACAACAGCCACAGCAATTGCGGCCATAGAAATCGCATCAAACGTCCTTTGGGAGTGCCGCCTCTAACTTTATCACTATTGTTTCCCGGAATCAGGCCGTCCGTGATAACGTTTGATTTTTGCACGGCATTGTTTTCCGGCCCCGGGCAGATTTGACACAGCGCAAGCGGCGCGCGGCCCGCAACCGGCATCTGCGACGAGCCATGAAAAGACCAACGCTTTACAGCAGTTCCCGACGCAATCCGGCCGCCGCTGGTCCCGGCCCGGCCATGGCTGCTCCGCCCGCGGCTGTGCAACCCGTTGCGCCACCCGCCACGCGGCGGGATCGTCTGCGCCAGCTGTTACGCCGCCACGATCGGCTGCCATGGTTTGCCGGTGGTGCAGTGCTTGCGGCAGCAATCGCCGTATCGATCTGGTCCTGGCAAAACCGTCCCAAAGAAATAACGCAGGACGAGATCGATGCCGCGGTGCTGCATACGCTCGAAACCAGGACACTGCAATCGCGGACGGCCAAGGCCGCCGAGGCGGTGCGTCTGGCGGTGGTGCGCGTGGAAGGCTACAACGACGAAGGCGACGACGCCGGCGAGAGCAAAAATGGCAAGCCGGCGAAGCGCGCGCCCAAGCTGAAGCCGCCGGAAAAGGATGGCTTGCGGCCGCGCGAGCCGGACGTCATCGTCCCGCCCCAGTCGCCGCACGCGAAGACACCCGCCAGACAAAAGGAAGCCAAGCCCGGCGCAGGCGAGCCGCGGGTCGGCTCCGGCGTGGTGATCGTCGATCAGGGCATTATTCTCACCAACCTGCATGTGGTAGCCGGCGCCAAACGCCTGGTGGTGACCTTTCATGATGGGCTGGAATCCGAAGCGGTGCTGGTGGGCGCGCATCCCGAAAACGATCTTGCCGTAATACGCGCCAAAACCTTGCCCGATGACCAGCCGGCCGCCACGCTTGGCGCCGCGGCCCGTCTGAAGCCCGGTGACGAAGTGGTCGCGGTCGGATTCCCTTTCGGCATCGGGCCGTCGGTCTCGGCCGGGGTCGTGTCCGGGCTGAATCGCGAATTTCGCTCGCCCGAAGGCAAACGCGTGCTCACCCGCCTGATCCAGTTCGATGCGGCCGCGAATCCGGGAAATTCCGGGGGACCGCTGGTCAATATGAGCGGCGAGGTCGTCGGCATCGTCACCGCCATACTCAATCCGACCGACGCGCGCACCTTCATCGGCATCGGTTTTGCCGCCACCATCGAGGCCGCCGGCGGCGCGGTGGGTATTCCGCCGTTCTGAGCGCGCCATGCAACCCTCCCCACCGCTGTCCCTCCATCGGAAATAGACACCATGAACGACAAACTTGCCGGCACCAGCGAAGCGGCTTCGGTTATGCAGAACGTGCTTTACGAAGTCAAGCGCGTGGTGGTCGGACAGGATCATTTTCTGGAGCGCGTGCTGGTCGCAATGCTCTCGCACGGCCATCTTCTGGTGGAAGGGGTGCCGGGCCTGGCCAAGACCCTAACCGTAAAAACACTTGCACGCACGCTGCGCGGATCGTTCAAGCGCATCCAGTTTACGCCGGACCTGCTGCCCGCCGATCTGGTCGGCACGCGCATGTACAACCAGAAATCCGGCGAGTTCAGCACCAGCCTTGGACCGGTGTTCACCAACCTGCTGCTTGCCGACGAAATCAACCGCGCGCCGGCCAAGGTGCAAAGCGCCCTGCTCGAGGTGATGCAGGAACGGCAGGTGACGATCGCCGGCGAAACCCACAAGGTGCCGGATCCTTTCCTGGTGATGGCGACGCAAAACCCGATTGAAACCGAAGGCACGTACCCGCTGCCGGAAGCGCAGGTGGATCGTTTCATGATGAAAATTCTCGTCGGCTATCCGAATGAAGCCGAAGAATTTGTGATTGTCGAGCGCGTGACGGGGCCGTCCGTCGATGTCGGCGCGGTCGCCTCCACCGAACAGCTGAACGCGCTGCAACGCCAGTGCCGGGCGATCTACGTCGATCCGAGCCTGATCGAATATGCGGTCAAGCTGGTGGCCGCCACGCGCACCCCGGGCAACTACGGTCTGGCCGACATCGCGCGTTACATCACTTTCGGCGCCAGCCCGCGCGCCACCATCAATCTGATCGAAGGCGCGCGCGCGCTCGCCTTCATGCGCGGCCGCGCGTACGCGCTGCCCGAGGATGTCATCGATCTGGTGCCCGACGTGTTGCGGCACCGCCTGGTGCTTTCGTTCGAGGCGCTGTCGGACGGACAAACGCCCGACCAGCTGATCACGCGCATCCTGCAGACCATCGCCGCCCCGGACAAGCCGCTGGCCACGCATGTGCAGGTTGCGGCGGCAGGCTAGGCACGCGACACATGAGCGCCATGCCGCTGGTCAAGCCCCCGCAAACCGCCGCCGCATCGCCACGCGCCAACCCCGAACACCTGCTGCGGCGCCTGGAGTGGACCGTACTGCGCCGTCTTGACGGCCAGTTGCAGGGCGACTATCGCACGCTGTTGCGCGGCTTCGGCATCGACCTTGCGGACCTGCGCGAGTACCAGGCGCACGACGACGTGCGTTACATCGACTGGAACGTGACGGCACGCCTGCAGACCCCGCATGTGCGCGAATTTCTCGAGGACCGTGAGGTGAGCGCGTGGTTTCTGCTGGACCTGTCGGGCTCGGTCGACTTCGGTTCGCGCGGCGTGCGCAAGCGCGAGCTTTCCGCGGAGTTTGTCGGCATCCTGGCACGGCTGCTCACGCGCCACGGCAACCGCGTCGGTGCGATGCTGTATACGGGACTTGCGCGCGGCGGCGGCGACTGCGAGGTCATTCCGGCGCGCATCGGACGACGCCAGGTGCTGCATGTGCTCGACCGCATGCTGAATGGCGGCGCGCAGGCCGGGCCGGCGCCAGCGACAACCGACCTGGCCGTGCTGCTGAGCCAGGCGCAATCGGCCATCAAGCGCCGCTCGGTGGTGTTCGTGGTCTCGGACTTCATCAGCGTGCCGGGCTGGGACAAATCACTGGCGCTGCTGGCGCGCCGCCACGAAGTGATCGCCGTGCGCCTCTACGACCCGATGGAGCTTGCATTGCCGGATCTGGGATTGGTCACGATGCAGGATGCGGAGACCGGCGAACAGCTTTTTGTCGACACCCATGACCGGCGATTGCGCAAGCGCTTCGCCGAGACCGCGGCACGCCGCGAGGCGGCGCTGCGCGATGCACTGTCGGCGGCGGGTATCGATTGCCTCGAACTGGCGACTGACGAACGTCTTGCCGACGCGCTGTTGCGGTTTATTCGACTGCGCAAGCGGCGCAGCCAATTGTCGGCCGGCGCGATCAACACCAACAGCGCCTCTTTCCCGTAAACAACCCTCGCGCGCATTGCCATGCCGGATAACTATGCCCTTCGCGCACTGACCTTCCTGTGGCCCGACCTGTTGTGGCTTCTTGCCGCGGTGCCGCTGCTGATCGCGCTTTACCTGCGTCTGATCCGGCGCCGCCGTGAGGCCGATTCACGCCATGCCGGACTTGCCGTCAGCGGCGCGCACGCAAGCGCAGCGCAGCGCCAACTGAGCGCCTGGCGCACCGCCCTTGATGACCACACGCCGGCGATATTGCTGCTGCTCGGCCTTGCCGCGCTGATTGCCGCGATCGCCAGGCCCCACGCCATGATCGTGTTGCCGTCACGCGTGGATGCAATCATTGTGGCGTTGGATACCTCGGGAAGCATGCGTGCAACCGATGTCAAGCCCACGCGGCTGGCCGCGGCTCAGGCCGCGGTCAAGCGCTTTGTCGAGGCGCAACCCAGCCAGGTTCGCATCGGGGTGGTGTCCATTGCGGCCACCGCGTCGCTGGTGCAGTCGCCGACCGACAAGCGCGACGACGTTTTGCGCGCCATCGAGCGCGTGCAGTTGCAGCCGGGCAGCGCGCTGGGCAGCGGTTTGGTGATTGCGCTGACGACACTGCTGCCTTCCAGCGGCATTGATGCCGAAAAAATCATCAGCGGCAACAACGCCCGCCCGCGCACCCGAGACTGGGCGCGTCAGGCGGAAGTCCACAATTTCAAACCGGTGGCCCCCGGCTCCAACAGCGGCGCGGCGATAGTGCTGGTTTCGGACGGGGAAAGTAACACCGGCCCGGAATTGCTGGAAGCCGCCAAACTCGCCGCCGAGCGCGGCGTGCGGGTCTTCGCCGTGGGTGTCGGCACCACCGAGGGCGCCGTGCTCAACGTGGAAGGCTGGTCGATGCGCGTGCGGCTGGACGAGGCGGGCCTGAAGAAGATCGCGGACATGACCCGCGGGGAATACTTTCGCGCCGGCAGCGATACCGACCTCAAAGCCATCTACAAGCATCTGAGCGCAAAGCTTGCGCTGGGCAAAGGGCGCGAGACCGAGATCACCGCGCTGTTCACGGCACTGGGCATGGGACTTGCGCTGATCGCGGTGATGTTATCGATTCTGCGCTCGAACCGCGTGCTGTAAGCCCGGGGCCTCGGGGCGGCACGGCACGACGCGCAGATCAGGCCGTGTGCACCACGCCCGCCTGATCGCAGGTATTGGCAATGTCGCTGACCGTCACCCGGCGCATGTCGCGCACCCAGCGCAAGTCGTCGTAATCGGTGCCGCGATGCATGGTGCAGCGGTTGTCCCACATCACCAACTCATTGGCGCGCCAGCGGTGCGTGTATACGAATTGACGCTGCGTGGCGTGATCGATCAAGCGGTCGATCAGCGCGCGGCCTTCTTCGTCGGGCATGCCGAAGATGCGGCCGGCGTGTGAGGCCACGAACAGCGACTTGCGCTTGCTTTGCGGAATGGTGCGTACCAGCATCTGCGGCACCGGCGGCAGACGGCGTTGCTCATCTTGATTGAAGTCGCTGAAGCCGCTGCGCTTGCGCGAGGTGACGATCCAGTGTTCGGCAACCAGCCCCTCCAGCTGCTTTTTTTCGCCATCGCCCAACGCGTCATACGCCGCCCGCTGATCGGCGAATTCGGTGTGCCCGCCGATGGGTACCGTAGTGCTGGCATACAGCAGCGAGGTCAATGACGGCAGTTTCTTGAATGAACTGTCGGTATGCCACAACTTGTTGCCGGCCTTGTACATGCGCTGACGGCTGTCGGCGGCCCAGATCCTGCCTTCGGCAGTGAGGTTGGAAATGTCCGCAAACGCGCCGTCGAAACGGCTGGGCGTGGCCTTGGGGTCCAGCGTGCGCTCCCGTTCGATGGGGCCAAAGCGTTCCGCAAACGCCAGTTGCTGCTGCTGGCTGATATTCTGCTCAGGAAAAATCAGCACTGCGTATTGCCAGAAGGCACTCGCGATCGCCGCAAAATCGGCATCGGCCAGCGGCGCGGCGAGATCGACGTCGTAGATCTCGGCCGCAAAATCCGGGGTGACGGAAGAGACGGTAATGCTCATTCGGTTTGCTTTCCGGAAATCCCAAAGTCGGGGGGCAAGAGTACACCCCGCCGCAAGCGTGTGCAAACCGGTGCGACTGTCGCTGCGCTACTCTGGAATATAAACACCCCAAGGCAGATCACCCACCTTGATGTCGCCAAGCTTGTCGAGTGTGCCGGTATCGATAACGCTGACGCTGTTGGACCTTCCGTTGGCAACGTAGAGCTTGCGGCCATCCGCGGTAATCGCCATGTTCCAGGGGCGCTGGCCCACGGCGATGGTCTTGATAATCTTGTTACCGGCCACCTCGATCACGCTAACGGTGCCGTCTCCGCCATTGGTCACATAGACTGTCCTGCCGTCAGGGTGGACGGTAACGCCATTGACGCGAACGCCGGCGGGTATCACCGCGACCACCTTGCGCGTGGCGACGTCGATGACATGCACTTGATTGGCAAGCTCGCACGCCACGTAGGCAAACTTCCCGTCGGGCGTAAACCCAATCCCGCGTGGCCGCTTTCCGACCTTGATCGACGCCACCTGCCTGCGCGCCGCCACATCGATGACATCAACCGTATCCGCTTCCTCGGCGCTGACATAGACCCATTTGCCATCGCGGCTGAACACGGCATGTTCGGGATTCCTGCCTTCGGTCTTCACCTGGAATTCGCGCTTGCCCGCGGCGCTGTCGATGAAGTAGACAGCATTGTCTTCCTCGATGGCCACTGCCAACCATCTGCCGTCGGGCGACCGATAGACGCCTTCCGGCGACTCGCCTAAGTCGATTTTCCCCACAATCGTGCGGGCCGCGATATCGATCACCTGCAGCGCATTGGCCGGCTGGTCGCTCACAAAAAGTAGCTTGCCGTCCTTCGATACAGTCATGCCGCGTGGCTTCTTGCCCGCAACAATGTCCCCCACCACCGCATCGGTGGCAATGTCGATAATGGACAGGGTTCCCGACCGCTCGTTGGCGACATAGGCAAACGGCGCGGCACTGGCGGTTGCACAGCCGAATACCGCTATTGCAGCACATGCGTTAACACGAAACTTCATTGCATTTCTCCCATGTCCCGTTAGCACGATTCACGCTGAACAATGCCGGGAGTATAGCGTTCCGGTGATCACGGCCTGCGGCTAAAGCACTGGCCGAACACACACAGATCTTTTTAAGTATTTGTTTTTAAACAATAATTATTTAATCCAGTCTGCAAAAAAGCCGCAGCACAGGCCACGGCTTTTGGGTGCTCGTTGTACGCGGGTGCCTACAGCGCTTTCTCCAATTGCCGGCGCTGCTCCAGCATCTCTGCCGGCATGCGCGCCAACAGTTCTCCGAACAGGCGCTCGTGATCCTTGACCTCGGCCTGCCAAAGCTTCTTGTCCACCTTGGTCAGTTCGTCGAACGCTTTTTTCGAGAAGCCGCCGATACCCTTCAGTTCCATGTCTTCGTACCGCGGCATTTTGCCTATGGCGGTGTCAGCTGCGCCGCTCTTGCCTTCGCAGCGTTCGATGATCCACTTCAGCACCCGCATGTTTTCGCCATACCCCGGCCACATGAACTTGCCGAGTTCGTCGCGGCGGAACCAATTGACGGCAAAAATTTTCGGTGCCTGGGCAACCGTTTTTCCCACCTTGAGCCAGTGGTTGAAGTAATCGCCAAAGTGATAGCCGCAGAATGGCAACATGGCGAAAGGATCTCGCCGCACCACGCCCATTTTCCCGACGCTGGCCGCAGTGGTTTCTGAAGCCATGGTCGCGGCCATGTACACGCCGTGCGTCCAATCCTTGGCTTCGACCACCAGCGGTACGGTCGTGGTACGGCGGCCACCAAAGAGGAACGCGCTGATCGGCACGCCGGCCGGATTTTCCCAATCCGCGTCGATGCACGGAATTTGCGATGCCGCCACCGTAAAGCGCGCGTTGGGATGCGCGGCGGGCGTGTCGCCATCCGGATCCCACAATTTCCCCTGCCAGTCCGTGAGATGCATCGGCGGGGTCTGCGACAGGCCTTCCCACCACACGTCGCCATCCGGCGTTAATGCGACATTGGTGAAGATGGTGTTCTTGTGCAGCGCCGCCAGGCAGTTGGGATTGGTGAACTCCGAGGTGCCCGGCGCAACGCCAAAGGCGCCCGCTTCCGGGTTGATCGCGTACAGACGCCCGTCCGCACCGGGCTTGATCCAGGCAATATCTTCGCCGATGGTGGTGACTTTCCAGCCCTTGAGTTCCTTGGGCGGAATCAGCATCGCGAGGTTGGTCTTGCCGCAGGCGCTGGGGAAAGCCGCGGCAATATAGTGTTTTTTTCCGCCCGGCGGCTCTATGCCCAGGATCAGCATGTGTTCGGCAAGCCAGCCCTGCTCGCGCGCCATGATCGACGCAATGCGCAACGCGAAGCACTTTTTGCCCAGCAGCGCATTACCGCCGTAGCCCGAGCCAAACGACCAGATGAGTTTTTCCTCGGGAAAATGTACGATGTACTTGTGTTGCTTGTTGCTCGGCCATACCGCGTCTTTTTCGCCCGGCGCCAGCGGTGCGCCCACGGTGTGCAGGCAGGGCACAAAAAACTTGTCCGCGCCCAGCAAGTCGATCACCGCGCGGCCGATACGGGTCATCAGGCGCATGCTGACCACGACGTAAGGCGAGTCGGTGAGCTCCACCCCGATATGCGATATATGGGAACCCAGCGGTCCCATGCTGAAAGGGATCACGTACATCGTGCGCCCGCGCATACAGCCGTCGCTGATCCGCGTCAACGTGGCGCGCATCTCATCGGGCGCCACCCAGTTATTGTTGGGGCCGGCGTCTTCCTTATTGCTGCTGCACACGAACGTGCGGTCTTCCATGCGCGCCACATCGTCCGGATCGGAGCGGGCCAGAAAGCAGCCGGGGCGTTTTTGTTCGTTGAGTTTGATCAGCATTCCGGACGCCACCATTTCGGCGCACAGGCGATCGTATTCCGCCTGCGATCCGTCGCACCAGTGGATGCGGTCCGGCTTTGTGAGTTGGGCAACTTCCGACACCCAAGCAATCAGTTTGTTATTTTTGACGTAATCGGGCGCAGTCTGCACCGCTGTGGGGTCGCTCATCACATATCCTTACTTAATACAAATCCCTTTAAAAACAAATACATATGATGCATATTGCATTTGCCAAGGCAGGGAGAAAGGCGCGATTTTACCCGATTGGGGAAGGCTTAGCTATGGTCAACACCACGCACAGCCGCGATCATCCAACCCCGCCGCTCTGCCCCTGTCTGACACGATGACACCGCGTATCGCCATCGACGAAGTATTCAATGTGGATTCTTCCATCCGCAGATGCACCGTGCAAATACCGCCCGCATCGTGGCTGTTTCACCGCTGCCCTGTTCCCGTGCGCAGCACGCGCACTTTGTTGGCAGATGGCGCGCAAGCGTGGGCGCGCGTCAGCGTGATCATCACAATGTCTGCCCACCGGCGCGCGGCGCCAGTGCCAGCTCAGATCGTGCCCCACCTTTGATCCTTCAATTGTCTGTTGCTCGTATGCTCGGCGCCGGCTTGAGTCCGGCGTTGGCGGCATATATCCTCACAATTTCCAGTTTGGGCTGGTCGCTGGTAGTATCTGGTGTGTACAGATTGTGAACGATGGCACACTAATATGACTGTTTAACTCGGTAAAATCGCCACAAGAATCTGCCGATATCACGCCAAGGGAGGCTCCATGAAACTGCTCAGCTTTCGTCCACCGCGCGCGCGCGTCGATCACTTTGGCGTGCTGTTGTCCAACGGTCTGGCACTGGATATCACCGAGGCAAAAAGCGGTCGCGGACTGGCGGATTCATTGATCGAGTGCATACGTGGCGGCGCCGATGCGCTGGCGCGGGTGCGCGAAGTTCTGGCGCTGGCTGAAGAGCGTCTCAAAGCCGGCAGCAGCGAACATATCGTCGCGCTCGATGCGGTAACCGCGCGCCCCCCCCTGCAGCCCGGCAAGATTATGGCTATCGGCAAGAACTACTCCGACCATGCGGCCGAAGTCGGCAGTACCGCCTACTCGCGCCCAGCCGGCTTTATCAAGCACGTGGACACCCTGATCGCCCATGGCGACACGATTCGCAAACCCGCGTGGACCGACAGGCTTGATTATGAAAACGAACTGGCAGTCGTGATCGCCGACGAGTGCGCCGACGTACCGGCCGAAGAAGCGTACGAGCATATCTTCGGCTACACCATCATGAACGACGTGTCGGCCCGTGACGTGCAAACGGCCGAGCGCAAGGAAGGCAACATCCTGATCGGCAAGAACTTTCCGACAGCGGCGCCCATGGGACCGTGGGTCGTGACGCGGGACGAAATCGCCGATCCACACAATTTGCGGCTGATCACACGGGTCAATGGCGAAGTTCGCCAGAACGCCAACACCGCCACACAGATTTTCCATATTCCAGCGCAGATCGCCTGGTATTCCCATGCCGGACTGTACCCCGGAGACATCATTTCCACCGGCACGCCAGCAGGTGTTGCCGCCGGCCACAAGGGCGAAGGCTCTTGGTGGCTGAAAAACGGCGACGTGGTCGAATGCGAAGTGGAAAAAATCGGCATCCTGCGCAATCCGGTGTCCACGCGCAAACGCCGCAGCTAGAGCTGTAATGGCGCGCGCCGCGTCAGGACGTTTCGCGTGTGCCGATCCGCGCCGCCTTCAGTACGGGTCCCCAGCGTTCATTTTCCGCATAAATACGCGTTGCGAAGGCTGACGGTGCTCCACGCACCGGTTCCAGCCCCTGCGCAAGCAAAGCATCGCGCGTCAAAGGTGCGTTGACTGCGTCGCCAATCCGGTCGCTAAGCCAGCGCAGCACGCCCGGCGCAACGCCGTTTGGCGCAAACACCCCGTACCACGCGGCGATATCGGCGCCATCGATTCCCGACTCCGCCAGCGTCGGCAATACCGGCAGCAAGGGGTTGCGCCGCGCACTCGCCACCGCAAGTGCGCGCACGTGTTCGCTATTGATATAGGGCAAGGCCAGCGGCAGTGCCGCGAACATCAGCGATGTTTGTCCGAGGGCAACGCTATTGAGCGCGGCCATTCCGCCGTTATAGGACACATGCACCATATCGAGTTTGACCGCGCGCCGCAACAGCTCGCCCGCCAGATGCCCGGTGCTGCCCTCCCCCGACGAGCCGTAGTTGACTTCACCGGGGCGCACTTTGACGTAGGCGATCAGCCGCGGCAGCGTCTTGACGGGCAAGCCGCTGCTGGCCATCAGCAAGAACGGCATGTGCACCAGCGGCGCTGCCAGTTCGAAATTGCGCATCGGGTCGTAACCGGCGGCGCCCGTAAAATGGGGCGCAAGCACCATCGTTTCATTGCTGCCCAGAAGCAGTGTATGGCCATCCGCCCGCGCTTTTGCCACGCGCAGCGCGCCGCGCGTGGTGGCTGCGCCCGGCAACCGCTCAAGCCGCACCGGATGCCGCGAGTCGTGTCGGATCGCCTGCTGCACAATGCGCCCCAGTGTGTCGGAAATGGCCGGCGGCGCGTGGGTGGCGATCATTTTGTACGTCTTGGTCATGCGCGAGCTGCCGCGGATGTCGCTGGGCCCGCTCAACGGATACGGCATCACCAGCGTAACCTCGCGTGCCGGGTAATCTCCCGCCTGCGTGGGCGCGGCCAACCCCGACAAAACGCCGAAAATCACACCCAACAGACGCGATGACGATGCAGCAGACATTGCCCGAACCATGGATTGATGGTGCCTCAGTCGCGCGCCCGCCGCAATGCTTACGGCAACGCGGCAGCGGCGCGGGATTGCGGGCACGGAATGTTAGAATCGCACTTTGCCCATCGGATCGCATTATGCCAGCCGTACCCCGCACTGCCACCATCAGCCGCCTTGGCGCCGCCGTCGGCGCGCAGGGGATTTTCACCGACCCGGCTGACCTCGAGCCCTATATCAACGACTGGCGTGGCATCTACCGCGGGGGCGCCGCCGCCGTGGTGCGTCCGGCGACTGTGGAACAAGTGGCCGCCGTGGTGAAAATTTGCGCCGAAACACAAACACCGGTCGTGCCGCAGGGCGGCAACACCGGCATGTGCGGCGCCACAGTGCCCAATGCCGGGGATAATCCGGTCGTTATCGCCATGGGCCGCATGAATCGCATTCGCAATGTCGATCCCCTGAACAACACCATGACGGTGGAGGCCGGCTGCGTGCTCGCCAACATTCAGACAGCGGCAGCCGAGGCCGAGCGGCTGTTTCCATTGTCGCTGGGCGGTGAAGGTAGTTGCCAGATCGGCGGCAACCTGTCCACCAATGCCGGCGGCGTCAACGTGCTGCGCTACGGCAATACGCGCGATCTGGTGCTGGGGCTGGAAGCGGTGCTGCCCGACGGCAGGATCTGGAACGGCCTGCGCTCGCTGCGCAAGGACAATACCGGCTACGACCTGAAGCACCTGTTTATCGGCGCCGAGGGCACGCTGGGTATCATTACCGCAGCCGTGTTGAAACTGTTCCCGCGCCCCAGCAGCAACGCCACGGCGTGGATGGCGGTGCCCTCCCCTGACGCCGCACTGCAGTTGTTTTCCCTGTTGCGGCAGCAGTTCGGCGACCGCATCACCGCGTTTGAACTGTTATCGCGCGCCTGCCTGCAACTGGTGCTCAAACATATCCCCGGCACGCGCGATCCCCTGGCCGATTCTCATCCGTGGTACGTGCTCACCGAGCTGGGCGATGGGTCGCCGGGCGATGCCCTGCGCAGTGAACTCGAAGGCGCGCTGGAACGGGCCATGGAAAAGCAACTGGTGCTGGATGCGGCGCTGGCGGAAAACAAGGGCCAGTCCAAGGCATTCTGGCACATCCGCGAATCCATCCCCGAAGCCGCGCGCGACGAACCGGGCATGCTCTACCGCCACGACATTGCGGTCGCCGTGGGGCAGATTCCCGCCTTTATCCGTGATGGGCAGGCGGCGCTGGAGCAGCGCTTCAAGGACACACGCATCATCTGCTTCGGCCATCTTGGCGACGGCAACCTGCATTACAACACCTATGTCGAAGGCCGGCTGCGCAGCGACGCCGCCGCGCGCGAAGCGCATGACGTGACCACCGTGATCTACGATATTGTGCAGCGTTACCAGGGCAGCTTCAGCGCGGAGCATGGGATCGGGATGGCAAAAGTCGAGGAACTCAAACGCTACAAGAATCCGGTCGAAATAGACCTCATGCGCATGGTCAAGCGCGCCCTCGATCCGCAAGGCATCATGAACCCCGGCAAAGTGTTGTAAGCCGCCGCCCGCGTGCCCGACCAAGCCCCGTCCTGAACCACGGAGAACCGCGATGACCGAGAAAGTGACCAAATCCGACAGCGAATGGAAACAAATGCTGACCCGCGAGCAATTCGATGTCGCCCGCAAGAAAGGCACCGAGCGCGCCTTCAGCGGTGCCTACTGGGACAACCACGACAAGGGCGTGTACCGCTGCATCTGCTGCGATGCCGAGCTCTTCAAATCCGATCACAAATTCGAGTCCGGCACCGGCTGGCCGAGTTTCTGGCAGCCAGCGGTCACGCAAAACGTGGCGACCGAGGATGACAACAGCTTTTTCATGCGCCGTACCGAAGCCCTGTGCAGCCGTTGCGATGCACATCTGGGCCACGTGTTCGAGGACGGGCCGCAACCCACCGGGCTGCGCTACTGCATCAACTCGGCGTCGCTCAAATTCGAAAAATCCTGACCGGCGCGCTGCGCGCGGAGTGCTGACACCATGAAGTTCCTGTTCGACATGTTTCCCATCATCCTGTTCTTCGCGGTGTTCAAGCTGTACGGCATCTACGAAGCAACCGCGGTGGCCATCGTTGCGACGTTCGCGCAGATCGGCTGGGTCTACTTCAGACATCGCAAGGTCGAACCAATGATGTGGGTCAGCCTGGGCGTAATCACGGTATTCGGCGGCGCCACCATCTACCTGCACAATGAAACCTTCATCAAGTGGAAGCCCACGGTACTGTACTGGCTGTTTGCGGGCGCGTTGCTCATCGCGGCGGCATTTTTCAAGAAGAACCTGATTCGCGCGATGATGGAAAAGCAGGTGGAACTGCCCGCGCCGGTGTGGGGCCGGTTACTGGCAAGCTGGATCGCATTTTTCGCGGTCATGGGCATACTGAATCTGTACGTGGCCTATAACTATTCCACCGACACGTGGGTCAATTTCAAGTTGTTTGGCGGCATGGGGCTGATGCTGCTGTTCGTGATCGGTCAGGCGCTGATGCTGGCCAAATACGTTCAGGAAAAGAATCCTGAATAATCGGAACCACGCCGCGCCGCGGCTGTCCCATCCGCTCGACGCGCATGAATACCGTTGACCAAATGCGGCAGTGCCTGGCCGTGCTGGCGCCCGACACCATCGACATTCTCGATGAATCCGGGCGGCATATCGGCCATGAAGGCGCGAAAGGCGGCGGCGGGCATTACCAATTGGTGTTGGTCAGCCCGAAATTTCGCGGTTTGGCGTTGCCCGCGCGCCATCGCATGGTTTACGATGCGCTCGGACCGATGATGCAGCAGGCCATTCACGCCCTGTCAATCAAAGCGTATACCCCGGAAGAAATTTAACCTCCAAGGAATCCCATCCATGCGTTCTCCTCTCCACCGTCTGACACCGATCGCGGCCGCAATCGTGCTGGCCTCTGCGCTTCATGCGGTGCCCGCCGCCCACGCGCAGGTTGCCACCGTCAACGGTGTTGCCATCCCGCAGGCCCGGCTCGATGCCGTGTTAAAGATGCTCGCCGCCAACAAACAGCCCGACACGCCGGAAAACCGCGCCCGCGTAAAGGATCAACTGATCAACAACGAGGTGATCGCGCAGGAAGCCGTCAAGAAAGGCGTCCACAAGCAACCCGAGGTTGCAGCTCAGCTGGATTTGCAGCGGCAGGAAACGCTGGTCAACGCTTTTGTGCAGGATTACCTCAAGGCCAATTCGGTGACCGACGAGGTCATGCGCAAGGAATATGAGCGCGTCAAGCCCACCATTCCCGCGAAGGAGTATCACGCGCGGCACATTCTGGTGGAAAAGGAAGACGACGCGAAGAGCATCATTGCGCAGGTCAAAAAGGGCGGCAGCTTCGAAAAAATTGCCGCCGAAAAGTCGAAGGACACCGGCTCCAAGGCTAAAGGCGGCGACCTTGATTGGGGCCCTTCAAACCGCTACGTCAAGCCGTTCGGCGACGCCCTCGCCAAACTGAAAAAAGGCCAGATGACGGATGTGCCGGTAAAAACCGACTACGGCTACCATATCATACGGCTCGAGGATGAGCGTGCCACCAAGGTGCCCTCGTTCGAGGAAGCCAAGCCGCAGCTGCAGCAGATGCTGCAGGGTCAGGCCGTGCGCAAGATGCTCGCGGATCTGCGGGCCAAGGCCAAGGTGGAGTGATTTTTGTGAAGGGGTGAAAGGGTGAAGGCGTGAATGGGGTACCACCTTCACTCATTCACTCCTTCACCTCTTCACTAATCCACCCCTTCACGCACTCACCCCACCCACGCGCGCGCGTTGCGAAACATGCGCAACCAGGGCCCGTCGTCAGACCATGTTTCCGGGTGCCATGAGTTCTGCACCGTTCTGAATACCCGTTCTGGGTGCGGCATCAGGATGGTGAAGCGGCCGTCGGGCGTGGTCAGCCCGGTGATGCCTTGTTGCGATCCGTTGGGGTTCAGCGGGTAACGCGTCGTCACCGCCCCGGCATTGTCGACAAAGCGTAGCGCAATCAGCGGTTGCGCTTCAGCCAGCGCGGCCGCACCGGGGAATTCCGCATAACCCTCGCCGTGCGCCACGGCCACGGGCAGCCGGCTGCCGGCCATACCCTGAAAAAACAGCGACGGCGATGGTTGAATTTCCACCATCGCCACGCGCGCTTCGAATTGCTCGGACCGGTTCTTGACAAAGTGCGGCCACGCCGCGGCGCCGGGTATCAACGCACGCAGATTGCTCATCATCTGGCACCCGTTGCACACGCCCAGAGCAAAGGTATCGCCGCGCGTGAAAAACGCTTCAAACGCGTCG
>CADECM010000029.1:0-17813 GCA_902825845.1 uncultured beta proteobacterium
CAAATCGAAGACGATGGCGGGCTTCCACTCGCCCTACGTGCCGGGGTGGGACTGCCACGGCATGCCGATCGAAGTGCAGATCGAGAAGAAACACGGCAAGCACTTGCCGACGGCGGAAACGCAAAAGTTGTGCCGCGCCTATGCCACCGAGCAGGTCGAACGGCAGAAGCAGGATTTCATCCGCCTGGGTGTGCTGGGCGACTGGGATCATCCGTATCTGACGATGGCGTTTGCGAATGAGGCGAATGAAATCCGCGCGCTGGGCAAACTGCTGGAGAAGGGCTACGTCTACCGCGGGCTGAAGCCGGTGAACTGGTGCTTCGATTGCGGATCGGCACTGGCTGAAGCCGAGGTCGAATACGAAGACCGCAAGGATGTGGCCATCGACGTGGGATTTCCGTTCGCGGAACCCGACAAGTTGGCGGCCGCTTTTGGCCTGCCGAGTTTGCCCGACAAGCCGGGTTACATCGTCATCTGGACCACGACGCCGTGGACGCTGCCGGGCAATCAGGCGCTGAATGCGCACGCCGAGTACGATTACAACCTCGTTGACACCGGGCGCGGGCTGTTGATCCTTGCGGCCGAATTGCAGGCAGCGTGCCTCGAGCGCTACAAACTCACCGGCACCACACTCGCCACCTGCAAGGGCAAGGCGCTGGAGCTGATTTCGTTCCGCCATCCGTTCTATGACCGGTTGTCGCCGGTGTACCTCGGCGACTACGTCACGCTCGACACCGGCACCGGCATTGTGCATTCCGCGCCGGCGTATGGCGTGGAGGACTTTCAGTCGTGCCGCCGTTACGGCATGAAGGATGTGGACATCCTCACGCCGGTGATGGGCGATGGCAAATATGTGTCGTCGCTGCCCATGTTTGGCGGCGAAATGATCTGGAAAGCGAATCCGAAGATCGTTGCGCATCTCGATGCCACCGGCGCACTGTTCAATCAGGCGCAGCATGTGCACAGTTACATGCATTGCTGGCGCCACAAGACGCCGGTGATTCTGCGCGCGACGGTGCAGTGGTTCGCCGGCATGGACGAGACGCAGGGCTGGAACGGCGTGAAACCGGCGGAGCCGCTGCGCGCCACGGCGTTGCGCGGCGTGGGGAACACCACCTTTTATCCCGCGTGGGGACAGGCGCGGCTGCACGGCATGATTGCCAACCGGCCTGACTGGACACTGTCGCGCCAGCGGCAGTGGGGCGTGCCGATGCCGTTTTTCATTTCGAAGGAGACCGGCGCGCTGCATCCGCGCACGCCGGAACTGCTGGAGCAGGTGGCGCAGCGCGTCGAGAAAAGCGGTATCGAGGCCTGGCAGGCGGTGACGGCCGAGGAACTGCTGGGCGCCGATGCGGCGTACTACGAAAAGGTGAAAGACACGCTCGACGTGTGGTTTGATTCGGGCTCCACGCATTTCACGGTACTGCGCAACTCGCACAAGGATGCGTCCGCGTTTCCGGCGGATTTGTATCTCGAGGGTTCCGATCAGCATCGCGGCTGGTTTCACTCCTCGCTGCTGGTGAGCTGCATGACCGACGGCCAGGCGCCGTATCGCGGGCTGCTGACACACGGCTTCGTGGTCGACGGCAGCGGCCACAAGATGAGCAAGTCCAAGGGCAATGTCATCGTGCCGCAGAAGGTGATGGACGAACTGGGCGCAGACGTGCTGCGGCTATGGGTGGCGGCGACCGATTACTCGGGCGAGCTGTCGATCTCGAAGGAAATCCTCAAGCGCGTGGTGGAATCGTACCGGCGCATTCGCAATACGCTGCGCTTTCTACTGTCGAATCTCGCCGACTTCGACATCAAACGCGATGCCCTGCCCATCGATCAGTGGCTGGAAATCGACCGCTACGCATGGGTGATGATGCATGATTTGCAAGCGGCGCTGACTTCGTCGGAACAAGGGGTGCGCGATCCACAGTCGCCGGGCTACTACGGCAGCTACGAGTTTCACCAGGTGGCGCAGCGGCTGCAGTCGTTTTGCTCGGAAGAGCTCGGCGGCTTCTATCTCGATATTCTCAAGGACCGGCTGTACACCGCGCCAACGACAGGACGCGCGCGGCGTGCGGCGCAAAATGCGCTGTATCACATCACGCAGGCGCTGACGCGCCTGATGGCGCCGATTCTGTCGTTTACCGCCGAGGAGGTGTGGGAGACGCTGAACAAGTCCGAAGCCAGCGTGTTCGAGCAGACGTGGTATGCGTTTGCCCTGCCGCCGGATGCCGACGTATTGCGCGCGCGTTGGACAAGGTTGCGGGCGTTGCGCTCGGATGTGCAGAAAGAACTGGAAACTTTGCGTGCTGCGGGGAAAATCGGGTCCTCGCTCGCCGGCGAGGTGGATTTGCACGCCGAGGGCGAGTCGCATGCGTTGCTGGCCTCGCTGGGGGATGACCTGCGCTTTGTGATGATCACCTCGCGCGCGTCACTGCACGCGGGTACCGGCGGGCAGCCCTCGGCCGGCCTGCCGGGCGTGGGCATTGCGGTGAGCGCAAGTGCACATGCCAAGTGCGAGCGCTGCTGGCACTACCGCCCGGATGTCGGTGCCAACGCGGAGCACCCGCCGCTGTGCGGCCGTTGCGTGTCAAACCTTTTCGGGGCGGGCGAGCCGCGTGAACATGCGTAAATGGCTGTCGATTGCCGCGGTCATTGTGGCGCTGGATCAGATCACCAAGTTTTTCATTCTGCAAAAATTCGCGTTGCACGAAACGTTGTATGTAACGCCGTTTTTTAACCTGGTGCACGTGCGCAACACCGGCGCCGCGTTCAGCATGTTCGCCGATGCGGGCGGCTGGCAGCGTGCATTTTTCATCGGCGTGGCCGTGGTGGCGTCGGTGTGGGTGGTGTGGCTGCTGCGCCGGCATCCCGAACAAACACTGTTCTGCCTGGCATTGGGCATGATCCTCGGCGGTGCGATCGGCAATCTGATCGACCGCGTGTGGCTGGGCTCGGTGGTGGATTTTGTGCAGGTGCATTACGGCGGCTGGTACTTCCCGGCGTTCAACGTGGCCGATTCGGCGATCACGGTGGGTGCGGGATTGCTGATCTGGGATGGCCTGAGGCCGCAACAGGCTCCAGCCAAGGAAAACTCGTAAGTATATGATTTTAAACGATTTTTATTTTTCGGAAATACCGAAACACCACCTATAATCGCTCCATGCAAGTGCTCCTCGCCAATCCCCGTGGTTTTTGCGCCGGCGTAGACCGCGCCATCGAAATCGTCGAACGTGCGATCGCGCTGCATGGTGCGCCGATTTATGTGCGGCACGAAGTGGTGCACAACAAATTCGTGGTCAACGATCTGCGTAAAAAGGGCGCGGTATTTATCGAGGAACTGGACGAGGTGCCCGCGGGCGCGACGCTGATATTCAGCGCGCACGGCGTTTCGCAGTCAGTGCGGCGCGATGCCGAGTCGCGGGGCTTGCGCGTGTTTGACGCCACCTGTCCTCTGGTGACCAAGGTGCATGTCGAGGTGGCAAAAATGCGCTCTCAGGGCCGCGAGATTGTGATGATCGGCCACAAGGGCCATCCGGAAGTACAGGGCACCATGGGCCAGAGCGAGCAGGGCATGTATCTGGTCGAAGGCCCGGACGACGTGGCAAACCTCAGGGTGCGGGACCCGAACAATCTTGCCTTTGTAACCCAGACCACGCTGTCCGTCGACGATGCACAGTTGACCATCGACGCGCTGACCGCGCGCTTTCCCGGCATCGTCGGACCCAAGCGCGACGACATCTGCTACGCCACGCAAAACCGCCAGGATGCGGTAAAACAACTGGCCCGGCAGAGTGATGTGGTGATTGTGGTCGGGTCACCCAACAGCTCCAATTCCAACCGGCTGCGCGAAGTGGCGCAGAATCAGGGCGTGCCGGCGTATATGGTCGACAATGCCGGCGAACTGAACGCGGAATGGCTGGCGGGCAAGGACCGCGTCGGCATCACCGCCGGTGCGTCGGCGCCGGAGATCCTGGTACAACAGGTGATCGACCGGCTGAAAGCGCTTGGCGCAGACCGCGTCGGCAATCTCGACGGGATCGAAGAGCGGGTGACCTTTCCGCTGCCCAAGGCGCTCGCCGCGGGCTGAGACAGCGGCGGGTAATCCGGTAATTTCTCACACTCGCTGCCGCTTCGATGCTTATTGCGGCGGTTTGAGGTCATCATAGGTCACCTCGATGCGCATCATGACGCCCACCGGGCGGCCATTGATTTCGCCCGGCACGAAACGCAGTTTCGCAAACGCCGCCGCAGCCAGCGCGGACACCGCTTCGGGAACCTCGCTTAGCTCGACCTCGGTAGAGGTCACCGCGCCAAGTTCATTGATCCAAAGCTTCAGGATAACCTTGCCCGAGTCGAAACTCGGCGCGAGTTGCGGCGGCACCTCGAGCTTGGGCGCGGCCAGCGGCTTCGGACGCCGGGTAAGCTGGTCGCTGGTGTAGTAGGCCGGCGCGGGAATCGGCAGCACATCGATGCCCATCGACGGTTCAGGAGCGGCCTGCGCTATGGCGCCGTCCGCTGTTGCGGCCTGCTGATCGGCTTCATTCGTCCCGGTGGCCGAGTTTTCAGCGACCTGGGCCGGAGGCAGGGGCGCCTGCATCAGGGTGGCGCGCAGGGTTGCAGCCCTTCCCGCATCATGCGGACCGTGCACCGCAGGCCGCGAAGCGGAGGTCGTCATCCCGAGATAAGGCGCCACCGCCAGCCCTGCGTGCAGCCCCGCGGAAAGCAGCACAGCCGCGAGAAACCGCCGCCAGACCGGGTCCAGGATCATGACGGTGCCAGTCCCGGAAAGCGGCCCGGGCGCGGGCAAAGGGGCGGAAAGCGACCGTTCATACTGGAAAATCAACCACTCATCGGTGAAAGTTGATCGGAACCTTTTTCTCGCCGATTATCCCATCACCAAAGGCGCGCCGCCGTCCCGCGCCCTGTTTTTTGGCGGGTCGGCGGCGGGCTTCGACTGATCAAGTACACGCAACCTGGGCAAGCGCTCGCATGAAAGCAAAAAACGGCTTCACTCTGATTGAACTGATGATCGTGGTGGCGATCATCGGTCTGCTTGCGGCAGTGGGTATTCCAATGTACAGCGACTATGTGATTCGCGGCAAGCTGGCGGAAGGCACGTCGGCGCTGTCCGACGGCCGCGTGCGGATGGAACAGTTTTTTCAGGACAACCGCACTTACGTGGGTGGGCCTGCTCCCCAGGCTTCGACCAACTTCACATACGCTGCGGGTAACCTGACGACGACAACGTACACGCTGACTGCAACGGGTATCGGCGGCGCTGCTGGTTTTGTGTACACCATCGATCAGGCCAACACCAGAGTGACGACCGGAGTGCCTACCGGCTGGACCGCCTCTGCCAACTGCTGGGTTGTCAAACGAGGGGGCGGGTGTTGAAAATGTCGCCCCGTCGAAGTGCCGCCGGCTTTACGCTGGTGGAAATGGTTGTCGTGGTGATTGTCCTGGGCATCCTCGCGGGTCTGGCCTTGCCGAGCTTTTTGCAAATGTTGCGGAATTCGGAAGTCAGTACGGCTGCGGAATCTGTCTTCAGCGGGCTGCAGCGCGCACGGGCGGAGGCGGTGACCAGGAATGGCAACGTAATCTTCAGCCTGGGCACGAACTCCGGCTGGTCCATCACCCTCGCGGATGGGACCGTGGTGGAAACGAGAGTGGCCGCCGAAGGCTCCGCCAACGTGACCGTCGTTGCCAAGGCCGCTGATGGCACGACCAATGCGACGGCCATCACCTTTAATAACCTGGGACAGGCCATTGCCAACGTGGCCAATCTGGCGCGAGTCGATCTGACCGCCGCAGGCGGCACCAAGAACCTGCGTGTCACCGTAGGCGCGGGAGGCAATTCCAGGGTATGCGATCCCAGCCTCGCTACAGGCTCCAGTCCGCGCGCGTGTTAAGCGAAGGAAACTCCATGCATAAAATCCGTTCCCCAAAGTCGGCACAACAGGGCGTCGTGTTGATCGAGGCCATGCTCGCGATCGTGATCTTTTCCATCGGCGTGCTGGCGGTGGTGGGTCTGCAAGCTGCGATGATCAAGAATGCGGACGAATCGAAGTATCGTGCCGAGGCCAGTTACATCGCGCAGAAGCGCATTGGGCAGATGTGGGCGGATCCCGCGAATCTTGCATCGTACGTCGAAACCGATACGCCGATCACCGGCGAATTGCCGGGCGGCAAGCGCACCGTGGCGCTGACGGCCGCAGGCCAATACCAGGTGACGGTCAGGTGGACGCGCCCGGGAGCCGGTTCCACCGAGCACAATTTCACCACCACTGCCTTTATTGCCGGGAACTAGGACCATGCATTCGACAGTCGCTCGCCCGCGTTTGCTGCAAGCCGGATTCACCCTGGTGGAACTGATGGTGGGCGTGGCCATTGGCTTGCTGGCCACGGTGGTGATCATTCAGGTGATGTCCGTGTTCGATGCGCAACGGCGTGCCACCACCGGTTCGGCTGATGCCCAGACCAACGGCGGCATCGCGCTGCATACCATCTCGCGCGAGTTGCAGATGGCCGGATATCCGCTGTTTCCGGCCACCGATTCGCCACTGGAATGCACCGCGCTTACCTTTGGCGCGACCGGCATCACCAGCATCAGCCCGGTGACCATTGCCGACGGTGCGGTCAGTGATGCCATTACCGTGCGCTACGGTAGTTCGGGGATGGGTGGCGTTCCTTCGCAAATTACAGCAACCGGTCCGATCGCCGTCGCCAGTACTATTGGCTGCGCCGCCGGCGATATCACCATCGTCAACACCGGCCCGAGTTGCGCGATGTCCAGCGTTACCACGGTGGACTCGGCAACCACGCTCACGCTGCAGAACACCACTGGCGCTGTTCCCGGCGCGAGTCTCGCCTGCCTCGGGCGTTGGAACGAGTTCACCTATCGCGTCAATGCCGGCAATCTGGAGCGCTGCGATCTCATGACTGCCATAGCCGCCGGCGGCAACTGCAATAACACCGTTCCCAACGCCAACTTTGTGCCCACGGTGGCGGGCGTGGTTAACCTGCAGGCGCAATACGGCATTTCTGCCACGTCTGCCTCCAACCAGATCACGCAGTGGGTGGAACCGAGCGGCGGTACCTGGGCGGCGCCCTCGGTCAACGACCGCAAGCGTATCAAAGCCATACGCATCGCGGTGGTGTCGCGCAACGACAGCATGGCGACAGGCTCCGTCACCACGACATGCAGTTCAACGACGGCGGCCGCGACCCCGCCCGCGCCTGAAACCACCGGGCTGTGCGCATGGACCGGCAGTACCACCTCGCCTGCACCGGCGATAGATCTCACCGCAGACGTGAACTGGAATCGCTATCGCTATCGGGTGTTTGACACCATTATTCCATTGCGCAACGTAATCTGGTCGAGGGAAACGCTATGAGGACAATGCCTGCACGAACCCGGTTTGCACCGCCGCGCATTGGACGGCAGCGTGGTGTGGTGCTGTTTTTTGCGCTGGTGTGCCTGGTGGCGATCATGCTGGCGGCGGTGGCGCTGACACGCTCGGTAGATACCAACACCGTCATTGCCGGCAACCTCGCGTTGCAGCAAGCCACCACCCGTTCCGCGGACTCAGGTACCCAAATCGCCATCAACTGGCTGAATACGGTGTGGACGGCGAATGCAGCGCGCAACGTCCTTACCGACAGCAACCATCCCTTCAACCAGAATAACGCCGCGCAAGGCTACTACGCCAGTGTCGATCCCGCGCTGAGCCTGACTGCCACGACCGGTACCCGCATCCAGTGGACGGACGCTGACAGTTCCGCGGTGATCACCGACGCCAGCGGAAATGCCACGCGCTACGTGATCCAGCGCATGTGCCGCACGCCGGCCGTTCCGGAGCGGGACGCCGGCTGCCTGTTCAGCGGCGCTGCTTCGGATACCGGCAGCCAGAACATCAAATTGCCGCAGGACGTATGCAATGGCCCGGGCTGTCCCGCGCCCGGCCAATCCGTGCAGATGCGCATCACGTCCAGAACCGTGGGTCCCAAGAACAGTGTCAGCTACGTGCAAACCTTTGTTTACTAGAAAGCAGCCATGAAACCCTACCCCGCATTTCGAGCCTGCGCGCGATCGCTTGTGCGATCACTGGCGCTGGTCATTGCCTCATGGACACTGGCGGTGCCAACCGCGCTGAGCGCAACGGTGGAACTGGCGACGGCGCCAATGGCGACATCGACCACCACTACCGTCAAGCCCAACCTGATGTTCGTGCTGGATGATTCCGGCAGTATGGCGTGGGACTACATGCCCGACGACGCCAGGAATTTTGCCGGTGATTATGGCTTCAACAGCAGCCAGTGTAATGGCGTTTACTACAACCCGGACATAACCTATCTGCCCCCGGTCAACTCCACCGGCGCGCCGCTGAACGCGACTGCCACCACCTTTTCCGCGGCGTACAGGGATGGTTTCAACACCGGGCTGGGCACCACCAACCTCAACACGGGATTTACGGGCGGCAGCGGCAGTGGCAGCAGCGGCATCGCACTGACCGCGGGCCCGGCGTTCTACTATGTCTACAGCGGCAATCAGACCAGTAACGCCCAGAAGAAATATTTCGACACCAACAGCGATTTTTACAAGGAATGCAACAGCAACGTCGGGTCCACCACTGTCATCGACGGGGCCGCGGTGAATACGCGGTTCAGCAAGGTCCGGCTGGCCGCGGTTCCAACCACCACGATTACGGTTAACAGTGCGGGCGCACAGGGTGCGACCATAACGGTAAACAGCGGCAGCAACAGCAGTACGGTGACGAGTATAACTGTCAGTGGCGCGGAGATATTGAGCAGTTCCACGACCACATCGCGCAATGGCGGCACGCTGGCCAGCTCCATTACGAACCGAATCAACAACTGCACGACGTCGACTTCCGGCAATTGCACGGTGACCGGCTATTCCGCGACGGTGTCGGGAAATGTGGTGACCATCCTGGGACCGGCTGCCGCGGCGGGACTTTCCCCATCCGTTACCCGAAGCGGTGGTAACGTAACGTTCAGTATTACGCCATTTCCGCCTTCCAGTCCGACCACGGTGAGCGGCATCACCGTGGGCGGCGTCCAGTTGTTGTCCGCCAGCGCTTCCGGAAACACCACCAGCACATTGGCTGCGGATATCCGGAACAAGATTACCCTTGGCGGCTTTTCGGCCACGGTTGCGGGCAATATTGTCACCGTTACCGGTCCCACCACGGCATCGAACCTGACACCGGTTATCACGGTCGCAAGCGGCACACTGACGCTTGCCACCGAAGCCTTTCCCGAGAGCACGCCCGCCAAACTGCAGAATTTTGCCAACTGGTACAGCTATTACAGCAATCGCATGCTGATGATGAAAACCGGCACCGGACTCGCCTTTGCCAATCTCACGGACAAGTTTCGTGTCGGCTTTCTGACCATGAACAACAACGTGTCTCCCGGCATCGTCGAGGCGAACACCTTCGATGCGTCGCAAAAGTTCCTGTGGTACAACAAACTTTATGGGTCCACGCCCGGGAGTTCCACGCCACTGCGCGAGGCGCTTTCCAAGGTGGGTCAATACTACGCCCACAAATTCGGCACGATCACCACGTACAGCACCACGATTACCGTTGGGGGAAGCGGCAACACTACGGTCGATGGCATCAGCGTGAACAGTCTCGATATTCTGAATGACGACACGCCCGAAATCAGCACGGCCAGCGCGATGGCGCAGGCGATTGCCGATCAGATCAATGCGAAGCAGGTGACGGACTATGGCGCGACAGTTTCAGGCAACGTGGTCACCATCACCGGCCCTTTGAGTGCATCGGGCAAGACTCCGGTGATCAGCTCGTCGGGAACCATGACCTTTGGCGTCACGGCGTTCACCAGCAGCAGTACCACCAATACGCTCAACGGCATCATTCCCGCGGACCCGGTGCAGTACTCGTGCCAGCAGAATTTCACCATACTGTCGACCGACGGCTACTGGAACGGCTCCACCACCTTTGATCTGAACGGCAGCCCCGTGGGTCAGGTCGATGGCACTGCGCCGCGGCCGTTCAATGATGGGGCGCAAGCCAATACGACCGTAAAGACGGATTATACGCAGGACGCGTTCTATTCCAGCTCCAGTGGTCTTGGGTCTGATTCACAATGTCCCAGAACTGGCGGGTTCGGCACTCCTAGAAAACTGCGGATTATTCGACAGGCGCAAGTCCGCAGCTGCACGGTCACCGTTGTTGCCGGGGTGTCGAGCGCGCCGGTCTGCACATCTTGGGTCAATAGCGGATCCCCGAGCTACGATACCGGCTACGGCTCGAATACTGCCACCTGTGTTGCTCCTCCACTGTCGGTTCCGGGAAGCACTCCCAGCGTGGCAACAGGGTCGGTAACTACTCCCGGTGTCGCCGGTGGCGTTTCCAACACGCTGTCCGACGTTGCGATGTACTACTACCAGACCGACTTGCGCAATCCCTCGCTGGGGAACTGTACCGGGGCACTCGGTACCAGTGTGTGCCAGAACAATGTGTTTACCAGCGCCTCCGACAACAATCTGCAGCAGCACATGACCACCTTTACGCTGGGGCTGGGCGCGCGTGGCCGCATGGTGTATTCGCCCAGCTATCTGAGTGATACCACCGGCGATTTCGTGGCGGTCAAGTTGGGCAGCACGGCCAGTTCGACAGTATGCACCTGGCAGACCGCAGGTACCGTCTGCAACTGGCCGACGCCGAGCAGCGGCGCGATCGAGAATATAGATGACCTGTGGCATGCCGCGATCAACGGTCGCGGCGCTTATTTCAGCGCGAGCGATCCGACCACCCTCGCGAACGGCCTGGCGAATGCGCTGGTCAGTATCAACTCCAAGGTGGGCGCGGCCGCAGCGGCTGCAACCAGCACGCTGAACCCGGTCGCCGGCAACAACTTTGCCTATGTCGCCAGTTTCACCACGCAGCTGTGGCATGGTAATCTGGAAGCACGTGGTATCAACACCAGTACCGGCGTGGTGAACGAAAACGCAAGCTGGTGCGTGGAAGACATTTCAGCCGCGAATTGCGCGGCGCCGGCCACCATAGTCGCAGATTCCAGCGGCGACACCACTGCCTACTTTTGTGAATTGGCCGGCGCGACTGTTTGCCCGGGCGGGGAGCTGACCGCCGGGGGCGCCTGCCGGGTGCCGGTCGCGACGGCGTGCACGGGCACCATGAATGCGAAAGTGAGCGACTTCACCGACACGCGCACAATTCTCACGGCTCGCAGCGATGGTCTTGCCCTGATTCCGTTCGATACCACGTATCGTGCCGCCAATCCGGGATTTTTCGACGCGACAAAGCTTGGCAATCTCAGCCAGTGGCCGCCGGCGACGGATACCTCCGCCACTGCGACGTATTTCCGTGCCAATGCCGTGGGCGATAACCTGATCAATTACCTTCGCGGCCAGCGCGGACATGAATTCGATCGCGGCAGTGTCGCTGTGATCGACCAGTTTTACCGCAATCGCGAGCGGGTGATGGGCGACGCGCTGGAATCCCAGCCGGCCTTCATCGGGGCGCCGGTGTTCAGCTATCCGTATTCCGGGTACGCAGAGTTCAAAACGGCAAATGCCAACAGGCCAGGCACCGTGTACATCGGTACCAACGACGGCATGATGCATGCCTTTGCCGGCGATACCGGCGTAGAACGCTGGGCCTATGTGCCAAGCATGGTGATTACCAATATGTGGCGTCTGGCGGACAAGCAATACGCCGACAAGCATACCAACTATGTCAATGGCAGCCCGATTACCACGGATATCTGCACGGCGAACTGTGCCAATGCGTACAACGTGTCGACGCCGGCTTCAAATCCTGTGTGGAAGACGATTCTGGTTGCCGGTTTGAACGGCGGCGGGCGCGGCTTTTACGCGCTGGACATCACCGATCCGACGGCGCCTGCTCTGTTGTGGGAGTTCACCACGACAGCGGGTATCGGCAAAACCAAGGACAACGATCTCGGATATTCGTTCGGTCAGCCCGTCATTACCCAGAAAGCAGATGGAACCTGGGTCGTGGTGGTGACCTCCGGCTACGACAATGGCACCGACAGTCCGCAAAAGGTCACTCCCAGCGGCACCACCTTTGTCGCGAATTCGCCGGCAGGCAATGGCAAGGGCTATCTGTATGTGTTGAACGCCAGCACCGGCGCCATAATCAGCAAAATCGACACCGGTGTGGGCACTGCGGCGGCGCCCAGCGGTCTGGCAAAAATCGCTGGTAACAACGCCGAGCCCGCGGGTAACAAGGCAAACTACATCTATGGCGGTGATCTGCTCGGCAATGTGTGGCGGTTTGACATCAACAGTGCCACTTCAGCCACCATCGGAACGGGCAGCGTATTCAAGTTTGCCACCTTGTTCTCGGACGCAGGCGCGGTTAATCCGCAGCCGATCATGACGACCCCGGTGTTGGGCACCATCGGTGGCAAACGCGTGGTGTTTGTCGGAACCGGCAAATATCTGGAGGTGTCGGACCTCGCTACCACACAGGTGCAGTCGCAGTACGCCATTCAGGACGACGACGCGACCACCACGCTGGTCAATCCGCGAACCTCGCTGGTGCAGCAGTTCCTGGTGGAAAATCCGGATGCGACGGCCACACGTCTGGCTTCCGGATCGAACGTGGCGGCAGGTTCGCCGCCCACTGCCAGCAATCCAGTGGATTTCGCCACGGGGCGCGGCTGGTTCGTGGATTTTCCGGAGTCCCGGGAACGGACCAACATCGACGCCAGACTGGTGCTGGGAACCCTTCTGGTCCCCACGATTGTGCCGTCCGCGACGGACTGCTCGCCCGGCGGAACCGGCTGGCTGAACTTCCTCGATTTCCGCACCGGCGCCGCGGTCACCACGGTTCCGGGCCTGGTATCGGTCAAAGTGGACTCGCCGATCGTGGGTATCAACGTGCTGTTTATCAACGGCAATCCGATTACCGAAATCGTGACATCCAGCAATCCGACGCCAACGATAATTACTGGTCCCTCATTTAATGCGTCGATCGGCGGATTCTCGTCCAAGCGGGTGTTGTGGCGCGAATTGATTCCGTAACCTTCCGAACGCGGCCCGGATTGCATACGTGCGGTCCGGGCCGAAACCATCACAGCCTTCCTGTAACAGGCACTCGCGCCGGCTTGATCGCGCGTCCCCGCATCCACGGAAACCCAACCATGAAAAATTCCATCCGGACTATCGCCGCTGCCATACTCGCGCTGGCCGCCGCCGGCCTTCAGGCACAGGCGCCCTCGGTGCCGGCAGCTTCGCCGGGGGCTGCCCAACCTGACACCGAGATCAATCTGCTCAAGCTCGAAATGCAGCGCATGCGCAGTGATATCGAGATCATGAAAGGGCACATTGGCCGTCTGGTGCAATACCTGCAGCAGCGCGATGCGCAAAGTATCGCGCCGCAAACGCCGCCGCAGGCGCCGCGGCCGGGCTCCGGACCCAGCGCCGTCAATGCGAAGATCAATATCGCCGGTGCGCCCAGTCTGGGCCGTGCCGATGCGCCGGTGACCATCGTGGAATTTTCGGATTTCGAGTGCCCGTTCTGCCAGCGCTACGTCAAGTCGACACTGCCGCAGATCAAACGCGATTATGTGGATACGGGCAAGGTGCGCTATGTGTTCCTGGATTTTCCGCTGGAACAGATGCATCCCAGGGCGCGCAAGGCCGGCGAGGCCGCGCATTGCGCCGCCGAGCAAGGCAAGTTCTGGGAGATGCACGACCTGCTGTTCGCGCAGACGGGCAAGCTGGACGTGAAGCAGTTTACCGAGAACGCCAGGAAACTGGAGTTGGATGCCGCCGCGTTCGGCGGCTGCCTGGAATCGGGCAAGCAGTCCGCCAAAATCAATGCCGGTCTGGCCAGTGGACGGTTGATCGGCATTAATGCCACCCCCAGTTTTGTGATTACCAAGACCGATGGCGGCGACATCGTCACCGGCGGCGTCGTCATCACCGGCGCGCAACCTTATGAACGCTATCGGCAGGCCATCGAACAGGCGCTCGCCGCGAAATAGTGCAGCTGGAGCTTGAATAGGGTGGCCCGTATCCCTCTACTTGGCGGCGCGTGCGGCTGCTGCCCCAGGCAGATGATTTGCGCCGACGCTCAAGTTTCGCTAAATTGCAGGTATTGCAACTGTTGTGAGGCGGTTTTGCAGCAACCGTAGCAATCGCTGACCGTTGACCTTTACCAGACCCATGGACCCTATTGCGCCGAATCACAGCGCTTCATCCGCAGCCATTACGAACAGGTTGCGCGCCTGCGGCATCATGCCCACGCGCCAGCGCGTAAGGATTGCGCAGGTGCTGTTCGAGCGCTGCGAGCATTTGTCGGCGGACCAGTTGCTGGCGGCGGTCAACAACGGTTCCTCGCGCACGTCCAAGGCCACGGTGTACAACACGCTCAATCTGTTTGCGCGCAAGAGGCTGGTGCGCGAGGTGCTGGTGGACCCGGACCGCGTGTTTTACGATCCGAATACCCGGCCGCATCATCACTTTTACAACGTGGATACCGGCGAGATTACGGATATTCCCGCGGAGCACATCGCGTTTACCGAATTGCCGGCATTGCCGCAAGGCATGGTGCGCGACGGCGTGGACGTGGTGGTACGCATTCGTTCCGGGGGAACGAATGCGGCCGCTTCAGAGTGAGAATTCGGCTGCCAGGGCCGTCAGCAGCGCGTTAGCTGCCTTGTCATCCCACTTGCCGATTACTGCGCGATAGGCCGCAAAATTAGCCGCGGCGGCGTCACGTGGCGTTGCAGACTGGCCGATGGCGCCACATGAAAATTCGCGCTCCAAGGCTTCCTGTTGCAGACGTTCCGCCTGCAGTTCATCGCGTTTGATCGCGCTGCGCAGTGCCTCGGCGGCTTCGCCATCGACCGGTGCGATGCCGCCCTTGAGCGCGCGGCGTATCGCGCGCAGCGGTTGCACCACGTTGCCGCGCCATTCGCTGTTGCGATGGTCGATGCGACGCACTTCGTCGGCCGCGACCCGGCGTCCGTTAATTGCCAAAAAACACATAAAAAACAATAAGTTAACATCGATACCGTGTTCATCTTGCAGCTGCAGGCAGAGTGCAGGCACTTCCGCACGGCGGTAAAAGCGCAACGAGAACTGCCAGAACGCGGATTCGGCTTCGTGCATCCGTTGCCTCAATTCGCGCGTGACGACTTGCGCGCGCGTGCCGGTGCGGCGTCTTCCTTCCAGCGCTTGACCACGCCGGCATCAATGCCCAGCAGGTCGAGCGCGCGGCCGGTGCTTTGTGTGACCATATCGTCGATCGTTTTGGGCCGGCTGTAAAACCCGGGCACCGGCGGCATCACGATGGCGCCGTTGAGCGTGGCCTGTTCCATCAGCCGAATGTGTCCTGCATGCAGCGGTGTTTCGCGAAACATCAGCACCACGCGGCGGCGTTCCTTCAGACACACATCAGCCGCGCGCACGATGAGTTCTTCGTTGAAGCAGTTGGCGATGCCCGACAGCGTTTTGACGGAACAGGGCGCGATCAGCATGCCTTCGGTCTTGAACGAGCCGCTTGAAATCGCGGCGCCGATATCCTTGAAGTTGTAATGCACATCGCCGAGTTTGCGCACGGTGTCGATGTCGTAATCGGTCTCCTCCGCGATGGTGCGCGCGGCCGAGGGCGACAGGATGAGGTGCGTTTCAACGTCCTTGCATTGGCGCAGTATCTGCAACGCGCGGATGCCGTAGATGACACCGGAGGCGCCGGTGATGGCGACGATCAATCGCTTCATAATGTGAATGTCCGCATGCGCGGCGCGTGTGGGCGTGATAAATTGAACAAGCCCGATCATAGTGGAAGAGACCGTGAAAATCTTCCCTCGTCCCTGCCGTTCTCCCGAGCGGCGAGTGGTTCCCCATGAAATAATGTAAGTTATTGATTTTAAAGGATAATTTATGAGGCCCTTTGAAGGTATCAAGATCATCGACGTGACCCACGTGCTGGCTGGCCCGTTTGCGGCCTATCAACTGGCGTTGCTCGGCGCCGATGTAATCAAGGTGGAAGATCCGCATGAGTGCGATCAAAGCCGCGAAAGTGGGTCCGATCACGCGTTGTCCGACGCCAAGCTGGGACTGGGATTCGCCACGCAGGCATCCAACAAGCGCGCGATCACGGTCAATCTGAAAACGGCCCAGGGCCAGGAGATCATCAAGAAACTCGTCAAGGACGCCGATGTGTTCGTCGAGAATTACCGCGCCGGCGCGTTCAAGAAGCTCGGCCTGGGTTACGAGGAATTGTCGAAGATCAATCCCAAGCTCATTTACTGCTCGATGACCGCGTTCGGGCAGGACGGCCCGCGCGGCAACATGACGGCGTACGACCACGCCATTCAGTCGACCTCGGGCATGATGCGCACCACCGGCACGCCGGAAGTCAATCCGATCAAGGTGGGTTCGCCGGTGATCGATTACGCCTGCGGCACCATGAACGCGTTTGCGCTGTCGGCAGCACTGTTCCAGCGCGAGAAGACCGGCAAGGGCCAGTACATCGACAGCGCCATGCTCGACGTGGCGCTGATGCTGATGGGATCGCATCTCACCAACTACCTCTACACCGGTTCGGAGCCGTCGCCCAAGGGCAATCGCATGGAACACGCCAGCAGCCAGGGCTACATGGCGAAGGACAGCCTGATCATGATCGCGGCCAGCAACAAGGGCCAGCACGAGCGCTTGTTTACCGCGCTCGGCCGTCCGGACATTGCGAAACAGTCGTCGCACAAGGAACGCCGCGAAAACTATGCGGCGCAAACGAAAATCGTTGAAGACATTATCGCCACCAAGACCGCGCAGGAATGGGAAGACTTTCTGCAAAGCCGTCACGTGCCCGCGACGCGCACGCGCAAAATCTCCGAGGCAGTGAAAGATCCGCAACTCAAAACGCGCAACCTGTTCCACACCCACAAGAATGCACCGGGTTACGGCAAGGACCTCACCGTGCCGGTGATGGCGTTCAAGTTCGCGCATGGTGGACCGGAGGTGACCTCGCCGCCACCCGCGTTCGGCCAGCACAACGACGAAGTGCTGGGCAGCCTCGGCTACAGCGCGGCAGATATCAAGGCACTGCGCGCTGAAGGCGTGATTTAGCGGACGCCTGTCGCAACAACAAAAAAGGCCAGCGGATGCAGCTGGCCTTTTTTGTTTGACGGGCTACGCTGATGGCTATTTTGGCATCGCGCGCAACGGCAATGCAGGCAACGGTAACGCATGCCCCTCCGGCACCGGTGTGCGCGCCACGTTCATCACCAGCGCCAGCAGGCCGTAGTAGCCCGCCACCGCGAGGATGTCCACCATATTCTGCTCGCCGTATTGCTTGACCGTGCGCGCATAGGTGGTGTCGCACACGCCGTTATTCCGCAGGGCTTCGGTGAGAAAGTCGTACAACACCTCCTCATCCTGCGCCATGCCCACAGGCCGGCGTCCTTCACCCACCGCGTCGGCAATGTCTTTTTTCAGGCCGGCCTCAACCGCCTGCCGGTAGTGCGCCCACCACTCGAATTGCTGGTTATAGTGGCGCGCGGCGATGATGGCTGCAAATTCGCCGAGGCGTTTTTCCAGCGGGCACAGGAAACGCAGATACTCGCCCAACTTCTGCACGCGGTTCATGAGTTCCGGACTGCGCGACAGCGCGGCGAACGGCCCGCCCATGTGCTTGCGCGGGCCTGACATCACGGCATCGATGGCGGCTTTTTGCGCCGCCGTCATTTTGTCTTCGGGGATTGGGCCCCAACGCGTCGGGGCCAGGTTGAAAGCGACTTCCACAGGCGTATCCGCCATCATCATCTCC
>CADECM010000029.1:17913-27077 GCA_902825845.1 uncultured beta proteobacterium
TTGCCCATGAAATGCCGCTTGCCGACTTCCACGCCATTGTGGCGCAGGATGTCGTACGCCGTGGTGGCGTGAAAATAAAAGTTCGGCATCGCGCGTTTCAGCAGCAAATCGATGCCGGTGAACTGCACCTCGCGGTCACCCTGTTTGATGGTGACGCTCTTGCCCTCGGAGCCGTCCACCTGTGCCGGCTTGATGCCCTTAAGCCACGCCACCGTGTTGTCCGCGCGCGCGGCAAGCTCGGCGAGACTCTTTTCGTTCATATCCACCTTGGGCGCTTCCACGCCGGCAAGCAGCGCGATGCAGTTACGCGCGTGATCGGTGGCCGCCTGCACCTGGCGCGCCAAGGTGAACATGTCGGGATACAGCCGGTAGTTCAGCAGCGAGGCTTCATCGAATTTCTTTTCAGCGTACAGCGCCTGCGCCTTTTTCAGCACAATCGAAAGGCCTTCGATGTGGCGGACAAACACGGGCAGGGAAATCTCGGACATGGATACGGCCATGGTGGTTCTCCTTGGGGGTGATTAGGGAGGCGAACGAAGATTCTACTCGATAGCCAGCAGCCTGGACACATTCGCCTATGTGGCCGCCGATGCGGACGGCACCGCCCGGACCGCCGCCGTCCCGCAGGAGCGTGCATGCGCGGCATGGCGGCAGTCGCGCCCTATCTTTGTGGGTAGCTACTGCGACATATTGTCAGGCGGGTTACGCTTCCCTAGCATTGTGCCGGACATGCGTGGTTCATAGACACAATCGGTTGGCCACCGATCCATTTGCGCCCTGGCATCGGGCGTTGTGGCGCTCCGGTGAAGACGCACGCAGGCGTCGATTGTTGAGTTTTGGTGCATAATGGTCCACGGCATATTTCCACATGGCATGACCAGTGCGGCGCGGCGTCGCGGGGAAAAATTTGGTGCGTGGATCGATCATGGCGCGCGTCGTATGCGGCGTGTCTCCAGGCTTCTGTCGTGCGGGCGTGAGCTTTCTGCTCAGGACCGCGGGCGCCGTCCATTTTCCCCGGGAGTTTCATGTTTTGTTGGACAGTTGCGTCTGCTTCGCAGTTCGCCGGCTGGCGAATGCCTTAAGCAGGGCAGCGCACCCGCAGACGCTTGTCCTGCGCAACGGTTTTCCGCGGACTGGAGCAGGACGTGCGCGGTGAGTGAGGACGCCCACGACAGTGTTGCAGCACAAGGGCAGGCAAGATGTCCGCGTTGTGCGTTCGCCAATCCCGCAGGATTCAGGTTCTGTGGTCAGTGTGGGGCGCCGCTTGCGGCAACTGCGAAGGCGCCGCGCCAGCAGCCGGAACGGCGTCAACTCACCGTGTTGTTTTGCGACTTGATTGGTTCGACACAGATTGCCGGGCGTCTTGACCCCGAGGATGTCCGCGATGTGATTCTGTCATTCCAGTCGGCCTGCACCACCATTATCGAGCGCTTTGGCGGGACGGTGTCGCGCTATATGGGCGACGGCATTCTGGCGTTATTTGGCTATCCCGTGGCGCGCGAAGACGACGCTGAAAGCGCGACGCGCGCCGGACTTGCCATGGTCGATGCCGTGCCAAAAATTCGTCTGCCAGGCGTGACACTGGAAGAGGAGCGCCTGGCAGTGCGCGTGGGTATAGCGACCGGGTTGGTGGTCGTCGGCGACATTATTGGCCAGGGCGCCGCCGAAGAGGAGGCGGTGGTGGGCGAAACACCGAATATTGCGGCGCGACTGCAGTCCAATGCCGCGCCGGATACGGTGCTCATATCGGAAACCACGCAGGCATTGCTGGGCGGGCGCTTCGATTGCGGCGAACCGCTATTCCTTGCGCTGCGCGGTTACGCCGGGCCGGTGCGCGCCTACCGTGTGCTTGCATTGCATACCGCGAACACGCTCCGTCCCGCCATGATCAGTCCGATGGTGGACCGCGAGGTGGAAAGCGCCCGGCTTAAGCAATACTGGCGCGATGCCGTGTCCGGACGTGGCCGTGCATTGCTGCTTTACGGCGAATCGGGTATCGGGAAATCACGGATCGTGTCGGTGCTGCACGAATATGTCAGCGCGCAGCCGTATTCGATGCTGCGCTTTCAGTGTTCGCCCTACTACACCAATACCGCGCTGCATCCCGTGATCGAGCAGGTGGCGCTTAACAGCGGCATCGGCAGCGAGGATCCCGACCAGCAAAAACTCGCCAAGCTTGCCACATGGCTGGGCCCGGGTTTTGATACCGCCGAAGCCATGGCGCTGTTTGCATTGCTGCTATCGATTCCGGAGTTCGACGACGCGCCGCTATCGAGCATGAGTCCGGCGCGCCGCCGCGAGCGCACCTTCGAGTTGCTGCTCGGTATCGCCGGACGCCTCGCGGCCAAATGGCCTTTGCTCATAGTGTTTGAGGACCTGCACTGGTCCGATCCAACCACGCGCGAATTGCTTCCCAGGCTTGTGACACTTGCGCGGAACGCGCGTGTGCTGGTGGTGATGACCGCGCGTCCAGAATTTCTGGAATCCTGGAATAATTCGGTGCCGGTAGACATGCTTGAAGTCAGGCGCTTCGGACCGGAAGAGACCATCCAATTGGTTGCGCGAGTCGCCGGCGACGTGGCGATCCAGGATGCAACCATGGCACAGGTGGTCGCGCGTGCCGATGGCATTCCGTTGTTCATCGAAGAACTCGCCAAGGTTGTCGTTTCCGGCGAACAGTCCATCCCGGCGACCTTGCAGGATTCGCTCATGGCGCGCCTGGACCGTCTGGGGCCGGCCAAACAGATCGCGCAAATAGCAGGCGTGATCGGTCGCGAATTCGCTCCGGATTTGTTGGCGGCAGTATCGGGACAGTCCCTGTTGCATATCCAGAATGGCCTGCGTACGCTGGAAGACGCAGGCCTGATTCGACAGATAACGGGCGTGAAGGGCGGTGGTTACGAATTCAGGCATGCCCTGATACAGGAAGCCGCCTGCCAAAGCCTGCTGCGCCGCCGGCGCCGCGAATTGCACGGCACCATTGCCGATGTGGTGGAGACGCTGTTGCCTGGCATGGCACGGGACGAGCCGGAGCTGGTCGCGCATCATCTGACCGAGGCTGGTAATCCCGATCGTGCAACCAACGCGTGGCTTGCCGCGGGGCGCCGCGCCAGCGAACGCTCGCAGTATCGCGAAGCCATTGGGCATCTGCGCAACGGACTTGCGCTGATTTCACAGCTTGCCGATCCGGCACTGCAATGCGACCGCGAACTGCAACTGTTGCTTGCGTTGGGACCCGCTTTGATCACCATTCAGGGCGGAGGGACGCAGGAAGTCCAGGAAACCTATACGCGAGCCCTCGCGTTATGCGAGGGTAAAGCAGCATCGGCGGCCCACTTTACCGCGCACTGGGGATGGTGGCGCACGTCCATGAATCACAACACGGGCCGGGAGCGTGCCGACAGATTGCTCGCACTGTCCCATGAGTTGAATGATCCGGCGCTGCTGCTGCAGGGACACCACTGCCAGTGGGCGACGCTGTACATGCGAGGCGCACACCGCGAATGCCAACGGCACATCGAGGCCGGACTGGGCATTTACGATCCACAACGGGATCACGCGCATGCCGCCCTATACGGCGGGCACGATGCCAGGGTGTGCGGGCTGGGCGAAGGCGCGCTCGCGGCATGGATGCTGGGCAACCCCGCAAAGGGACTGGCGCTCGCGCGCGACGCCGTGAATTGGTCGCATGCGTTGTCCCATGTCGGCAGCCGGGTGCACGCAATGGACTACGCGCTGGTTCTGCACAAATTCCGCCGCGATGTGCCGGCGGTCCATCGTCAGGCGGATGAACTTGCGGCCTATGCCACGGAACAAAAGCTTCACGTGCATCGTGCAAAGGGCCTGTTTTTTCGCGGCTGGGCGCGCGCGACATTGGAAGACGTTGCGGGCGGACTGGCGGAAATGCGCAATGGCATAGCGTCGGAGCAGGCATCGGATACCCCTCACGATTTCGCGTTGTATTACGAAATGCTCGCCGAAGTGTACGGACGCGCGGGCCGGCTGGATGAGGCAATGCGCGCGGTGGAGGCGGGATTTGCCATCGCAGAGGACCACGGCATTATTTTCTGGAACGCCGAACTGCATCGGCGGCGCGGCGAACTTTTGCTCGCGGCGGGAGATCGTGACGGCGCCGAGGTTACCTTTCGGGAAGCGCAGGAATGTGCGCGCGGCCAGGAGGCGCGTTCGCTGGAACTGCGTGCGGCGGTCAGTCTCTCGCGATTGCACCTCGCTGCCGGTAACCCATCGACCTTGCACACGGTGCTGCGTCCATTGTATGTGAGATTCAATGAAGGTCACGATACGCCCGATCTCCAAGAGGCGCGGGCGCTACAGGAGAAGGCGACGTGAGCAATGTGGCCGGTTCGACGATGCAGCCGCTGGCGCCGGACGTTGCCGATGCGGCGGACGTCCCCAAACGCTATTTCAGGGGCACGCATCGTACGTGCGCGCCCGAGGAAACCCTGGCGCGCCTGCAACCGCTGTTGCCGGGCATGGGCATCACCCGCATCGCCAACGTCACCGGATTGGACCGCACCGGCATACCGGTGGTGACGGTGGCACGGCCCAATGCGCGCTCGGTGACGGTTGCACAGGGCAAAGGTCTGACGCTGGCCGCGGCCAAGGCGTCGGGCGTGATGGAGGCAGTCGAAGTCTGGCATGCGGAACGTATTGTCAAGCCGCTCAAATTGGCCAGCTACAACGAGATGCGTGGCGAGCATCGTCTGGTGGATGTGGTGCGTCTGCCGCGCGTCAGGGACAGTCGTTACCATCCTGCGCTGCCGCTGTTGTGGATCGAGGGTGTGGAACTGATGGGGGGCGGGTCGGTATGGGCGCCGTTTGAACTGGTCAGCGCCAATTACACGTTGCCGGCGCCGCCGGGCAGCGGGTGCTTTCAGGCCAATACCAACGGGCTGGCGTCCGGCAACCATTTCCTGGAGGCGGTTAGCCACGGCTTGTGCGAGGTCGTCGAGCGCGACGCGAGGACGTTGTGGCAGCACCGTGCGCCGGGTTCGCGCGCACGGCGTGTGCTTGACCCGCGAAGCATTACGGATGCCGATTGCCAAAGCATACTCGCGCGCTTTGAGGCGGCGAGTCTGCAGGTGCGCATGTGGGACGTGACCTCCGACGTGGGCATCGCGAGCTTTGTGTGCCTTGTCATGGGGCGCGAAGGAGATGACACCGACCCCGAATTCGGTTCGGGCTGTCATCCCGTGCGCGAGATTGCACTGCTGCGCGCCTTGACCGAGGCGGCGCAAGCCCGCAATACCACCATTACCGGCGCGCGTGATGATTTTCATGCGCGGCTCTACAGCCCGGCATATCGCGAGCGGCGCCACAAGGATTGCCTGCAAATGCTGGAGGCCGAAGAAGCGCAGCGCGATTTCGTCCATGTGCCGAGTGTTGAAACGCCGTCACTCGATGCCGACCTGCGGCGTATTTTTGCGCGCCTGCGTGCCGTGGATATCGAACAGGTGATCGCCGTTGACCTCACGCGCGACGCCGTCGGCGTGCCGGTGGTTCGCGTGATCGTACCCGGGCTTGAGGGCGCCATGGACGACAGTTACGCCCAGGGCCAGCGCGCGCGGCGTTGTCTGCTGGCGGCGCCATGAGCGTTTGCATTTTTGCCGGCCCGACACTGCCGCAACACGATGCAGTGCGCGCCCTTGAAGCGACGTGGCTGCCGCCGGCCAGACATGGCGACGTCTATCGTGCCGTATCGCTGCTGCGGCCGCGCGCGATCGGCATCATCGACGGCTATTTTCAGTGGGTGCCATCGGTGTGGCACAAAGAGATTCTGTGGGCCATTGCGCAAGGTGTTCATGTGTTCGGCGCCGCCAGCATGGGGGCGCTGCGGGCCGCTGAACTGGCGCCTTTCGGCATGCGCGGCGTGGGGCGTATATTCCAGGCCTATCGCAGCGGGGTTCTCGCCCGCTGCGGCGACGAGCCGTTTGAGGATGACGACGAAGTCGCGGTGGTGCATGGTCCCGCGGAAAGCGGCTACTTGGCCCTGTCGGAGGCGATGGTCAATATCCGCTGCACGCTGGCGGAGGCTGAGCGCGCTCAAGTGATCGATGGCGCGACGCGCGCGGCGCTGGTGGCACTGGCCAAGGGCATGTATTTTGCCGACCGCAGTTACGAGTCAATGCTGGATCACGCACGCAAACAAGGGCTTTCCGCGGCATGCCTTGCGGTTTTTGAGAACTGGCTGCCCTCGGGGCGCATCAATCTCAAACGGCTGGATGCGATGGCGATGGTTGAAACCCTGGGCGAGTTTATGGCGGCGGACCCGCCGCCCGCGCGTGCCGACTTCGCGTTCGAACACACAACCCTGTGGGACAACGCGGTGTCGGCGTTGCAGCCGGCGCCGGCACATCGCACGGATGCCGCTGACGTATTGGCGGAATTGCGCCTCGACGGTGAAAGATTTCAGGCGCTGCGACAGGCGGTGCTCCAGACCCTGGTGGCGCCCGAAGGTGAGGCGGCAGACGCTGGCGGGCAATTCGCGGCGACGAGCGATCTCGATCTGCTGGCCGCGGCGGCAGCCGCGCAACGTGCAGCCGACAGCATCCCGCCGATGGTGATCGAGAACCAGATGCTGGCACGTTTGCGCAAGGGCGGGGAGTACGACAAGCTGTTCACACGGGCGCGTGACAAGCGCCGCTGCATGGCGGCCTGCACCGATGTGCCGCAGCTCGCGGATTTTTCCGAATTGCAGCTCTTGCAACTGCGCGACTGGTACTTTTCCGCATTGCCCGGCGGCGACATGCCCGTTGATCTTGATGATTACCTGCGGAGCGCCGGTTATCTGAATGCGGAGCAGTTTCATGCGGCGCTCCTCGCCGAGTATGTATACCACCAGCGGGGCGCCGCGCAGGCCGATGGCGGCGCGGCAATATATCCAGCGCAGGCGGCGCCATGACCGGCGCTTTTTTCGCCCGCCAACAATACCGCGAGCGGGGCACGCGGTTTCGCCTGTTTCCGCAGGCCCCGGTGCTGGCGTCCATCGGCGAACCGGAAACGGTGTGGATCGCGCATCCGCCGCAATCGATAGCACCGGGGCCCGCGGATAATCGAATGTATGTGGTCGACGCCATCGGCAAGCAGCCGTATTGGGATTTCCCGCACCTGCCGCCGTATCGCGGCCCCAGCCATCCACCGGTGTTGCCGGGTCCCGACGGCCATTTCGACCATTTGACAGACTTCAGCAGCCGAGCATTCATGGCGGCACATATGTACGGCACGGTGCGCTTTGTGCTGGATGTGTGGGAGCGGTATTTTGGTGGTCCCATACGCTGGCACTTTGCCGCCGACTATCCACGGCTGGAACTGGTGCCGCTGGTGGCTTGGGACAACGCCCATTCGGGCTACGGTTTTATCGAAACCGGCTATTCGCGGCGCGACGAGCAGGCGCCCGAGCCACAACCTTTCTGCCTGAATTTCGACGTGCTGGCGCACGAACTGGGCCATTCGTTTATCTACGCGCTGCTTGGCACGCCACCGGCGCAGCACACGCGCGCCGAATATCTGGCATTTCACGAATCTGCATCGGACTGCGTGGCGATGATCGCGGCGCTCGACTTTGATTCGGTGGTGGACAGGCTGCTGGCGCGCACGCACGGCAACATCTACCTGCCGAACGAGCTGAATCGAATCGGCGAGCTGTCGGAGACCACGCAGATCCGGCTCGCCAGCAATGCGCTGACGCTGGACGACGTGCCCGACTTGCATACGCCCGTCGCGCAGTTGTCCTATCCGCAGCGCCACCACATGAGTCTGCCGCTGACCGGCGCGGTGTTCGACATGCTGGTGGACGTTTTTCAGCATTTGCTGGTGCAAGACGGCTTGATCACCAGCGAACTGGATGCCATGTCTCGTCCCGAGGTGCGGGTTGCGGACGAAGCCGCGGTGCAGATGGCTTTCGACCGCGCCTACACCGGCCACCACGATGACTTCAAGCGCGCGCTACTCGATGCCCGCGACTACATGGGTAAATGCCTTGCGATGGCGTGGCGCAGCCTCAAGTGGGATGCGGGCTATTCCGACGTGGCGCGGGCGCTGCTGGAGGCGGATGCCAGGATGTTCGGCGGCGCGGGCCGGGAAATCATGCTGGAGAGTCTGTTGTGGCGCGGGATAACGTTCCCGTTCCGGTCGGGCCAACCCGCCTTTCGCGAGCGAGCGGATTGGGTGCGGGAAATGCGGCGTTGACATAGTCATATTGGGTTATGGACAAGTCCGGGAAGTTGGGCGTAGCATCAATTAAATTGTGTCTCTAAGGGGAGGGCATGGCCATGGCGCACGATAAGGATTTTGCAACGGGCTTCGAGACCTTATTTGAACCTACTCGAATCCTGTTGTTTGGCAAGCGTTTTCCGACCATCGCGTATGTTCCGTCGACTATGAAGGCACCGGATGGATGGGAGGTGTCAAAAACCAAAGAGGCTTCAAATGAGTTGAAAGCTGCAAGAATCACAGCGCGCGTTTCTAAGCAGGCTATTAAACGGGTCAAAGCTGCGGAGGAGGATTTGTATGCCGAAAGAAGAAAGGGCTTTAAAGATGATGATTACGTTTCACCGAGCAGTCTTCGTGCAAATGAATTTCGTCCTTACAAAGCGCCAGGAAAAGACCAAGACCTGGACATGCCTCCTAGTAGAATTGAACGGGTGTTAAGGCGAGGAGAAAAAGACACAGGTGATCCTGAGAAAGAACGGCAATTCGCACGGATTTACAGTTTTTCCTACGAAGGCCACTACTATACGTTACCTAGACCGGTACTGTTCTTGGTCAGCGGTGTCGGCACACCGCCGCAAGAGGGGCCATTTGACTTTACGACCAAGCGTACGGGGGTGGGCGCGAGGGAGTGGAGCTTCTCGCAAGACATTCGAATGTGGCAAGTCGACAGAAAAGACCTTGCGATTTGCCTGGACATCGAGATCGCCAATTATCAGGAACTACTGCTGAGTTCCAATTCCATTACCGGACGTGGTGGTTCGTCGTCGCGCGGCGATATGACTTCGCGGGGTGATATGACCTCGCGTGGCGACATGACGTCACGCGGAGACATGACTGGCCGCGGTTCGTTCCGCGGTGACATCATCGGGCCGCATCAGGGCTGATCGCCTTAATCACCATCGTCTTGACTGTGGTGCAACCTTGACCCGGCG
>CADECM010000029.1:27177-56743 GCA_902825845.1 uncultured beta proteobacterium
GAGGCGACCAACCGCCTGCTCGACGCCGCCGACCGCAAGCAGCCCTATCGCTACACACTGTCGGCCTGGGCCAACGTCAGCCGCGCTGGCAACTACAATGTGCCGCATGTGCACATGGCAACGTGGGCGGCGGTGTATTACATCAGCGTGCCGCCCGATTGCGGCAAGGCGCAGTCGGGTGGACTGGAACTGCTGGACCCGCGCCCCGCCACGGCCATGTTGAATATGCCGGGATCGTTTTTTGCCACGCGGCGGCTGATTCAGCCGCGGGAGGGACTGCTGGTGCTGTTCCCGGCTTCCATCATGCACTTCGTCCACCCTTTTCAGGGGCCGGGCGAGCGTATTTCGATCGCCTGCGATTTGACGTTCGAACCGCTGTAGCCGCACGCATCTGCCGTCGGAGCGCGAACCTGCGCCATGTGCCGTGCCCCTAAGCCGTTTGTCCCAAGATAGTCACAAAGCCGGTGCGTTTACGCACTTACCCATAAGGCATAGCTCTCTAGACTGGGAACCTGAGGTTTAGGCTGGTGCATGCGGACTCGCCGCAAACCGGCCTGAGCCGACAAACGACAGGAGGTATTGCCATGGGAAACATTTCTAAAGTGTTGGCGGCGGCCCTCGACCGCAAGCCGTCCGCCGCTTCGTCTGACATGCTGACGCCGCGCCAGCTTGAAGTGCTGGCGCTGCTGTGCGAAGGACTGTCCAACAAGCTCATCGCGCGGCGGCTCGGCATTTCCGGCGGTACGGTGAAGGTTCATGTGGTGCAGATTCTGCGTTCCCTGAGTGTTTCGAGCCGGCTGCAGGCGGTTATCGCGGCGCGCAGTCTGGGTCTGGTCGACGAGGCCTACAACCTGTTGCCGATGCAGGCCACCGCATCGGCGCTGGGTGCCAACGCGCAGCGGCAACCGGCGAGTGGCGGCGACGGTTCGCCGCGGGGCTTGGAAGTAGACGCGCGGTCGCTGGCCACTGCCTAAGGCGCGCGCCGGACCTCGGTAACTGCCTGCTCCAGACGCGCGACATCGGGAATGACCAAGGCGCGGTTGGCGCGCTGTATCAGGCCTTGCCTCACCATCGCCGAAATCTCGCGCGTCACCTGTTCGCGATAGGTGCCGACCTGACTGGCAATATCGGCATGTTTGGGCGCGGGGTCGATGCGCGCGGCGTTGCCTTTGACCCCCGCCTGCTTGCCCAGACGCAGCAACGCCGCGTGCACGCGGTTTTGCACGCCGAGGGTGCTCAGATCGAATATCCGCTCGGTGAGCTCACGTACCGATGCGACCAGCCGGCGCAGCACGCGGTCGCAGGCGTCCGGGTGCGCGTGCAGCAGTTGGCGAAACACCTCGGGACTCATAACCGCCATCACACTGTCTTCGAGCGCCTCCACGTCCGCCGAGCGTGGCATGCCGTCGATCGCCGCAAAGTCTCCGAACCAGTCGCCCGCGGCGATGTCGCGGTAGGTAACCTGGCGTCCGGACGCCGAAAACGAGGTGACACGCACGCGGCCCGATATGATCAGATAAAGGTCCCGGTCCTGTGCCTCACGGGAAATCACGCGTTGTGCCGCCAGCACGCGCCGCCAGCGGCATTGCTGCGCCAGCCGTTCCACGGCGGGCTGGGGCAGTCCTTCGAGCAGTTGCACGCGTCTTAGCCCGAAGATCGAGGGTTCGACGGTTTTTGTGGCTGGCGTTTTCGGCATGAGTGATGCCCACAAAATCGCGTTACCTGGGGTCGTGTGCGGGCAGCGCCATTGTAACCAGCCGCCATCGCCATGCCTATGTGCGACGCGGTAAAATGCGCCATTCCTGATACGAGAAGATAAAGGCGACGACCATGTCACACGGCATAGGATTCGCGGACCAGAAAGTCATGGCCGAACTCACGGCGAAAATGCTGATCGAGGTCGACGCCGTGCAGTTCATGGGCGACAAACCCTACATCTACACCTCCGGCCTCGCCAGCCCGGTATATACCGATTGCCGGCGGCTGATCTCGTTTCCGCGCGTGCGGCAGACATTGACGGATTTTGGCGTGGCGACGATCCATCGCAACGTCGGCTTCGAGCAATTCGACGCGGTGGCGGGCGGCGAGACGGCGGGCATTCCGTATGCCGCGTGGTTTGCCGACCGCATGATGCTGCCAATGCAGTATGTGCGCAAAAAACCCAAGGGCTTCGGTCGCAATGCGCAGATCGAAGGCGTGGTGAAGGAAGGCCAGCGCGTGTTGCTGGTGGAAGACCTCGCCACCGACGGCGGCAGCAAGGTCAATTTCTGCAAGGCGCTGCGTGCGGCGGGTTGCGCCTGCGATCATGTGTTCGTCAATTTCTATTACAACATTTTCCCCGAAGGCGCGAAGCTGCTCGACGACATGGGTGTGACCATGCACGCGCTGGCGACGTGGCAGGACGTGCTGGCGGTGGCCAAAGCGGCAAAGACGTTTGACAGCAAAATGTTGGCCGAGGTGGAAAAGTTCATTCACGATCCGCGCGGCTGGTCGAAGGCGCATGGCGGCACTGCAGGTGCCTCGGGCGGATAAAATAATCAATAAAAACAGATAGTTAAGAAAATGCCCCGTTACCGTGTGGTGCGGCCGCTGCTGCATCTGTTGTCGCCTGAAGCCGCGCACGGCATTGCTGTCTGGGCGCTGAAGAACAGTTTGGCGGGGCGTGCCACTGAAGCGGATGACCCGTTGCTCGCGACGCGCGTCTGGAATCTGTCGTTTCCCAATCCGATTGGACTTGCAGCGGGTTTCGACAAAGATGCCGAGGTGATGGATGCGATGCTGGCGCTGGGCTTCGGCTTTGTCGAGGCCGGCAGCGTGACGCCACTGCCGCAGCCGGGCAATCCCCGGCCGCGCCTGTTCCGCCTCGATGAAGATCAGGCGGTGATTAACCGCTTTGGTTTCAACAGCAAGGGGTTGGCGCACTTCGCGGCGAAGCTGGCGGCGCGCCGGCGTGCGGGTATCGTCGGTGCCAATGTCGGCAAGAATCGCGATGCGCCGGATGCCGCCGCCGATTACGCCACCGGCATCACCCGCGTGTGCGGGCTGGCCGACTATCTGGTGTGCAATGTGTCGTCGCCCAACACGCCGGGACTGCGCAGCCTGCAGGCGCGTGCGCAAATCGAGGACTTGATTCACCGCGTGCTGGAGGCGCGCCGCGTGGCGGCGCCCGATCCGTCGAAGCAGCCGCCGTTGCTGGCCAAAGTTGGCCCCGATCTGGACGAGGCGCAGGTCCAGGATATTGCCGAGGTTGCGCTGGCCACCGGCATTGATGGCTTGATTGTGGGCAATACCACGGTAACGCGCCCGGAGGGCCTGCGCAGCCGCGACGCAAGTGAAAGCGGCGGCTTGTCCGGTCCACCGCTGATGTCCCTTGCCACACAATGTCTGTCACGCATGTATGCGGCCACCGGCGGCAGGATACCCATTATCGGCTGCGGCGGCGTCGCCAGCGGTGCGGATGCCTATGCGAAGATTCGCGCCGGCGCGTCACTGGTGCAGATGTATTCGTCGCTGGTGTTTCATGGGCCCGAACTGGTGCAGCGCGTAAAGCGCGAGTTGGCGGCGTGCCTGCGCGCGGACGGGCACGCCTCGGTGGCGGCGGCGGTGGGTGCGGCGCATCGGTGTTGAACCTGAATGTGAAGGAATGCCTGAGGAAAAATGGCGATTGTGCTAAAATCCGGCTCCGCATTTGTTCCATGGTTTGAAGCAATGCCGTTGTAGCTCAGCTGGTAGAGCAGGCGCTTCGTAAGCGTCAGGTCGGGGGTTCGACTCCCTCCAACGGCACCACTCCACTGTTTGCCTCGTTCGTGAATTTGGTCACGGCAGCACAGGCGCCTGCAGTGCGTTTGTGACGTAGATCACACTCGTTTTGCACGCCGTGCATACAATGCATATTCCGGTCATTTATGCAGTCGGAGGGTGCTTCAGGATGAGCCAGAACATAACCGATACCAATGCCGCGCCGCCGATCGCGTCCGCTCCGTCCGAGCCCGCGCCGCTGGCGTGCACGCGCCAAGAGATGCTGGGCCTGCTGAACGGCATACTGGAACAGGCGCTGCCGATTACCGTGGTGTTTCCAAATTCAAAGTGCTCGCTGGAGAGTTCGCTGATCTATATTGATGAGGCGAGCCATATGTTGCTAATGGCATGCCCGCCGCAGTGGCAAACCGCGCTGCAGGCCGGCGCGGACGCGGTCCGGCTGCGATGCGTCTACGCCGACGCAAAGCTCGAGTTCCCGGGCGGCCCGTGCATTCTGGTCGATCTGGATGAGGCGCCGGTGGTGGGCGTGCCGATACCGGAATTCATGTGGCGCTTTCAGCGCCGGCGCGATGCGCGGCACACGGTGTCCGGGCTGTCCATCGTGCTCAATCTGGGCTTTCTCGAAGCCGAGGCGCAAGTGGTCGATCTGAGTGTCAGCGGCGTGGGATTGATTCACTGCAACAGCGATGTGAAGCTCGACGATGGCGAAGTGCTGCAGGACTGCACAATTACCCTGCCGGGTGTCGGGCAGATCAAGGTGGATCTGGTGATCCAGCATCAGCGTCCGCTCGCACAGGGCGATGGCCAAAGCGTGACGCGCGCGGGCTGCCGCTTCTCCGGCCTCTCCGATAGTTCGCGGCAACTGATCGCGCACTACCTCGAGGCCATTACGGCGAACTAGGCCTGGCCGCGACGATGGCGCGCATCGTCGCGGAACTTAAAATAACCGTTTAAAGACAATAAGTTACGACGTTTCCATTACAGCACGCCGGAAACGCCGCCGTCCAGGTTGATCGAGCTGCCGGTGACGTAACTCGCGGCCGATGACATCAGGAACACGATCGCGTTGGCGGCTTCTTCTGCTTCGCCAAAGCGGCCCATCGGGATGTCCTTTGAGTTGTCTTCGTAGTATTTCTCGGCGCTGATTTTATTGTTGTTGATGCGCCGGTCGTGCTGGCCGGATTTGATCTTGCCGATGCACACCGCGTTCACCAGGATATTTTCCGGCGCGTATTCCTTCGACAGCGCCTTGGTGATCACCAGGCCCGCGGCGCGAGAGAGCGAGGTCGGCATCGAGCCCGCGCCCGGTTGCTTGGCGCTGGAGATGGAGATGTTGACGATGCGCCCGCCGCCACGTTTGCGCATTTCGGGGATGGCGCGGCGCAGACAACGAATTGCGCCATACACCTTGATGTCGAGGTCGATGTCCCACATCTTGTCGTCGATCTCGAGAAATTTGCCGCGCTGGGACAAGCCGGCATTGTTGAGCAGCATGTCCACGCCGCCGAATTGCTTGACGGTTTCGTCGAACAAACGGTTGATGTCGGCATCGCTGGTGACGTCGGCTTTGACCGCCAGCACTTCGCCGCCTTCCTTGCGGATCTGCGCCACGGTCTGGTCGAGTTTTTCCTGGCCGCGCGCGCAAATCACCACCTTGGCGCCTTCGCGCGCCAGGGCGATCGCAGTCGCCTTGCCGATGCCGTCGCTGCCGCCGGTAATCACCGCAACCTTGCCCTTTAATCCATAGTCCATACGTATTCTCCTGTAGCAATCGAGCCCGCCGAAAAAGGGTTCGGCGCCGGCAGCCGGCATTCTAGCGTGAATCGGCATGGCACTTACCAAAGCGGGAAATTCGTCGTAGCATACATTCACGCGAGTGCGGCTTGAACGCGGTTCCTGTCGCGCGCGGTTGATTGGGAGACGGTCGTGAATATCTGGACCCATTGCGTGTTGAGGCCGGCATTGCTGATGCTGGCGCTGCTGACGGCCGTGCCGCTGCATGCGCAGGAATCCGATGCGCCCGCTGGTGAACGGCGCGCTGACCGGCAGGTAACCATCGATTCGCTGTCGGTGGTGCGGGTGCGCGCGCAGGCCTTGGCTGCAGCGCGCAGCGGACGCACGCTGGGGCGTAATCGCGAAGGCACCGGCGTGGTGATCGACTCCAGCGGACTGGTGCTGACCATCGGTTACCTGATCACCGAAGCGGAGAAGATCGAAATCAGCACCGCCAACGGTAAAGTGTATCCCGCCGCCGTGGTGGGCTTCGATCCGGCGACCGGACTTGGCTTGTTGAAATCGCTGGTGCCGGTGCCGATCAAGGCCATCGACATGGGCTTGTCGTCGGAAGCCAAGGAACGCGACATGGTGTTGATCGTCGGCTTCGACGGGGTTGCCCCGGCCTACGTGGTATCCAAGCGCCGGTTTGTCGGTTATTGGGAATACCTGCTCGACGAAGCCATCTACACCGCGCCGGCGACGGTGAACTGGCAGGGCGCGGCGCTGGTGAGCCGCGAAGGCAAGTTGCTGGGCATCGGTTCGCTGGCGGTGGGCGATGCATTGGCTGGCGACACCCGTGTGCCGGGCAATATGTTCGTGCCCATCGACGTGCTGAAGCCGGTGATCGGCGATTTTGTCGCCAACGGACGTTCCACGCGCAAGCCGCGGCCATGGCTGGGCGTAACCTCGCAGGAAGTCGGCGGCAATCTGCTGATCGTGCGCGTGTCACCCGAAGGTCCGGCGGAGGCGGCAGGGTTGAAGGCGGGCGACATCATAGTCGGCATCGGCGGCGAAGGACTGAAGGGACAGGCAGATTTTTACACGCGCCTGTGGAAAAGCGGTGACGCCGGCGTGGAGGTGCTGCTGGACGTGCTGCGCGGCAATCGTGTCGACAATCTGAAAGTCAAAAGCATCGACCGCAACGAGTACTACCGTTCCACGGCGACCTATTGATTTCAAGCCGCGCGCTGTCGCGGTGTCACTGCGCCAGACGCGCCTGCAAGGCGTCGAGGGCCTGCGTATCCGTGGCGAAGATGTTTTCCGTTCCGATGCGCTCGGTCAGCCCGGTGCGATCCATGACTTCGCGCACCTGCGGTTTCAGCGACGAAAACGCCAGCACGAGGCCGTTTGCGCGGAAGCGGTCCCCCAGGTTGCGCAACACTTCCACGCCGCTGGCGTCGATATCGTTGATGCCGCCGCACTGCACGAGGATGAACCGCAGCTGGGCGTTTTCCTGCTCCATTCGTACCAGGGCGTCCTCGAAATAGGAACCGGTCACAAATTGCAGCGAGCCATCAAAGCGGATGGCGCCCAGCGCGCGCGTCGCCAGCGCATGGTCTACACGCCAGGATTCCCGCAGGATACCGTCGGCATTGAGGCTCAGCACGGCGATCTGCGGCCGCATCATGCGATACAGTAGCAGTCCGAGCGACAGCAGCGCGCCGGTGACAATGCCGTTCTGGATATAAGGGGCGAACGCGAGCGTGGCGACGAAGGTGGCGACCGCGGCAATGCCGTCGTCGCGTTTGGCGCGCCACGCCGCGCGAAACGCGCGCGTATCGATCAGTCCGGCAACCGCCACAATGATGATCGCGGCGAGCGCTGATTTCGGCACATGATAAAGAAGGGATGTCAGCAGCAGCAGCGCCAGCAATACGCCAACCGCCGATATTACCGAGGACAGATTCGAGCGTGCCCCGGCGTTGAGCGCCGAGCGGGAGAGCGAGGCGCTGACCGGCATCGACTGGCAAAAGGCGGACGCGACCTTGGCGAGGCCTTGTCCAACCAATTCGCGGTTCTGGTCCCAGCGTTGGCGAGTCCTCAACGAGATGGCCTTGGCGCTGGACATGGCTTCCATGAAACTGATCAGCGCCAGCACGAAGCCGGCCGGGAGCAGGCGCACCACGGAATCCCAGCCACCCTTGGGCATCGCGATCGTTGGCAACCCGGTGGGAATTTCGCCGACGACGGCGCCGCCCATCTTGTCGAATCCGATCGCGGCGCTGATGCCGGTCACAATGATCAGAGTGAGCAGCACGCCGGGAAGGCGCGGCACAAAGTATTTGAACAACGCGAGCATGGCGATAGCGGCGGCGCCGAAAGCGAAAGCGGTCACGCTGGCCGTCTGCAGCTGCGCAACCACGTTCCAGATATCGAGCAGGAAGTGTTCGGATTGCTGTGACGGCATGCCGAGCAGGGCGGGCAGTTGCGAGAGGCCGATAATCAGTGCGGCGGCATTGATGAATCCGATCAATACCGGATGCGACAGGAAGTTCAGCAGGACGCCCATTCGCAGCAGACCAAACATGATCTGGAAAACGCCCGCAATCAGCGCCAGCAGTACTGCCTGGGTGACAAATGCGTCGCTGCCCAGGGCGGCCAGCGGCGCGATGCTTGCCGCAGTGAGCAGGGCGGTGAGCGCCGTGGGGCCCGTGGACAGTTGCGGTGATGAACCAAACAGCGCGCCGACGATCATTGGCAAAATTGCCGCGTACAGGCCGTAGTAGGCCGGCACCCCCGCCAGCTGCGCGTACGCGAGCGCCTGCGGCACGGCCACCAGCGCCACCGTCAGTCCGGCGATCAGATCGTCCCTGAGGCCCTGATTGCGCAGGTGCAGCCAGCGCCCCAGCGCATCGCCCAGGCGGGCAGTGCCGGCGTCACAGGTTTGCCTGAAACGCCGCACGGCCTGCGCCAGCGCGTCCTCATCCGCGGCAGCGGCATGCGATGGCGCGTCTGTGTTTTCCGCCGCGCGGTCAGCGGCGTGGTTGTCGAGCGATTCTCTGGGCACCTCGAGCCGGCGCCAGAGTTCGCCGGTGTTGCCAATATTGTCGAATGCCAGCGCGTTGAGGAGGCGTTTCAGTCGAGCGTTCACAACGAACCGTTCGTGCCGCACACGACGCGAGCACCCGTTCGAGCGCAGACTTGCACGGTGACCCGCGGCGAATCGGTCATCGCGGCACAGTTTTGCGGAAAAGATTCACGAAAATCAATGCTCACCCTCGTGGCTCGATTATACGCGTGCAGACCACATCGTTGCCGCGCTGCGGCGCAGGGGCGTTCCGGTTTCAGCGTCGTGCGTCGATCACGGGCGCCGCCAGGGCCGCGTAAAGCGGCGCCAGGTTGTGCTGCCGATCCAGCGCCAGCAGGTACGTCGAAGCGTCGCGCGCTTGCGCAGCGCTCCACCCGGCCAGTTTTACGTTCGCGGCAAAATTGGCGGTGAGTTCGTCATCGGCAAAAGGATTGTCGGGGTGGCCCTTGGCGCAGTCAACGGTGATGGTCTCGCCGCCAAACGGGCCGCGCGCGGTGAGCGTGGCGCCACCGATGTCGCGCGATTGTCCATGGGCATAGGGCTTGCTGTGATGCGTTCCAGCCACGCGCGCACTGTGAGCGTGGGCGGCACCTCGCTGTACACATGCAGGGGGCTGATCTCGCCGTAGGCCCACGCCACGGCCGCCACCCGATACGCTGAAAACTGCGCGGTAACCTTGGCCGAAGGAAAGATGCGCCCGGGCTTGGCCGGGCCGACCACGTTGCACGCCTGCGAGCCCATCTCGATTTCCGGTGCGGTGGCCTTGTGTGCGCGCGCGCCGCCGACGATGGTGGCATCGGCGCGCCCGCCGCGGTCGGCCAGCTCCGCGATCCAGCCGGGCAGGCCATCAGCGCGCGGCCGGCGATCAGGTAACCGAAATAATCGCGTAGTTCGAAGCTGACGGCTTTGCGGATTGCCGGCCTCAGGTTGTCCCAGCGTAATGTGCGCGGCCAGTCGCGAAAGCAGGCGACCACGGAATCATTGGCGATGGCGATGGCGTAGTCGGTGCCATTCATGTTCTGCTCCCGTTCGTGCTGCACATTAAGGACCAACGCCACCGATGCCACTGTCGCCGCAACGAAAGCGGACGGTCAGTCCTGAAGTTGCCTATCGTCTATTTCGGCCGATGCCCCTGCGCAAAACGTTCGAGCATGGCCTTGCGTTCGGGCGCGGCAACCGCCTGCTGCAACAGTTCTTCTTCTGCCTCGATGCCGGCCGACAGCGGGATACTCAGTGCCTGGCGGATTGCTTCCTTCGCCATTGCCACTGCCGTGGGCGGGCGCGTGGCAAGTTCTGCGGCAATGGCGCGTGCGGTGTCGAGTACCTCTGCCTGCGGCACCACATGCGTGACGAGGCCCATCGTCAGCATGTCGGCCGCGGGTATGCGGTGACCGTTAAGAATGATCCAGCGCGCGCGCACCGGCCCCACCAGCCGCGGCAGCAATTGTGTGCCCCAGCCACCGGGGATGCCGCCCCATTGCACCTCAGGCAGCCAGAATTGCGCGGCGCTAGACGTCACCACCGCGTCGCCCAGCAGCGACAGTTCAAATCCGCCGCCGGCGGCATGGCCATTGACCGCGATCACCAGCGGTTTGTTGAACGCCGCCAGCTCGTGCCAGAATTTCAGCAGCGGTGCACGAAATTCCGCATCCTTGCCGGGGTTTTCGCGGCGCTCTTTCAAGTCCGCACCCGCGCAAAACGTATCGCCCTCGCCGGTGAGCAGCAGCGCGCGCGCATTGCCGTCTGCCGATATTTTCGCCAGCACGTCGCGCAGCTCGGCGATCAGCCTCTTGTTGAGCGCGTTTTTTGCCGCCGCGCGCGCCATTTTGACCACCACCACGGCGCCATCGTGGCCGACCAGCAGGTGCTCGTAACTCATCGCGGATAATATATCATAACTATTTGATTTTATTGATATTTAAGAAATAACGCAAGCCGATCACGCCACTCGCCAGATCCATCTGGTCGACCATCTTGCGGCTCACCAGATTGCGCAGTGTTTCCGACGTGCCGCCGCCGAGGCTGCCGTAGCGCGTGCCGCGGAAATAGCGCGATACCGGAAATTCGTCGGTGAAACCGTAGCCGCCGTGCACCTGCACCGCTTCAGAGGTAACGCGGATCGACATTTCATTGCAGTAGATTTTGGCCATTGCCGCCAGTGTCGGATCGGGAAACTGTTTGCCGGACACGGCCGCGCGATACAGCAGGCCGCGGCCGGCCTCGATCTGGATCATCATGTCCACCGCCTTCCAGCGCATGCCCTGAAATTCGCCGATGCTTTTGCCGAAGGCCTTGCGCTGGCGAATGTTTGACGGCTTCTCCGAGCACCAGCACGTAATCGAGCGTGCGCATGCCCGAGCCGCCGTATTCCCGCGGGATCGACCTGCCCAGCACGCCGATGTCGGCGAGGCGCTTCATGTTCTCGGCGGGCCAGGAACCATCGAGGTATTTGATCGCGCGCGGCGCGAATTCTTTCCGGCAGACCTTGCGTACAGTGTCGACAAACGCGCGTTGTTCATCGGTGACGGTGAAATCCATGATGCAGTCCCGTAAGGGGCTTTGCGAAAGAGACCTGGTGGCACGCCTTCTTCTTTCCAGCAACAGCGGCAATGGTTGCGAGGCGTTGCATGTGTGTGACGTGGGATTGTGGTGAGGCCAGATTATAGGCAGGGCCATGCCTGCCTGCCAAACCGGGCGCGCGCGATTGCGGCGCGCGGCGTTTGACGCCCCGCGGACGCTCACCTAGACTGCGGCTCTTACTTCCAACACACAGCGAGTATCACATGCCGGCAATTACAGGCCAGGATCACTGGACCAAAAAGGGCGACGTCAAACTTTTCCTGTTTGAGAAATTCGCGGGCACACCGGGCAACAAGCCCGCGGTGCTGTTCGTGCACGGCTCATCGATGGCCTCGCAGCCGACGTTTGATCTGCAATTGCCGGGGCGACCACATTCCTCGGCGATGGATTATTTTGTCGAAAAGGGCTTCGACACCTGGTGCGTGGACATGGAAGGGTATGGCCGCTCCGACAAGACGCGCGACATCAATTGCGACATCGCCAACGGCGTCGACGATCTGGCGGCCGCCACCGATTACATTGCCAAAATGCGCGGCATCAAGTCCTTTCTCGTCTACGGCATATCGTCGGGCGCACTGCGCGCCGCGTGTTTTGCCGAGCGCTTTCCGGAGCGCGTGGCGCGGCTGGCGCTGGATGCGTTCGTGTGGACGGGCGAGGGCAGCCCGACTCTCGCCGAACGCAAAAAGAAACTGCCGGAGTTCATGAAAATCAATCGCCGCCCGATGGATCGCGCATTCATTCATTCGATTTTCGCGCGAGATCATCCGGGCTGCGCGGAGGACAAGGTGATCGAAGCGTTTGCCGAGCAGGTGGTGGCGCTCGACGACTCCGTGCCCACGGGTACGTACGTTGACATGTGTTCCAGGCTGCCGGTGTGCGATCCGGCGAAAATCACCGTGCCCACGATGGTCATGCGCGGCCAGTTCGACGGTATCGCCGCGTTTGACGATCTCGTCGAGTTTTTCAAGCGCCTGCCCAATCCCGACAAACAATTTGCCGTCATGTCGGGCATCTCGCACGCGAGCTTTCAGCAGATCAATTACCTGCTGGTGTATCACATCCTGCATGCGTTCTTCACGCAGCCGGAGCCGATTTATCGGGGGTGAAGGTCAAAAACCTTTGCCACAGATGAACACAGACGAACACAGATAAACCCGGCATGGTTTTTATCTTTGTTCATCTGTGGCTGAAAAAGGTTTTGAACTCAAGTTTTTGATCATATTTGGATTTCTGGAGGCGATACGATGAAGCCGCTTAACCAACTCACTGCCGGCGAAATCGTCGCCGCCATCGCTGCGCAAAAGACCACCGCCGAAGCCGTGGCCCGCGCCTGTCTCGATCACATCGCCACGCGCGAGCCGCAGGTGGAGGCATGGCAGTTTCTCGATCCAGACTTGGTGTTGAAGCAGGCGCGCGCGCTCGACGCCGGCGGCACGGTCGGCCCGTTGCACGGTGTGCCAGTGGCGATCAAGGACATCATCGACACTGCCGACATGCCCACCGAATACGGCACGCCGATTCACAAGGGTCACCGGCCGCGCATCGATGCCGCCGTGGTGGCGCTTACGCGCCGCGCGGGCGGCATCATCATGGGCAAGACCGTGACCACGGAATTTGCCAATCGCCATCCCGGCAAGACGCGTCATCCGCGGGATCCATCGCGCACGCCGGGCGGCTCGTCGAGCGGCTCGGCGGCGGCGGTCGGCGACCAGATGGTGCCGCTTGCCGTGGGCACGCAGACCACCGGCTCGACCATCCGGCCGGCGGCGTTCTGTGGCTGCGTCGGATACCGGCCGACCTGGGGTGACATACGCTGTCATGGGGTGATGGAGGCGGCGGGCTCGGTCGACACCGTGGGCCTGATCGCGCGTTCGGTTGAGGACATCGCGCTGTATCGGGATGTGCTGCTGGGGGTGGCGCCAACGCCGCTGGCCGCGACAATCATGCAGGCCCCGCGCATTGGATTCTGCCGCACGCCGTTCTGGGGTCAGTGCGAGCCTTACACGCAGCAGGCGCTCGAAGCCTGCGCGACCAAACTCGCCCAGGCAGGCGCCACGGTGACGGAGGTGACGCTGCCCGATGAATTCGGGCGCATCGACGACGCGCACCGCTGGGTGTCGAGCTTCGAGTTCGCGCGCAACCGCGCGTGGGAAATCAACCATCACTACGAAATGATCAGTGAGACCCTGCGCAACAACCGGCTCAAGGATGGCCTCGCGTGCAGTTTTGAACAGTACCGCGAAGCGCGCAGCTACCTGGCGCGTTGCCGCCGTTTGCTGCACGACGTGTTCAACAATTGCGACGTGCTTTTGACGCCGTCGGCGGCAGGTGAAGCGCCGGTGGGCCTTAATGCCACCGGCAACGCCAACCACAGTCTGATTTGGACCAGCACGCATGTGCCGTGCATGACGCTGCCCCTGTTCAGCGGGCCGAACGGCCTGCCGGTGGGCGCGCAACTGATCGCCGCGCGCAACAACGACCGGCTGTTGTTCGAAGCGGCGCGCTGGGTGTGGGCGAACTTGAAATAACGTGAAGTCGCGCGTAATCGCGCGCTGTGCCGTCAGCGAACCCGATTCAACCCATTCAATGCCGCCACCCGGTACGCCTCCGCCATCGTCGGATAGTTGAAGGTGGTGTTGATGAAATACATCAAGGTATTTGCCTCGCCCGGCTGCGTCATGATGGCCTGGCCGATGTGGATGATTTCGGAGGCCTGGTTGCCGAAACAGTGGATGCCGAGGATGCGCAGCGTTTCGCGGTGGAACAGGATTTTCAGCATGCCGGTGGTGCGCCCGGTGATTTGCGCGCGCGCGAGGTGGCGGAAGAACGCGTGGCCCACTTCGTACGGTACTTTGCGCGCGGTGAGTTCGCGCTCGGAGGCGCCAAGCGAGCTGATTTCCGGCAGCGTATAGATGCCGGTCGGGATGTCCTCGACCAGGCGTTGTTCGCACACGCCGGTGAGCGCGTGCGTTGCCGCAAAGCGGCCCTGATCGTAGGCGGCGCTGGCAAGGCTTGGGTTGCCGGCCAGATCGCCCACGGCGTAGATGTGCGGCTGCGCGGTTTGATACGCGGCGTTGACCACCACCGAGCCGCGCTCGTTGCGCGGAATGCCGATGGCGTCCAGCCCCATCGCGTCGGAGTTGCCGGTGCGGCCCTGCGCCCACAGCAGCACGTCGCTGTGGATCACCTTGTTCGACTTCAAGTGCACGCGCACGCCGCCGCCGTTGGCCGGGTCGGCCTCGACGCGCTCGTATTCCTCGCTGTGGCGGATCAGCACGCCGTGCTCGCGCAGGTGATAGGCGAGCGCATCGATGATCTCGTCGTCGAGGAACGACAGCAGCTTGTCGCGGGTGTTGATCAGATTGACCTTGATGCGCAGGCCGCGAAAGATCGAGGCGTACTCGCAGCCGATGACGCCGGCGCCGTAGATCGTGATGCTGCGCGGCGTTTCCCGCAGCTGCAGCACGGTGTCGCTGTCGACAACATGCGGATGCGTAAAATCCACGTCCGGCGGCCGGTACGGGCGCGAGCCGGTGGCGAGAATGAAACGATCGGCGCGGCAGCGATGGTGCGCGCCGCCGGCAGTGGCAATTTCGATGGTGTGCGCATCGACGAAGCTCGCGCGTCCCGCGATCACCGGCACGCGGTTGCGTTCGTAAAAGCCGCTGCGTAACTGCACCTGGGTGCCGATCACGCTTTGCGCCTTGCGCATCAGTTGCGGGAAGTCGGGCTCCGCGCCGCCCTCGTCGTCGGACAGCCGCTGGATGGCGTGGCGCAGCGCCTTGCTGGGTATGGTACCGCGGTGCGTGCACGAGCCGCCAACCTCGGCATCCTCGTCGATCACCGCAACCCGCCGCCCGCCCTTGGCCGCGGTCATGGCAGCGCCTTCACCGCCAGGACCGCTGCCGATGACGATCACGTCATAATGCTCGCTTATCGCCATCTATCGCCACCTCGCTGTTGCCGGATTGCGCATGGGTAATCCTGTCGCCGGGCCATGCCGCCAGTTTGCGGTAGTGGCTCCAAACTGTTTAAAAAAATAAATAAAAACAATAACTTAAATCTTATTCCTGGTGTGGCCAAGAGTGCCGGGCACGCCATCCACGCAGACGACGCAGGCGCAGAGCGCGCTACGATGGCACGCATGTTGCTTTGCAATAAGGTAACCGATTGAAGGAATCCGTGGCAAACCATGTTGAATTACAGCCTTGACCTTGCGTCGCTGGGCGGCGCTTATCGGCGCGGCACACTGACGCCGGATGCCGTGGTGCGCGATATTTACGCGGCGCTGCCGCTGTGGGCCGATAACCCGATGTGGATACACCTGGCGCCGCTGGCGCATGTGTTGCGTCAGGTGCAACGCGTTGAGGCACGCCGTGCCGCTGGCGAGCCGTTGCCACTGTATGGCGTGCCGTTCGCGGTGAAGGACAATATCGACGTTGCCGCCTGGCCCACCACCGCTGCCTGTCCTGCGTTTGCCTATACGCCCGGGGAGACGGCATTTGCGGTGCAACGTCTGCTCGACGCGGGCGCGCTGCTGATCGGCAAAACCAATCTCGACCAGTTTGCGACCGGGCTGGTCGGCACACGCTCGCCGTTTGGCGCCTGCCGCAATGTGTTCAACGGGGATTTCATTTCGGGCGGATCGAGTTCAGGCTCCGCGGTCGCGGTGGCGGCAGGGCTGGCGAGTTTCGCGCTGGGCACCGATACCGCAGGTTCCGGACGCGTGCCGGCCGGGTTCAACAACATTGTCGGCCTCAAGCCGACGCCCGGCGTGGTCAGTACACGCGGCGTGGTGCCGGCGTGTCGCTCGCTGGATTGCGTATCGGTATTTGCGCTTACCTGCGAGGATGCGGCTTTTGTCTTCGGCCGGATGCGTGGTTACGACGCGCAAGACTGTTATGCGCGCGAGGACGCAGTGCCGGCGCGCGCCCTGCCGCTGACGGCGTTCCGCTGCGGCGTGCCGGCAGCTTCGCAGCTCGAATTTTTCGGTGACGATAAGGCGCGTGCGGCATTTGAGCAATCGCTGGCCGCGCTGCGCGGCGCCGGTGCGACAATCGTGGACATCGATTTCGACCCGTTCGCAGAAACGGCGCGCCTGCTGTATGACGGCCCGTGGGTCGCCGAGCGCCATGCCGCCGTCGGTGCGTTTATGGCGTCGCATGTGGACGATGTGAATCCGCTGACCCGCCGGATCATCGAATCCGCCCAGGACTGGAATGCGGCCGATACCTTCAAGGCACTGTACCGCCTGCGCGAACTGAAGCGTCACTGTGACGCGCAATGGCAGCACATGGACGTGCTGGCGGTGCCCACCAGTGGCACGATCTATACGCACAACGCCGTCGCAGCGTCACCCCTGGCCTGCAACACCAACCTCGGCTACTACACCAATTTCGTGAATCTGCTCGATTTGTGCGCGCTCGCCGTGCCCGGTTTCTTTCGCGCGGATGGATTGCCTGCCGGGGTGACGCTGATCGCGCCGGCGCATCAGGACCATGCACTGGCAGCCATCGGCGGCCGGCTGCATCGGGCCAGCGGTGTGCGCATGGGCGCCACGCCGTTCGCGCTTCCCGATGCGGAACCCTCGCTGCCGATTGCCGCGGCAGACGACATTGTGCTGGCGGTGGTGGGCGCGCATTTGTCGGGCCTGCCGTTGAATCATCAACTCACCACGCGCGGCGCGCGACTGCTGCAGGCGACCACCACCGCGGCCGCCTACCGGCTCTATGCCTTGCCGGACACCGTGCCGCCCAAGCCGGGGCTGCTGCGCGTGGCGCAGGGCGGCGAGCCGGTGGCGGTGGAATTGTGGGCGCTGTCGCCCGCCGCGTTTGGCGCTTTCGTGGCGGAGGTGCCGCCGCCGCTGGCCATCGGCACCCTGACACTCGCGGATGGCCGCCCGGTCAAGGGCTTCCTGTGCGAGGCCTGTGCGACGCAGGGCGCGCGGGATATTACACATTTCGGCGGCTGGCGCGCTTATCTTGCCGCGCAGATGGAACGGCCATGAGCGGCCCGCCCATGTATCGCGGCATGGATCGCGCGGCGCTCGACAGCGCGTACGATAACTCGGCTGCTGTCGCCAACAGCGCGGCGCTGCTGGCGGATTTCGATGCGCGCAGCGCGGCGTTGCGTGCGCGCCTGCCGCAACATCTTGGCTTGCGCTACGGCCCCGCCGAACGCAACACGATCGATTATTTTGCGGCGGACAGACCCGGTCCGATTCTCGTGTTCATCCACGGCGGTTACTGGCAGATGCGCGCCAAAGAAACCTTCAGCTTTGTTGCCTCCGGACCGCTGGCGCACGGCATTCACGTCGCGCTGCCGGGTTACACGCTGGCCCCGGCGACGACGCTCGATGGCATGGTGGCCGAATTGCGCGCGGCCGTTGCCTGGCTTGCACAACACGCCCCGGCGTTTGGCGGCGATGCGTCGCGTATCATCGTGTCGGGTTGGTCGGCGGGCGGGCATCTGACCGCGATGCTGCTGGACGAACCCGCGGTCAAGGGCGGACTCGCGATCAGCGGCCTGTTTGATCTGGCGCCGATACGCCTCAACTACCTCAATCACAAATTACAACTTGATGCGGCCGCCGTGCGGCGCTTGAGTCCGTTGCTGAATCTGCCGCCGCGCAGCGTGCCGCTGATGCTGGCCTGCGGCACGGACGAGCTGCCGGAGTTGCAGCGCCAGTCGGAGACCTATGCATCGGCGCGCGCGCAGGAACAACTGCCGGGGCGGCTGGCGCGTCTGCCGGGCCACAACCATTTCACGATACTCGAAGAACTCGCGCAGCCCGGCGGCGCGCTGACGCTGCTGGTGCGGGAAATCCTCGCGGCGTAGCGCGTGCGCCGGCATGAGGCGCGCGCGCTGTTGTTGCACCAGTGTGGTGCGCAGCGATCGAGGTCTATATATGTAAGTACATGTTTTTAAACAATAAAATGCTATTGGCATGATGGTTGCGTAGTGATGGCCAGAGGGTGCGCGCGTGTTGCGCGACGCCCGTATAACGAGGAAGCCACCATGCTATTGCTCCGCCGGGGTTGGATTGCCGCTGTACTTTTTGGGATTGCGCAACTGGGCGCCGGTTACGCGCACGCGCAGGACAAGGTGATCAAGGTCGGCACGCTCAAACTGATTCACGCGATTACCCCGCATTTCTATCAGCAGTTTGCCCCGCCGGGCTACAAGATTGAAGTGGTGCCGTTTGAAAGCCCGACCGACGGCAAGAATGCCGTCGTTACCGGCACCGTGGATTTCGGCACCTTTGGTATTGCGGCGGCGATGCTGGGCGCGGCGGCGGGCGAACCGGTGGTGGTATTCGCACCGCAATGCAATGGCGGTATGGCCGTGGTTGCGGGCGCGAAGTCCGATATCAAATCGATCAAGGACCTGAAGGGCAAGAAGGTCGCGATCTGGCCGGGCTCGACACAGGAGGTGGTGATCCTGGAGCGCCTCAAGGCGGAAGGCATGACCATCAAGGACATTCAGTCGATTCGCCTGCCGTTTTCGGACATGGCCCCGGCCCTGGCGCGCGGCGACGTCGACGCGTACGTGGGCGCGGAGCCGGGCCCGGGCATCAGTCTTGCCAACGGCGCCGGCAAAATCGTCGAGTACCCGTACAGCACGCCGATCGGTTCGCTCAACATGGTGTGGGCGACACGGCAGGAAATGATCGATAAGAAACCCGAACTGGTAAAGCTGATGATGGAAATGCACCGCAAGGCGACAGATTTTGCCATGGGCAACCGCGCCGAGATGGTGAAGATGACCATGCAAAAACTCGGCCAGCAGCAGAAATCCATCGAGCTGGCGGCGCCCAACGTGCAGCTGACCTGGCAAATCGACGATGAATTCGTCAAGCGCGCCAAGGCGTACGGTCAATTGATGCTGGAGAAAAAGCAGATCCGCGCGTTGCCGAACTTCGACAAATTCATCACTGCCAGATTCATGCCGGCGGATATGCCGGCGAAGAAGTAGTCGCCGTCCGGCAAGCCACGCCATGGCCGCGGTGTCGACAGATATTCCCGCCGGGGCCGACGCGGTGAACCGCGGCAGGATCCCCGAGCGCTTGCGCGGCACGGTGCTGGCGGCGGCGTTTCCGCTGGCGCTGATCGTGCTGTGGCACCAGCTGGTGGTGCTGACGGGAACCCGGCTGGTGCCGACGCCGTATCAAGTGGGCGTGATGATGTGGGACTTCACTTTCGGCGGCGTCCACAACGACGCCTTCAGCGGTACCATCCTCACCCATTTGCTCGCGTCGATGCAGCGGGTGTACGGCGGCTTCGCGCTGGCGATGGTGATTGGTATACCGCTGGGTTTGCTGATCGGCAAGGTCAAACTCATCCGCCAGATGCTCGATCCGACACTGTCATTGCTGCGGCCGATCCCGGTCACCGCATGGCTGCCGCTGTCGATGATCTTTTTTGGCCTGGGGCCGCGTTCGGCAGTGTTTCTGGTGTTTCTCGGTGCGTTTTACCCGATCCTGCTCAACACCGTTTTCGGCGTGCGCTCGGTCGACCCGCGCCTGTTTGAAGCTGCCTCCATGCTGGGTTGCGACGGGTCCGGCCTGTTCCGGCAAGTCGTGTTGCCGGCGGCGATGCCGGGCATTTTCAACGGCCTGCGGCTGGCGCATGGCTTCGCGTGGATTCTGATCGTGGTCGGCGAAATGACCGGCGTGCCCACGGGACTGGGGTCGGTGATCATGGATGGCCGCACGCTGTCGCGCACCGATCTCGTCATCACCGGCATGATCATCATCGGGATTGCGGGGTTTCTCACCGATCGCATGATTGTTGCCGTCAACAACCGCGTGCTGCGCTGGAGTCCGCAACATCATGGTTGACGCGCAGACTCCGCCACGGCGCCAGTTTTTGGGCATCAGCAACGTCACCAAGACGTTTCAGCTGGGCACGGATCAGGTGCAGGCCTTGCGCAGCGTCAACCTCGCCATTGCCAAGGGCGAGTTCGTGTGTCTGATCGGTGCCTCGGGTTGCGGCAAATCGACGCTGCTGCGCATCATTGCCGGATTCGAGCAACCGAGTTCGGGGCAGGTGAGTCTGTATGAAAAAGCGATCACCGGACCGGGCAGCGACCGCGGCATGGTGTTTCAGGATTATGCGCTGTTCCCCTGGATGACGGTGCGCGAGAACATCGCGTTCGGGCCGAAGCAGAAAGGTCTCGCCAGGAAATACGTCGACGAAATCACGGGTGAGTATCTCAACATGGTGGGCCTGGGAAAATTCGCCGACCGCTTTCCATCACAGCTTTCCGGCGGCATGAAGCAGCGGGTGGCGATCGCGCGCGTGCTGGCCAACGAATGCGAAGTGCTGCTGATGGACGAGCCGTTTGGCGCGCTCGATGCATTGACGCGGGAAAGCCTGCAGCAGGAATTGCTCGACATATGGGTGCGCACCAGGGTCACCGTGATTTTTGTGACCCACTCAGTGGAGGAAGCGGTGCTGCTATCCGATCGCGTGGTGGTCATGACCGCGGGGCCCGGACGCATTGAAGCAGATATTCCGATCGAACTCGCGCGTCCGCGCGAGGTGTCGGCGATTGATTTCAATCAGGTGCGGCGCGATATCACCCAGCGGCTGACCAGCCACGTGGGTCGGCGCGAATTGAAAGCGGTGGCCTGAGCGCTATTGCGCGGTGCTGCACCCCATCACGGCCGGCGCCGCGTGAGCGCATTGCGCATCGCCGTCGACAGCGGCTCGGCAATCGTGTGCCGCTGCTGTCGCCGTCGCCTCAATAAAGTTGTTTAAAAACATATAGTTATGTAACAGCTTCGATTTGGTCCCGCAGTTGCGCTTGATTTTCGCCGAAGGTGCGTGACACAGTGCAGCCCGAACCCAAGGAGGAAGCATGAATTCACCCGACACCGCATCACACCTGATCGTTCACGACAAACCGGTCGCCAGTCGTCCTGGCGAAACGTTCTGGGGCAGCGACCCGGTGGCGATGATGTTGCGTGAACTGGGCATCCCGTATATCGCGCTGGTGCCCGGCTCGAGTTATCGCGGGCTGCACGACAGCATCGTCAATCTGCTGGGCAATCGCGCGCCGCAGATGGTGTTGTGCGTGCACGAGGAGACGGCGGTGGGCATCGCGCACGGCTACGCCAAGGTCACCGACAAAATGATGGCTAGCGGCTTGCACGCCAATATCGGTCTCATGCGTGCGAGCATGTCGATTTACAACGCGTGGTGCGACCGCGCGCCGATCCTGATCATGGGGGCGACCGGTCCTGTCGATTCCACCAAGCGCCGGCCGTGGATTGACTGGATACACACCAGCACCGATCAGGGCGGGATCATCCGGAACTTTACCAAGTGGGACAACCAGCCGGGCTCGCCGGTGGCGGCGGTGGAGTCGCTGCTGCGCGCCTCGCAGATCGCGCAGACAGCGCCCAAGGGCCCGGTGTACATCAGTCTCGATGTCGCGATGCAGGAAGAGAATCTGGGGCCAATGCCGGCGCTGCCCGATCCGTCGCGCAACGTGCCGCCCGTGCCGCCGCGACCCGCGGCGGAACTGGTGGCCGCGGCCGCCAGGCTGTTGTCCGAAGCAAAAGCACCGGTGATTTTCGCCGGGCGCTGTTCACGCAGTGAAGCGGCGTGGAACGCGCGTATCGCGCTCGCGGAAAAACTTAACGCACCGGTATGCACCAACATCAAGCTCGCCGCGGCATTTCCCACCGATCACCCGCTGCACGCTGCGGCGCCCGGCGCGTATCTCACCGATGAGGCACGCGCCATGGTGCGTGAGGCGGATGTGGTGCTGTCGCTGGATTATCTCGATCTGGCGGGCACGTTGAAGCAGGCGTTCGGCGACAAACCGGTGAGCGCGAAAGTGATTCAGGTGTCGTGCGATGCGCACAGCCATCGCGGCGGCGGCGCGGATCATTTCGGGCTGCCGCCGATGGATGTGTATCTGATGTGCGAAAGTGACGCGGCGGTGCCGCTGCTGCTGGATGCGGTCAGCGCGCGCGCGACGCCGCCGAAGATACCCGCGGCGCCGGCGCTGCCCGCGCCGCCCAACGCGGTGTCGCTGCGCGGCGTGGGTGTGGCGCTGGAACAGGCGACGAAGAGTGTCGACGTTTGCTACACACGGTTCCCGCTGGGCTGGAACGGCGCGTACACGCACTTTCGTCATCCGCTGGATTACATCGGCCACGACGGCGGCGCGGGCGTCGGCTCGGGTCCTGCGATGACGGTGGGCGCGGGACTCGCGCTCAAGGGCAGTGGACGCATCCCCATCGCGCTTATGGGTGACGGTGATTTCCTGATGGGCAACACGGCCATATGGACCGCGGCGCATTACCAGATTCCGTGCCTGATGGTCGTGTGCAACAACCGCTCGTTCTACAACGACGAGCGCCATCAGGGCCGCATGGCCGCCAACCGCGGCCGCCCTGAAGAGAACCGCTGGATCGGCCAGCGCATCGACGACCCGCCGGTAGATATTGCTCAAATGACGCGCTCGCAGGGCGCGCTCGGCATCGGTCCGATTGAAAAATCCGAAGACATTCTGCCGGCGCTGCAGCAGGGCATTGCCGCGGTGCGCGCGGGCGCGGCGTGCGTGATCGATATGCGGGTGCTGCCGGGGTACGATACGCGGGCATAGCGGCAGCGATAATGGGGTCCGGGCATGGCACCGGTTATCGCCCGACGCAGTCGTTCCCGCCTGCGCGGGACCGACAAGTTGGTTTGGAACGTTTATCAATCACGGACAAGTTGGACAAAAAAACCAAGGGAGAACCACATGATGTTGACGTACATAAGAATCGCGCTGGCCGCGAGCGCATTGAGCTTAAGCGCCTGCCAAACCACACCGCCGGCAGGTGGCGAACGCACGGCAGTGCCTGCAAGCGTGGGCCTGTCGTCGGAGCGTCTGGCACGTCTCACGCAACGCATGCAGGAAGGTGCGGCGAAGGGCGAATATCCTGGCGCTGTGCTGATCATCGGTCGTCACGGCAAGATCGCCTACGCGCAAACGTTTGGTTCGCAGAATCCGGAAACCAGGACTCCGATGCGTGAAGACGCGATATTCCGCATTGCGTCGATGACCAAGCCACTGGCGTCGCTGGCAGTGATGATGCTGTCGGAAGAAGGCAAATTGTCGATTGTCGACCCGGTCGATAAATATCTGCCCGAACTCAAGGACATGCGCGTTGCGGTAATGAAGCCAGGTGTCGACGGCAAGGCGACGATGGATCTCGAGCCGCAGAAAAAGCGCATGACCGTGCAGGATTTGCTGCGGCACACCTCAGGCCTGCCGTCGGGTGCTGCGACGAGCAGCAACGCGGTGAAGCGGCTGTATGCCGAGTCGCGCGTCTCCGATCGCAGCGCGACCAGCGATCAGTGGGTTGCGCGGCTCGCAAAAATGCCGCTGCTGTTTCAGCCCGGCACCACTTGGGAGTACGGTGCCTCGGTGGATGTGCTGGGCGTAATCGTCGAGCGTGTGAGCGGCATGCCGCTGGACAAGTTTATTGCCGAGCGCATCACCGGCCCGCTGAAAATGCCCGATACCGGTTTCGCCGCGCCGGCCTCGAATGCCCATCGCGCCGCATTGCCGCAACGCGAAGGGCCGAAGAAGGTGGTGCCCACCATCGTGCCGATCACCACAGTGCAAACCTTCAAGAGTGGAAGCGGCGGTATGGTGTCCACTGCGGGTGACTACGCGCGCTTCTCGCAGTTTTTGTTGAATCGCGGCGAGCTGGATGGTGTGCGTCTGGTGTCGCCCAAAACCATCGATTTGATGAGCGCCAATCACTTGCCTCCGGGCACGCCCATCGGTCCGGACATGAAGCGCTTCGAGGCGCTGGCGCCATCGGCGGAGATGGGGCAGGGCTTCGGGCTCGGCTTTGCAGTGCGCACCGATGCAGGCCGCAACCCGCTACCCGGTTCGGTGGGCGACTACTATTGGGGTGGAGCGCAGGGCACGTACTTCTGGATCGATCCGAAGGAGCAGCTTTACGTGGTGTTCATGATGCAATCGCCGCAGGCGCGGTTGCCGTATCGCTTCTTGCTGCGGCAATTGGTTTATCAGGCAATTGTGAAGTAGACGTTCTCACTGCGGCGCAGACGCCATCCATGTTGTCGTTCCCGCCTGTACGGGAACGATAAGGGAAATTCTTGGTACTTGGGTGATTGTTACGCCTTCAACGTCAGCTTCACAAGCTTGTCCGCCCGCGCCTCCTTGTCCAGATCGCGGCAGGTCGCCACGATCTGCTCATACTGCGCGGCCGGAATCGGCAGCGAATTCGCAATCCCGCTGATGCGTTTGGCGTGGGTGTCGTAATTCCAGATAAATTCGCGGCCGGTGGATTGGCGGGTGTAGCTCTTGCCGTCCTTGGTGAAGATGGTGAAGCGCGGGCCGAACAACGTCATCTTGTGCGAGGGGATGATGGTGACGCGTTTCATCAGGTCCAACACTTCCGGCGGCGCATCTTTGGGGTCGGTCTTGCGGCCGGCGGTGACGGGGAAGCCGCGCTTCACCACGCCGTAGGCGGTGTAATACGCGGTGCCGCCGAACTGGCCTTCGCCGTCTTCGCGACGGCTCGGGAAAGCCGGGCTCGGATATTGCGTTTCCATCCAGTTGACCACCGCTTCAACACGATCGATGTCTTCGTAGCGCAGATTGTTCTCGTTGCAGATCGCCGCGGGTACATCGATGTGCGCGATGTTGTAGCCCGCGGTGAAGTAGATGCGGTACAGCGTTTCGAGGAACATCCAGTCCTTGCCGAGATTGCGGGTTATGGCGCCAAGATCGGCCTTCACGTCGCCGACGAAACTGAAATTCAGGATGCCGCGGTTGTTGCCGCAGTAGGCGTGATAAAAACCGGCTTCGCCTTCCAGCACGCTGTCGGCGCTGGGGTAGCCGCCCTGTGCCAGCGACACCGCGAGCAGCGCACTGCGGGTGGCCGCCCCTTCGCGCAGGGGCGTGCCGCCGCCGCGCGCGCTTTCCAGATTGCCGCTGGCGAGGCTCGCGCACAGCGCGATGGTGCTGTTGATCTGCTCTTCGTTAAAGCCCATGACCTTTGCGGCGGCCACGGCCGCGCCGAAGATGCCAAACACCGGGCCGGGGTGAAAGCCGCGCGACATGGTTTGCGGGATGAATTCGGCCGCCATGCGCTCCATCACTTCGTAGCCGGCCACCACGCCGGTGAGATAGGCCTTGCCTGACGCGCCCACACTTTCGGCTGCCACCAGCGCCGCGGGAATGATCGCGGTGTTGGGGTGGGTCAGCATACGAAACGTGTCGTACTTGCCGCCGCTCAGCGCCGTCTCGGAGTTGGCGTAGGCGGCGCCGCCCTTGGTCACCAGCGTGCCGTCCACCATCAGCGTGGCGCCTTTTTTGACGCCCGCCTCTTCGTCAGCAATCATTTTCAGTGCCTGCTTACCGGTCGCGGTCTGCGCGCCGATCAGCACCGAGGCAATCGCCTGCAGCGTCACGCCCTTGGCGCGGTCCACCACGGCGGGCGGCAAGTCTTCGTAACGCAGTGCGGCGGTCCATTGCGCGAGTTGGCGGCTGATTGAGGCCATGTTGCGTGCTCCTGAGTGGTTGGACGGGATATCATGCGCCCACAATGTGGGGCAGTGACCGGGGTCAAGGTGCTTTGCCAAGCATTATGGCAAATTCCGCCGATCAAGGCTGCATGTGGGCGCTCGTTTTGTGCGAACGCTGGTGCGCGTAAGGAGTTCGACAAAACCGTGACCCTCTATTTGCTGATACTGCTGGCGTTTCTGACGCATATTGGTTTCGCCGGCAGCCGGCTGGCGGTACCGCTGTTTGCGGTGGACCAGGGCGCCGGGCCGTTTGTGGTGGGCACGATTGTGTCGTTATATGCCGCGCTGCCTTCGGTGCTGGCATTGCCGATGGGGCGTCTGGCGGATCGCATCGGCTACAAGGTGCCACTACTGTGCGGCGCCAGCGGCATATTCGCTGCGCTGGTGCTGGCGTGGCTGTTGCCTTCGGTGAAGACGCTTTACGTCGTGGCCACCCTGCTGGGCATTTCGTTCATGACGTTTCAGCTGTCGATCCAGACGCTGGTGGGCGCCAGCGCCCGGCCGGAATCGCGTGCGCGCAATTTCAGCCTGCTGAGTCTTGGCTACGCGTCGGCGAATTTCAGCGGTCCGCTGCTGGCCGGGGTGTTGATCGATCATGTCGGTCACGCGCGCACCTTCGCCTGGCTGGCGGTGCCGGTGATTCCCGCGGTCATCATGGCGGCGTTGACCTCGCGCTGGCTGCCGGAGGTGCACACGCGCTCGGCTGCCGTGAAGAGCGGTCTGTTCGATCTGCTGAAAATTCCGGCGTTGCGCAGCACGCTGATCGCCAGCGGCATCGTGTCTTCGGCGTGGGATGTGTACCAGTTTTTCATGCCGATTTATGGCCGCTCGCTCGGCATGTCGGCGACCGCGATCGGCATGGTGCTGAGCGCATTCGCCATCGCGATCATCTGCGTGCGCGTGATCCTGCCGTTTTTTGTGCGGCGGCTGGGCGAGACGCGGACGCTGACCTATGCCATGTTTGTGTCGTGCGCCGCGTTTTGTCTGTTCCCGGTGTTCAGCAATGCGTGGCTGCTGGGGGCGGTGTCGTTCCTGCTCGGGCTCGGCGCCGGCGTGGGTCAACCGTTGTCGATGACGCTGGTGTTCAATGCCTCACCCAAGGGCCGCGAAGGCGAAGCTGCCGGCATGCGCATCACCGTCAATCAGGTGGTGCATTTCATGATCCCGCTGTTTTTTGGCGCGGTGGGTTCAGCCGTGGGTTATGGCGCGGTGTTTCTGACCAACGCGGGTTTCTTGTTTGCCGGTGGTTATATCAGCAAGCGTTTTCTGGGCAAGGCGTGAATGGAATTATATAAGTATCTGTTTTCATTGGTATTTTTAATTCCCGTGCGCGCATCAGCGATCGACCTTGGCGCCGGACATTTTCACCGCCTCGGCCATCTTCGCGATTTGCTGCGGCAGATACGCAGCCAGCGTTTGCACGTCGCTGCCCAGCGTATCCACGCCGATGGACACGAGGCGGCTGCGCATCTCGGGTGATTGTGCGGCCTTCACCAGTTCGCCATTCAGTTTGTCGATAATCGTTTTTGGTGTCTTCGCCGGCGCGAACACGCTGTACCAGCCGATGAATTCGTAGCCTGGCACGGTTTCCGCAATTGCGGGCAGATCGGGCGCGATCGGCGTGCGTTTGGCACTGGTCACGCCCAGCGCGCGCAACTTGCCCGACTTGACCGTGCTGAGTACCGCCGGAATCACCGAGATCAGCATTTGCACTTCGCCGGCAATGGTGTCGGTCATGGCCGGCGTGACGCCCTTGTACGGGATGTGTTGAATCTGCACGCCGGTCATGCTTTTCAGAATTTCTGCGCACAGATGCGGTGGCGATCCCGAGCCGCCAGAGCCGTAACGCAATGTTCCAGGTTTTGACTTTGCGTACTGAATGAATTCGCCTACTGATTTCGCGGGTACCGACGGGTGTACCACCAGCAAAAACGGGGTGGTGCCCATCAGGCTGATCGGCGAAAAGTCGCGTACCAGATCGTAGTTGAGGTTGTTGTACATGGCCGCGACGATCGCCGCCTGCGAGGTGATGATCACCAGCGTATGGCCGTCCGGCGCCGCGCGTGCGGCAATTTCGGTGCCGATGATGCCGCTCGCACCCGGACGCGTGTCGACCACCACCGCCTGACCCCAGGCTTCCAGCAGCCGCGCCGCAATCAGGCGTCCCAGAATATCGGGGCCGGAACCCGGCGAACTGAGCGCGATCAGGCGAATGGGTCTTGCGGGATAGGCGCTGCCACTGTTCTGTGCAACGGCATGCCGCGGCCATGCGACAACGATCAGCAGCAATAGCACGCCAATCGACTTGAATGTGTGACCCGACAGGTTCTTCATGTGCGTTGGCCTTTCATTCGATGATTCGTGGTCAGGGCGTCACCGGCATCATTGCCATGGATGTTAATTGAACACCGCACAGTCGTCTTCATACGTAAGTCTACGGATTTTCGCGGCCGGCGAAAACATCGCGCCTGCATGTGTGCTACCGTCTTGCAGGTGGTCGATGATGGGTCGGGAAGCTGCGTTAAGGCTGCCGAAGGCATTGCCGCGGCAGCAGGTCTGCACAGCGATGGAGAAAAAGCATGCGCCGCGTGCCATTGAGTTTGCGAAATCTGCCAAGTCTGCGAAGGTTGCGAAAGTTGCCGCGGTGTGTCGTGGGCGGTATGGCGGCGCTTGTTGTTGCGCTGCCGTGGCCTATGGCGCGGGCCGCGGACTGGCCCGGCAAGCCGCTGCGACTGGTTGTGGGTCCGGGGCCGGACATCGTCGCCAGAATACTCGGGCAAAAATTCACCGAGGCCTGGGGTCAGCAGGTCATCGTCGACCAGCGGCCGGGCGCGGGCGGCGCGATCGCCGTCGAGAGCACCGCAGGCGCCGCGCCGGACGGCCATACGTTTATGTTAAGCACCGGATCGGTGATGATCAGCGTGCGCTTGTTCGTCAAATCCACTTTCGATGTGATCCGCGATCTGGCGCCCGGCGGACTGGTGGCGACGGTTCCCTTTGTGTTTGTGGTGCATCCAACCGTGCCCGCAAAGTCCGTGGGTGAATTGATCCGGCTGGCGCGCAGCCGGCCGGGGCAATTGAACTACGGTTCCGCGGGGCCGGGCACGGCCGGGCATTTGTGTGGCGAGATGTTGTCGCGCATCGCGGGCATCAACATCGTGCATGTCCCTTATAGAAGCCTCGCCATCGCGGCGACCGATGTGTTGGGCGGACAGATCGAGATGGCATTTCTGGTGGCACAGGCGGCGATGCCTCATGTGCGTGCCGGCAAGTTGCGCGCCCTTGCCGTGAGCAGCAGCCGGCGTGTCCGCTTCGCGCCCGAGCTGCCGACGGTCGACGAGGCGGGCGTCAAGGGCTTCGAATTTGTGTCATGGAACGGCCTGCATTTTCCCAAAGGCACGCCGCAGACGGTGATCGAAAAGATCAACGCCGAAATGACCAAGGCCATTGCCGAGCCGGCGACGCGGGATCGCCTGATTGCATTGGGTCTCGAACCAGCGGCAAGTGCGCCGGCGGCGTTTGGTACCTTCGCCGAAGGTTATCTGGCGAAGTGGTCCAAAGTGATCCATGACGCGAGAATTCCGGTGCTGCGTTGATGTGTCATGCGCGAACGCCGGATGTATGCGTTTACGCACTTGAGTTTGCAACAGCGCGGGATTGCAGCAGTCCCGCCGTCCGGCGGTCCGTAGTAGTATGGACTTGACATTGACGGCATAAAATCAGGCTGCTAAGGTCACGCGTTAATCGCGTAAGCCTGTGATCGGCCGCTACAACAAGACTATGGCCGGCACTGCTAACTTCCTGATTTATCCTGCATTTTCCATAGACACGAGAGATCGCACATGAACAAGATTGTTGG
>CADECM010000030.1 GCA_902825845.1 uncultured beta proteobacterium
CATTGGCTTTGCCTCAAGTACTGAACAGGGACGCATCGGGTGCCATGCCCAACAGAACCTGGCCAACGCTCTCATAGTGGCTCTGCCGCCCTTGCAGTTGCTGGGTGACGGTGTGGATGTCGCGAAAACGCCGTTCGAAGGGCCTGGCCTCGAAGATCGCCGTCGCGCCGATCATGTGAAAAACAGTATCCGCGATTCCCGCGGCCTGGTGAATGGCCCAGGATGACGACAAGCGTATCTCGATCTTCTGCTCGCGCGACAGCGTCGGCGTTTCCGCCATGGCGCGCCAGAGGTCGCCCGCGGTCGCATACAGATAGCTGCGCGCCGCCCGCCACGACGCTTCCGAGCGGCCAATCTGGGATTGGATGACGTTGTTCTCGACCATCGGTGTTGTCATGCCGTAGGGCGTTTTTGCCATGATGACGGTCCTGGCATCGTCGATCATGCGGCGCGCAATGCCAAGGGCAAGGGCGGAAAATCCGAAGGAATAGACATTGCTCGTGCTGAATTTGAAGAGCAGGGCATCCTCTCTGCGCTCCGCGGGGTCGTCACGACCAAAGGAAAATCGTTCGGGCACGAACACGCCGTCTGCTGCGTATCCATCGCTGCCGGTGCCTTTCAGGCCCATGACGTGCCAGGCATCGGCCATCTGGATATCCTTTCGCGGCAGCAGCATCATGCGAATGACCGGCGCGCCGTTGCGCTGGCGCCTGGGCGTGCCATCGCGTTCGACCACATGGCATTGGCTGCCCAGCCAGGTGGCTTGATGGCCGCCGCTGGCAAAATTCCACTTGCCGGTGACGCGGTAGCCGCCATCCACGATTCGCGCTTCGGACGGCGCCGGCGGGCCCCACGCGACAATGCCGTCCGCGGGACCAAAGATTTCGCGGGCGGCATCGCGGTCGAGATAGGCCGCCGCCATCGCGCAGGCGCTGCATTGGGCCAGACACCATGCGCTGCTCGCATCCGATTTTGCAATTTCCTCGATCACCGCCATGAAGTCGGTCAGCGGCAGTTCGCCGCCGCCCAGAAAGCGCGGCTGCAACATCCGATAAAAGCCGCCGTCGATCAGCGCGCGAACCACCGCCGGTGATAACCGGCGTGAACGCTCGGTTTCGTCCGCCGTGCTCTCGATTGTGCCGGCCAAGGCGCGAGCCCGCGGCAGGTAGTGGTGTTCGGGTGGCAAGGTCACACTGTTCATGATCCAGCTCGCGTGCCGCTGACGCCGGTCAGTCCGGCGGGTCGTAACCGCACAATGTGCAGGGCACGCTACTGTTTACGCGGCGCTTGACGTGTGGAATCATCGGCGGACGCCTGAACACATTGCCCCTTTGCGGAGAATATACCATGACAAAAATCAACATCCAGTTCACCTTGTTTTCGGCGTTCTACTCGCCGTTGATTTCAGCGATGTCGGGCGGGTTTCTCAAGGCCGAGGGCCTTGATGCGGCGTGGTCGATTGCGCCGCCGGGCGTGTCGGCACTCGCCGCGCTGCAGGACGGCAGCGCACACGTGGTGCAATCTGCGCTGAGTCAGGGGTTCGCTGCGCTCGACCAGGGCAAGACGCCCGCCGCAGTGCATTTCGCTCAGATAAACGAAATGGACGGTTTTTTCATCACCGGGCGCGAGGCGGACGGTGCTTTCACCTGGAAAAAGCTCGAAGGCACCGAGGTGGTGATGTTCAAGGACGGCCAGCCCTGCGCCATGTTCAAGTATGCGTGCCACAAGGCCGGCATTGATTTCAGCCGGATCAAGCCCATTCACCCTGGCGGCGCCGCCGATATCGACAGGGCCTTCCGCGCCGGACAGGGGCGCTACGTGGTGCAGCAGGGACCCTATCCGCAACAGTTGCAGGCCGACGGCGTGGGACACGTGGTTGCGCAGGTGGGCCGGCAGATCGGGCCGTGCGGATTTTCCAGTCTTGCGGCGACGCGCGAGTGGCTCGCGACCGACATGGCCAAAGCCTTCACCCGCGCCTACGCAAAGACCCGCGTCTACATGAACGAGACGCCAGCCGCCGCGATTGCCAGGGCCGAGAAGCCCTATTTCGCCGACATTGACGAGCAGGTGTTGGCGGACTGCATCGCGACCTACCAGCGGCTTGGCTGCTGGACGCCGCACGTTGAAATCACGCGCGCGGCTTATGAAAAAACACTCGACGTCTTTGAATACAACGGCATGGCCAAAAAGCGGTATCCGTACGACCTGGTGTGCGCCGCGCCGCCGGCAGTCTGAAGCCGTTCAACCCCGCCGGGCGCCGTCTCCGCTGAACGTTTGCCCGCCGGCACTCGCGTTCGATGTCAGCACGCCGTGAATGGAATCTGCGTCAAGCGGGCGGTGCGGGCAGGCGGCACGCGTGGCCGGTTGCGGTCACCCGCAAGCCACGGCCACCGCCGCCCCGGCGCCCTCGGGCATGATGACCTCCCGCCATGAGCCACCGTCGTCCAGCGTGCTGAACGTCTGGCCTCCGCGCGTGACGCAATGGGCCTGCAGCTTGTCCGCCGCGGTCAGGCCGACCGCCATCAACGTCGCGCGCACGGTCACGGTGTGATCCACTTGCGCCCATGTCGACCCGCCATCCCGGCTGCGATACAAGCGTCCCGCCACGCCGCGCGCCTTGTCCGCCACGCAGGAGAACAGATCAGAGGAATCCCACGGCGCAACGACGATATCCCGCCCGTAGCGCAGATGCGCCGCGTGCCGCCCGATCCCCAGGTCCTGCCACGAAGCGCCACGATCCACCGACCGGAACAACCCCATGCGCAACGCCAGGAACGATGCGCCAGGCGCAGAGCAGATCGCGTGCACGTCGAGCATCCCCTCGGCCTTGTCCTTGGACAATAGCGCGCTTTCATAGAAGGGCTGCCGGGACAGTTCGACCAGCGGGTCGGAGCAATCCACCCAGCTCTGCCCGCCATCCTCGGAGCGCATCGCGCCGTTGACCTCCATCGCCGCGAACAGCGTGCCGCCGTCGACGCTCATGCGCATGATGCGCGAGGGAAAACAGCCGACCATCCGCTCCGCGATCGCGGGACGTGGCATGCGGCGAAATGATTCTCCCCCGTCATCACTGCGATACAGCGCCAAGGGTGCGCAACCGGTCAGGATCACGCGATGGTCCGCCGGATGCACCAACACGGACCACATCTGCTCGCCCTCGGCCGGCGCGACAAGCCGGGTCCAGTGTTCGCCCCGATCGCGACTGCGATAGAGCCCGGTGCTGGTTGCGGCAAACACCACCGCGGGGTCGTCCGGGTGCACCGTCACCGCATGCACATGCGTGTCGTCCGCGAAGCCGTCGATCAGATGCCGCCACGCCCCGTCCGACGCCCCGCGCCGGAACACCCCGCTGATCGCGCCGCCGGTACGCGACGAAGTGCCCACGTAAACATGTGTCGGCATCTCACACCTCCCGAATGTTGTGTTTGGCGGATAGACTCATAGCACCGTTTCGCATGGACCTCAAGGTTTCAGCCACCCGGCAATGGACCGACCGCTCATGCGCGAGCACTACGCTGTAGCCCGGCGGCTGGACGATTAGGCGGGTTTACCGCTGGCGCGGCCGGTACAGCCAGCGCGGCGAAATGATTATCCGGAATGCGGAAAGATGCGCCTTGACTGGGCGCACCACGACCAAGGCGCGTTGATTTTGTTGGCGGAGTGGACGGGACTCGAACCCGCGACCCCCGGCGTGACAGGCCGGTATTCTAACCAACTGAACTACCACTCCGAAAAACCACTTGCTCACTACGCCGGCATATCTGGTGGGCGCTGACGGGCTCGAACCGCCGACATTCGCCTTGTAAGGGCGACGCTCTACCAACTGAGCTAAGCGCCCGCAACCGGGGGCACCCTGCGTGCAACGAAGGCGCGGATTCTAGCGCATTTCCGCGCGTTTAGCCAAGCATCCGCTGCGGGAGATTAATGCTTCACCGTATCCGACGTTGCCGGCGCGGGGGCTACCGGTGCCGCCTCGGCGGGCCGCTCCGGCAACGGCTCCGGTTTGCGCTCCAGCGCCAGTTCCAGCGCGGTGTCGATCCATTTGATGGGATGTATGTCGAGACGATTCTTGATGTTGTCCGGAATTTCCACCAGATCCTTTACGTTTTCTTCCGGAATCAGAACCATCTTGATGCCACCGCGGTGCGCCGCCAGCAGCTTTTCCTTCAAGCCCCCGATCGGCAATACTTCGCCGCGCAGCGTGATCTCACCAGTCATGGCGACATCCGCGCGCACGGGAATGCCCGTCAGCATCGACACCATCGCGGTGCAGATACCCACGCCCGCGCTGGGGCCGTCCTTGGGCGTGGCGCCTTCCGGCAGATGGATGTGTATATCGCTCTTCTGGTAAAAATCAGGGTTGATGCCGAGGCGCTCGGAACGGCTGCGCACCACGGACAGCGCGGCCTGCACTGACTCCTGCATCACTTCGCCCAGTTTGCCGGTGGTGGTCATCTTGCCTTTGCCGGGCATCATGATCGCCTCGATCGACAACAATTCTCCGCCCACTTCGGTCCACGCCAGTCCATTGACCTGACCCACCTGGTTTTTCTTTTCCGCCATGCCAAAACTGTAACGGCGCACGCCGCAATACTTGTCGAGGTTGCGCGCCGACACCGTGATGCGACGGCCTTTTTCGCCCGCCTTGACCAGTTCCTTGACGACTTTGCGGCAGACTTTTGAAAGCTCGCGCTCCAGCGCGCGCACGCCCGCCTCGCGCGTGTAATAGCGCACGATGTCGCGAATGGCGCTCTCGGAAACCGCAATTTCGTCCGCTTTCAAACCGTGATTCTTGATCAGCTTGGTCAATAAATGATGCTGCGCGATCTTGACCTTCTCGTCTTCGGTATAACCCGATAGCCGGATCACTTCCATCCGGTCGAGCAGCGCCGGCGGGATATTCAGCGTGTTCGCGGTCGCCACAAACATCACGTCGGACAGATCGTATTCGACCTCGACATAGTGATCGACAAAGGTGTGGTTCTGTTCAGGATCCAGCACTTCGAGAAGCGCGCTTGACGGGTCGCCGCGGAAATCCATCCCGAGCTTGTCGACTTCGTCCAGCAGGAACAGCGGGTTGCGAACGCCCACCTTGGCCATGTTCTGCAAAATCTTGCCCGGCATGGACCCGATATAGGTGCGGCGGTGTCCGCGTATTTCCGCTTCGTCGCGCACGCCACCGAGCGCCATGCGCACGAACTTGCGATTGGTCGCGCGTGCGATCGACTGCCCAAGTGAAGTCTTGCCCACGCCCGGTGCGCCCACCAGACACAGGATCGGCGCCTTAACCTTGTCCACGCGCTGCTGCACCGCGAGGTACTCGATGATGCGCTCCTTGACCTTTTCCAGGCCGTCATGGTCCTCGTCCAGCACCTTTTCGGCGGCAGTGAGGTCGGTGCTGATCTTGCTCTTCTTGCGCCACGGCAATCCGGTCAACGCATCGATAAAGTTGCGCACCACTGTCGCCTCGGCCGACATCGGCGACATCAGCTTGAGCTTCTTCAATTCGGCTTCCGCTTTCTTGCGCGCTTCCTTGGGCATGCGCGCGGCCTTGATGCGCTTGGCCATTTCGTCATGGTCCGCGCCTTCTTCGCCTTCGCCCAGTTCCTTCTGGATCGCCTTGACCTGTTCGTTCAGGTAGTACTCGCGCTGGGACTTTTCCATCTGGCGCTTGACGCGTCCGCGGATGCGTTTTTCAACCTGAAGTATGTCGAGTTCGCCATCCACCACCTTCAGCAGGTGATCGAGACGCTGCTTCACGTCGAACATCTCGAGCACTTCCTGCTTTTGCTCAAGCTTCAGCGGCAAATGCGCGGCGATCTGGTCGGCGAGACGGCTGGCATCGTCGATGCCGGCGATGGAGGTCAGTATTTCCGGCGGGATTTTCTTGTTGAGCTTTACGTACTGATCGAACTGCTGCACCATGGTTCGGCGCATGGCTTCGATTTCGCGGTCCGTTTCAGCCGCAACCGGCACCGGCGTAACGCTCGCCATGAAATGGGTCTTGATGTCCGTGACTTCGCCCATGCGCGCGCGCTGTCCGCCTTCCACCAGCACCTTGACCGTGCCGTCGGGCAGTTTGAGCATCTGCAGTATCGTGGCTATGGCGCCGATTGCGTACAGATCCTCGGGACCCGGATCGTCCTTGGCAGCTGAACGTTGTGCAACCAGCATGATGCTCTTGCCACTTTCCATCGCCGCTTCCAGTGCCTTGATGGATTTGGGACGGCCCACGAACAGCGGTATCACCATGTGCGGAAATACCACGACATCGCGCAGGGGCAATAACGGCATTTGCAACGGTTGTGTAGAGGATGTCGCCGGTTCAGTCATGGTAGGTCACCTTATGGGTCGCTAGGGGTAGCTATGCACAGTACATTCATGGCATATGAGGGACAAATGCCAAGTTTCAATACAAAAAAACTACTTTAAAAACAATAACATAGCTATGACGTGGCACCCGAGGCCACTTTGGGCGGATCCGAATAAATCAACAGCGGCGTGGCGTCACTGAGGATGGTCCCCTCATCAACAACCACTTTTGTGACATTTTCCAGCGAAGGCAGGTCAAACATCGTATTTAACAACGTGTTTTCCAATATAGACCTGAGACCGCGAGCGCCGGTCTTGCGTTCCAGTGCACGCTTGGCGATGGCTTTCAATGCCGTTTCACGAATTTCCAGTTCGGCGCCTTCCATGCTGAACATCTTCTGATACTGCTTGATCAGCGCATTCTTGGGCTGCGTCAGTATCTGTATCAGCGCGGCTTCATCGAGTTCTTCGAGCGTCGCCACCACCGGCAGGCGGCCGACAAATTCGGGGATCAGTCCAAACTTGATCAGATCTTCCGGCTGCACATCGCGCAGCACGCGCGTCACGCTCTTGCGGTCGTCCTTGCTGCGCACTTCGGCGCCAAAGCCGATGCCGCCTTTTTCCGAACGCGCACGGATGACTTTTTCCAGACCGTCAAACGCGCCGCCGACGATGAACAGGATATTCGTGGTATCCACCTGCACGAATTCCTGATTCGGGTGCTTGCGTCCGCCCTGCGGCGGCACCGATGCCGTGGTGCCCTCGATGAGCTTCAACAGTGCCTGCTGCACCCCTTCTCCGGACACGTCGCGGGTAATCGACGGGTTGTCAGACTTGCGTGAAATTTTGTCAATTTCGTCGATATAAACAATGCCGCGCTGCGCTTTCTCAACATCGTAATCGCACTTTTGCAGCAGCTTCTGAATGATGTTCTCGACGTCTTCGCCCACATAACCCGCTTCAGTGAGCGTGGTGGCATCGGCCATCACAAATGGCACGTTCAACAGGCGCGCCAGCGTTTGCGCGAGCAGCGTCTTGCCCGAGCCTGTCGGCCCGACCAGCAGGATGTTCGATTTCGAGAGTTCGATATCGTCGCTTTTTGAAACGTTTTTCAGGCGCTTGTAGTGGTTGTAGACCGCAACCGACAGAATCTTTTTCGCGGTATCCTGGCCAATCACATACTGGTCGAGAATGGTGCGAATTTCATGGGGCACCGGCAAATCGGACTTGGCGCCCTTGGCGCCTTTTTCCCCCTGAATTTCTTCGCGAATAATGTCATTGCACAACTCAATGCATTCATCGCAGATGAATACCGACGGCCCCGCGATTAACTTGCGGACCTCATGCTGGCTCTTTCCGCAGAAGGAGCAATACAGGAGTTTTTCGCTGTTCGCTTTTTCTGACATTGTCGTGATTTTCCGGTTTATGTCTGTGAATACCCTATCATACCCTTGCCGCTGCCCGCAGGTATTTACACCGTTTGCACGTCAGTGCGTGTGTTCAACACGCGATCAACCAGCCCGTAGCTGACGGACTGCTCGGCACTGAGAAAGTTGTCACGGTCAGTATCTTTACTGACGGTATCGACGCTCTGTCCGGAATGCTTAGCCATTATTTCATTAAGTCTTTGTTTTAAAAACAAAATTTCCTTCGCGTGAATCTCGATATCCGATGCCTGGCCGCGGAAGCCTCCCAGCGGCTGATGGATCATCACCCGCGAATTGGGCAGGCAGAACCGTTTGCCCTTGGCGCCTGCAGTCAACAACAACGCGCCCATGCTCGCCGCCTGCCCCACGCACAGGGTGCTCACATCGGGCTTGATAAACTGCATCGTGTCGTAAATCGCCAGCCCCGCCGACACCGACCCACCGGGTGAGTTGATATAGAACGATATATCCTTGTCAGGATTTTCCGACTCAAGAAACAGGAACTGCGCGACGATCAGGTTGGCCGTCACCTCGTTCACTTCACCCACCAGAAACACCACCCGCTCCTTCAGCAGCCGCGAATAAATGTCGTACGCGCGCTCGCCGCGCCCGCTCTGCTCCACCACCATCGGCACCAGACCCAGTGCCTGCGGCGCTTCGTATTCCTGACCCTGGCCCGGCTTATTGAACGGCATCATTTATCGTATCCCATCAATTCATCAAACGTGACCGGTTTGTCCTGTGCTTTTGCCACACCCAACGCCCATTCAACCACGTTTTCTTCCAGCACAATAGCCTCGATATCTCGCAAGCGGTCCGATTGTTGGTAATAGAACTTAACCACTTCCTCCGGATGCTCGTAGCTTTGCGCCTGCAGTTCCACGGCGGCGCGCACCTGTTCAGGACGCGCGTGCAGAGTGTGTTCCCGCACCACCTCGCTCAAAATCAGACCCAGCGACACGCGGCGCTGCGCTTGCGCTTCAAACATCGCGTCCGGCAGCGCGTTTTCGTCCTTCATCGGCATGCCGCGCGCTTCCATGTTCTGCATCGCCTGTTGCCGCAGCGACTGTATTTCCATTTCAACCAGCGCCTTGGGCGCGGCTACCGGCGTCACCTCGAACAACGCCTGCATCACCTGATCCTTGGTTTTGGCTTTAAGCCGCAACCTGACTTCCCGGTCCAGATTGGCCTTCACTTCGCTACGCATTTTTGCGACATCACCATCCGCCACACCCAGCGATTTGGCAAACTCGGCGTCAAGTTCAGGCAACCGGGGTACCGCAACCTCGCCCACCGTAACGTCGAACCGTGCTGTCTTGCCGGCCACCGCGGCACCATGGTAATCGTCCGGAAACTTCACATCGAAAGCCTTGCTGTCGCCGGCCTTCATGCCCACGAGATTGGTTTCAAAGTCCGCCAGCAGACGGCCTTCGCCCAACACCACGTTCTGGTTGTCTGCCGCGCCGCCCTCGAACGGCACGCCATCGATGCTGCCTTTGTAGCTGATCTGAACGCGATCCCCGGTCTGCGCGGCACGCTCGCCTGCATTTGCTGTGTCGTATTGCGTGCGTTGCTTGCGCATGATCTCGAGAGTCCGCTCTACGTCCGCATCGCCCACCACCAGTTCCGCACGGTCCACGGTCTTTCCCGAAATATCGCCCACTTTGATCTCGGGATAAATCTCGAAGGTCGCGCTGTAGCGGAAATCGCTGATATCGTCAGCCAGCGGTGTCGGATCAAATTTGGGATACCCAGCCACGCGCAGATTTTGCTCGCGCACCGCATCGCCGAAGCTTTTCTCCAGCGTGGCACCGAGAACTTCCTGCCGCACCTGCGCGCCGTACTGCTGTTGCACCACCTTGAGCGGCACCTTGCCGGGACGAAAGCCCGGCATCTTCGCGGTGCGACCGATGTGCTTCAGACGCGACTGCACCTCGGTTTCAATTTCCGACAACGGCACGGCAACATTCAGGCGCCGCTCCAATCCGCTCAGTGTTTCAAGATTCGCTTGCATGTACCGCAGTTCCTTTGTGTTCTGGTCAGATTACTGGTGCGAAAGAAGGGACTCGAACCCCCACGCCTTTCGGCGCCAGAACCTAAATCTGGTGCGTCTACCAATTCCGCCACTTTCGCCTGTGTTGCTCAATTCGCAATGCAGCATGCAGCGCCGTCACCAGGCACCCAGCAGTTACATCCATTGCAACGCAGCGATTGTAATATACTCGCCACTTTAACGACACCCTGCGGCACCCGCAATTTTCGCGACTTGTCAATTACAAGCTATTGTTAAGATTGGATGTTTTCGCAACACAATGGGTGTCGATCACTACGAGAATTTCCCGGTCGCCTCCATCCTGATGCCACCGCATCTGCGGCATCCCGTAGGGCTGATTTACCGCTTCGCGCGCGAAGCAGACGATTTTGCCGACGAGGGCGAGCGGGCGCCTGCTGAACGACTGGCGCTGCTGCAGGGTTTTGAACGCGAACTGGACCGCATCGAAGCCGGAGAAGCGCCCGCGATCGCGTGGTTTGCCGAACTTGCCGCGGTCATCCGCGACCATCGCCTGCCGCTGCAGCTGTTTCGCGACCTGCTATCCGCATTCGCGCAGGACGTCACACAAAATCGTTATCCGGATTATCCCGCCGTGCTGGATTACTGCCGGCGTTCCGCCAATCCTGTCGGCCGTTTGTTACTCGTGCTGTACGGCGACGCAACGGATCAAAACCATGTGTGGAGCGACGCCATTTGCTCCAGCCTGCAACTGATCAATTTCTGGCAGGATGTTGACATCGACTACCGCAAGAACCGGATTTACTTTCCGCTGGACGAAATGGCACGGCATGGGATTACCGAAACGCAGATTGCAGCCCGGGAAGCCAACGGCCCGTGGCGGACGTTCATGCGATTTCAGGTGGACCGCACACGCCGCTTCCTGCAATCCGGCGCGCCGCTCGGCCACACTCTCAAGGGACGGCTGGGACTGGAAATGCGCATGATTATCGCGGGCGGCGACCGCATTCTCACCAAAATCAGCCAGGCGAACTACGACGTGTTTCGCCGGCGCCCGGTGCTGCGGCCGCACGACTGGCTGTTGATGCTGGCGAAATCGGCTGTGTGACATGACGCCTGACGAGTATTGCCGGCAGAAGGCCGTGCGATGTCACGAGCACGGCGCGCAGTATTGCCGCTGCACGTCCCACGCGGTGCGCCATGACGCCTGACGAATATTGCCAGCAAAAGGCCGTGCAAAGCGGCTCCAGCTTCTATTACAGCTTCCTGTTTTTGCCGCCGGAGCGCCGGCGCGCGATTACCGCGCTGTATGCCTACTGCCGCGAAGTCGATGACGTGGTCGACGAATGCACGGATCCCGGCGTTGCGCGCAGCAAGCTGGTGTGGTGGCGGGAGGAAGTCGGCAAACTCTACGCGGGCAATCCTCAACACCCGGTAACCCGCGCGCTGGCATCGGTGGTGGGCACCTACGGTCTGCAACAGCAGAACATGCTCGAACTGATCGACGGCATGGCGATGGACCTCGAATACAACCGCTATCCCGACTTCGACACCCTGAAAGGCTATTGTCATCGTGTCGCCGGTGTTGTGGGCTTGATGTCGGCCAGCATCTTCGGCTACTCGGACAGCCAGACGCTCGAATACGCGCCGGAACTCGGACTCGCGTTTCAGCTCACCAACATCATCCGCGACGTGGGCGAGGACGCGCGCCGCAACCGCATCTACCTGCCGCTGGACGAACTCGGGAAATTCGGCGTGGCCGAAGGCGACATTCAGGCAGCGCACGAGACCGACGCCTTTCACCAACTCATGGCGTTCCAGATCGAGCGCGCGCTTGCGTACTATGACGCCGCGTTTGCAAAACTACCGGCGCGCGATCGCAAGCCGCAGATTCCCGGCATCATCATGGCCGGCATCTACCGCACGCTGCTTGAAGAAATCCGCAATGACGGCTGCCATGTGTTAAAACAGCGCACCGCGCTTACACCGCTGCGCAAGTTATGGATTGCGTCAAAAACCTGGTTCAAAGGCTGACCTGATGGGAAACCGTTTTGGATTTCAAACGCTGCTGGCAGCCGCGGTGCTGCAGTGGCCGCTGCCTATGGCGCTGGCGCAGATGCAACCGCCCGCGGGACCACCCGCGGTGACGCCGGCACCCGCGGGACCAGCCGCAACCACGCCCGGGTCTGCGGGCCCATTGGCCCCTGGCGCGATGCCCGCCGAATCGCCGGCGCTCAACATGCCGGTATCGCCCGCCACCTCCGAAAACGCGCGCGACGTGCTGGCGCGCGTGCGCCCCGCGGTGATCCAGATCAAGGGCTTCTTCGGCGCCAACACCGCACAAGCGTTTCACGGCACCGGCTTCGCCGCAGCCGAAGGCGGCATATTTATCACCAACTACCACGTGGTCGCGCAACAGGTGCAGTATCCCGATAAATACCGCCTCGAATACCGCACCCCTGACGGCAAAACCGGCGCCATCACCATACTGGCCATCGACGTTCGCCACGATCTGGCCGTGGTGCACGCCGCCGGCCACGCGCCCGAGCCGCTCAAGCTGGAACCGGTGGTGCCGGTCAAAGGCGAACGCGCCTATTCCATCGGCTTTCCACTGGATGTGGGCCTCACCATTACAGAGGGTGTATCCAACGGCAAGGTCGAAGACTCCTTCGACCCGCGCATCCACTATTCCGGCGCCATCAACGGCGGCATGTCGGGCGGACCCGCGCTTAACGGCGCGGGCAGTGTTATCGGCATCAACGTCTCCGGCTACCGTTTCGAACAACTGGTCAGCTTTCTGGTGCCGGCCGAGCATGCGCTGGCGCTGCTGGAACGGTCGCGCAAGAGCACGCCCAACGCCAGGAGCCTCACCCGCGACGCGACCGCGCAACTGCGCGCCCACGCCGCCGCGCTGCTCGGTGCGCTGAACGGCAAAATGCTTACGCAGGCGGCTGCAGGCTATCTGCTGCCGGGTAAACTTGCGCCTTTTATCGATTGCAATGCCGCCGGCGATCCCACGCCCAGCCAGCCGATACAGGTGGTCAGCATGAATTGCGCCGCCAAGGCCGGCCTCTACGTGCAGCAAGGCCTGTTCAGCGGCGACCTGCGCTACGCGCACTATGTGCTGAGCACCGACAAACTCGACGCCTGGCGCTTTGCGAGCAAACTCTCTGACCTGGCGAGCGCGACCGGCGCTTTCGGCTCGCGCCGGCATGTGGGGCCGTTCGCCTGCGAAAACCGCGTGGTGGCGCTGAAAGGATTCGACGCCAGCGTGATGGTCTGCAGCCGCGGCTACCGCAAGCTTGAAGGCCTTTACGACTTCACCGTGCGTGTGAGCAGCCTGAACAATACCAAACGCGGCTTTGCCAGCCATCTCGACATGTATGGACTCGAATTCGAACCGGCGATGCGTTTTATCAAACGCTATGTCGAAGCCATGGAGTGGCGGCCATGAACGATCCGGTCAGCAGCGGCAAGGCCGCCGTTCTGGTTGAAATTCTCGACAGTCACGGGCGCGTGCAATTGCGTGAGCGCGTCGCGCTCGCCGATGACAAACGCACATTCAGCATCGGCCGCGCGGTGGACGCCGATGTGACGCTTGACGATGCCTATGCCGCCGCACGGCACGCCACCGTGGAAATCACGCCCGACGGCCGCGTGCTGGTCAGCGACCTCGATTCCGTAAACGGCGTGTTGATCGCCGGAAAACGCCACCGCGGGACGCGCAATGTTGAAGTCCCCAACGGCGTGTTGCAAATCGGCCGCACGCGCCTGCGTCTGCGCACCGCCTTCGAGGCGCTGCCGCCGGAGAAACCCGATCAGCTGCGTCCGGCATCCGTTCTGCACGATCCGGCCTGGCTGGCCGGCATCGGCGCCGCGGCGGGACTGGCGCAGCTCGGCTACACCACCTGGCTCGGCGTGCCGCGGGATCTAGCCGCGGTGCTCGTCACGACCTTGATTTCAGCGGCTGCCGGCGCTGGCATGTGGGTGGCGTTCTGGGCGCTGCTGTCGCGCATGCTGTGCGGGGAATGGCGCTGGCTGCGCCACGCCGCGATATTTCTGGGGGTCGCCGCGATTTTCTATGCGATCAACGGCGTGCTGGACCTGGGCTGGTTCATGTTTTCGCTGCCGCAGTGGAGCTTGCGCGCGGCGTGGGTCGGCGCCATTGCGCTGGGCTGCGCGCTCTACCTGCACCTGATACACGCCTCGAACATCGCGCCGCGGCGCGCCGCCATCGTGGCCTGTATTGTGCCCGCGCTGTCGGGAGGCGCCGGCCAATGGGTGCAGGAGCGCCAGCAAATGCGCGACGTCAACCACATCGGCGCCAGCCTGCGCATCTACCCGCCCGCACTGCACCTGAGCACTGCCGGTTCGATAGACGACTATTTTCAAAGCGCGGCAGCCCTGCGCGCTGCCGCGGACGCGAAACGCAAAGCCACGCGTGCCGACGACGACGACAGCGCGGCCGGCGACGACGAATAATCCACGGAGGCCTGTACACATGGATCTGCAATTGACGGATAAGACAGCGCTGGTCACCGGCGCCAGCCAGGGCATCGGCCGCGCCATCGCCAAAGGGCTGGCCGCGGAAGGCGTGCAAACCTGCATCGTCGCCCGGCGCAAGAACCTGCTCGACGAACTGGCGGCGGAAATCGCCGCCGCCGGCGGCAAGAAACCCGCGATCGTGGTAATCGACGTGATGGAGGCCGACGCCGCCGCGCGGCTGGCGCAGGCCGCCGCAAAAGCGCTGGGCAAGATTGACATCCTGATCAACAGCGCGGGCGGCAGCAAACCGGCGATACCTGTCGATGCGCCCGACAGCGACTGGGATGAATCCATGACGCTAAATTTCGTGCGCGTGCGCCAGCTCACGCATGCCGTGCTGCCGGGCATGATGCAACGCAAATGGGGCCGCGTGATCAACATCAGCGGCAAATCAGAACCCGAAGCACTGGTTGCCGCCAACCCCACCAAGGCCGCGATTCACGCCTGGTCCAAAGGCCTGTCGCGCGAAGTCGGCAAATACGGCATCACGGTCAACTCCATTCCGCCGGGCCGCATCATGAGCGAACAAATTCGCCGCAAATACTCGCCGGAATATCGCGCCGAGCAATCGTCCAAGGAGATTCCGGTGGGACGCTATGGCGAGCCGGAGGAACTGGCGGTGCTGGCGGTATTTCTGTCGTCGCCGCTTGCGGGCTACATCACCGGAACGGTGATGCCGGTGGATGGTGGCTTGCGGAAGTACGCATTCTAAATAACATAACTATCTGTTTTTAAACAGTTTTTTTGATATCACCCGAGAATCCGCCGCAGGTAGCCATCGTCGGCGGCGGCTACGCCGGCATGGCGGCGGCGGTGACGCTGGCCCGGCGACAGGTGCCGGTGACGGTGTTCGAAGCGGGGCCGGTGTTGGGGGGGCGCGCGCGACGCGTCGCAATCCATGGCGTTGCGCTCGACAACGGCCTGCATATTCTCATCGGCGCGTATCGCGAAACCCTGCGCCTGATTGCCGAGGTGCAAGCCGCGCCCGCGGATGTGCTACTGCGACTCCCGCTCGACTGGCATATGCATCAGCGTTTGCAGCTGCGCGCACCCAGGCTGCCCGCGCCGCTGCATCTGGCGGCGGCCCTGCTGACGGCAAAAGGCGCAAACTGGCGCGAACGCTTTGCGGCTGTGCGCATGATGCACGCGCTGCGCGGCGCGAATTTTCGTCTGCCGCACGATGCCAGTGTCAGCGATTTGCTTGCGGGTCATGGGCAAGGACCGGTGCTCACCCGATACCTGTGGGAGCCCCTGTGCGTGGCGGCCCTCAACACGCCGCCGGGAGACGCCTCGGCACAACTTTTTCTCAATGTCTTGCGCGACGGCCTCAATGGCGACCGCGCGGGCAGCGACTTGCTGATATCCCGCGTCGATCTGGGCGCCCTGTTTCCGGAACCGGCGGCCCGCTACGTGCGCGCGCGCGGCGGCACGGTGCTTACCGGCTGCCGCGTCACCGCCATCCATCCGCTGGCATCCGGTTTTCAAGTCACGGCTGGCACCGCGGCGCAACACTTCAGTCACGTGATCTGCGCGCTGCCGCCGCACCAGGTGGCGGGTTTTCTGGGCGGCATCAGCGCGCTGTCCGGGGCTGCGGCGCTCGCCGATGCCCTGGAGTATCAGCCCATCACCAGTGCGTATTTTCAGTTTGACGGACGTGTCAAACTGCCCGCGCCAATGACGGGGCTGCCCCAGGGCGTTGCGCATTGGCTGTTCGACCGCGAAGCCATCTGTGGCCAGCGCGGCCTGGTGGGCGCGGTGATCAGCGCCGAAGGGCCGCACCATTCTCTGACACAGGATGTGCTGGCGGAACGCGTGCTGCGGGAGATGGGCGAACATTTCGGCCCGTTGCCGCCGCTCCAGTGGCAGCGCGTGATCACTGAAAAACGCGCCACGTTTTCGGCGACACCGGCACTCAAGCGCCCCGCGCAACAAACGCCACTGCAGAATTTCTGGCTGGCCGGTGATTACACCGCGGGCGACTATCCGGCGACGCTGGAAGCCGCGGTGCAAAGCGGCATCGTCTGCGCGCGAGGCATACTGGGCGACACGGCGGCGTTATAATATTTGAATACCAAACGCAGCGGGGAGTCCAAAGTGTCAGAACGCGAATCGATGGAGTACGATGTTGTCATCGTGGGCGCCGGCCCGGCCGGGCTTGCGGCAGCCATCAAGTTAAAACAACTGGCCGCCGAACACAGCCACGATATCAGCGTCTGCGTCATTGAAAAAGGCTCCGAAGTCGGCGCGCATATTCTGTCGGGCGCCGTTATGGATCCGCGCGCGCTGAACGAATTGCTGCCCAACTGGAAGGAACTCGACGCGCCGCTGAACACGCCGGTCACCGAAGACTGCTTTCTGTTCCTGAGTGAGACGTCATCAACGCGGGTGGCGACGTTTCTGCTGCCGGGCTGTCTGCAGAATCACGGCAATTACATCGTCAGTCTGGGCAATGTCTGCCGCTGGCTGGGCCAGCAGGCCGAAGGCCTGGGCGTCGAAATTTTCCCCGGCTTTGCCGCCGCCGAGGTGCTGTTCGACGACAAGGGCACGGTTACCGGTGTCGCCACCGGCGACATGGGCATCGGCAAGGACGGCAAACCCTCCGACGCGTTTGCGCCGGGCATGGAACTGCACGCCAAGTACACGCTGTTCGCCGAAGGCTGCCGCGGCCATCTCGGCAAGCAGCTGCAGGAAAAGTTCAAGCTGCGGGACGGCGTCGAACCGCAGCTCTACGGCATCGGCCTCAAGGAACTGTGGGAAATCAAACCGGAAAAGCATCAGCAGGGCCTGGTGATCCATACCGCCGGCTGGCCGCTGGACAACGATACCTATGGCGGTTCATTCTGCTACCACCTCGAGAACAATCTGGTGGCGATCGGTTTTGTGGTCGGCCTCGGCTACACCAATCCCTATCTGAGTCCGTACGAGGAGTTTCAGCGCTACAAAACGCACCCGGCGATACGCAGCTATCTCGAAGGCGGCAAGCGCATTTCCTATGGCGCGCGCGCCATCAACGCCGGCGGCCTGCAGTCGCTGCCCAGGCTGATATTCCCCGGCGGCTGCCTGATCGGCGATGATGCTGGCTTTCTCAATGCCTCGCGCATCAAAGGCAGCCATGCGGCCATCAAATCGGGCATGCTGGCCGCCGATGCGGTGTTCGACGCGGTGCGCAATGATCGGGTGGGCGAAGCGCTGAGCGGCTATCCCGCGGCCTTTGAAAATAGCTGGCTTCACGACGAACTGCACCGCGCGCGAAACTTCAAGCCGTGGATGAGCAAGGGTCTTATTGTCGGCACACTGGGCTTCGGCGTTGACCAGGTCGTGTTTCGCGGCAAAGCGCCGTGGACCATGCATCACCACGGCGCGGATCACGAGTCGCTGAAGAACAAGAACGAATGCACGCCGATTGCCTATCCCAAGCCGGATGGCGTGATCAGCTTCGACCGCCTGTCCTCGGTGTTCATCTCCAACACCAACCACAATGAAGACCAGCCCGCACACCTGACGCTGAAGGACGCCGCGGTGCCGGTCAACGTCAATCTCGCATTGTACGACGCGCCGGAGCAACGCTACTGTCCGGCCGGCGTCTACGAGATTGTGCGGAACGACGATGGCAGCAACCCGCGGCTGCAGATCAACGCGCAGAACTGCGTGCACTGCAAGACCTGCGATATCAAGGACCCGACACAGAACATCGTGTGGGTGACGCCGGAAGGCGGCGGCGGGCCGAACTACCCGAACATGTAACGCGCGGCCGGCGCTCAGCCGCCGAGCATCGCGTTCTTCAGGTCGGCATCGGCCGGCTTGTCGCCCAGCCAGGTCCTGAGCAGCGCGCGGTTGAAGTCGGCGCCGGGTATGAGCCCCTTGTCGCTGCCGTTGATCGTGATGCGCGTGCCGCGATCCGCCACGCTGTCGATCAGGATCACGTCACCCGTTTTCGCCGTGCCCACCGCCTTGAAGATGCCCTCGATCTGCCTGATCTGCGGTTCCAGCTTCGCAAGCTGATCGGGTACATGGTTGTTTTTGAGCCCGTCGTTCAACGCGGAAAAAAACTGGTCCGCCGACACATCGCGCAGCATGTGCAGGGCGACACGCTTGGTACCGGCATCGCTCAACACGGCCGCCGCAGTCGTTTTTTTCTGTTGCAGATACAGCGCACCCACATACACTTTAAACATGAAACGGGTGCGCACGCCGGCCCCGTTCAGGCTCAGTTCGGGTCCGCCATCTCCCACGCGCACCGTGTCGGCAAGCTTGACCCCGGCAACCTCCGCGGCAGCCACCGCGCCACTGAGACTGAGTGCCGCCAGTATTGTAAGTATATGATTATAAACAAAGTTTTTATACATATCGCTACAACGCCTCAAACAACCCGGCCGCGCCCATGCCCGTGCCGATGCACATGGTGACCATGCCATATTTCTTCTTGCTGCGGCGCAGGCCATGCATCAGTGTCGCCACGCGTATCGCGCCGGTGGCGCCCAGCGGATGACCCAGCGCGATGGCGCCGCCCAGCGGATTGACCTTGGCGGGATCCAGACCGAGCGTCTTGATTACCGCCAGCGACTGTGCCGCGAAGGCTTCGTTCAGCTCTATCCAGTCGAGCGTATCCTGCTTGAGGCCTGCCTGCTGCAACACCTTGGGAATCGCTTTCACCGGACCGATGCCCATGACATCAGGCGGCACGCCGGCAACCGCATAGCCCATGAAGCGCCCCAGCGGGCTCGCGTTAAATCGCTTCATCGCCGCCTCGCTCATCAGCACCACTGCGCCCGCGCCGTCCGAGGTTTGCGAACTGTTACCCGCAGTGACGCTGCCCTTCGCGGCAAACGCGGGCCGCAAGCGCGCGAGCCCCTCGGGCGACGTATCCCGACGCGGGCCTTCGTCCGCCGTCACCACGCGCGACTTGACTTTGATCTCGCGGCTGGCAAGGTCGGGCACCTTGTCGTTCAGCGTAAACGGCGTGACTTCATCCTTGAATTCGCCGCTGTCGGTGGCATGCAGAGCACGGCGATGACTCTCGGTGGCGAACAGATCCTGATCTTCGCGGCTGACTTTCCACTGTGTCGCAACGCGCTCGGCGGTAATGCCCATGCCGTAGGCGATACCGATGTTTTCGTTGTTCTCGAAGATGGACGGGCTGAACGATGGCTTGTTGCCGCCCAGCGGCACCATGCTCATGCTCTCGGTGCCGGCGGCGATCATCACATCGGCTTCGCCGAGACGAATGCGGTCCGCGGCCAGCGCCACCGCCTGCACCCCCGAGGAGCAGAAGCGGTTGATGGTCATGCCCGACACGGTATCGGGAAAGCCGGCCAGCAACAGACCGATACGCGCCACGTTCATGCCTTGCTCCGCTTCCGGCATGGCACAGCCGACGATCACATCGTCGACCGCCGCCACGTCCATGCCCGGACATTGCGCCACTGCCGCTTTCAGCACATGCGCAAGCAGATCATCCGGCCGCACGTTTTTCAGCATGCCGCGCGGGGCTTTGCCCACCGGCGAGCGGGTCGCGGAAACGATGTAGGCATCCTGCACTTGTTTGGTCATGTTGAACCTCGTTTAGTGGTGAAACGTGAGACGTGAGGCGTAACCCGTCGTGGTGTTGCGCCTCACGCCTGTCGCCTCACGAGTTCAGTTCCTGAGCGGCCTGCCCTTGGTCAGCATATGCTCGATGCGGGCCTGGGTTTTTTGGGTGGCGAGCAGTTCCATGAAATGCTGGCGTTCGAGATCGAGGTACCACTGTTCGTCCACCAGGCTGCCTGCCTCGATGTCGCCGCCGCAGATCACCGTCGCGACTTTGCAGCCGATCAGATGGTCGTGCTCGGAAATATGTCCACCCGCCAGCATGTTTTCCAGCACGGAACGGATGGTGGCGATCTGGCTGCGGCCCGCCGCGGGAATCGCGTTTTGCCGCAACGGCGGGCGATAGCCGCCGGCTGCCAGCGCGCGCACTTCGGCCTTGGCGATTTCAAGCAACTCAAAGCGGTTCATCACCACTTTATCGGTGGCGCGCAGATAGCCGATGTCCCGCGCATGCTCCGCACTGCGCCCCACCTCCGCCATCGCCATCGCGCGGAAGTATTTCTGGATAAACATCGACGTGTCGCCGCCCTTCGCATCCGCCACGGCGCGCATCGCAAATTCCTTGCAGCCGCCGCCCGCGGGCAACAAGCCCACACCCACTTCCACCAGCCCGATGTAGCTCTCGTGCGACGCCACCGCGCGGTCGCAATGCATCACGAATTCGCAGCCGCCGCCGAGCGCGAGACCATCGACCGCAGCCACCGTTGGAATCATCGAATATTTCAGGGCCTGGGTGGTGACCTGAAATTGCTCGACCAGGTGTTCGACTTCTGCCAGCTTGCCCGCCATCAGTTGATCGGCCACGCCCAGTTGCCGCGCGGCTTTCAACGCCAGCGACTCCGCCTCCTTCTTGAACGACCGGAACAGCTTGCCCATGGCGGAGCTCTGCCTTGGCTTTGAACCGCCCGCGGGTGTCTTCTTCAGATTGGCGCCGACCGAAAACGGCGGCTCGGTCTGCCACACCACCAGGCCCAGGTAGTTCTTTTCCGCGGCTTCGATCGCCTGCTGCACGCCATCAAGCACATCGTCGCCGATCGCATGCATGCGGCTCTTGAAGCTGACAATGGCAATGTCGTCGCCGGTATGCCAGCAACGCACGCCGTCAGTCTCGAATATCGTCTCGCCATACCAGCGTTCTTCGCCGAGCAATTTGTCGGGGAATGGTTGCCGCTTGTATACGGACAACGCGGAACGCGGCTGATAATGGTTCACCGCGGGCGCGAACGATCCTTGCGGCGTGTGCACGCCCACGCGTGAAGCCTCCGTCACCCAGGCGGGCAATGGCGTACTCGCCATCGCTTTGCCCGCCGCGATGTCCTCGGCAATCCACTTTGTCACCTGCTGCCAGCCCGCCGACTGCCAGATTTCAAACGGTCCAATGTCCCAGCCGAAACCCCAGCGGATGGCGAAATCCAGGTCACGCGCATTGCTGGCGATGGCGTCAAGATGCGTGGCACAGTAGTGAAACGAATCGCGGAATATCGACCACAAAAACAAGGCCTGTGGATGCGTGCTCGCGTGCAGTTGCGCGAAACGCTCGGCAACGTTCTTGTTCTTCAGAATCTCGACCACGCCCTCGTCTGCCTTGCCTTCGGACAGGCGGTATTTTTTCTCTTTTAAATCAATAACTTGTATATCATTCCCGATCTTCTGGTAAACACCGCGGCGGGTCTTTTGTCCGAGCGCGCCCTGATCGATCAAGGTCTTCAGCCACGCCGGCACCGCGTAATATCGATGCCAGGGATCGTCCGGCAGCGCGTCTTTCATGGTGTTCACCACATGCGCAAACGTATCGAGCCCCACCACATCCGCAGTGCGGAAGGTGGCGCTCTTCGGCCGCCCGATCAGCGAACCGGTCAGTGCATCGACGGTATCAAAACCGATGCCGATGCCCTCCGCATGATGAATCGTCGCCAGCATCGAAAACACGCCCACGCGGTTGGCGATGAAATTCGGCGTGTCCCTGGCACGCACAACACCCTTGCCCAGCGTGGTCACCAGAAATTTTTCGAGGTCATCCAGGATATGCGCCGCGGTTTCCTTGCAGGCAATCAACTCGACCAGATGCATATAACGCGGCGGATTAAAGAAGTGCACGCCACAGAAGCGATGCCGCAATTCTGCCGGAAACGCCTGTGCCAATTGATTGATCGACAGCCCCGAGGTATTGCTGGCAAATATCGAATGCGGCCCCAGATGCGGCGCCACCTTCTTGTAGAGATCGGATTTCCAGTCCATGCGCTCGGAAATCGCCTCGATCACGAGGTCACATTCCTTGAGCACGTCCAGATGCTGATCGTAATTGGCGGGCCGGATGAAGCCCGCGCGCGCCGCAGTGGCCAGCGGACTCGGTTCAAGTTTGCGCAGATTGTCGACGGCCTTCAGCACGTTGCCGTTGGGATCGCCTTCTTTCGCCGGCAGCTCAAACAGAATCACTTCGACGTTGGCGTTGACCAGATGCGCGGCAATCTGCGCGCCCATCACGCCGGCGCCCAGCACTGCGGCCTTGCGCACGATAAACGGGGACACGTCGAGAGAAACAGCGGGGGAGACGGTGTGCATGGCAACTCCCGGTTTGAATTGCAACGATTCTAGCACCGTGGCGTTGCGTGCGTAACACGCCCTGCACCGAAAAAAAACGGGCGGCCGTGAAGGGCCGCCCGGCTTGGTACAACGAATTAGAACGAGTGCGAATACTGCAGCGACAAGATATCAGCTTTGTTCTTGAACGTGCCGACCAGACTGCCTGCCGGCGTAGTATTGTTTACGGAAGCATTCTTTACAAACTCATGGGCATAGCCGATTTCAAGCGTGCCCTGTTTGGATGGCTTGTACTGAACGCCAAATGCCACCCATGTTCTATCCTGGTCAGGTAAGCGCGCCGTGCGATGCGTATCGTTGGTTGGCGTTTGATCCAGTGCAAGGCCGAAACGCAGCTTGGTTTGACTGTTGAGCTTGTAGTTCGCGCCGACGCCAAAGCGCCAGGTATCGTCCCACTGGAACTCCAGCGTGGGTATGGCGGGTAACGGCGTACCGCGAACCACCACCAATCGTTGCAGATTGCTCCACTTGGTCCAGGTGACATCGGCCATGAACTCAACGTTTGAACCCACTTGCTGGAAAAGGCTCAATGACGCGCTGGCCGGCGTTTTCAAGTCGGCCGTAACGGGACCATTCAATTGCGGCGCCAAGCTAAATGTGGCATCGCCATCAAGCTTGTAATTGATTTGCGAACGATAATGAAGGCCTATGCGCGTGCTGGCTGCCGGTTGAAACGTCGCACCCACATTGAAACCATAGCCGACGTCGTCCGCCTTGAGTTTGAAAATGTTGGTGCCCGCGGCGTTTGCTCCACTGGTCAATTCCGCATCGATCCGCTGGACACTGACGCCGGCGCCGATCGAAAACTGATTGTTAACCTTGAACGCAATCGACGGATTGATATTGACGGTTTTGATATCCGATTTCAGCGCGGTGAGTTGGCCGCGCCAAAAATCATCGTAGTGGGTCTTCAGACCGAACGGCGCATTCAGCGCCACGCCCAACCGCAAAGACGGATTGAGATCCATCACAAAAAATCCGTTGGGAACATAGGCCCAGCCGCCGCCGTCCCCGCCGTTACCCAACGTCGGCGAAGCCAGCAATCCGGTCGAACCGGTGTTGGAAAACTTGAACGAGGTTCTTATGACGTGCAGCGCGCCAGTGAGGTGTTTGCCAGCCGGCAACGCGGTCATTGCCGCTGGGTTGTACCAAGCAACGCTGGCGTCATCCGCAGCAGCCGCGCCACCCGCGAATGCGTTACCCGTGCCACTGCCGCTTTGGGTGCCAATGGCAAATCCCCCGGCAAGACTCGCAGCAGACCATGACGCGAGAGCGGCAGATACCGATAAGCATATGATTTTATTACTAAATTTCATAAAATTTCCCTTCTTGTCTGAGATGCCTGAAATAGTCTAGCCCCAGCGTTGCGGGCCGTAAGCGTTTTTTGCAAACTTTTGATCGGCCGCCAATCAGGTACGTGGCGCAGTTACAACACGCGGCTGACGATTGTCGTCGACCGCAACGTAGGTCAATGTCGCCTCGGTCACCTTTACGCACTGCTCCTTTTCCGGCCGGCGCTGCGAATACACTTCCACATCCACGGTGATCGACGTACGTCCGACCTTGACCACCTCTGCGTAGAAACTCACCACGTCACCGACGAATACCGGCTGGCGGAATACAAACGAATTCACGGCCACCGTCGCCACCCGTCCCCGGGCCATGCGCACTGCGGGAATACTGCCCGCAAGATCCACTTGCGACATGATCCAGCCGCCGAAGATATCACCGGTGTGATTGGCATCCGCTGGCATGGGCACCACCCGCAGCATGGGCTCCTTGCCCGCCGGCAGCATCGCGCTGGCAGACGTATCGCTCATCAGTGACCCGCGTACATCGCATCAATCTCGGCGTTAAACTTTTCCATGACCTTGGGCCGCTTGAGTTTCAGGGTTGGCGTCAGCAATCCATTTTCGACGCTCCAGGGCTCCAGCGACAGCGATACGCGCCGCACCTGGGCATAGCCGGGGAAGTCCTTAAGCTGCGCACCCACCCGGCTGGTAATCAGTTTTTCGACCGCCGCGTCGTGCAGCGTGGCCGGGGTATCCGCCTTCCAGCCGTTATCCGCCGCGAGTTTTTTCCAGTGCTCCGCATGCAACACTGCAATCAGACTCAGGTAAGGCTTGGCTTCGCCCAGCAACATGACCTGCTCGAACAGCGGATCGCGCAGGATCGCATTCTCCATATCCACTGGCGGCAATTTTTCGCCGTTGGACATGACGATGATTTCCTTCAGGCGTCCGGTGATGAACACATGGCCCTGTTCGTCGATGCGCGCGGTGTCGCCGGAATTCAGCCAGCCGTCGGGCTGTATCATCGCCCGCGTGGCTTCCTCGTTATTCCAGTAGCCCATCATCACATTGGGCCCCTTGATCAACAGCGCATTGTTTTCGCCGATCTTGACCTGCACCCCGTGCACCGCGACACCGACGCTCGCCGGCAGATTGTCCCCGGGACTGTTGGCACAGGCAATGGGACTGGTTTCCGTCAAGCCGTAGCCCTGCAGCACCGGCAGGCCAAGGCCGATGAACACGCGCGAAATATCCGGCGCCAGCGCAGCACCGCCCGAAATCGCCGCCTTCATGCGTCCGCCCAGCCGCGCCATCACCTTGCCCGCCACCAGCGCGTTGAGGATCGGCCACAACAGAAACGACAGCTTCCACGGGCCGCGTCCCTGCGCGTGCTCAAAGCGCGCGTAACCCACGTCGACCGCCGCCAGAAACAGCTTCTTGCGCAGCGGCGGACCTTCATCGAGCTTGGCGCGTATCGCGCCCCAGATGCGCTCATAAATCCGCGGCACCGAAATCAGCAGGGTCGGGCGCTGCGACTGCAGATCCTCGGCAAGTTGCGCTACGGAACGGGAAAAGGCCACGGTGGCGCCGCTCATGATGGCGAGGTAATAACCGGTGGTCCGCTCCAGCGTGTGCGACAGCGGCAGGAACGACAGGAAAAGGTCATCCATGCCCACCGTCAGCCGCTGCAATCCCGCGTAGGCGTTGGACAGGATGTTGTGGTGCGACAACATCACGCCCTTGGGCCTGCCGGTGGTGCCCGAGGTATATACGATGGTCGCCAGCTCGTCGCTGCCGCGCTGCACGTGGCGGGTTGCTTCGCCCTGATCGGGCAGCCACTGTTCGATGGACTGCAGGCGCGAATCGTCGGCTGTGCCTGCAAGCGGCTCGACCAACAGTATGCGGACGAGCGCGCCGAGCTGATCGCGCACATCCCTGAACGTGGCCCATTGCTCGTTTGTGCCAAGCAGCAGCAGCTTGCAGCCCGCATCGTTGACGATATAGGCAACATTATCGGGCCGGTCCTGGGTGTACAGCGGCACCACCACCAGACCCAGGCCCAGCGCTGCCTGGTCGAAGATCACCCACTCCGGTGAATTGCGCAGCATTACCGCCACGCGGTCGCCCGCCTTCAGCCCGTCCCGTTGCAGCGCGGCCTGCCAGCGCGCCACCTGGTGATCGATCTGCTCCCAGGTGTAGTCGCGCCAGTTGCCATGCTGCTGGTTGTAGTCGCGATACGCCACCGCAGTGGGCGTACGCGCCACGCGCTCGCGAAACAGGCCGTCCAGCGTTCCAGCTTGTTCAACGGTGACAATATGTTGCGTGGCGTCGGGCATGGCCGGGCTCCTCTGTCAAACGCGGATTTTTTCGTTATTCGAGAAAAAGATCAGTATACAACGCCGCGCCGGGCGTTACCGCGTAGCGCCCGAAATCGCTGACGCCTTCCTCCCGCAAGACGTTCTCATCGATGTAGAAGTTTCCGGTGGCGCCGCGGCTGTCGCGTTTGAAAATCGCATACGCCGCATCCGCCATGATCTCCGGCTTGCGGCTGGCATCCAGTATCGACTGCGGAAAATTCACCGCGATTGCCGCCGTGGCAATGGTAGTGCGGGGCCACAGCGAATTCACCGCGATCCCCAGCTCGCGAAACTCCTCCGCCATGCCCAGCGTGCACATGCTCATGCCGTACTTGCTCAGCGTGTACGCGACATGGTCCTTGAACCATTTCGGCTTCAGGTTCAGCGGCGGCGACAGGGTAAGAATATGCGGGTTGCGCCCTGCACCGGCGGATTTTTCGAGGTACGGCAGGCACGCCTGCGAACAGGCAAAGGTGCCGCGCGCGTTCACGCCGTGCATCAGATCGAAGCGTTTCATCGGCGTGGCCGCGGTGCCGGCAAGCATGATCGCACTGGCATTGTTGACCAGAATATCGATGCCGCCGAATGCCCGCGCGGCTGCACTTGCCGCGGCGGCAATGGCCTCCTCATCGCGCACATCGAGCTGCAGCGCCAGCGCCCTGGCACCGGCCGCCTCAACCTCGGCGGCGACACTGTGTATGGTGCCCGGCAGACTGGCATGCGGCTCGGCCGTCTTCGCCGTCACCACAATATTGGCGCCGCCGCGCGCGCAACGCAGCGCGATTTCGCGCCCGATGCCGCGGCTGGCGCCGGTGATGAATACCGTCTTGCCGTCCAATCCAAGCTTTGCGCTCATGTGCCTTCCTTTGCGCATTCGCGCGCTCAATCGCGCGCAAATACAGCCTTGCGCTTGTCCACAAATGCCGTCACGCCCTCGGCAAAATCGGGGTGCGCGGCACAGCGTGAGAACGCCTGGGCTTCCGCCGACAGATGTTCCGTAAGATATTGATTTAATTCACTATTTACAAGTGCCTTGGTTTCGGCGAACGCGTGCGCCGGACCCGCCGCCAGACGCTGCGCCAGTTGCAGCGTTGCACCTTCCAGTTCGGCGGCAGACACCACGCGATTTACGATACCCAAATTCTGCAATGCGCGGGCATCCGCGCTGTCAGCCAGCAACAGCATCTCCATCGCCTTGTGATAACCCACCAGCCGCGGCAGAAACCAGGTCGAGCCGCCATCGGGACTGGTCGCGATGCGGCTGTAGGCCATGGTGAACTGGGTACCTTCGGCGGCGATGATCAGATCGCAGGCCATCATGATGCTCATGCCGGCGCCGGCCACCGCGCCGTGCACGCTGGCAATCACCGGTTTGCGTGCGCGGCGCAAGGCCATGATGCCGCGATGCAGTTCGGCCGCCAGCGGCAGGATCATCGCGGAAAAATCGGCGAGATTTTCCTTGAACGACGCCACGTCCCCGCCGGCGACAAAGGCAGCGCCGGCGCCGCGCAGCACCAGCACGCGCGCCCGCGGGTCCGTTTCCGCATGCTCGCACGCCGCGCAAAAGGCATGAATCGCCGCCGGGTCGAGCGCGTTCATCTGGCGCGGCCGGTTAAAAGTCAGCGTACCGATGGCGCCGTCAACGGTGTACAGGACCGGTGGGGCCGCTTCGCTCATGCGCGTTGCAGCGCTTCAAAACTGACCGGCTGCGTGGTCTGGAACAACTCGCTGCGCCCAAAGTCCCTGGGGAAATCGTCAACCATGATCGCCTTGCGGCGCAGCGCCTTGGCGCGCGACAGCGTATCCGCTTCCATCTGGCTGATCACGCCCTTCGCCAGCGCGTCGGCGGCCAACGGTTCTGCAAACTCGCCGTTGATCGTCCCGGCACGCGCGGCAGCGCGCACTTTGGCCTCCACCGGTTCGGCCGCAATTACCGCCAGCAGCGCCGCATCGAGCGCGGTTACCGCATCGTTTTCGTCGCGTGGAATGCACATGCCGCCAGTGAGCCGGTCGCGCGCGGGGCCCGGCGTCATGAGCAAGCCCACCACCTCGCCGCCCAGCCTATCGGCCGGCGCATCAAACACGCGGCCGTACGGAAAAATGGTAAGCCGCAGCGCGCATGCCACCCACCGATTGGGCAGATTCTCGAACAAGCCGTAAAACGCCTCCTGCGCGCGGTTCAGCGCATCCTGCATCGCCCAGTGCAGCAGCGGCAAGTCTTCCGCCGGCGAACCGTCGTCCAGATGGCGCTTGAGCAGGGTTGAGGCCAGATACAACTGGCTCAGAATATCGCCCAGCCGCGCCGACAGCCGTTCGCGGCGCTTCAACGCACCGCCGAGCACGAACATCGACACATCGGCCGCCCACGCAAATGCGCTGGATAGCCGCGTCAGTTGCTGGTAGTAACGCCGCGTCTCGCGGTCGCCCGGCGCCAGCACCAGACGCGCACCGGTCAGTCCCATCCACGACGAGCGCGCCTTGTTCGAAACCGCAAACGCCACATGGCTGAAAAACGCACGGTCGAAATCGCGCAGCGCCTTTCTGTCGTCAGTTTCCCGCGTGGCCTCCATCTCCTTCAGCACATAGGGGTGGCCGCGGATTGCACCCTGCCCGAATATGATCATCGAGCGCGTGAGAATGTTGGCGCCTTCAACCGTGATCGCCACCGGGATTTGCTGGTAGGCGCGCCCGAGATAATTGTTGGGGCCCATGCAAATGCCTTTGCCGCCATGCACGTCCATCGCGTCGTTGATCACCTGCCGGCCGCGCTCGGTGATGTGGTATTTCACGATCGCCGATATCACCGACGGCTTTTCGCCGAGGTCGATCGCCCCCGCGGTCATCACGCGCGCCGCATCCATCAGGTAGAGGTTGCCGCCGATGCGCGCCATCGCCTCCTCCACGCCTTCAAAACGGCCGATCGCGGTCTTGAACTGGGTGCGCACGCGGCCATAGGCGCCGGTGGTGCGCGTGGCCAGTTTTGACATGCCCACGGAGCTCCCCGGCAGCGAAATCGAGCGCCCTGCCGCGAGGCAGTTCATCAGCATTTTCCAGCCCTGGCCCACATATTCGACGCCGCCGATCACGCAGTCCATGGGCACGAACACGTCCTTGCCCCAGTTGGGCCCATTCATGAAGGCGCCATTCAGCGGAAAATGCCGCCGTCCGATGTTGACGCCCGGCGTGTCGGTGGGGATCAAGCCCAGCGTGATGCCGCGATCTTCTTCCGCGCCCAGAATATGATCCGGATCGTAGAGGCGGAACGCGAGTCCCAGCAGCGTCGCGATCGGCCCCAGCGTGATGTAGCGCTTCTCCCAGGTGAGACGGATACCCAGCACATCCTTCCTGCCCTGCCACTCGCCGCGGCATACCACGCCAAAATCCGGGATGCCGCCGGCGTCAGATCCGGCCTCGGGACTGGTGAGCGCGAAACACGGCATTTCCAGACCTTTGGCCAGACGCGGCAGATAATGATTCTTCTGCTCCTGCGTGCCATAGTGCAGCAACAGTTCCGCGGGCCCGAGCGAGTTGGGCACCATCACCGACACTGCCGCGGTTCCGCTGCGCGACGTGAGCTTCATGATCACTTCCGAGTGCGCCAGCGCCGAAAAGCCCTTGCCCCCGTACTCCTTGGGAATGATCATCCCGAGGAAACCCTGATCCTTGATGAACTGCCACGCTTGCGGCGGCAGATCATGGGTATCGTTGGTGATTTCCCATTCGTTCACCATCTCGCACAGCGCCTGCACCGGGCCGTCGACAAACGCCTGTTCTTCGGCACTCAGGCGCGGCCTGGGATAGGCGTGCAGTATTTTCCAGTTGGGCTTGCCGCTGAACAGTTCGCCGTCCCACCACACCGTGCCCGCATCCAGCGCTTCTTTTTCGGTGCTCGACATTTCCGGCAATATGCGGCGAAACAAATCCAGCAACTGAGCGCCCAGCAACATGCGGCGCAGCGGCCCCGGAATCAGCAGCGCGCCCAGAATAACCAGAATGATCCAGGCCAGCACAATCACCACTGGCGAATCGATGCCGGATTGGCCCAGCAGCAGCAACCCCGCCGCCGCCAAACCGATCCATAGCCAGGCCGGTGCGCAGAAATACGCCAGCGCCCACACCACTGCCACCACAACACCCACGCACAGCAAAGTAACCATTATTTTTCTTTCGGGTAAGGCAGGTGGCCTATTATTTCACACGGTCGCTCAAAACTGCGCTTCTGAAAGCGCCAGCACGCTGTCGGCGCCGGCTACCACTGTCTGCCGGAATCCCGCTGCCTGCGGCAGAATGTGTTCGCAATAAAACCGCGCGGTGGTGACTTTGGTGTCGTAGAACCCCACGTCCGCGCCCGGCTCCGCCCGTTTGCACTGCGCGATCTGCGCCGCGCGCGCCATCATCCAGCCGCCGCCCACGGTACCGAACAACTTCAGATACGGCACCGCGACCGCATACACCGCGTTGGGGTTCTTCTGAAAAGTGTCGACAATCCACTGCGTGGCTTCCTGAAGCGCGTCTATCGCGCGCGACAGCGCCTGGCCGATGGCGGACAAGTCCCCCGTACTGGCAGCCGCTGTCTCGCGCATTTGCGCTATCACCGCCATCGCGGTCACGCCTTTTTCGTAACCCACCTTGCGCCCCACCAGATCGTTGGCCTGAATGCCGGTGGTGCCTTCATAGATGGTGGTGATACGCGCATCGCGCAGATACTGCGCCGCGCCGGTTTCCTCGACAAACCCCATGCCGCCGTGAATCTGCACGCCGGTGGAGGCAATCTCCACGCACTGTTCCGTGCACCACGCCTTGACCACGGGAATCAGCAAATCAATCACCGCCTGATGGCGGCGCTTTTCGGCGGCATCGGGATGATGCTTCGCCTTATCCAGCGTGGCAGCCGAAAGATAGGCCAGCGCGCGCATCGCCTCGATCTGCGATTTCATGTGCATCAACATGCGCCGCACGTCCGGGTGATGAATGATCGTCACGCGGTCGCCGCTGCGCTGGCCGACCTCGCGCCCCTGCACCCGCGTCTTCGCGTACTCGAGCGCATGCTGATAGGCGCGCTCGGCCACCGCCACGCCTTCCAGCCCAACGCCCAGGCGCGCGTGATTCATCATGGTGAACATGTACTCGAGGCCGCGATTGGCTTCGCCCACCAGATACCCCACCGCGCCGCCGGCATCGCCATATTGCATGACGCAGGTGGGACTGGCATGGATGCCGAGCTTGTGCTCGATCGACACGCACTTCACGTCGTTGCGCTCGCCCGGACTGCCGTCGGCATTGGGCAGAAACTTAGGCACGATGAACAGCGAGATACCCTTCACGCCTTCCGGCGCATCGGGCAGGCGCGCCAGCACCAGATGCACGATATTGTCAGCCATATCGTGCTCGCCCCAGGTGATGAAAATCTTGGTACCGCTGATTTTGTAATGGTCACCCTCGGGCACCGCTTTGGTGCGCACCGCCGCCAGATCGGAGCCCGCCTGCGGCTCGGTGAGATTCATGGTACCGCTCCACTCGCCCGACGTCAGCTTGGGCACGTAGCGCTGCAACTGTTCCGGCGAACCATGATGGCGCATGGCTTCCAGCACGCCGGAGGTCAACATCGGGCACAGACAGAACGCCATGTTGCTGCTGTTCCACATCTCCTGCACCGGGTTCGACACCAGATGCGGCAGCCCCTGACCGCCGTATTCGGTCATGCCCCCGAGGCCGTTCCAGCCGGCTTCGCGAAACTGCTGGTAAGCCGCCTTGAATCCCGCCGGCGAGGTGACAACATGATTGGCGAGCTTCGAACCTTCCTTGTCACCCACGCGATTAAGCGGCTCCAGCACTTCCTGCGCGAATTTCGCCGCCTCGCCCAGAACCGCTTCCACCAGTTCTGCGTTGACTTCTTCGCAGCCGGGCAACTTCGATATGTCATCCAGACCGGCGAGTTCGTTGATCACGAACAGCATGTCCTTCAACGGCGCGACGTAGCTTGACATGGCGATTCTCCAGGAAACAGGGCGACGCCCGGGCGGGCAGTGCCACTATGTTACCGCAAAGAACGTAGCGCTTCGAACCCGCATGGTATGGAAAACCTACGGCGCGCATCACGTGTCCGACGCCGCAAAAAAACAAAAGGGCGTGACCCTCGCGGATCACGCCCCGTTACACGCAACGCAATGTGCCCGGCGTTAGCCCAATTCTGACACCAGCGCCGGTACCGCCTTGAACAGATCGTCGACAATCCAGTAGCTCGCCACCGAGAAGATCGGCGCTTCCTCGTCCTTGTTGATGGCGACGATCACTTTGCTGTCCTTCATGCCGGCCAGATGCTGAATGGCGCCGGAAATGCCGACCGCGACATACAGTTCCGGTGCAACAATCTTGCCGGTCTGGCCGACCTGATAGTCGTTGGACACAAAGCCTGAATCCACTGCCGCGCGCGACGCGCCCACGGCCGCGCCGAGTTTGTCCGCGAGCGGCTCGAGGATTTTGAAGTTTTCAGCGCTACCCATGCCGCGTCCGCCCGACACGATGATGCGTGCCGCTGTCAGTTCCGGTCGTGCGGACTTGGTGAGTTCCTGACCATTGAATTTGGAGAGGCCCGCATCCGCTGCCGCGGCGAGCGCCTCAACTGCGGCAGAACCGCCGTCGCCGGCCGGATCAAAAGCCGTGCCACGCACCGTGATCACCTTGATCGCGTCGGAGGACTGCACCGTCGCCATGGCGTTGCCGGCGTAGGTCGGCCGCACAAAAGTATCGGCGGAGACAACGCCGCTGATATCGGAGATCTGCTGCACGTCCAGCATCGCGGCCACGCGCGGCATGAAGTTTTTGCCGAAACCACTGGCGGGCGCCACCAGGTGACTATAGTTCTTGGCAATGGACAGCACCAGCGCCGCCATGTTTTCCGCGAGCCAGCCGTCGTAGATCGGTGCATCGGCCACCAGCACCTTGCTGACGCCCGCGACCTTGGCGGCCGTGGCACCCGCTTCCGCACACTGATGTCCGGCGATCAGCACCGTGACGTCGCCGCCCAGTTTGGTGGCCGCGGTTATGGTGTTGGCCGTGCCCGGCTTGAGTTGTTTGCCGTCGTGTTCGGCTATGACCAGAATTGCCATTTAAATCACCCTCGCTTCGTTCTTGAGTTTGGCGACCAGTTCCTGCACGTCGGCCACTTTGACACCGGCACTGCGCTTGGCGGGCTCTTCCACCTTGAGCGTCTTCAGACGCGGCTTGACGTCCACGCCCAGGGCATCCGGCTTGATGTTTTCCAGCGGCTTTTTCTTCGCCTTCATGATGTTGGGCAGCGTCACATAACGCGGCTCGTTCAGGCGCAGATCGGCAGTCACCACCGCCGGTACTTTGACGGTGAGCTTTTCCAGACCGCCGTCGATTTCGCGCGTGATCTCCGCGCTGTCGCCGTTGACCGTCACATTCGAAATATGTGTCGCCTGCGGCCAGCCCAGCAGCGCGGCCAGCATCTGCCCGCACTGGTTGGAATCGTCGTCAATTGCCTGCTTGCCCATGATCACCAGACGCGGCTGCTCTTTCTCGACAATGGCTTTCAGCACTTTGGCAACGGCAAGCGGCTGCACTTCTTCGGCCGTCTCCACCAGAATGCCGCGATCGGCGCCCATCGCCATCGCGGTGCGGATGGTTTCCTGGCATTGCAGCGGGCCGATCGAGACCACCACGATTTCGGTGACAATGCCGGCTTCCTTCATGCGCACAGCCTGCTCGACCGCGATTTCGCAGAAGGGATTGATCGTCATTTTTACATTGGCCGTTTCGACCCCGGTGCCGTCGGACTTGACGCGCACTTTCACGTAGGGGTCGATCACGCGCTTGGCCGTGACCAGAACTTTCATTGTTACTCCTTTGACAGGAACGGAAGGGAATCACTGCGAAAACAGCCCGCTATTCTAGCGGAAAGCACGTGCGCGGGAAACCGGCGCACAGTACGGAATGAACGTAACCATATGATTACAAATCACTTTTAAACAACGCCTCAAATCTTTGCCAAAGATGAACACAGACTTCCCGGGGTTAATCCGTGTAAATCTGCGTAAATCTGTCGCAAAAAGTTTTGCCGTTTCAAAACGTCAAAAACCCTTGACACAGGTTTGCGCAGATTAACTTCAATCCGTCGGCCGTCCTCTGTGGTCATCCGCGGCAAAACAGCTTTTGCAGCGCTGATACTCACCGTCCCTTGAACTCGGGCTTGCGCTTTTCGCGGAACGCCTTGCCGGCTTCGACGCGATCTTCGGTCGAAGCAATCAGTACTCCCAGATCGGCTTCGATACGCAGTCCGGTGGGCAGATCGGTATCGAGGCTGCCGCGAACCGCCTCCTTGGCGAGCAGCACGGCCAACGGCGCGTGCGCTGCGATGCGCGCCGCCAGCGCTTCGGCGGCGCTGATCAATTGCGCCGGCGGCACCAGGCGGCTGATCAGCCCCATGCGCAGCGCGTCTTCGGCACTGATGGGTTCGGCGGACAACGCGATATCCAGCGCGCGCCCGAGTCCGACCATGCGCGCAAGACGCTGGGTGCCGCCGGCGCCGGGCAGCGTACCGCGCGACACTTCGGGCAAACCGAATTTCGCCCCTTCCGCCGCAATCCGAATATCGCAGGCCAGCGCGATCTCCAGTCCGCCGCCGAGGCAATAACCGTGTATCGCGGCAATCATAGGCTTGCGCGCGCGATCAAACGCGGAGATCCAGTGCGCATGCGCGCGCGTCTGCCGCATGCTCACCAGCGCTTCCACCGCCTTGAAGCCGGTCACGTCGGCACCGGCGCAAAACGCGCGCTCGCCCGCGCCGCTGAACACGATCACCCTGACGCCGTCGTCGGCTTCGGCGCGCGTGATCGCCGCCGGGATGCCGGCACGCAGATTGTCGTTGATCGCGTTCATGGCCGCCGGACGATTGAGCGTAATCCACGCCACCCGATCGCGCACCTCGTACACAATGTCCTCTTCAGCCACTTACAAATAATCCTCCAAAAGCACATGGCACATGCAGCATCTTCACGCCTGCCATCACGGAAATTGTTTCCGTCGCCATATGCGTCGATGATCCCATGCCGTTGGACGCGAAGTTGATGGCATGCGGGTGCGCCCTGGCCGGCGCCACCAATTGCTTGATGCTCTGCACCGGCAGCGACGGATGCATCACCACCAGCTGCGGCACCAAGGCAATCAGACTGATCGGCTGAAAATCCCTCAGCGCATCATGGGTCGGTTTTTTTGCGAATTCGGAATGATCGCCAGTTGCGCCACATTGCCCAGCAACAAGGCACGGTGACGCCCAGTGCGGCGAGCCGCGCGCCCCCCCGCGTCCACGGTTTCATGACTCAATCTCGAATTATTATAAGTATTTGTTTTAAAACGATAATTCAACATTGACACCGACCATGGCGTTACGTCCCGGCGCGGGCTCGTAGAAGCGCCCGTTACCGTCGGCAACGATCACCGAGCCGATGTACCGTTTGTCGCCGGCGTTGTCGACGCGCACATACTCGGTGAGTTTCCAGTTTCTGCCGCGCTGTTGCAGCGCCGCGCGCAGGTTCCACACCGAATAGGCGGCCGCGGCTTCAGCATTCTGGTCGTTCACGAAAATTTTTCCGCTGTGCCTGATTTCCACCCCGGCGTGAAAGCCGCTCGCGGCGTGGCGCCACACCAGTTCGCCGTACAGCAATTGCGGCGCCACACCCGGCAGCTTGTTACCGGCGTTGACCGTGGCACCCGAGGTAAAGGTGTCCTTGAATGTGGCATCGAGCCAGGTGTAGGACAGCGCCGTCTCGAAGCCGCGCGGGAGTTTTTGCAGCCACGCCAGTTCCACGCCTTCGCGCTTGGTGCCGGAAGCGTTCTTGAAGGTGGTGCGGCCGCCGCTCGCGGCGTCCACCACGATTTCGTCCTTGACGTCGATGCGGAACAACGCAAGGTTCAAGCGGCCGCTGTCGCCCAGCAATGACTTCAGGCCGATCTCGCGATGCAGGCTGTTCGATGGCTTCAAGGCAAAATTAAGTCCAGTCGCGCCGCCCGCGCGATAGGCGAGTTCAGCGAAGGTGGGCGTCTCGAATCCCTTGCCGAGATTGGCGTAGGCGCTCAGCATCGGCGTCAGCTTGAAAGTGATGCCGGCGGCCGGCGTGGTGCGCGCATAGTTTTGCGAGCCGCTGTCATCGCGGTTGGTGCCCACGATGAAAAAGTCTTTGGAGTCGAAGCTCACGCGGCTGTGGCGCACGCCCGCCAGCAACCCGATGCGCTGCGACACCTGCCACTCGGCCTGCGCGTAGACGTCGGTATTCTTGACGTTGTTGTCCTCGTCGCGCTTGAGCGCCCCGCTGACGCCATTATTGTTGATAAAACCGCGGCGGCCTTCGTGCATGCGATCATGGTCGACGCCCACGCTGAGGTTGAACGGCCGGCCGCCAATCCTGCGTTCATGCGTCCAGCGCAAGCCGACCCCGCCGTAACGCCGGTCCAGATCGACCACGCCGCCGGCGGCGGTGTTCACCAATTGCGCTTGAAGCGGAATGCTCAAATACTGCGTCACCTGCCGGTCGCCGCCGTAGACCCGCGCATTGATTTTGTCGGTGGCCGAGAGATTTACCTCGTAGGTCAGGCCCGCCTGCGTCTGCGCGATGCTTTTGCGCGTGTCGAACTGCAGCGCGACCGCCGCCACCTGGCGCGGATTCTGCGCCACTTGTGCCGCCGTCAGCCCCAGCGGGTCCTGCGTCTCCGGCTGATCCAGCGCATTCAACACCAGCGTCAGTTTGCCCGCGCTGCCCAGATCGTATTTGAATTTGGCATTCAGATGATCGCGCCGCGCCGCGCTGTGATCGCGGTAGCCGCCGGTCTCAAAACGCGAGGCATCCACCACGATATTCAGCGGCCCATGCTGCCCGCCGTACTGCGCGCCCAGCTTGTAGGTGTCGTATCGGCCATACAGCCCGCTCAGCGAAAACGTCGGTTGCCGCGGCCCGTCGGCGGTGAATATCTGCACCACGCCGCCGGAGGCATTGCCATACAAACTGGCAAACGGCCCGCGCAGCACCTCAATGTTTTGCGCCGAAGACAGGCTGAAGGTCGCGGCCTGGCCCTGGCCGTCGGGCATCGTCGCCGGGATGCCGTCGGCAATCAGCCGCACACCGCGTACGCCGAACGCCGAGCGCGCGCCGAATCCGCGCGAGGACAACTGCAGATCCTGGGCGTAGTTCTGGCGATTGAGCACTGCGATGCCGGGCACGTGGTTAAGCGCTTCGGACAGATTGACCTGCGGATTGTCTTCGCGAATTGCGCGCTGATCGACGCTGTCGATCGACACTGGCAAATCCATGTTGTCGCGCGCCACGCGCGTGGCACTGACCGAGACTTCCGGCAGCAGCGCCGGCTGTTGCGCGCTTTGCGCACCCGCGTATGCCGGCAGCAGTGTCAGTATCGCCGACAGCGCAGGCCGAGAGCTGGTGATCTTCATTTTGTTATCTCCCTGAAACCCGCAGCGCGTAAGATCGCGCGCCCGCTATTCTGCCATCATTGCCGCGCAACGTGCTCGCGAACGTCAACGCTGGTAACTGATACGATACAGCGCGCCGGCCGCATCATCGGACACCAGCAACGCGCCATCGGGCATCACCTGCAGATCCACCGGGCGGCCCCAGTAGCCGTTGCCCTCGGCCCAGCCTTCGGCGAACAGTTCATACTTCACCGCTTTTCCCTGCGCGTCGAGCGTCACCTGCATGAGGTTGAAGCCAAGCTTGTTGGTGCGGTTCCACGATCCATGATTGGCGATGATGATGCGGTTGCGGAATTCGGCCGGAAACATTTTGCCGGTGTAAAAACGCATGCCCAGCGGCGCAACATGGGGCCCGAGTTGCAGCACCGGCGGCGCAAACTCGCCGCACGCGCGGCCCCGCCCCCATTGCGGGTCCGGCACATCGCCCTGATGGCAATACGGATAGCCAAAATGCATGCCTTTGCGGGACACGCGGTGCAGGGTATCGCTGGGCAGGTCGTCGCCCATCCAGTCGCGGCCGTTTTCGGTGAACCACAACTCCCGTGTATTGGGGTGAAACGCCATGCCGACGCTGTTGCGCACGCCTCTGGCCACCGTCTCCAGAATGCCCTTGTTCGGATCGACGCGCACGATCTGCGCGTGCGTATCCGGCGGCACGCAAATGTTGCACGGTGCGCCAATACCGAAATACAGCCAGCCGTCCGGTCCCACCGTCAGGTATTTCCAGCCGTGCGGCTCGTCCCGCGGCAGCGCGTCGAACACCAGCACTGGCTTGCCTGGATTGTCGAGATGATCCTCGATATTGTCGTAACGCAGAATGCGCGAGCGTTCGGCCACGTAGAGCGCGCCGTTGTGAAACGCCACGCCATTCGGCTGCTGCAGTCCCTTGAGCAGAATTCTGACCTGACGCTTGCCCTCTTTTTCGGTCACCGCGTAGACGCTGTCGATCAGCCGCGTGCCCACAAACACCGTGCCTTTCGCGCCCAGCGCAATGGAACGCGCATTGGGCAGTCCCTGAGCCCACAGCGCAATGCGGAAACCCGGCGGCAGCCTGATCTGCTCGAGTTTCATTTCCGCAGCCGACTTTGCGCTCAGGCCCGGCGCATTGGGCACCAGCATGGAATCCTTCATCGATTCGGGTCGGCCCTGCAGCCACGCCGGCGGGGGTGGCGGCGTCAATGGGCTTTCCGACAACGTCGTCTGCGGTGCGGGTGCGGACTGCACCGCGGGCTGCTGTGCGGCGAGCGGCAGCGCGTAAAGAATTAAGGCGGGCAGCAGCAAGCGCAACGCCGCTTGCATCGCTTGGTGGTCACGGATTGACACTATGCACTCCCGCGGCTGATGCTGTTTCCGGCGCGTCCGGGATTGTCAGTGCCATTACGGTCGCCACGCGCCAGTATGGCGCAAACGCCCTTTGCGACCGACTCAATTAAATTGTTTAAAATCATATACTTAGTATGATATTTCGCACATGCAGAGCGACAAAAAACCCTGCCGAGGCAGGGTTTTTTGTCAGCTTTTACAGAACGCCACCCGTGAATACCGTTCAGCGCTTGGGAACAGTAATCTGTTCCACCACCACGCGGCGGTTGGGCTCGCCGCACTTGATCATGGCGGCACGGGTTTTTTCCTTGCACACCGTAACCAGCTGTGTCGACGCAACACCCTTTGCCGTCAAACGATTTGCCGCTACGCCTTTGGAAACCAGATACGCTTTCACCGCATCGGCCCGTTGCTGCGACAGGCGCTGATTGTAGGCGGCGCTGCCGAGCTGATCGGTATGGCCGGTAATCATCACGGCGGTCACTTGCGGGTTGGCCTGCAACGCGCCGGCATAACTATCCAGTTCCGGCACCGGCGGCACGATACGCGCGCTGTTCAAGGCAAACAGCCGCTGCGCATCCAGTGTCATCGTCTGCGGCACGACCGGCGCGGGCGCAGGCGCGGCCTCGACCTTGGGTTTCGGGGCTGGCGGCGCGGGCTTGACGGCGGCCGGCGCGGGCGCAGCCGCTACTTTCTGCACCGGCGGACGCGGCGCTTCGACGCCGAAGTTCCAGATCAGGCCAAGGTTGTAATAATTGTTGCCGGCGCTGTTGAAACCCCATTTATTGTCGTCGCGCAGGAATCCCTCGACACGGCGATAGTCGAGTTGCAAGCCGAGCGTGTTATCGAACATCCAGCGCACGCCGACGCCGGCGCTGAGAAACGGCGAGGTACCCGAGGTCTTTACCGCGCCCAGAGTGCGTTCATCGCGTTCCGCGCCCAGACCGAATGATACGAAGGGCTGCAGTTCGCTGCGGCTGAACAGGAATATCGCTTCCACACCGAGCAGCGATTGCTGAATTTTGCTGCCGGTCGCGGAACGCCGCGCATGGCTCGCATCGAGTTGCACGTCCCAGTCCCGCGCGAACGGCTTGCCGATACGCAGGCCGCCGCCCACACCGTGGCCCTTGACGCCGAAACTGTCATCCGGCTCAAATACCGCGACATGGGGTGACAGGTACCACGACGGCTTAAGACCGCCATAGGGCATTGGCGCTTGCGCCTGTGCGGCGCCCACAAAGGCAACAACGCCTGCCGCCATCAAAAACGCTGATACCGTATTCCGTACACCGCAATGCATTTTGTTTTTCTCCTGGAATTGAAAAGCGTCAGCGGGCATGTGACGAACGCGTCCACCGCAGCGCCGCTCTGATGGTGCCTGCGCACCGCCAGAGGTGTCAAGCACGGGAGGCGCATTTTCCCGTGTGATAAAGGGCTGTCACGCGACCGCCACAGTGCGCCGGCACGACGTTCGCTGCACGGCCGGCCGGCCTTCGCGCACGCCCCATGTTCTATAAAAATTATTAATAAAAACAGATAGTTATAGAGACCAACCCGCGCGTCGAAATAGCGGCAGCGTGGTTTCGTCATCCATTCGCCTGAAATCGACGGTAACGCGCAACCCGATGCGTACGTCATCCGGTGCAATCTGCGTCAGCCGCGTCATCAGATGCGGCCCTTCATCCAGCGCCACCACGGCGACCACGTATGGCACCTCCGGCGCGAAACTCTTGCTCGGCGCACGGTACACCACGGTATAGCTGTAGACCTCACCGTTGCCGCTAACCGCGTGCCACGACAGATTGCGGCAACCGCAATGCGGGCACGCGCTGCGGGGGTAGAAATGAAATTTCGTGCAGGCCTCGCAGCGCGGCAGTTTCAGTTGCCGCTGATGCGCCGCCTGCCAATAGGGTTCGGTGAGCGGATTGGGCGACGGTAACGGCGTGAGTGCGGTCATATGCTGGATTTCGCGGGTTGAAATGTTTTCATGCCGCCAGGATCAGCGTGCTGTGAATGGCGATGGTGCCGCCGTTGCCGTGCACCAGCGCGAGTTTCGCGTCCTTCACCTGGCGTCCTTGCGCCTGACCGCGCAGCTGCCGCACGCCTTCCAGCACGTGAAAAAAACCGCCGCCGAGACCCGGATGGCAGGCAGACAACAGGCCGCCGTGCGTGGTCACCGGCAACTCGCCGCCCAGCGCAATACGCCCGCCCTGCACGAACGCACCGCCCTCGCCTTTCTTGCAAAAGCCCAGGTCTTCGAGCTCGACAATCACCGTGATGGTGAAGCAATCGTACAATTGCGCCACGTCGATATCAGCGTGCGTCACGCCCGCCATGGCGAAGGCTTTCCTGCCGGACTCGACCGCGCCGCTATGGGTAAGGCGCGGCGCCTCTCCGACGTAGCTGTGGCTCAGGCCGTAGCCCTGCCCCAGCAGGCGCACCGGTTTTTGCTTCAAATCGCGCGCGCGGTCGGCACGAGTGACAATGGCCGCGGCAGCACCGTCCGACACCAGCGCACAGTCAAAACGTTTGAGCGGCGAGGTGATCATCGGCGAATCCAGCACCTCCTGCACCGTGATCGGTTTGGTCATATGCGCGTTCGGATTGAGCAAGGCGTGCCCGCGTATGGTCACCGCGACTTCCGCCATTTGCGCGGCAGTGGTGCCGTATTCGTACATGTGCCGCTGCGCGATCAGCGCGTAGTTGGACGCGACCAGCGGCCCGTACGGGGTCTCGAACTGCGCATGCGCGGCGCCCGACTCCGCCATGGTCTGCACCGCGGAGGCACGCGTCTTGTTGGTGAGCAGATTCTGGCCCGCCACGCACAGCACGGTATTGCACTGCCCCGAGGCCACCGCCATCGCCGCATGGTGAATCATCGCGCAGCCCGACGCGCCCGCCAGATCCAGCGTCGACAGATACGCCGGCTGCACGCCGAGAAAACTCGCCACCACCCCGCACGGCATGTTCCACGGCTCGGTGCGGATCGGCGTGGTGATCAGGCCGTCAATGTCCTGCATCGTCAAGCCGGCGTCGTCGAGCGCAGCGTACGCCGCGTCACTCTGCAGTTGCAGCGTGCTTTTCTCAGGCACCTTGCCGACTTTGGATTCACCGATGCCGACGATCGCGACAGTTTCAGACAGTGGTTTCATTTGATTCCAGCAAAAAACCTTAGCCACAGATTACACAGATTTGCACGGATTTTTCAGCGGGTAATCCGTGTTCATTGGTGTAATCGGTGGCTAAGTTGTTTTTTGAAATTACGCCCGCTTCAACACGTCCTTCGCAATCAGCATGCGCTGCACCTCGCTCGAACCCTCGCCGATGCGATAGTGCCGCACGTCGCGATACATGCGCTCCACCGGATAACCCTGCACTATTCCCATGCCGCCGTGAATTTGCACCGCGCGGTCCGCCACACGACCCACCATTTCCGAACAATACAGTTTGCAGATGCTCGCTGCCGTGCCCACATCCCTGCCTTCGTCGATCTGCGCCAGCGTCTGATATACCATCGCGCGCCCCGCCGCGATGTCGACTTCGGAATCCGCCAGCATCCACTGAATGGCCTGGCGTTCGGCCAGCGGCTTGCCGAAGGTGACGCGCGACTTGGCGTGCGCGGCCGACATTTCCAGCAGGCGGTCCGCGGTTCCGATGCACGAGCACGATACCGCCATGCGGCCGTCGCGCAGCGATTCCTTCGCCAGATCGAAGCCCTGTCCCGGTTTACCCAGCACCGCGCCGTCGGGCACCCTGCAGTCGGCAAATTCGATTTCGGCGAGCTTGATCACGTCCGAGCCCATGGTGGTATCGACGCGCGTGACGTTGAATCCCGGCGTGCCCTTGTCCACCAGAAACGCGGTGACGCCGCCGCGCGTGCGCTTGACCGGATCGGTGATCGCTATCACCACGATGAAGTGCGCATCGTGTGCGCCATTGATGTAATGCTTGCGGCCGTTCAACACCCAGCCGCCCGCCACCTTGTCCCCGCGCGTGGTCATCGCCGAATTGTCCGAGCCGCCGGCGGGCTCGGTCAATGCGAACGCGGTGCGCATGCTGCCGTCCATCAGACCCGCCAGATACTTGCGTTTTTGTTCAGCGCTGCCATGGCGCGCAATCGCAATCGGCGTGAGACCGCCGCCGGCACTGGCGAGCAGCCCGAACACGCGATGCGAGCGGCTGAATTCCTCCAGCATCAGACAATACGGAAACAGGCCCATGCCCGCGCCGCCCACGTCCACCGGCAGGCGCATTGACAGGTAGCCGTGCTTGCCGAGCAGCGGCAACAAATGCGGCGGCAGTTCGCCCGTGCGGTCGATGGCATCTTCCAGCGGTTCCAGTTCCGCCCTGGCGAACTTGCGCAGCGCATCGCGCATCTGCGTGAGTTCCGGTGACAGTTCGAATTTCATTCAGGCATTCCCCTCGCTGCGCCACTTGATCATCGCCGCCTCCGCACGTTCCAGCCCTGCACGCACGGGCCCGCGCATCCACGCCTTGCCCGCCGCAAACGCGCGCGCGTTCTTCGCCATCAGCTCGCGCGCCAGCGCTTCCGCCTGCGCGAACACCGCTTCGCGTGGCAGCACCGCGCGCACCAGCCCGCGGCGTTCGGCCTCATCCGCACCTAACTTGCGGGCGGTCTGCACGAGATCATAAGCAAGTGCCGCCCCCACCACCGGTTCAAGCACGACCAGCCCCGCCAGCGGCGGCGAACCGAGATCGATTTCTGGCAACGAAAAATGCGCCCCCGCGGCCGCCACGATTGTGTCCGCGAGCGCCGCGATCATGAAGCCGCCACCTGCCGCCGCCCCATTAACAGCGGACACCAGCGGCTTGTCAAATTCGGTGAGCGCGAGCAACAGCGCAAAAAAAGCCGCGGAGCGCACACGGCTCGCCTCTTGCGGTGGCAGGGTCGAAACCTCGCGCACATCCACCCCCGCGCAGAATACGCGCTCGCCCGCCCCCGTGATCAGCACGCCGCGCACCGCGCTGTCGATGCGCGCATCATGCAGCAATTGCGTGAGGCCGCGATTCATCGCCAGCGTCAGCGCATTGGCCTTGTGCGCGCGCGCCAGCGTGATCACCAGCAGGCCGCCGCGGTTTTCGGCTGTCAGGTCGTCGGTCAGAGTGTTCATCTCACTGCGCAAAGTAGTCACGGCACATCGATACACCGGGTAGTCTATTTCCTGGACTTCGCCGGGAAATCGCGCTCAATTCTACCGCGCACCCCTTTGCGCTGCGCTGAATCGATGTTCGTCCCCTTGATGCGCGCGAATAATGTGGCCTTGTCCGTCATACCATGACGCGCCAGCCGGCGTGCAACGTCGCGGTCTCAGGACTCACGCCCCGAGAATAATAACCATGTCTCTCGTGAAAAGCGGAGCCTTCGCCGATGGCGGCACCCACCTCGTCCGCGAGTTCCGGCCGCGCAAGGGAATACAGGTCAGCCGCCATCGACATCAACAGCGCCACCGGTGCATCGGGGAACTGGCCCAGCACCGATTGGCTGCCAATGACTATCAACTCCCGCTCGCTGGCGATGCGTCCTGCGGCGCGTATCAGATGCTCAAGCTCGGCACGCCGCATACACGCGCCCGCGCTTGTCAGACATCAGCAGGCCGGCAAAAGGCGTGGACTGGCGCAGCCGCGTGGCGCGCTCGCCGGCATCGGTGATCAGCGCGGCAATCACGGGCCACGGCTCGCGCAAAATGCCTTTGCCATTCATCCAGCGCGCGCGGCACCTCAGCGCCTTCGCTGGTATAGCGCCCGCGCCAGGTGGCCAGCGTTTGCCGTACCCGGTCCAGCAAGCCGGGATCGCGCTCGATCTTTTGCGCCGTCAGGCAGTGCATGGCGAGACTGCGCGCTTCGATGATGCGATGCTTTAATGCACCTGCCGGCAACGCCTGCGCCGGCGCCTCGTAACGGGTCACCGTGCGTAGGCCCGCAGCACGCCGGCGCACGCGATAGCGGCGCATGCGTTCGGCGGCGCTTTGCGCGCGGCCGGTGGGCGGACGGCCGCGCAACGTCTTTGGCCTGATGCGTGATGGCATGGAACTTACAGTAACGCGTTACGATAAATATCGGGATGCGCAAGGCAGGCGCGACGCACTCACGGCAGCTTCATTCGGCGCAATGGAATTGCGCCCCACACCAGGCGTTACCTGAACCCCAGCACGTCGAACATGTCGTAGAGCCCGCGTGGCTTGCCCATCACCCACTGCGCGGCGCGCAGCGCGCCGGTGGCATAGTTCATGCGGCTCGACGAGCGGTGGGTGATCTCCAAACGCTCGCCCATGCCGATGAACATCACCGTGTGGTCACCCACCAGATCGCCGCCGCGGATGGTAGAGAACGCGATGGTGTCGTCCTTGCGTTCGCCGGTGACGCCTTCACGGCCGTAGATCGCGCATTGCTTTAGATCCCGGCCGGTGGCTTGCGCGACCACTTCGCCCATGCGCAGCGCGGTGCCGGAGGGCGCATCGATTTTCAGACGGTGGTGCGCTTCGATGATTTCGATGTCGTAGCCCTTGCCCAGCGACTTGGCGGCGGTCTCCAGCAGCTTGAAGGTGACGTTGACGCCGACACTGAAGTTGGGCGCCATCGCGATCGCGATATTTTTCGCGGCATCCGAGATCGCCGTTTTTCCCGCGTCGTCAAAGCCGGTGGTGCCGATCACCGGCCGCACGCCAAGCTTGCGGCACAATGCGACGTGGCGCAGCGTGCCGTCAGGGCGCGTAAAGTCGATCAGCACGTCGCTGCCGTTGAGCGCGCGCTCGATGTCATCGGTGATTTTCACGCCGCAGGCCGCACCGACGAGTTCTCCGGCGTCCTTGCCCAGGTGCGGATTGCCCGCGATATCGAGCGCGGCCGCAAGTTTCATGTCCTCGCCCCGCAGCACGGCTTCGATCAGGGTCCTGCCCATGCGCCCGCTGGCGCCTGCAATGGCTACGTTCAAAGGCATGATATTCCCTACGGTTTCGCCGGCGCTTCCTGCTTCGCAGTCTCGCCCACCGGCTTTTCCGGCGCCTCCGGCGGCAACGTCATGCGCGGCAACGGCGGCGCGTCGAGACTTCCGCCCGCGGGTTTGTCCACTGTCGCGGGTGACGCGGCGGGCGCCGCCTGGGCTGCGCGTTCCTCTGCCGCGGCCGGCGTGCCCTCTGACGGCGCCAAACGCAGTTGTGGTTTGATGTTTTGCACCGCGCCCGCGTCGCGCGCAGGCGTGGCGGATGCCGCGGCGGGCTTCGCTGCAGGGGCAACCGCCGGCTTTACTGTGGCCGCGTCATCCACCTTGATATCGGCGGCAAGGTCGCCCACGTAGCGCACCACCTTGTCGTTTTCGAAGAACACGCGAAACTGGCGCTGTTCGGCGAGATTGCCCTGCTTCTCGAGTGTGTACACATAATCCCAGCGATCAGTGCGAAACGGATCAACCAACAGCGGCGTGCCGAGCACAAAGCGCACCTGGCTGCGTGTCATGCCCGGTTTAAGCTTGGCGATCATGTCCTTGGTAACAACATTGCCCTGCTGTATCTCAATCTTGTGGGAACTGAGGCCGGGCATGGACCACGTTCGCGGCGAACTGCAGCCCGCCAGCAACAGCGGCAATATAATCAAGCTGTTGCGTAATATCTTGCAGTAAAGCGGTCGCTTCTGCGCCGCATTCGCCGGCATTTGCCCTAGTGCTGCCACTGTCTTGCGCCTTGTGATGGGCCGCGTCTTTCGCTGCGCGCTGCGCGCAGGGTTTCCACGGTCAAGTATTCCTAATATCATAGCCCAGACCAGCCCTTCTCCGATAGTGAAGCCGTTGAATTCAACTGAAAATCTCAAAACAAGCGGCCTCAAGGCGACCCTGCCGCGCCTGCGCATACTCGAATTGTTCGAGCGCAGCAACGTGCGTCACCTGTCAGCCGAGGACGTCTACAAGTTGCTGCAAAAGGACGGCACCGACACGGGACTGGCGACGGTGTACCGCGTGCTGACCCAGTTCGAGCAGGCCGGGCTGCTGATCCGCCACCACTTTGAAGCCGATAAAGCGGTATTCGAACTCAATCAGGGCACCCATCACGATCACCTGGTGTGCGTGCAATGCGGCCACGTGGAAGAATTCTACGATTCCGAAATCGAAAAGCGCCAGTCGGAAGTGGCGCAGGCGCGCGGCTTCAGGATTCACGACCACTCGCTGCACATTTATGCGGATTGTCTGCGCAACGATTGCCCGCGCAAAGCGGGATAAAAGCACCCGTCAATGACACCGCACGCGCTGAACAGCCCCGGCGGCTGAACCCCGATTATTTATCGCCCAACATTTCCGCCGCGTGTTTGCGCGTGGTATCGGTAATCTTCACGCCGCCCAGCATGCGCGCGATTTCCTCCACGCGCTGCTGCTTGTCGAGCACGGTGACCTTGCTCGCGACCTTGCCGTTGGCAGTACTCTTTGCCACCTGCCACTGCTGATCGCCGCACGCCGCCACCTGCGGCAAGTGCGTGATGCACATCACCTGATGTTTGCTTCCCAGTTCCTTGAGCAGTTTGCCGACGATTTCCGCCACACGGCCGCCGATGCCCGCATCGACTTCGTCGAAAATCAGCGTCGGCACCTGCGCGATCTGACTGGTAATGGTCTGGATCGCCAGGCTGATGCGCGACAGTTCGCCGCCCGAAGCCACTTTGCCCAGCGCCTGCGGCGTCATGCCCTTGTGCGCCGACACCAGAAACTCGACATTCTCCAGCCCGTGCGCCGAAGGTTCCTCCAGCGTGTTCAACGCCACCTCGAACACACCGCCCCCCATCGCCAGCCCCTGCATTGCCGCGGTCACCTTTTCCGCCAGCTGTTTCGCCGCCTTTCGCCGTCCCACGGAGAGTTTGCGCGCCTCGCCCACGCAGGCCTCGAGCGCAGCCGCCTCCAGTGCGCGCAGTGCGTCGGCGTCGCCCGCGAGAGACAGTTCATTCAGCCGCGCGCGCGCTGTCTCCAGCAATTCGGGCAGTTGTTCCGGTTCGGTGCGGTACTTGCGCGCCGCAGCGTGAATCGCCTCCATGCGCTGCTCCGCGTCGCGCAGGCGCCTGGGATCAAGATCGAGCCGCTGCTGATAATGACGCAGGCCGTACACCGCCTCCTGCAACTGCAGCTGCGCCGGCTCCAGCACGTCGAGCACGTCTTTCAGCTTGGGATCGTAATCGGCAAGATTTTTCAGCCGCGAGATCACGCCATTGACCTGCGCCAGACTCGCGCCCTCGCCATCCGACAGCGTATCCATGCCGAACGCGGCTGCCTCGATCAGACTCGCCGCATGCGCGAGGCGCGAATGTTCGGCCGTCAGTTCCGGCCATTCCGCGGCCTTGAAGTCGAGTTGCGCGAGATCGTTCACCTGCCATTCCAGCCGTTCCCGCTCCGCCACGTAAGCCGCGGCATTGCTCTCGAAGGCGCGCCGCCGTTCGGCCTTGTCGCGCCAGTCGTGATGCGCCGCGGCAACCTTGCCGGCCTGCGCGTCGAGCTTGCCGTAGGCGTCGAGCAGTTCACGCTGCGCCGCCGCGCGCGCCAGCGACTGATGCTGATGCTGGCCATGAATATCCACCAGCAGTTCGCCCAGGTCTCTCAACTGCGCCGCGGTCACCACCGTGCCGTTAACAAAGGCGCGCGAGCGGCCGCCGGCATCGATCACCCGGCGCACCAGACAAGTGTCATCCTCTATTGTAAGTTCTTGATTTTGAAGATATTTTATGACGCCCTTCAACTCGGCGATGTCAAATTCCGCGCCCACCTCGGCGCGCGCGGCGCCCTGCCGCACCACCAGCGCATCGGCGCGCGCACCAAGCACCTGCGCCAGCGCATCGATCAAAATGGATTTCCCGGCGCCGGTCTCGCCGGTCAATACCGTGAAACCCGCGCCGAACTCCAGCGTCATCTTTTCGACGATGACGAAGTCGCGGATGGTTAATGTTCGCAACATACTGTTGCTTTACCGTGAAGGCGTGAAGTCGTCAATGAGTGAACGAGGTACCCCATCTCAGGCCTTGCGTTTTAGCGCCGCGATCAGCGCCACCAGCATGGCAAAAACGCCATCAATCCGTGTCCACAATTTTTCGATGTCCGTAACATACTTCAGTCGATTCGCGATTTCGATCTGCGTGTCGATCTCAGAAAGAGAACCACTCGCTACATTCAGGAAATAAAGCAATTCCTTGGTGCCTCCCCGAGCGCAACCTTCGGCAATATTGGATGGCACCGATACGGCGGCCCTGCGCAATTGGCTGGTCAATCCAAACTGCTCGCCCTTCGGAAAGTGGGCAGTAGCCTCATAAATTTCACTCACCAGCTCCATGGCGCTCTGCCATACCCTTAACGTGCGATGATTCCGCTTCACGCCGCCACTCCTTCACGCCTTCACGCGTTCACACCTTCACGGATTTTGCTACTCCCGATTCCAATTCAGCTTCTCCCGCAACATGCGGTAGTAGCTGTGGCCGGCCGGGTGCAGCAGACGGATGGTATGCGGATAACGTTTGATGCACACGCGATCGCCTTCGTGCAGCGCGCAGTGTGAATGGCTGTCGAAATGCGCGCGCGCGTCGCTGTCGCTGCTCATTACGATTTCAATCACGCTTTCGCTGCTGATCACGATCGGCCGGTTGGACAGGGTATGCGGCGACACCGGCACCAGCGAAATCACCTGCAGCGAGGGATGCACAATCGGGCCGCCGGCCGACAGGGCGTACGCGGTCGAACCGGTGGGCGTGGCGATAATCAGCGCGTCGGAACGCTGATGGTAGATGAATTCGCCGTTGATGCGCACGTCAAACTCGACCATATTGCCTTCAATGCCCTTGCTCACCACCACATCATTGAACGCCAGCACGTCCAACACCAGTTCGCCGCCGCGCAAAATCTCGCCCTGCAGCAGCATGCGCTCTTCGGAGACGCTGTGGCCGTCGAGTATCGCGGCAATCGTCTCGTACATGGTGTCGAGCGAAATGTCGGTGAGAAAACCCAGCCGCCCCTGGTTCACGCCCACCAGCGCCACGTCGAACGGCGCCAGCGTGCGCGCGATGTTGAGCATGGTGCCGTCGCCGCCCATCACAATGGCCAGATCGGCGTCCCGGCCAAGGTCTTCAAGATCGCGCTCCGGGTACGGCGAATTATGGATGTGGGTGCCGGTCAGCTTGTCAATCAGCACCGTAATGCCGCGCTGGGCCAGAAAATCCGCCAGTTTGAGCAGCGGCGCGACAATCTCCGGGCTCTTGTATTTTCCGATCAGGGCTATGGTTTTAAACGCATTTTTCATAATCGCATTTAACCACAACCGGCCTTGGGCTTGCACGCGCGCGCGCCGTGCCCCAGTATCGCGCACAACGCTTCTCCCTTTGCGAAGCACTCGGTAAAATATCGGCATGTCCACGCCCATGAACGAACGCGCGCAGTTGCTGCTCAAAACCCTGGTCGAGCGCTATATCGCCGACGGCCAGCCGGTCGGCTCGCGCGCGTTGTCCAAGCTGGCTGGCCTCGATTTGTCTCCCGCCAGCATCCGTAACGTGATGGCGGATCTCGAGGAAATGGGCTTTATCGCCAGCCCGCACACCTCCGCCGGGCGCGTGCCGACCGCGCGCGGCTACCGCTTTTTTGTCGATACGCTGCTCACCATCAAGCCGCTCGACACCGTTGAAATCAACCAGCTTGAGGGTCAGCTGCATCCGGACAACACACAAAAACTGGTGGCCTCGGCCTCGCAGATGCTGTCGGAACTCACGCGCTTCGCCGGCGTGGTGGTCACGCCGCGGCGCAGCGCAGGCTTTCGCCATATCGAGTTTCTGCACCTGTCTGAAAAGCGCATCCTGCTGATCATCGTCACGCCCGAAGGCGATGTGCAGAACCGCATCATCCTCACCGACAAAGCCTACTCGCCCGCGGAACTGGTCGAAGCGGCCAATTTTCTGAATCAGCATTATGCCGGCCTGACGTTTGTCGAAATTCGCGGCCGCATCCAGCAGGAACTGAAAGAACTGCGCGAGCACATGACGCAGCTGATGACGGTCGCGCTCGAGGCCGGCAGCCAGGTCGAGACCGAAGCGGATACCCATGTCGTGATTTCCGGCGAAAACAAGCTGCTCGACATCGAAGATCTGTCGTCCAACATGGCGCGGCTGCGCAAGCTGTTCGATCTGTTCGAACGCAAGACCGGCCTGCTGCAACTGCTTGAAATCTCCAGCCGCGCGCACGGCGTGCAACTGTTCATTGGCGGCGAGGCCGGACTGTCGCCGTTGGATGAATGCAGCGTCGTCACCGCGCCCTACGAAGTCGATGGCAAAATCGTCGGCACCGTCGGCGTCATCGGCCCCACGCGCATGGCCTACGAGCGGGTGATACCCATCGTGGATATCACGGCCAAGCTGTTGACCAGCGCGCTGTCGCAGCACTGACGGGCGGTTGAGGATGGATGCTTGAAGGCGTAAGAAAGTGAAGGCGTGAAGATGTGAAGGAGTGAAGAAGGTACCCCCTTGGGTTACGCATTCACTCCTTCACCCCTTCACCCCTTCACTCCTTCACCCCTTCACCCCTCTACCCTCCCAACGGCATGCCAACATCCGCCATTCTCCTGATAAACCTCGGCACCCCCGCCGAACCGACACCCGCCGCGGTACGCCGCTACCTTAAGGAGTTCCTGTCCGATCCCTACGTCGTTGAAATTCCGCGCCTCGTGTGGTGGATCATCCTCAATGTTTTCATCCTGCCCAAGCGCGGCAAGGATGCGGCGGCACGTTATGCGTCGATCTGGACCAAAGAGGGTTCGCCGCTGCGCGTGCACACGGTGGCACAGTCAAAGTTCGTACGCGGCTATCTCGGCGAGCGTGGTCACCGCGATCTCCTCGTCGATTACGCGATGCGCTATGGCGAACCGGCCATAAAATCGCAACTATCTGTTTTTAAAGAAAAAAATGTTAACGAACTACTGTTGCTGCCACTCTATCCGCAGTACGCGCGCAGCAGCACCGCCACCGTTCTGGACGCCGCCACCGCGGCCATGCAGCAACTCGACTATCACCCGCGCGTGCGTACCATCGAACAGTTTCACGATCATCCCGGCTACATCGCGGCACTGGCCAAAAGCGTCGTCGAATTCCGCACCCGCACGGCGGGCCGCGCCGACAAGCTGGTGATGAGCTTTCACGGCGTGCCGCAGTACACCGTCACGCGCGGCGAGCCGTATCGGGATCAATGCATCGCCACCGGCAAGCTATTGGCGAAAGCGCTCGACCTTGGCGAGAACCAGTACCAGATTTGTTTTCAGTCGCGCTTTGGCCGCGCGGAGTGGATCAAGCCGTACACCGCTGAAGTGCTGGCCGAACTCGGCCGGCGGAAAACCGCCCGCGTCGACCTGATCTGCCCCGGCTTTGTCAGCGACTGTCTCGAAACGCTCGAAGAAATCGCGGTCGAAGGCAAGGCCATCTTCACGGACGCGGGCGGCGGCGAATACAACTACATCCCGTGCCTGAACGAACGCCACGAGTGGCTCACTGCATTGACGGACATGGCGCTGCAAGCGCTGGAAAAAAAATCATGAGACTGTTGCTGGTATGGATGATCAACGCCGCCGCGTTGTTTTCGCTGCCGTATATTTTCAGTTCCATACGCATTGATTCGTTTACCACCGCGCTGATCGTGGCACTGGTGCTGAGCATCGTCAACACCATCATCCGGCCCATCCTGTTTGTGCTGACGCTGCCGATCACCGTGCTCACGCTGGGCATCTTCATCTTTGTGCTTAACGGCCTGATGCTGTGGCTGGTGGCGTCGTTTGTGCAGGGCTTCACCGTCGCGGGATTCTGGCCTGCCGTGTTCGGTGCCATCGTTTACAGCCTGATCAGCTGGGCCGCCACATCGTTCATTCTGGGCGAAAAAAAGTCGTAACCCTGCCCGGTCGGGACTTGTGACCCCAACCATGCCGCGCACGTAACACCGCGGGCAGCCCTGTCCATCGCGGCAAGCAGTATCGCCGTGTCAACCCGGCGCGGCCGGGAACCGTTTGAAAGACTTGTTGTCACATTTTCGGCTTGCGCCGTGTTGGCGTTGGACGCGCGCGCGTCGTGGACACCGATTACAACCCACCGCTGCCGTCAACAGCATCCGTAATTCAAGGAGGTTCAAATGAAGCGTTTCTTTGTCTGTAGTCTGAGCGTCACATTGGCTGCCGCCGGCTTGTCGGGCTGCGCCAACATGACTGAAACCCAGCGCGGTACCGCCACTGGCGCGGGCGTCGGCGCGGCCGCGGGCGCGGTCATCGGCGGCATCACCCGCGGCGGCCGCGGCGCGGCGGCTGGCGCCGCGATCGGCGGCGCACTCGGCGCGGGTGGCGGCTATCTGTGGTCACAGCGCATGCAGCAACAGAAGCAGGCGATGGAACAAGCCACCAAAGGCACCGGCGTCGCCGTTACGCAGACGCAGGACAACCAACTCAAACTTGAGATTCCGAGCGATATTTCATTCGCGACGGGACGCTACGACATACAACCCAACTTCGCGCCCATCCTCGATCGCTTCGCCGGCACGCTGCGCGATAACCCGGTCACCAACGTCAATATCGTCGGCCACACCGACAGCACCGGCAGCGATGCCATTAACGATCCGCTGTCGGTCAACCGCGCGTCGAGCACGCGTAACTACCTTACCGCGCGCGGCGTCGCCGCAAACCGCATCAACGTCAACGGCATGGGTTCACGCCAGCCGATCGCCGACAACAACACGGATGCCGGCCGTGCCAAAAACCGGCGCGTGGAAATTTTTGTCGCGGAAGCGGCACCGCCTGTGCCGCCGCCCGGATCGGCGCCGGCGCCTGCTGCCAAACCCTATTGATCGGTTGACAATGTGGGCATCGTGCACGCGGTGTGCGCGATGCCTGTGTCGGCTATGGGCTGGATAGGTAGCGCGCCCGTGTGGGGTGGCATGATGTCCAGCACTTGATACGGATCATTTCCCGGACCCGTCGTTCCGGCGCAGGCCGGAACCCAGTTTGTCACCTGATGCAAAGCATGTTTATGTAGCGCCTTCGGCGCGACTTACGACCTGGATTCCGGCCTGCGCCGGAAT
>CADECM010000031.1:0-5886 GCA_902825845.1 uncultured beta proteobacterium
ACACTTATGTGCGCGTAATGAATACCATCTATGCTCGACGGCTCGAAACGCTCTCAATGGCTACTTGAATCCAGAAAATTGCCGTGCGAGCGTGATGAGAATCTTTGTGCTCAATCTGCCGCTGGTTGGCATGTGGGTGCAGTTGCTGAAAGTGCCCTATCGCTGGCTGTTCCCGTCGATCATCATGTTCTGCGCCATCGGCAACTACAGCATCAACAACAGCGCCATGGATCTTTATCTGTGCGCCATCATGGGGGTGCTCGGTTACGTGCTGGTGAAGCTGGAGTGCCCGCCGGCGCCATTGATCCTGGGCTTTGTGCTGGGACCACTGATGGAAGAGAACTTGCGGCGCGCGATGCTGATTTCGCGCGGCGATCCGGCGGTATTCTTCACGCGCCCGATCAGCGGCACCTTCATGGTGCTTAGCATATTGTTGCTGATCGCATTCGTGCTGCCGTCGATCCGCAAGAAGAAACAGGAAGCCTATGTGTCCGGCGGTGGAGACGCACCTTAAGCGTTCGCCCTGCCGCGCCATGGCGTGGCGTCCGGTCTGCGCGGCGCATTGCGCCAGACCGGATAGCCTGTCCTGAAAAGTCAGGATGTCATGCGAGCCCGCACGCTGAGTGCGGGCTCGTTTGTTTTTGGCAGCCGGGTTCTCGCATCACCGCTGGCGCGCCACGGGCACAGCAGTCGTCATTGCAGCACGGCATGTAAAGCGTCCGCCGATTCACCGTTCTTAAACAGCACTGACCGTAAGCAATAGCCATCACATCAGGCGGATCGCAAACCTGATGTGCGGGGGAATACCCCGCGCCCGCGCGTCAAGCTGCGCTGGCTTCATGGAAAATAAAATAGTTGTTTAAAAACAAATACTTACATTTAACGACTGCCACCGGAGTGCAGGTCCGAAAGCAGCTTCGGGACGGGCTAACGCTTGGCGATGCGAAGTCCATGCCGACGCAGATGCGCCGCCTTGCCTGCAACGACTATCAGCCAGTGCCGGCCACGCGCCGCTGGCGGCGCATGGCGCAGCACAATGCGCGCAATCAGATCTTGGGAATCTTGGCGTCGCGGATGACCTGCGCCCACTGATCGATCTGCGCGCGCATGAATTTGTCGAATTCATCGCGGGTCGTCGGCGCGGGCGGCATCCCGAGTTCGGTCAGCCGCTTCTCGACTTCAGGGATTTGCATCACCTTGTGAATGTCGGCATTGAGCCTGTCTAGCAGCGCTGTCGGCGTCCCGGCCGGCGCGCACACACCGTACCAGGAGTTCACCTCAAAACCCGGCACGCCGGATTCATTCATGGTTGGAACATCCGGCAACTGCGGCACGCGATTGGCGCTCGCAACGCCGAGCGCGCGCAGGCGCCCCGCCTGCACCGGCGCCACCAGAAATGGCAGGTTGGTAATATTGATCGGCAACTGACCGGCAATTACGTCCGTAGTTCCCTGCGCTGCGTTTTTGTAGGGGACATGAACAATGTCGATCTTGAGCCGCAATTTGAGCCACTCCATTGTCAGGTGCGGCGAGGTGCCCACCGTACCCGAGGCATAGCTCAATTTGCCCGGGTTCGCCTTCGCGTTGGCCACCAGATCCTTGATCGTCTTGAACGGCGTCGATGGGTGCACCACAATCACGTTAGGCGGCATGCCGATGCGCGTGATAGGCGCAAAATCGCTGTGCTGGTAAGGCACATTCTTGATCATCGACAGCGAAATGGCATTCGGGGCGATATTGCAATGAAGCAGCGTGTAGCCGTCGGGCGCCGACTTCGCCACAAACGCAGCCCCGATCGTGCCGGAGGCACCAGCCCGGTTATCCACAACGACCTGCTGGCCCCACATGCGCGTGAGCCGCTCCATGATGAGGCGGCCGACGATGTCGTTACCGCTGCCGCCCGGAAACGGGATGACGTAACGGACAGGTTTGACAGGAAAGGTTTGCGCCTGAACTTGCGCACCTGCAGCGCTGAAGCATACCGCCGCTGCGATTGGAAACATCCACTGACGACCGGCACTATTTGCAACCCGCATCACGCACCTCCTCCGGAAAGGCACCGCAACGATGGAAACCCCGGGAACGCACAACGATCAACTGATGCCACGGCCCAGGTGCTTAAAACCAAGTATCCGTTGCAGTGAGTATGGCACCTGCATTGGCATGCGTCCAGACGAAACACGTGGATATACCCCGGCCGGCAGCTTCCAGTCGATAGCGTGCCCCGACCAACCATTTATCCCGTACGTAAATATCGCAGCACTGTTCTGTGCGGCACAAGCTGACGTTATACTCGATCCTCACTCTTTCGAAAGCGCTCCGCCATGCTGACCTCTACCCACTGGGGTGTCTACGACATCACGACTGAAAACGGCGCCATCAAAAGCATCGTCCCTTTCGATCGTGATCCCGACCCTTCGCCCATCGGCCAATCGCTGCACGCGGTGACCGGCCCGGTTCGCATACGCCATCCGGCCGTGCGCAAGAGCTATGTCGAAGGCGGGGCAGGCGCGCGGCGTAACATGCGCGGTGCAGAACCCTTCGTCAATGTCAGCTGGAACGAGGCGCTTGATCTCGCGGCAGCAGAGATCAAACGCGTCACCGCCACATTCGGCAACAGCGCGGTATTTGCGGGATCGTATGGCTGGTCAAGCGCAGGCCGCTTCCATCACGCGCAGAGCCAGGTGCACCGCTTCATGAACTGCCTCGGCGGCTATGTGGCGCACCTGGGCACCTATAGCCTTGGCGCCGCGCGCACCCTGTTGCCGCGCATCCTGATGGACATGGACGTCATGCGCTCGCAGCAAACGGCGTGGGTGTCGCTGGAGCAGCACTGCGAATTGCTGGTCGCCTTCGGCGGCGTGCCATCGAAAAATTCACAGGTGAATTCAGGCGGCATCAGCCAGCACGAAGTGCGGCCGATGCTCAAGCGTCTGGCCGCCGCCGGCGTGAAATTTGTCAACGTGTCGCCGCTGCGCGAAGACATGAATGCAGCGCCCGGCGCGCAGTGGCTGCCGTTGCGTCCCAACACCGATACCGCCTTCATGCTCGGCATCGCACACACGCTGATTGCGGAAGACAAGCACGACAAAGCCTTCCTCGCGCGCTACTGCACCGACTTCGAACCACTGCGCCGCTACGTGATGGGCGAAAGCGACGGCGTTGCCAAGAGCGCGCAGTGGGCCGCGGCGATCTGCGATGTGCCCGCCGACGCCATCAGCGCGCTCGCGCGGCGCATGGCCGCTCACCGCACCATGATCAACGTGGCGTGGGCGCTGCAGCGCGGCGATCACGGCGAACAGCCGTACTGGATGGCGATCGCGCTTGCCTGCATGCTGGGCCAGATTGGCACGCCAGGCGGCGGCTTCGCACTGGCGTACGGCCCTGTCGGCATCGAGGGGGCCAACGCGCGCACCTTCTCCGGCCCGCTGCTGCCGCAGGGCATGAACGCTGTGAAGACGCCGATCCCCGTCGCGCGCATCACCGACATGCTGGAAAACCCCGGCGGCCCGTACGATTTCGACGGCAAGGTTTGCACCTACCCGGACATTCGTCTGATCTACTGGGCTGGTGGCAACCCGTTTCACCACCATCAGGATCTGAATCGCTTTGTGCAAGCGTGGCGCAGCAAGCCGGAAACCATCATTGTCAACGAACAATACTGGAGTCCTATCGCCAAGTTCGCCGATATCGTGTTACCCGCCAACACCATGCTGGAACGCGACGACATCGGCTCGAGCAACCGCGACCGCCACATGATTGCGATGAAACGCGCGATCGATCCCGTGGCCGAAGCGCGCAGCGACTACGATATCTTCAGCGGGCTGTCCGAGCGCCTGGGCAGCAGGGAAAAATTCACCGAGGGCCGCAACGAAGCCGCCTGGCTGCGCCACCTGTACGACGTGTCGCGCGAACGGGCGCGCAAGATCGATATCGACCTGCCGCCATTTGAAGCGTTCTGGTCGGAGGGTCTGGTCGAAGTGCCGCCGCCCCGCGAGCCGGCGGTGATGCTGAAGAAATTCCGCGAGGACCCGCTGGTAAACAAGCTGCCCACGCCGTCGGGCAAAATCGAAATCACCTCGTCCACCATCGCCTCGTTTAACTACGACGACTGCCTTGGTCACCCGGCTTGGTTCGCGCCCGCCGAATGGCTGGGCAGCCCGCTCACCGGCAAGTATCCGTTGCACCTGATGTCGCATCAGCCTTCGACGCGGCTGCACAGCCAGTACGATCACGGCAGCGTCAGCGTGGCCTCCAAAATTCAGGGACGCGAGGCGATCACTCTGCACCCGGCGGACGCCGCCGCGCGCGGTGTGAACGCCGGCGACGTGGTACGGGTATTCAACGACCGCGGCGCGTGTCTCGCCGGCGTAAAAATAGACGACGGTGTGCGGCAAGGAGTTGCGGTGTTGCCCACCGGCGCGTGGTTCGATCCGCTCGATCCCGCGCAGGACAACTCGCTGGAAAAACACGGCAACCCCAATGTGCTGACCCTCGACAAGGGCACCTCCAGACTCACGCAGGGCAGCAGTGCCCACACCGCGCTGGTGGAGGTGGAGTTGTTCGAAGGCGAGTTGCCGGCGGTGACGGCGTTTGATCCGCCGCGGTTTGCAACGCGCCAAGGTACATAGGGCACCGGCAAAAATGCTGCGACGATTCATGGGCATGCTGGGGATGCTGGCGTGCGTGCTGGCGCACGGCGCGCTGGCGCAAGCCTGGCAGCCGGCGCGCCATGTCGAACTCGTGGCGGCTTCGGCGGCCGGTGGCGGCTCGGATCGTCTGGCACGGCTGATCCAGACCATTCTGCAGGAACACAAAATTGTCGAAGTGCCCGTCACCGTAATGAACAAGCCTGCCGCCGGCGGCGTAATCGCCTGGACGGGTCTTAACCAAAATCCGCTGGAGGGCCATCATCTGGCGATCAGCACGGCAAACCTGCTGACCAATCACATCATTGGCCGCTCCACGCTGCACTACAGCGCCGTAACCCCGGTGGCGCAGTTGTTCAGTGAAGCAATCGGCATCGCGGTACGCGCGGATTCTCCCCTGCGCAGCGGCAGCGATCTCGCGGCGCAACTGAAAAGCGATGCCGGCGGCATCAGCGCTGCCATCGGCACCAGCCTCGGCAATGCCGGACATATAGCGCTGGCACTGGTGACACAGGCTGCCGGCGGCGAGGCGAAAAAGTTAAAGGCCATCGTGTTCCAGTCCGTGTCGCAGGGCATCACCGCATTGATCGGCGGCCACGTCGACATCATCAGTACTGCGGCCTCCAACCTCGCGACGCATCATACCGCTGGGCGCATCCGCATTCTCGCCCTCACCTCTGCACAGCGTTACAGCGGAACGCTGGCCACGGTTCCGGTGTGGCGCGAGCATGGCCTTCAGATCAATGTCGACAATCTGCGCGGCGTCATCGGACCCAAGGCGATGACGCCTGCACAGATTGCGTATTGGGAGGCCGCGTTCGCGCGCATGGCAGCGACGCCCGCGTGGAAGGCACACCTTGAGAAGAACCAGTGGAACGATACTTTCGCCGGCGCGCTGGCCAGCCATAAAATACTGGCGCAGCAATACGACGCCATGCGCGCCGGATTGTCCTCGCTGGGTATGTCAAAATAATCATTTAAAAACAAATAGTTACATATGATCCCCGCCCATCAGCCTCTGCCCTACCAAGTGCACGCGCACAACGCGTCGACACAAAGTGAAAACCGCATGCACAGCGACGACGTCGCGCGCCAGTTTGGCTTCAAGGGCGGACTGGTTCCCGGCGTCGCGGTGTTCGCGCACATGACGCAACCGCTGGTGGCGCGCTACGGCGAAGCGTGGCTCGCGCGCGGCACGGCCGATGTGCGTTTCGACAAGCCGGCCTACGAGGGCGAG
>CADECM010000031.1:5986-53956 GCA_902825845.1 uncultured beta proteobacterium
TGGTGCCGCGACTGCCACGACGAACTGCCGCTGTATCGCGAGGGCGGCGCGCCGCTGCTGCATCCGGGCTTTGTCCTGCGCCAGGCCAATCATGTGCTGCGCACGCGCTTCATACTCCCCGCGTGGATCCATGCCGCCAGCCGCATCACTTTTTTCGAGGCGCTGCGCGTGGGTCCTGCGTATGAAGTGCGCGCCATCCCGGAAGAGAAATGGAACCGAAAAGGGCATGAATTCGTGCGCTTGTACGTGGCCGTGCGCTGCGGACAACGCACGGTCGCGGAAGTGTCGCATACCGCGATTTTCCGGCCGCGCAAGCAAACGCCATGAGCACGTGCCGCGCCCGAAGCCGCTGGTTGCTTGCGTTGCGGGGCTTGCTGTGGTGCGCCCTGCCCCATGCCGTCATCGCTCAGGCGCAGCGCGACGCCGACCACTACCCCGCGCGCCCGATTCGTTGCGTGGTGCCGTTCGCGCCCGGCGGCAGTTCGGACAGCATCACGCGCGTGATTGGCCCGCGGCTGGCCGAGCAACTCGGGCAGCAGGTCGTACTCGACAATCGTGCCGGCGGCAATGGCGCCCTCGGCACGCAGATCGTGGCACAGGCCGCCGCTGACGGTTACACCATCGGCCTTGCCTACATCGCCACACTGGCCACCAATCCCGCAATATCCGGCAATGTGGGCTACGATCCGATCAAAGACTTCGCGCCGATTTCGCAGCTCACCGCCTCGGCGAATGTTCTCGCACTTCATCCCGCGCTGGCCGTATCCTCCGTCAAGGCCTTTGTTGAACTGGCCAAGGCCCGGCCCGGACACATCAACTATTCATCCGGCGGCATCGGCACCATCGGCCACCTCAGCGCCGAACTGTTGCAGCAGGCCGCCGGCATCAAGCTCAACCACATCGTCTACAAGGGCAGCGGCCAGGCGGTGATCGATCTGCTGGGTGGCCATGTCGGCACCATGTTCGGCGGCATGGCAGCATTCGCGGGCCACGCCAAGAACGGCAAGATCAGACTTATTGCCGTCACCGGCAGGATGCGCATGCCAATTGCGCCGGAGCTGCCCACCATTGCCGAATCCGGATATCCGGGCTTCGAAGCCGTCGGCTGGTTCGGGTTGATTGCGCCTGCGCGCACGCCCGCGGCGCGCATCGCCCGGCTGAACCATGAAACGGTCAAAGCGGCGCAGTCGCCGGCCGTGCGCGAGCGTCTCACCGCCATCGGCTTCGATGTCGTGACCGGCACGCCGCAGGACTTCACCCGCTACATCCGCAGTGAAGCGCTGAAATGGCGCAACCTGATCCGGCAGATGGGCCTGAGCGCGCAGTAACCCGCCGTGGCGCAGGCGCTGCGAAGTCGATTTCGATACACTAACCGGGGCTGGCCGGTTGCCGGCACCCCAACGCGAAAGAGGCAATCCCATGGCAGACAAAACCTTTCCCCGCGCACACCTGATCGCCGGCGGCTTTCCGCCTGGTGCCAGTGCCGGACACGACCACGATTACGCGCGTCTGCAGCTGCTGAACCTGCTTGCCGCCTGCGACGTGCAGGCCTCGGTCGCCAATGACTTTGCCGACCTCGAAAAATGGCTGCCGGTCAGCAGCTTGCTGGTCACCTATGTCGCGGGTCCCTACCCCGGCGATGCGCAGTGCCTCGCGCTGCGCGCGTGGCTGGAGGCGGGTGGCCACTGGCTGGGTCTGCACGGCACCAGCGGCGGCCGCGCCGAGCGCGTCGAGGGCATGCGCCAGCGGCGCACCGTCAAGACCGAACACCATGCCCTGCTCGGCTGCCGCTTTCTGACCCATCCGCCGCTGTGCAAATTCCGGGTCGATGTGCGCGACGGCACGCATCCACTCACGCGGGGCGTCGGCAGCGCCTTCGACATGGAGGATGAACCATACTTTATTGAACTGCAGGACACGGCTGCAACGCGCATCCTGCTGACCGCGGATTACGGTGCTGCCGCGGTATCAAAGAGCGTCGTGCCGCTGTACGGCTCGGATACCTCGCTGCAGTCCGACGGCAGAACGCGCGTGCTCGGCTACACGCGTGAGGTTGGAAAAGGCGGCGTCACCTATTTTGCGTTCGGTCACTGCCACAACCCGCCCTCGCGCGCCGGGCGTGCGCCGGATCCCGCGGATACGCAACCGGCAACCTTCCGCGCCCCCTGGGAAACAGCGGCCTACACAACGCTGTTGCGCAATGCGATAGCCTTCGGCACAGCCCGGCGGCCTTAAATGACTGAAGCCTTTCTTGCCAGAACCGGCTGCTGTGTGCCCTGAATCGACTTCTCGGTCTGCGCAATAATTTCTTTCGCGGTCGCGGCATCCATCAGCAGTCCGTTGCGCGCCGCCGTGCTCATGCGGGTCGCATTCGCACTGATCACTTCCAGCTGCACCTCGATCTCCCGCGCCGGCGCGCGGGCGACGATGGTTTCGCCGGAAGCCAGCTTTGTCGTTCCGTCGACGGCAATATCCATGCGTTTGAGCGCCGCGACCACCGCCTTGCGTATTTGCGGCAGGGGCAGGCTGAACGTCCGGTACGCCGTCCCATTCACGGTGTGCTGAACGCCCATGCTGGCGCCCACGCCCAGCACGGTAAGGGCCAGCGGCGCACAGCCGCAAAGCGCGCTGCTCAAACCCGCCAACAGGGCCATTGTACAGAGGCGTGTGACGGTGGCGCCGGACCGGCGAACGATCGGATCATTGGATGGGCGCATCAGTCATCCCCGGGTTTGGCGCAACGGATTTTGTACCGCACGCGTCACATTGTCGAAAAGTTCGGCGGCAATATAGCACCGGGGTTTGCCGTGGGCCTGTGCATTTATGCACGGCAAGCCAAAATTCGGATCCGCTCACACGGCCCGGCGTGAATGCCGGTGGTCAAGCCACCGCGCGCGCCGCATGCGCGGGCGCCAACAGGTCAATCAGCTCGCGCGCCGAGTGCTTCTCGATCTCCAGTGCCACCGCCGCTATCCGCTCGACCGGCAGCTGCGGGCTGTTGCCGCTGAACTTGCGCATGATGGCATCCGCATCCATCGGTGCCGCGAGCGAACCGGTTGGGTCGAGAATGTCGACGCGCATCCAGGCGTCATCCACCTTCGCCGACACCCAGCCGGCGAAGTGTTCAGGGTAGAGTTTGTCGAGCGCGGGATCATCCACCAGTTCCAGACGCGCAGCGAGTTGGGACAGCGCCGGATCGTGCATTTTGCGTTCGCTGAACTGCGCGGGCAGCACCTGCCCATCGGCCAGCGCGGCGGCAAGGCAATAGCGCAGGCTCATCTGCGCGTTGAGCGCGCTGCCCGGCGCATAGTCGAAGCCGCATTGCACGTCAACGACCTTGCTCATACCCACCTGCACCGGCCGCTGCGCGTCCCAGGCATTCCCCAGGCGTTGGCGCAATTGCAGCGCGGCATCAATGTATGCGTGCGTGCTGCCACAGCAGGAGTAGGGTTTGATCGAGACCGCGTCGAGGTGATATACCTTGCCCAATTCATGCGTCAGCGGCGCGGGATTCGAGGCATCGGAAAACGCTTTCAGAAATCCGCCGTCTTCGGTTTCGTAAATCTGCGTCGGACCGCTGAACCCCGATGCCGCCAGTTCAGCGGCCAGCACCCCCGAATGCGCGGCCTTGCCCGCGTGCAGGCGTTTGCTCATGGTGCCGTCGGCGTTGAACGCCCACAGTCCCGCGCCTTGTGTGCCTGCCAGACCCAGCGCCCACGCGGTGCGCTCGGTATCGAGCCCCATCAGCACCGCACACGCCGCCGCCGCGCCGAACGGTCCGCACGCGCCGGTCAGGTGCCAACCGCGCAGCCGCGCCGCGGACGGATTCAGCGCAAGGCTTGAACGGATCATCACCTCGTAGCCGGCCGCGATGGCGGTAACGATGCGTTCGCCGCTCGAATCGAGTTGCTCCGCCATCGCCAGCACGGCGGGAATCACCACCGCGCCCGGGTGCAGCTTGGCGTTGTGATAATCATCCAGCTCAAAGGCGTGCGACGAGGTGCCGTTGACCATCGCCGCATCGGCCGCGCGCAGCGCGGGCTGCGTCGCGTTCCAGATGCGCGAGCGTCCCGTGCCGCCGCCGGCCTGCGCCCACTTGAGCAAGGCTTGCGTCCACGGTGTCGCATAGCCGTAAACGCCGCAGCCTACGGTGTCGAGCAATGCAAGGCGCACCACGGCTTTGGTGCGCGCCGGCAGATCTTCCGGGTTGAGCCCGGCCACCCATCGCGCCAGTTGCAGGGTGGCGCCGGTGCCGGGATGTTGTTCGAGTGTCACGCGCAAGTCTCCTTGAATTGAACTGCCAGGGATGTTATTACACTTTGCCGCCGCGCTTGGATGATGCCAAGTGCAATCATAACTATCTGTTTTTAAACAATTTTTTTAAATATCGTTGACGCCGGACAAGACACCGCTGCGCTGTGCCAGTTGCCACAACTGGGCATGGGTTTCAACGCCCAGTTTTTGACGGATGGCCGACTGGTGATTAGCCACGGTCTTGTAGCTCAGCTGCAATTTGTCGGCGATGGTGTTGAGGGTGTCGCCGCACACCAGCAGGCGCATCACTTCGAACTCGCGATTGGACAGCGCGGCCAGGCTGGCGGCGCCGCCGCCCACGGACTGCAGCGCCAGTGACTGCGCCATATCGTGACTGATATAACGCAGGCCCTGCGCCACCCTGCGTACCGCATCCACCAGCACCTCAGGCGCGCTGGCCTTGGTGACATAGCCAAGCGCGCCTGCCTGAAATGCGCGCGACGCAAAGATCGGCTCCTCATGCATGCTGAACATCAGCACCTTTGCCCGCGGCTCGCGCGCGAGCATGTGACGCATCGCCTCGATGCCGCTGGCACCGGGCAACGAGATATCCATCACCACCACATCGGGATTCAGCCGCTGGAATTCGCCGTAGGCATCGGCGGCGTTGCCCGCTTCGCCAACGACGTCGATGCCGCTCGCGCGTTCCAGCAAACGCCTATAACCTTCGCGCACCACGGAATGGTCGTCCACCAGGAACACCGTGATCGCGGATTGCGTGCCCGCCGCGCCCCTCGCGCGCGAAGTACTCATGCCGCGCGCGGCGCAACGCGCAGTACCGCGCGAATCGAAAACCCCCCGCCCGCGCGCGATAACACCTGCAGCGATCCGCCCAGCGCTTCCAGCCGCTCGCGCATGCCTACCAGTCCCAGACCCGCGGCCGAGGCCCAGTCGCCGGCGCCCGATCCGTCGTCCGCGATGCTGAGCAGGATGCCCTGCGCGTCGCGCCCCAGCGCAACGCGCACCTGCGCGGCATGCGCATGCTTCACGACGTTGGTGAGACCCTCCTGCACGATGCGGTAGAGCGTAATATTTTCGCGCTCGCCCAGATCGTCCACCGCAGCCGTCACCGCCAGTTCAGCCCGTATCGCCGGATTGCGCGCGCGCCAGTCTTCGAGCAGATGTTCCAGCGCCGCCGACAACCCGAGTTCATCCAGGCCCGCCGGCCGCAGCCGGCGCAGCATGTCGCGGATTATTCCTTGCACATGATCTGTCGCCTGCACGATGGCGCGCGCCGCCGCGCCCACCTCGGACATCCGGCCGGCGCTCCAGTCGCGGATCGACACGGCGTCGATCTTGATGGCGTTCAGATGTTGGCCCAGTTCGTCGTGCAGTTCACGCGCCAATGCCTTGCGCTCGTCTTCCTGCACGCTCACATGCGACAGCGACAGCCGGCGGTTCTCCAGCAACGTTTCCGCCAGCCGCGCCTCGGCCGCCATACGGCGGCGCAATTCGCGGCGCGCCTCGCCCGCACGCCGCCACGAATACCACGCCAGCGTCAGTGCCAGCACCAACAGCACGCCCGGCAGTTCGTCGAGCTGATAATGCTCCCAGGGGCGCGTCCACGCCAGCACCCGTTCGTTCAGCTCAACCGCCATGCTGAACCACCAGAACAGCAGCACGCACGCGCCCACCCATAAAAAATCCCGGCACGCGGCACTGCCCGTTGCTTGTTCATGTGCGAGGGCCATGGCCCGGATACCTCTTGACTCTGACAGTAACCAACAAAATGAATCAGGAAAACTTCCCGCTACTTTACGGGAAATCGCGCGCCGGCAGAAGCCGCATGCGCGGTGCGCAAATTCTAGAATACGCCGTATGCGACCGCCGGCGCGCCGATGGCTGTCCGCGGCAGAAGAATAGCGGCGCAACACGGGGAACGTCATTCATGCGGCATCAAATGCACGGCTTACGGCGGTGCGCAACGGCTTTGTACCTGTTCGCAGGCCTGCTGCCGGCGAGCGGCATCACCCACGCTGCCGAACCCGGAGAACTGCCCAAAGTCGAAGTGATCGGCACCACGCCGCTGCCCGGGCTCGGGCTGGCGCGCGATCTGGTGCCGGCGCCGGTACAGTCCGCATCCGACGCGGACATGCGGCGCGCCAATGCCATCAATCTGTCCGACTTCCTGGACCGCAATCTGGGCAGCGTCCATATCAACGAAATCCAGAATAATCCATTTCAGCCCGACGTGAACTACCGCGGCTTCACCGCCTCGCCGCTGCTGGGCACGCCGCAGGGATTGTCCGTCTACATGGACGGCGTGCGCATGAATCAGCCGTTCGGCGACGTGGTGAGCTGGGATTTGATCCCCAAATCCGCGATCGCCAATCTCACCCTGATGCCGGGCTCCAACCCACTGTTCGGATTGAACACGCTGGGCGGTGCCCTGTCGATCCAGACCAAAGACGGGCGCAGCCATCCCGGGGCAGCGCTGCAGGCCTACGGTGGCATAAACCGGCGCCGGGCCACCGAATTCGAATACGGTGGTTTTAACCAGACCCTCGACTGGTTTGTCACCGGCAATTATTTTCGCGAACGCGGCTGGCGCGATGATTCGCCCACCCGGGTCGGACAGTTATTCGGAAAATTGGGATGGCGCAACACCGCCACCGATCTGAAATTCACCATTGCCCATGCCAATAACAGGCTCACCGGCAATGGGCTGCAGGAGTTTCGCCTGCTCAACGCCAACTACGCCAGCATTTACACCAAGCCAGATGTAACCGGCAACATCTCGACGTTGCTGGGTCTCGCGCTGAATCACGCGATCGGCGACAACCTCGTGCTCTCAGGCAACGCCCACTATCGGCGCATGCGCACCCGCACATTGAACGGGGACATCAACGAGGAATCTCTCTCGGAAAACATCTATCGCGCCGGCGAGACCGCCGCCAACACACCGTTCCCCTCGTCGCGGTGCATCGAGCAGGTGCTGCTCAATGATGAACCGGGCGAAAATTGCAACGCGCTGATCAACCGCAGCAGCACGCGGCAAAGCAACCTTGGTTTTTCGGCACAGCTTGCGGCCACTGGCAACACCGGCGGCATCAGGCACCAGTTCACCGGCGGCGGCGCCTACGACGGCAGCCGCGCGCACTTTACGCAATCCACGCAACTGGGATACCTCACGCCCGCTCGCGGTGTCACCGGCTTAAACGCGTTTGCCGACGGCGTCAGCGGCGGCGAGGTCGATGGCGAGCCGCTCGACAATCGGGTCGACCTGCGCGGGCGCACACGCACCTGGAGCGCGTACGCGACCGACACAATGTCCTTCGCCAATTGGATCCACCTGACGGTATCGGGGCGTTTCAACCGAACCACGGTCAACAACCGCGATCAGATCAACCCGGGGGGCAGCGCGGGCTCTCTTGATGGCAATCACAATTTCAGCCGCTTCAACCCCGCGGCAGGCGTAAGCTTTACGCCTCACCGCGCATTCAAGACCTATGCCGGATACAGCGAGGGCAGCCGCGCGCCAAGCGCCATTGAACTGGGTTGCGCCGACCCCAACAATCCCTGCCGCCTGCCCAATTCGCTGGCGGGCGATCCGCCACTCAAGCAAGTCGTGACCAAAACCTGGGAACTGGGCATGCACGGGCTGTTGGGCGGCGGCCTGCGCTGGAATGCGGGTGTGTTTCGCGCCCAAAATCACGACGATATCCTGTTCGTGGCCGCACCCGACAACACGCAATTCGGCTACTTCCGCAATTTCGGCAAGACGCGGCGCGAGGGCGCCGAAGCCGGTTTCACCGCCCAGTCCGGCGCGCTCAACTTTGGCGCCAATTACACCTATATCGACGCCACCTATCGCTCGGCCGAGTCGCTCAACGGCACGGGCAACAGCACCAACGATCTGGCGCAGGCAGGCGAAGCCGGGCGCGAAGGCGCCATACGCGTCAATCCCGGCAACCGCATTCCGCTGATCCCGCGACATTTGTTCAAGGCCCACGCCGATTATCAGTTCACGGGCGCCTTCTCCGCGGGCCTGAACATGATTGCGGTCGCCAGTTCATTTGCGCGCGGCAACGAAAACAACCTGCATCAACCCGACGGCACGGTATATCTCGGCTCGGGCAAAAGCGCAGGCTATGCCGTGTTCAACTTCAGCGCAGGCTATCAGGTGGACAAACAATTGCGGTTCTTTGCCCGCATCAACAACCTGTTCGACCGCAAGTACAGCACGGGCGCGCAACTGGGCCCCACCGGCTTTACGGCCAACGGCAACTTCATCGCGCAGCCGCTGCCGCCAACCCCTGCGGGCGAAGACCCGGTGGTGCAGTCAACCTTCTTTGCGCCGGGCGCACCGCGCACCGGCTGGATCGGCCTGCGCTACCTGTTTGATATGCCCGCGCGCAAGCCGTAGTCGCGCCATTCAGCCGATGCGGGGCGCTCACAGCGAAGCAAGCGATTGCAGCGCGATGCGCGTTGAACGACACTGCGTCCTGTGCGCGGTTCAGGCGGGCGCCATCCCCCGCAGACAAATTCGCTGCAACACCCGCGGATAGCGCGCCGCTTCGAAGTTGGTGTTGGCCCGGTGCAGCAGGCAGCGGTTGTCCCACATCAGCTTGCGAAAACACAGCACGTGATGGCGAATGAACGCGTCGTACACGGCGCGCCTGTTGGCCTCATCGAGCGGCCGCTGCAAGTCCAGGCCCACAACAGCAGCACCGGGAACGGGGGACAAGGGTTCGACGATAAACGTTTGACGGTCAATCGTGAGTGTCGTGACAGGCGCTCCCGGGCATTGGGGCCCGGAAAATTCGCCGATCCGTGGCACGCGTCACGGCGCGGTGAAGGGCCTACAATACCACCGCATGCCGCACCCGGAATTCGCCACCCGCCTTGTGCTCGATACCAATGTCTGGCTCGATTGGCTGGTGTTTGCCGATGCCGGCGTTGCGCCCATCCGCTGTGCGGTGACTGGGCAACGCGCCATTGTTTTCCTGTCGGCCGCATGCCGCGACGAACTCGCGCGCGTGCTCGGATACCCGCTGTCCGGCCGCGCGCTGAATGTCGCGGCGCAGACAGCGGCCCTGGCGCAATGCGATGCCGTTGCGTGCGTCACAGACAATTTTGCAGAGCCCCATCGTGTGGCATCGCTACCGCGCTGCGCCGATCCTGACGACCAGAAATTTTTGGAACTGGCGCGCGACTGCCGCGCCGATGCCCTGATCACCAAGGATGGCGCGCTGCTCGCACTGGCGGCGCGCAACGCGCGCCCGCTGCCGTTTCGCATCCTCACGCCGCGCGACTACGCACACCTTTGCATTGCGCGAGACTCGCGGACATCCGAAACGGGTATGGGCTAACGCGGCCCTCAATAATTCACTTAAAATATATTGTTTAAAAACAAATACTTACATTAATTTCTCTCACCCAGTGGCAGCTGCAATTGAAATCAAAGTCATGGCAACGGCCGCTTTCAGAGTGGCATATGTCGAACTGGTGCGACGGTTTGAGCGCGCCAGCGGCCACAAGGTCGTAACCACGTGAACCAACACCGCGGATATCGTAGATCGCGTCAAATGTGGCGAGGCCACCGATCTTGCCGTGATGTCAGCCAACGCCATCGGCGAACTCATCGCAGCCGGCAAGTTTGCTCAAGGCAGCCGCGCGAATATCGCCAGTTCGTGGGTGGCAATGGCTGTGAAACAAGGCGCACTCAAGCGCGACATAAGCTCGGGCGACGCGTTCAAACGCGCGATGCTGGCGGCAAAATCAATCGCATAATGCACGGGTCCCAGCGGCGTCTATCTGGCCGGATTGTTCAAGCGCATGGGCATCGCCGAAGCGTTGGCAGCCAAGTCGCGGCAAGGCAAGGGCGAACCCGTGGGCGCCTGCGTCGCGCGCGGGGAAGTCGAAATCGGCCTTCAGCAAATGAGCGAATTGATACCGGTGCCGGGCATAGCCATCGGCGGCGGCCTGTAGAAGGACATCGAGGAAATCACCTTTTTCGCGACCGGCCGGCATGTCGATACAAAGGTTGCCGAGGCCGCCAATGCCTTGACCGCATTTTTCACGGCACCCGCCGCATATGCGTTGAGCCGCGCCAAGGACATGGAACCCGCTTTTTCGATCCCCATGGAGCCCACATAAAATTTGGCTGTCTTCACACGGCGCGCATGCTCCAGTAGCATTGTCGACGCGCAGTAGAATGTTCGCGTCCAGCATCGCCCGAGCACGCCGCGGGGCAGCAACACGATCGCAAGAAACTAACGGCCGCTCCTGTATGCGGCAGGAACTTCCCGAACGCAGGCGGCGAAAGCCAAACCACGCGTTGGTTGGATCGGGACTGAACGTTCCGCCGGCAGTTCGGTGGCGGAGAGAGAGGGATTCGAACCCTCGATAAGCCTTTTGAGCCTATACTCCCTTAGCAGGGGAGCGCCTTCGACCACTCGGCCATCTCTCCGTTTGATTCCCTATCTATCGCCTTCATCACTTCTGCACCATCGCGCTCGGTCACCGGTGGTCGAAGGCGCTGCGCTTCGCGAGCGTCAGATTATACGACGGCTTCGCCATGACCACATCGGCCGCGTTCCGATAGATGTTTGCGATAATACCTCAACCACAGTTGCTTAATACAGCTCTAACTGGCCTGCTCCAGGCCGAACGCTTTGTGCAGCACTCGCACGGCCAATTCCGTATATTTCTCTTCGATCACCACGGAAATCTTGATCTCCGAAGTCGAAATCATCTCAATGTTGATGCCCTCTTCGGCCAGGGTGCGGAATGCAGTACTCGCGATGCCCGCATGCGAGCGCATACCGACGCCGACCACGGAGACCTTTGCAATCTTGTCACCGCTGATGATACCCCGCGCCTGGATATGCTTGACCACGGGTTCGAGCGTTTTCAGCGTTTTCTGGTAGTCATTGCGATGCACGGTGAATGAAAAGTCGGTCATGCCATCGTGGCCGACATTTTGCACGATCATGTCCACATCGACATTGGCATCACCGACGGGCCCGAGTATCTGATAGGCGATGCCGGGCCGGTCAGGTACCCCCTGCACGGTGATTTTGGCTTCATCGCGATTAAACGCAATGCCTGAAATAATCGCCTGTTCCATGTTCTCGTCTTCCTCAAACGTAATCAGTGTGCCTGCGTCGTCGTCATTGTCATCAAAGCTCGACAGCACGCGCAGGCGCACCTTGTATTTGCCGGCGAACTCCACCGAACGGATTTGCAGGACTTTGGAGCCGAGGCTCGCCATTTCGAGCATTTCCTCGAAGGTGATGGTCTTCAACCGGCGCGCTTCAGGAACGATGCGCGGATCGGTGGTGTAAACGCCATCGACATCGGTGTAGATCTGACATTCGTCCGCCTTCAACGCGGCTGCCAGTGCAACCCCCGTCGTGTCCGACCCGCCCCGGCCCAGCGTGGTGATATTCCCCGCCTCGTCCACACCCTGAAAACCGGCCACGACCACCACGCAGCCATGGTCGAGATCGGCGCGTATGCGCGCTTCGTCAATGCTGAGTATGCGCGCTTTGGTAAAGGCACCGTCGGTGACGATTTTCACTTGCGCGCCGGTATAGCTGCGCGCTTTGACGCCCGCCGCCTTCAGTGCCATTGCCAACAGGCCGATGGTCACCTGCTCGCCGGTCGACACCATCACGTCCAGTTCGCGCGGGTCGGGCTCGGCCTGTATTTCCCGGGCCAGTGCGATCAGGCGGTTGGTTTCCCCGGACATGGCGGACACCACCACCACCACCTGATGGCCGCGCGCGTGCCAGCGCATAACACGCCGCGCAACATTCCTGATGCGTTCGGCATTGCCGACCGAGGTTCCGCCATACTTCTGGACGATGAGTGCCATGCCGCGCTGAGCCGTGAGTTAGGACGCCGTAAAGTCCACTATTGTAATAAATTTGCCTGAAAATATCGACTTGTACGTAGTCTGACCAGTGTCGACAATCACATGAATATGAGATGCTCGATTTGCCGAACCAAGCCGGCAGCTATATGTCATAGGACGACTACCCACGATATTGAGGAGAACATTGTTGAAACCCTTTGCCCGAATCCAGAATCCGCGCGATCTGCGCAAGAAACTTGGACTCAACCAGATGCAGTTCTGGTCGCAAATCGGCGTCACTCAAAGCGGCGGATCACGCTACGAAAGCGGCCGCTCCATGCCAAGGCCCGTGCGCGAATTATTGCGCCTGGTGTATGTCAAGCGGGTGCCGCTGGCCCGGGCCGATGGCGCAGATTTGCGGGTTGCCGAATATCTTCGGCAGCATAAACCTGCACTTTACAAGTCCGTACGCGCGCGCGTAAGTAGTATGTCGTAAGCCCGCGCCGCGATGCCGCGCGCGCGGCGTCCGGCGCGTAGTGTCCTTTAAGCTGCGGCCGCCGCCAGACAGCGGTGGCTGCGTGCAGTATTTCGCCCAGTGGACAAATTGACACACACCCAGCGCCACGTGGCCCGCGCATTGATGCAGCGGGCACGCCGTCAAGACGCGTTACTCCCGGGTCATCGCCGCGACGAGTCGCTCGCGCGTGAACGGCATATCCCGCAGTCGGACACCTGAGGCGTCAAACAGCGCGTTGCCCACCGCTGCCGATACCGGCCCCTGCGTACCTTCGCCCGCGCCAACCGGCGGTAATTCCGGCCGGTTGATCAGCGAAACCAGCACCTCGGGCACTTCCGCAAACGACAGAATGGGGTAGTCGTCCCAACTGCGCAAGGTGACGCGTTCGCGGTCGTACTTGACCTCCTCGCGCAGCACAAAGCTCACTGCCTGAATGATACCGCCCTCGATCTGGTTGATCACGCCGTCGGTGTTGATCGCCTGCCCCACGTCCACCGCGCACCAAACGCGCGGCACGCGTACCGTGCCCGCGAGCTCCACGTCCGCAATCATGGCCATGTAACCTGCGCCGTTCTTGTAGCGCGCAAACCCGATCCCGCGACCCTGATCGCCGCTGCGCTTGCTGTTGGGCTTCCACTTGGCGATGGCCGCTACTTTTTCGATTACCGCCCGTCCACGCGGATCGGCCAAATGCCGCAGGCGAAATTCGATAGGATCGACCCCCGCCGCCAGCGCCAACTCGTCCATGAACGACTCGATCGCGAACACATTGCACTGGCTGCCCAGCCCGCGCAACGCGGATGCGCGCAGCGGCGGATCCGGTATCAGGTGATTGGTGATCCGCTGATTGGGAAATTCGTATATGGGAATTGCGTTGCGATGGCTGCCGCCACCCGGCAACGGCGGATTCGCCGTCTGCGCGCGTTGCAACGGCTTTTCGAGATACCAGGCCGCCAGCAGATTGCTGCCCTGCCCGCGTCCCGGACGCGAACTGTGGCCATGGCTGAATACATCCATTTGCCACGACGTGACGTGTCCGTCATCCGACAGCATGGCGCGCGTTTTTACCACCATGGCCGAGCTGTACGGCTCCCACGCAAATTCCTCCTCGCGCATCCACTGCAGGCGCACCGGACGCCCCGGCGCGCCGCGTGCGAGCAGTGCGGCTTCCAGCGCCACATCGTCTGCAGCGTTGTGCCCATAGCAGCCCGCGCCTTCGACGTGGTGAATCACAATATCTTCGGGCGGTACGCCCAGTGCCGGCGCCATTTCAGCACGCAACGGATAAATACCCTGGCTATGGGTCCACACGGTATATTTGCCGTTTTCGAACATGGCCATCGCACACGAAGGCGCCAGCGACGCGTGCGCCAAAAACTGGCGCGTGTATTCGCCTGCCAGTTCGCGGCCATTCGGCGTATCACGGTTTTTCTCGCTGATCACTTCCGATTTTGCCTGGCACTTCAGCAGGTAACGCGGATCACACTCCGGGAGCGTGGGCACTTCGCGCCACTGCGCGTTGCGCGCGAGGCGCCGCTGGGCGCGAATCGCCTGCTCTTCGCGCTCGGCCACCACGCCCATGAAACGCCCGTCGCGCACCACCGCCACCACGCCCGGCATGCCACGCACGTCGTCCACATCGACACTGACAAGTTCCGCGCTGTAGCTCGGCGGCCGTGATACGCGGGCGTGCAGCATGCCCGGCGGCGCCATGTCATGCACATAGACCGGCGCCCCCGAAACCTTGCGTGGAATATCCACGCGCGGCGAGGCCGTGCCGACGATCTTGTGCATCTTGTAGGGCTTGGGCGCCGCTTCGCCGGTCGCTTCGCGTTGCAACAATTCGCTGTCGGTAATTTCCCAATAGCTGACGCTGCCCCCGCTGCGCGAAGTGATCACACCGTCAGTCACGCTCAGTTGCTCCAGTGATACGCCCAGCTTGGCGCCGGCGCGGGCCAATAGCAGTTCGCGCGCTTCGGCTGCGGCGTAACGAAACGCCACGCCCGACTCTTCAATGGAGCGGCTGCCGGACGTCACGCCTTCGTTCGGACTCAGCGCCGTGACCGCAGTCACGATTTTCACGCGCTCCAGATTGACGTCCAATTCTTCGGCAACGATTTGCCGCAACGCGGTGAGAATGCCCTGGCCGATCTCTATCTTGCCGGGACGCATGGTGACGGTGCCGTCGGCATTGATGTCCAGCCATTGGCTGAGATTGCGATTGGTTTGGAGGCTGCCCGGCAGTTTTCGTTGTGCGGTAGCGTCGGCCATTAGAATTTCCTCATTTCGGCGGCGGCGCGCTTGATCGCGCGCATGATGCGCTGGTGGGTGCCGCACCGGCACAGATTTTTCGACAACGCCTGTTTAAGCTCGTCGTCGCTCGGCGATTGATTGACATCGAGAAGCGCCTTGGCCGACATGATGATGCCGGTGGCGCAGTAACCGCATTGCGCGGCCTGCTCCTCGACAAACGCGCGCTGCAACGGGTGCGGCTGATCGACCGATCCAATGCCCTCGATGGTGGTGATGGCTTTTCCCGCCACTGCCGATACCGGCACATCGCAGGACTGCACCGGCTTGCCGTCGATGATCACGGTGCATGTGCCGCACTGGCCCAAACCGCAGCCGTAGCGCACACCTTTGCAGCCTGCGTCGTTTCGCAACACATACAGCAGCGGCGTTTCCGCATCCGCCACGACCTCGTGCAAGCGGCCATTGACCGTTATCGATATCGCCATACAACACTCCAATATTATTTTTAAAAAACAGATACTTACAAATTTTCCCGTGATGAACAACGACTTGCGTTGCGAACTGCTGCTGGAACCGCCGAGCGTCGGCCAGTGCCGCACCGGCTTGGCGTAACCGGCCACACCAGAGGTGCTTCGCGGCTATCCCCACTGCGCGCGCGCCGCAGCCAGCGGGCAATTATCCCATCGGGTCGCGTCTCGGTCGACTCGTGTTTTGATCTTCGGCACCGTATACTCTATCGCTTGAACCCGTGCGGAGAAATTGCCCCATGAACCCGACCGCCGATGTCAATGCATTAAGACGGCGAATCGAACAACTCTACCTTGAACACCGCGACCTCGACGACGTTATCACGCGTCTGGTCGAGACTACGCCGCACGATCAATTGCAGGTACAGCGTCTCAAGAAACGCAAGCTCTACGTCAAGGACCAGATCACCGCCCTCGAAGGGCAACTGACGCCGGACATACCGGCTTAGCGGCGGCGCAGCGCCAGCAGCAGCGCGAACAATCCCAGTGTGACCAGCCAGAACAGCGACCAGCCGGCGATAGTGAGGCCCAAAAAGCGCCAGCCGGCTTCAGCACACTCGCCCGAACCTTTCAACACTTTGGCGATTGTCTCCGCCAGTGGAAATCGTTGCAGCATGTAGGCCAGATCGGGACCGCAGGCCGGCACCAGGTGCTTGGGCAGATTTTGCAGCCAAACGTGGCGGGCAGCGACCGCTGCGCCCAGTCCTGCGATCACGAACGCTGCGATCCCATACATCATGCGTCCGCGGCGAGCCGGCCCGTGCCATGCTGCCACCAGGAAAACCAGCCCAAGCAGGTAAAAGGCCACGCGCTGCACCATGCACAACGGGCACGGCTCCTGCATTTCCACGTGCTGCAAATAGTAAGCAAAGCCGAGCAGCGCGGCACAAAAACCAAACCCAGCGGCAAACCCCGCTCTTGCGTTTATCATGGCGGCCAGTTTACCGTACACTTGAGCCGTCATGATTCGCATCACTCGTACCATTGCGCTGCAGGAATCCGAGATCGAAGAGTCCTTCGTGCGCGCGTCCGGTCCTGGCGGCCAAAATGTCAACAAGGTGGCCACTGCCGTGCAGCTTCGATTCCACGCCACACGTTCGCCCGCGCTGTCCGACGACGTACGTACCCGGCTGCTGACGCTGGCCGGCAACCGTGCCTCAACGGACGGTGTCATTACGATCAGCGCCCAGCGCTTTCGCACGCAGAGCCGCAATCGCGCCGACGCACTGGAGCGCCTGATCGACCTGATTCGCAAGGCAAGCCACAAGCCCAAGGCGCGTACGGCGACGCGGCCCACGCGAGCGTCGCGCGAGCGGCGCCTCGAATCCAAGAAGCTGCGCGGGGACATCAAGCGTGCGCGGGGCAGGCGGGAGGAATATTAGTAGCCGATAGCGAATCATTGACGCTATCGTTGCGACAGCACTACACTGCGTCGCCAGCGTCCATTCCCCGGAATAATTTGTGCCGATTGGCTGTTTGCCGCAAGAGTAGTAAGCCTGTCGTTGCGGAGACTGCGCTGCTTCTTGACAGTAAAATACATTTAAATTCAGATAGTTAGGAGAACGCAATGCATGGAAAGCTGCTTCTGAGTGGTGTGGCGGTGGTGTTGGGTGCAGGCTACGGGGCGGCTGTGTTCGCGCAAGCCAAACCGGACGTTCTGGTCAAACAACGTCAGGCCGGCATGACGATGATCGGCAAGTATTGGGGCCCGATCGGCGGCATGGCCAGTGGCAAAACGCCGTACAACGCCGAACGTGTGGCACGCAACGCGCCGATTCTGGAAGTGTTGAGCAAACTGCCATGGGACGGGTTTGTGGAGACCACCAAGGACGTGAAGAGCAAAGCGCGTCCGGAGGTGTGGAGCGATAACGCAAAGTTCAAGACCGCTGCCGATCGCATGCAAAAAGCCGTCGCGCAGTTGGCCAAAGTTTCTACTGGCGACGAAGCGACGGTGAAGTCTGCGCTGTCCGAAGTCGGCAAGACTTGCGGTGGCTGCCACGACGACTTCCGCGAGAAAAGCCGCTAGCACTTTCCGGATGCGTTAGGAAAACAAAAGCCACCCTCGGGTGGCTTTTTTTGTGACACGGACCCGCTATCGGACCAGCATATAAACACCCGCTGCCGTGATCGCCAGCACGATCAATGCACGCAACCACCCGCCGCTGTGCCGCTGCGCCAGCGCCAACACCGGCGGCAGACGCTTCTGACCACTGAACATCGGCAAAATCAGGTTTTCTTTTTTGTAAAGCAGGTAATACACCACCGCGCCAATATGCACGGCCATCAACGCCAGTAACACATTAAAATTAATATAGTGGATGTAGCTCAGCAGATTGCTGACGTCGGCGCTAACCCATTTCGCCAGCGGCCCTTCAATCCCCACGTCCTCGCTGTTGGCGAACAAGCCCGTGCTCACCTGCACCAGCACACCGAGTATCATCAGCACCACGCTCCAGCCCCCGACAGGATTGTGTCCGGCAAACAACGTCGCGCTACGGCTGGGCAGCGTTTTCAAGTAGGCAATGACGGCTTTAGGTCCGTAGATAAAGTCGGAAAAACGCGCGTGCGTGCCACCGACAAAGCCCCAGATGATTCGAAATGCGATCAGCGCACAAACGGCATAGCCGGCATAGAAATGGTAGATCAGCCAGTCGCCCTTTTCTTCGCCGCTCCACCACATGAAGCCGATCAACGCCACCAGCAGCCAGTGGAATGCGCGAACCGCGCCGTCCCACACCAGCACGCGGCGGCTCTCCGATGACATACCGGCTGCTTCCGACATTAAGTTTCCCCCTGATCCGCTCGCATTTTGGCGGAGAGTGTGAGATTCGAACTCACGAGGATCTTGCGACCCTGCCGGTTTTCAAGACCGGTGCATTCAACCGCTCTGCCAACTCTCCGTATGTCCCTCATCAATCGCTGCCGCTTTTAGCTGCGGGCACCGCGCGCAAATTTTCAGACAGCGCGAGCACTCTTAGCCTTTCAGATGGCCGGAGCATTCAACCACGGGGCCCAATACTCCGCTAAATCGCAATTGATAATACCATCTATTATCAATTGCTTGCGTTAAGAGATGCCGCAAAAAAACGTGCGGGAAAATTGCAACTTTGCGTGGAATTGGTTAGTCTTATACTTGAACGAATTAGTGCGGCATTCTTAACTTGGGAGGTACACCGTGCAACCTGATCTGCAACGCCAACAACCCGTCTTCACCGGCAATACCGATCTTGCCGTCGGCCAGAACAAGGTATTACGCAACACCTATATGCTGCTGGCGGTATCGCTGGTTCCCACCATCGTGGGCGCGATTGTCGGCACCAATTTCCTGAGCTTCGCATTCATGCGCGCCAGTCCAATACTGGCGGCACTCGCGATTCTGGCCGTGTTCTACGGCTGGATCTACATGATCGAGCGCAACAAGAATTCAAGCCTCGGGCTGTATCTGCTGCTGGGCTTCACCTTCTGCATGGGTCTGCTGCTGGGACCACTGCTGCAGCGTACCTTGGGCTTTCAAAACGGCGCGCAACTGGTGATGGTGGCTGCCGGCGGCACGGCCGGGGTATTCTTCGTTCTCGCGGGCATTGCAGCCAACGTCAAACGCGATTTCAGCTTCCTGAATAAGTTTATTCTGGTGGGCTTTATCGTGATTATGCTGGCGGTAGTCGCGAATATCTTCCTGCAAATGCCGGCGATCAGCATGGCGCTGTGCGGCGCGTTTATCATCTTCTCCTCGGCGATCATCCTGTGGCAGATCAACAGCATTGTACGCGGCGGCGAAACCAATTACATCTCGGCGACGCTCACGCTGTACATATCGATCTACAACATATTCACCAGCCTGTTGCAGCTGCTGGGTTTGGGCGGCGATCGCGATTAAACGTCAGTTTGATTTGAAAAAAAGGCGGCCCAGGCCGCCTTTTTTTCGCCTCTTATTCGCTTATGCCTGATCAAACACGGCAATGGACTCGACGTGCGCCGTATGCGGAAACATGTTCACCACGCCTGCGGCACTCAGGCGGTAGCCCTGTTCATGCACAAGAATCGACGCATCGCGCGCGAGCGTGGCGGGATTGCAGGATACGTATACGATCCGCGCAGGCGGCGCCGCGACCAGCGACTTCACCAGTTCCGCGGCGCCGTCGCGCGGCGGATCGATCAGCATGCGGTCGAATCGGCCGGGTGCGCTCAGCGCCGCAAATGAATCGGCGTTGATCTCGAACAGATTCATCGTCCGATACGCTGCCCGGCCGGACAAGCCGTTGTACGCCGCATTCTCCCCGGCACGCCCGACCAGCGAAGCACTGCCTTCAACACCGGTTACGTGCGCCCCACTGCGCGCGATCGGCAGCGAGAAGTTGCCAATGCCGCAAAACATGTCAGCGATGCGCTCGCCTGCGCGGGGCGCCAGCAGCATCACGGCCCGATGCACCAGTACCTTGTTAACTTCATGATTGACCTGAGTAAATTCAGTCGGAAAAAACGGCATTCTGATGCCGAATTCGGGTAGCGTGTAATACAAATCCGCGGGCGCCTCGGGCCAGAACGGATATGCGGTTTCCGGCCCCTTGGGTTGCAGATAGAGATGTACGCCCTGCGCGTCGGCAAACGCTCTGAGTAGCACCTTATCAGCATCCGATGGCGCGTCCAGCACACGCAGCACCAGCACATCGGCCGAGTCGCCGCAGGCTACCTCGATCTGCGGCAATCGCTCGCGGATGCTCAGGCCGCCCACCAGTTCGCGCAGCAACGGCAATAATCGGGAGATATGCGGCGGCAGCACCTCGCAACTTTGCATATCAGCGACAAAACTCGAGCGCTTTTCGTGAAAGCCGATCAGGGACCCGCCTTTCTTGATGACATAGCGCGCGGTCATGCGTGCGCGGCGGCGGTAACCCCAACTCGGACCATGAATGGGCGGGAGCATGTGCTCCGCCCGCACTTTGCCGATATGCCAAAGGTTGTCTTCGAGCACCCGCTGCTTGGCCGCAACCTGAGTGCGCGCATCGAGGTGCTGCAGGCTGCAGCCGCCGCAATTGCCGAAGTTGATGCACTGCGGCGTAACACGCTGCGAACTGGCGTGCAGCACGCTCTGGACGTTCGCCTGCTCGTAGCTCGGCCGCTTGCGATAAACCGATGCTGTGACCACCTCGCCCGTCAATGCGCCTGCGATGAAGATTGTTTTCCCATCACGCCGCGCAATGCCACGGCCCTCCTGGTCGAGCGATTCAATTTCGTAAGTTTGCATGGGACTCGGCATCACGGCGACGTCATCAATTCGCCGTGATCACACTCAAGGTTCAAGATCAGGAACGCCAGCGCGCCAGAAATTCCTTCCATTGCGGTTCGGCGGATTTGTCCAGCGTCGCTCGCACCAACTCGCACTGCGCGCGATGCTGGTCCACGGTGAGCATTCCGCGCATCAGCTGAAACCGCAGATACACCAGATACGTGTTGACGACGTCGGTCTGGCAATAGTTGCTGATGTCGGCCAACTGGCCCGCTTGGAACGCATCCCACACCTGCGCGCCCGACATCCCCAGCTTGCCCGGCAATCCCATAAGCTGTGCCAGATCGTCCAGCGGCGCATTGGCACGCGGCTGATACATCGCCAGCAGATCCATCAGATCAAGATGCCGGGAATGATAGCGGCTGATGTAATTGTTCCATTTGAATTCGCGGCTGTCCTTGTGGTCGCCTTCGCCCATGTCCCAGTAACGCGGCGCTCGAACATTATGCATCAGGCCGCGGTAGTGCAGCACCGGCAGATCGAATCCACCGCCGTTCCACGACACAAGGTTTGGGGTGTATTTTTCAATACCGTCGAAAAACCGCTGGATCACTTCGGCTTCGGGTTCGCTGTTCGCGCCCAGCGACCAGACTTTGAACTGGTCGCCGTCGCTCATCGCGCACGAAATCACCAGCACGCGGTGAAGATGCAGTTGCAGGAAATCACCGCCCGTGGTCTGGCGGCGCAATTGAAATGCCATGCTGGCCACGTCGGCATCGGAGAGCGCGCTGTCCAGATCGTGCAGCTTGCGCAGCCCCGCAACGTCCGGCACCGTCTCGATGTCGAACACCAGCACGGACGTCAAAATAATCTCTTTAAAAACAGATGGTTACATAATACCCGCTGGCGCACTACTTGCGCACCCAGGCACCGGCTGCCGACTGATAATACCATCCGGATTGCGCGCGATCGATCCAGCGCTGGGCAAAGGTGTTGCGGATATCACCTTCCCATTCGGGATGATTGTTTGCGCGCGCGATCTCGCGATACAACGCAGCGCGATCCTGATTCTCGGCAGCCACCAGACCATTTGCCGTCGCGCGCTGCGCCAATGGCACCGCGGCAGGGTCGCGCAGGGCAACGTTTCCGTCGCGCGTCAATCCGACCGCACCGCTGGCATACAGCGGCGCCAGTTCCCCATGCCGCTTCTGCATGCTGGCCTGCAGGGCGGCAACGCCAGGCGTATTGATTTCCAGATTGGCCTGCGCAACCGCGGGACTCGCTCCGATAACCGCCGCCATCATGACCATCGTCACCAAGGTCTCAAACATGCGCCATAGCTTCATCATCGGTGTCCTATTTCGTTTCCGGCTTGACCGCAGGTACGGTGGCGCCACCTTTCAACTGCCACACTTCATCAATTATGCGATCGGCCGCCTTTTCGGCCGCAGCGGCCGGAAAATAAATATTGATCGTCACGCAGCCCGCGCCAATAAAGCACGCGCTCAGCAAAACAAATGCAGCACGCCGCATCGATTTCCCGTTCATGGAATGCTCTTCGCTCCTGGATGTGTTCTGCCTACTTTACGATCGGTGGACTATTGCCCTGCGTGACCCGCTTGATGCGGTTAAGCAATTCCGGCCAGTCGACCTTTCGATTGTAGCCGATCACTGTTATCGCCGGTATGCCGCCGCCCTTCACCAACACATATCCCGGCGGGCGGTCCTCAACACCGCTCATGTCGCAAATACCGTTTTCCAGTTTGCAATTCCACGCCAGTTTGTCGTAACCAAATTGCTCAAAAAATTGCAGAAAACTGCGCTGTATTGCCGCCGCGGCACCCGCGCCACCCAGCGCAGAGATATTTTGCACTGCCGCCTGACTGATCTTGCGCGGATAGTCGCCGGGACTACTGATCAGCTTCACGTCGAATTTGACCGGTTGCCAGTTGACCAGTTCCAGCCCGCCAATATGCGCATCGATGCGTCCAGTAATGGTGCCGAACGAATACGTGCGCGTCAGTAGTTCTAGATCGAGATTGCGCAAGTTGACGTCTGCTCGCACGCGTGGCGCCTTGCCAAAAATATCCAGCAACACCAGATTCTTCGCTTCGATCTCGCCATCAAATACCTTAAGATTCATGACCCCGTCGACCCGCAACGACGACTGGATATGCCGCACCAGAGGGATACGCGCAGCGAGCGTGCCGTGCATCACCGGCAACCCCAACGCGGCGGTGAGCCTGTCCATGGAAATACCCCCGATATCTCCGCTGAACTGCCAGTACCAGCTCGCGCTACCGGCACGCGCGGCGAAATCGCGCACGTCCAGGTAACCATCGAGCAGCGGCACGCGCAACGGCTTGAGCTCGAATCGCATGCCGTTCATGCCCAGCGCGATCGCGAACCTACCCAACGGCATCTTCAGTAATTCCCCGCCCGCCACCGTCAGCGAGGCTTGCGTCTGCTCCCTGGCGTGCCACGGCACGCTGCCACTCATGCCCGACAGCGCAAAACGGTGCTGCGTCCGGTCTTCCAGCGACACGTCATCCAGACGGATGTCCATGCTCTGCAGGCCGCGTTCGTCAACGCGCACAACCGCGGATACCTTTCCCCCCGTGTGCAAATCGGACAATGACGAGTCCGCCAGAAAAGGTCTGAGTATCGTTTGATAGAGCGGGGCGAACGGGATCGATTGGGCACTGAAATTCCCATCCGTGAGTTTGTGCGTATCGATGCTGTAGTTGCCCGAAAACGCCATACTGCCGATATCCGGGTAGTGCAAGGCGCCGCGCTCGATCCGCACCCCCTTGGCATCGAGCGTGCCACCGACGGTCAGCTGCTGCCGTGCAGACTTGAGGTACACGGGTTGCCAAAAAACCTCGCCTCCGGACCACGTCAACTCAGCCGCCCAACGCAATCGGCCGGCGGCGGGCGCTGCACTCGCAACCAGCGACAAGTCAATTTTCTCCCCGGCGTGCAGACCGCTGGCGTCGGAAAATGCCGCGCCGCTCACCGCCAACGTCGCGGCCATGCGGCCATCGCTGCCGTATCGAATGCCGCCATTCACCACACCAGCGCCGGGCTTGGGCAGATCAGGGGGCAACCAGGCCGCGAGACGCTCGATGCGCCCGCCGTCAATACGTACTACAAGATCGTTGCCCCGAGCGCCCGGCTGCAGGATCAGCGACCAGGATTCATGCTTGCCTGGCTTGAGCGCGACATTCAATACGCGCATTCCAGCTTCATAGCTGAAGGATATCGGAATTTTATCGGCCACTGTGAGCCAGCCGTCATCACAGGCAATTCGCTCTCGCGCGAGACTCAGCGCGGCGCAATCCAGCCTGATATTTTTCCAGCTTTGCGTGCCCAGGGTTAGCGCCCCAATTTGCAGACCCACGCCACCGTTCGCGTAGACAGCGCGGATGCCACGCGCGCTGAACCCGGCACCGCTGACATCGTCGATATCCAGCGTGAATTGCCGGGCATATCCGGCAGCCGCCAGCAGCAGGGCCACGATCGCGGCAACGCTGCCGCGCCAGCGCCGCTGCCGGCACACACTGTTGCGATCAGACCGGAAATACACCTGTAGAAAGATAGCGGTCGCCGCGGTCGCAGATAATCACGGCGATCACCGCGTTTTGTGTGTCGCGCGAAATCTGCAACGCCGCCCACAGCGCGCCGCCCGAAGAAATGCCGGCGAAAATGCCTTCCTCAACCGCGAGACGACGCGCCATTTCCTCGGCATCGCGTTGCGCGATTTCCACCACCTGATCGACGCGGCTCCAATCGCAGATTCCGGGCAGATAGGCGGCCGGCCACTTGCGTATTCCCGGTATTTGCGATCCGTCGCTGGGCTGACAACCGACGATGGTGACTGCCGGATTTTGTTCCTTGAGGTAACGCGAAACACCCATGATGGTGCCGGTGGTTCCCATGCTGGAAACGAAATGCGTCACCTTTCCCGCCGTGTCGCGCCAGATTTCCGGGCCTGTGGTTTCGTAATGCGCAAGCGGATTGTCGCCATTTGAAAATTGGTCAAGCATGATGCCCTTGCCTTCTTTTACCATGCGTTCAGCCACATCGCGCGCGGCCTCCATGCTGCCTTCCCTGGGCGTCAGCACCAGTTGCGCACCATAGGCGGCCATGCTCTGGCGCCGCTCGACCGACTGGTTTTCCGGCATCACCAGGATCATTTTGTAGCCCATCATCGCGGCGCACATCGCAAGGGCAATGCCGGTGTTGCCGCTGGTCGGCTCGATCAGCGTGTCGCCGGGTTTGATTTGCCCGCGCGCTTGCGCGCGCCGGATCATCGACAGCGCAGGACGATCCTTGACCGACCCCGCCGGATTGTTGCCCTCCAGCTTCGCAAGAATGACGTTGCTGGTTGCGCCAGGAATGCGCTGCAGGCGCACCAGCGGAGTGTTACCTACAAATTGTTCCAGTGTCTGATTCACGTTGTGATCTAATAAGAATTGGCGTCCGGCAATCATAGCGGAAACGCCGCCGTCCCGAGTACGAAAAAAACCCCGCTGCCGCGGGGTTTTTTTGATAGGCACCGATGACTTACTTCTTGTCGGCTTTGGGCTCATCTTTTTTGGCTTCTTCCTTGGCGGATTCGTCCTTCCGGGACTTCTTCGCCTTGGGTTCAACCTTGCCTTCCTGCTTGGCTGCCGTCTTTTTGTCTGCCTTGGCGTCCTTCGTCGTAGCCGCGGCCTCTTTTTTTGCGTCAACTTTGGCTGGTTCCGTGGCCGCCGTTTTCTTCGCGGACTTGGCCTCCGCCTTTGCAGGCGCGCTTCCGCCCGTCACAGTGACCTGGCTGCGAATGTCTTTCATTGTGGCCGGGCCGATGCCTTTGACTTTTTCGAGATCGTCGACGGTCTTGAACGCGCCGTTCTTGGTGCGGTGATCGATAATCGCCTGCGCTTTGACCGGACCGATGCCCTTTATGCCATCCAGTTGTTCCTTGGTCGCGGTATTGATGTTGATCTGCGCGAATGCGGCGCCCACCATCGCCAGCCACATTGCCAGCACCAGTAACAGTTTCTTCATGTCATCCCCTTATGGATAAAGTCCACATCCAGGCCCGGTGTGACACCCGACCCTGTGAACATGGCTAAAAAACGCCTCACGACCCGTTGAGTTGACAGACCCGCGGCGTCAAGTTTCTGCAGCCAGCGCCGCACAATAGCGTGCCACGCCTTGTTCCACGGTAAGGAAAGGTTCGCCATAGCCGGCGGCGCGCAAGGCCGTCAAGTCTGCCTGCGTGTAACTTTGATACTTGCCTGAGAGATCCTGCGGGAACGGAATGTACTCAATCAGGCCCTGTGCCCGCATTGCGTCAAGCGTTAACGCACTTTCTTCACGCGCCTTGCGGCAAGCGTTGATGGCCGCTACCGCAACCGCATTAAAGCTTTGCGCCATCCCCGTGCCGCAATTGTAAATGCCTGATTTTATTGGGTTTTCCATGAAATAGAGATTTACCTTGATGACATCGTCGACCGACACAAAATCGCGCTGCTGCTCGCCGTTGGCATAGCCACTGCTGCCCTCAAACAGCCTCACCGTGCCGCCACTGCGATACTGATTAAAAAAGTGCAACGCCACCGATGCCATGCGCCCCTTGTGCTGCTCACGCGGACCATAGACATTGAAATAACGCAGGCCTACCACCTGCGACTGAAAACGCGCCCGCTGCCGGCGCACGAATTGATCGAACAGAAACTTGGAGTAGCCGTAGACATTGAGCGGCCCTTCACATTCGGGGGCCTCGCGAAATGCCATGTGAGCGCCGTAGACAGCCGCAGATGAGGCATAAATGAATTGCGCTTTCTGCGCGAGACAAAAATCCAGCAGCCGGCACGAATAGCGATAATTGTTTTGCATCATATAGCGACCATCGGCTTCCGTGGTGTCGGAACACGCGCCCTGATGCAGCACCGCAGTCACCGTGCCGTTGAATGCGCCGCGATCCAGCGCATCAACAAATTCCGCCTTGTCGAGATAGTCATCAATCTCGCAATCCACCAGATTGACAAAGCGGTCGCCGTGCGTGAGATCGTCCACGGCAATGATATTGGTAATCCCGCGTACATTGAGCGCCTTCACCAGATTGGCACCAATAAAACCTGCAGCGCCCGTTACAATATAAGTCATTGTTTTTAAATAATTTTTATGGAAACAATTCGGATGGCTCGACCGTTGCCGTGCCGAATTTCGCGACCACGATTCCCGCGGCGCGATTCGCCATGCGCACCGCCTCATCCAGCGCCATGCCGCTGGCAATGGCCACCCCCAGTGTTGCGATCACCGTATCGCCGGCACCGGAAACATCGTAAACCTCCCGTGCCAGCGCCGGCACATGCAAGCGGCCAGCGGCTTTACCCGAGCCATAGAGTGTCATGCCTTCCTCGCTGCGCGTGACCAGCAGGGCCGCCAGTCCCAGCGCGCGCCGCAATTTTTGCGCGCGCGCGGTGAAATCCGCCTCGTTATGTGCGCGGCCCGCCACCTGCTGAAATTCACTGCGATTGGGCGTCAGCAACGTCGCGCCATGATAGCGTTTGAAATCGTCACCCTTTGGATCGACCAGAACCGTCTTGCCCGCGCGGCGCGCGGCGGCGATCATGGTTTCAATGTGCTGCAGCCCGCCTTTGCCATAGTCAGACAAGATTACGGCATCGTGCGAGCGCAATAACTGGCGGTACTCGCGCAATTTCGCGGCCAGCACCTCGTGGCCGGGCGTCGTTTCGAAATCCACGCGCAGCAATTGTTGCTGCCGGCCGATCACACGCAATTTGACGGTCGTTGTGATGTCGGCATCGCGGTGCAACCGGGCAACGATGCGATCCTGCTTGAGCAACCGCGCCAGAATCCCGCCTGCATCGTCGCGGCCCACCACCGATAGCAAAGTGACCCGGGCGCCCAGCGCCGCGGCATTGCGCGCAACGTTTGCCGCGCCGCCGGGACGCTCCTCCGTGCGCTGCACATGCACCACCGGCACCGGCGCCTCCGGGGATATGCGTGCCACATCACCGAACCAGTAACGGTCCAGCATCACGTCGCCAACCACCAGCACGCGCGCACGCGCAAATGGATTGCTGACTGCTGGGTTGCCGGCTGCGGCCATCCTGTCGCCCATTGGCGTTACGCAGCCAATTCGCGCTGTATGCGTTGCAGCATGGCAATGGGGTCCGCTGCCTGCGTAATGGGGCGTCCTATGACCAGATAGTCGGCGCCGGCGGCAAGCGCGGCACGCGGGGACATTACGCGCTTCTGGTCATCCGATGGCGCCGCGGAATCGTCGGCCGTGAACCGTATGCCAGGCGTGACCAGATTGAATGACGGGCCACATGCGGCCCGCAGTGCACGTGCCTCCAGTGCGGAGCACACAACGCCATCCATCGCGGCATCGCGGGCCAACAGCGCCAGACGCAGCACGGCATCCTGAGCCTCACCCTGCATCCCTATATCGGCCAGATCACCCGCGCTCAGGCTGGTGAGGACAGTGACAGCAATCAGTTTCGGCCGTTGCCTTTCAAGCGTTACCGCTTCGCGCGCGGCGAGCATCATGGCACGCCCGCCCGAGGCATGCACGTTCAGCATCCAGACGCCGAGCCGTGTCGCCACCTTGCACGCGCTGGCCACGGTGTTCGGTATGTCATGAAATTTCAGATCAAGAAACACGTCGAAACCGCGCGCCACCAAGGTCTCTACCAGCACAGGGCCAGCCGCCGTGAACAGCTCCTTGCCCACTTTGACGCGACACAGCGCCGGGTCTAGGCGTGCCGCCATGTCGAGGGCAGGCTGTGCGGCGGCATAGTCAAGCGCAACGATGATTCTTGAGGCCATCATGCAGCCAATGCCCTTTCCTCGCTGCGCCGCGGCGAATAGGTTTCCCAGGACCCGCACGCCGGGCAGTGCCAATAAAACTGCCGCGCGCGAAATCCGCAATGATCGCACTTATACATTGCAAGTCCCTGTGTGTGCTGATGCACCAGTGTTCTGGCCAATTCCAGGTCCTGACGGCGTTCGACAGGCACATCGAGCAACTGGGCTTCCAGCAGCTTGTCCAGACACAGCAATGTCGGTGAACGGCGCAGTTCGTCCCGCACCAGCGCGTGCGCACCTTCCACGTCCTGCAATTCGAGCAGGCCGTTGAACACCGCATTTAAAAGATCCAGCGACGGATACTTGGCCAGATAGCCTCGCAACAGCGTGATGCCCTCCTTGGTCTTGCCCATTTGCTTGAATACCCGGTAGATGCGCTCGGATACCAGCGACAGATACTCCGGATTCTGGCTTTCGATGCGCTTCCATATTTCAAGCGCAGCATCAAGTTTACCCTGTGTTTCCTCAAGATCTCCGAGGAGAACATTGGCGCGAGCACACAGGCGATGATGGGAAAGCGCCTTCTCCAGATGGGGCCGCGCCGCATCCGCGCGTGAATGCATGATTTCACTGGCCGCGAGTTCGCAATAGAAATTGGCCACATCCTTCTGATGCGACTGGCCGGTAACCCCCTCGAGTTTGCCGGCGGTCACGATGGCCTTATGCCAATCTTTTTCCTGTTCGTAGATATCGAGCAGGAATTTAAGCCCTGGCTCGGCGTATGGCGTGGATTCGAGTTTCAAAAACATTTCTTCGGCACGGTCCAACAGGCCTGCCTTGAGGTAATCCTGTCCCAGTTCGTACAGCGCCAGCACTTTCTGGTCCTTGCCCAGATCCGGACGAGCCACCAGATTCTGGTGCATGCGAATGGCGCGCTCGATTTCACCGCGCCGCCGAAACAGATTCCCCAACGCAAAATGCAACTCAATCGTCTGCGGATCAACCTTGACAACCTCAATAAAGGCTTCGATCGCCTTATCGGGTTGCTCATTGACCAGAAAACTAAGCCCCTTGAAATACGACGATGGCAACACCCGCGATTCAGACAACAAATGGCGAATATCGATGCGCGCCGCCGTCCAGCCGAGCGCGAAAAAAAGCGGTAATGCGAGCAACCACCAGTATTCAATTTCCATGGTAAATGCGGGGCTACCGGCCTGCTGCGGTCTGCTTCAGCCGCGTGGATTCTGCTGACTTGGCTACCCTGCTGCGTCCGAAAACAACCAAGGCATCCCAAGGTACTGCTTGTGCGACTTGCATCCAATTCAACAGGCGCTGCATTCCGGGTGTGGCCCACAGCGTCGCCGAACGCTCAGCCATTGGCGGCAGCGTCAACGCTGGTACAGCCAGTGACCATTCATAACGCGGGCCAGCGCCAATGGTCCAGAACCCCGCAGAAAAAACGGCATGATCTTGCGATCATGCCATCTCCCAGCGGGCAACCGGTAGCGCGGTCGCGCGATTATTTTTGCACATCCACGCGATCGCGCAACTCCTTGCCGGCCTTGAAGTGAGGTACATATTTTTCAGGAACCTGCACGCGATCACCTGATTTGGGATTGCGGCCGATGCGGGACGGCCGAAAGTTCAAGCCGAAGCTGCCAAAGCCCCGAATCTCAATGCGATGCCCCTGCGCCAGACTCTTTCCCATTGCATCCAGTATCATTTTCACCGCCAGCTCGGCGTCCTTTGACACCAGCTGGGGAAAGCGCGCGGCAAGTTTCGCGATCAACTCCGACTTGGTCATAATGCTCCCTTAACTTATTGTTGAGCTCATTGTTGATTACTGGCCGTATCCATCTTGGCCTTAAGCAGCGCGCCGAGATTGGTCGTCCCGGTACTCGCCTGCTTGCTGTCGGTAGACATCTTTTGCATTGCCGCCGACTCCTCCGCAAGATCTTTGGCCTTGATCGAGAGATTGATCGAACGATTCTTGCGATCAATGTTGATAATCATCGCCGTCACCGAATCGCCTTCCTTCAAATGCGTGCGAATATCCTCCACTCGGTCACGCGCCACTTCAGAGGCCCTCAGGTAACCCTCCACATCGCCGATCAACTGCACCACTGCGCCTTTGGCGTCGATGGACTTCACCGTGCCTTGCACGATGGAATTCTTGTCATTGGCGGACACAAAGTTCGTAAAGGGATCGCCTTCCATTTGCTTCACGCCCAGCGATATGCGCTCTCTTTCCACGTCTATCGCAAGCACAACCGCCTCGACCTCGTCACCCTTCTTGTAATTGCGCACGGCTTCTTCGCCAGGCAGCGACCAGGACAGGTCGGACAAATGCACCAAGCCATCGATGGCGCCGGTCAAGCCGACGAAGATGCCAAAATCGGTAATCGACTTGATCTGCCCCCGCACCTTTTCGCCCTTCTTGTGGTTCATCGAGAACTCTTCCCAAGGGTTGGGCATGCACTGTTTCATGCCCAGCGAAATACGGCGGCGGTCTTCGTCGATTTCGAGCACCATCACTTCAACTTCATCGCCCAATTGCACGACTTTGGACGGATGCACATTCTTGTTGGTCCAATCCATTTCGGACACGTGCACCAAGCCCTCGATGCCCGTTTCGATTTCGACAAATGCGCCGTAATCGGTGAGATTCGACACCTTGCCAAACAGCCGCGTGCCGGTCGGGTAACGACGCCCCAGACCCACCCATGGGTCTTCACCGAGTTGTTTCATGCCCAGCGAGACACGATTCTTTTCCTGGTCGAACTTGAGTACCTTGGCCTGAACCTCGTCGCCCACGGTGAGCACTTCACTCGGGTGCTTGACACGTCGCCACGCCAGATCGGTAATGTGCAGCAGGCCATCGATGCCACCCAGATCGACGAACGCACCGTAATCGGTGATGTTCTTGACGATGCCTTTGACGACGGCGCCTTCCTGCAGCGTTTCGAGCAGCTTCTGGCGCTCGGCGCCTTGCGTAACCTCCAACACGGCGCGACGCGACACCACCACGTTGTTGCGCTTGCGATCGAGCTTGATGACCTTGAAATCCATCGACTTGTTTTCGTACGGCGTCGTATCCTTCACCGGACGAATATCCACCAGGGAACCCGGCAGGAAGGCACGAATGCCATTCACCATGACCGTCAGGCCGCCCTTTACTTTGCCGTTCACCATGCCCTGCACGATGCGGCCTTTTTCGAGCGCATCTTCCAAGTCCATCCAGGATGCCAGCCGTTTTGCCTTATCGCGCGACAGACGCGTTTCGCCGAAGCCGTTTTCGAGGGACTCGATGGCCACACTGATAAAATCACCGATCTTGGCGTCCATTACGCCATCGTCGGTCATGAATTCTTCCCTGGGGATATAGCTTTCGGACTTGAGTCCGGCGTTAACGACCACGAAGTTGTCGTCAATGCGCACGACTTCCGCAGTAATGACCTCACCAATGCGCATTTCCTTGCGCGACAGGCTTTCTTCGAATAGCGCGGCAAAACTCTCCACGCCGAGGGCGGCACTGTCGGCGGGTTGAATATCAGTTTTCATTATTTAACAATCACTTAGAGAACCCGCTTGCGAGTAGGCTTGCAATTAAATGCGTGTCAGCATGCGGGGTTGGTTGATAGGACCACCTTCCGGGGTGGAAGTGTGGCACCGGGTTGCTGCAAACTGCCATATTACGCTTGGTTATGCCTGACCACGTCAATTTAATGCGCGTGCCGAAGGGCATGGTAATGCGCCAATACCTCCGCCATCGCCTGCGTTGCCGTGAGATTAGTCGTATCCAGCACGACGGCGTCCGCAACCTTTTTCAGTGGAGCCGCCGCGCGTTCGCTATCTCTTTGATCTCGCAGCATTATATCCTGTAAAAGGGCGGTCATATTAGCATTCAATGCTTTGCCGATCAACTGCTTATAGCGCCTTTGCGCGCGCGCCTCGACACTCGCCGTAAGGTAAATTTTGAGCCGCGCATCGGGGAAAATCACCGATCCCATGTCGCGTCCGTCTGCCACCAAGCCGGGAGGCTGACGAAAAGCCCGCTGCTTTTCCGTGAGTGCTTCGCGTACGCGTGCGTGCGTGCCGACCTTGGAGGCCGCCCCGCCGGCAGCCTCTTCGCGTATGGCGTCGGTGACATCAGTGCTATCGAGACGTACTACGTCCCCAACAAAACCAATATTAATTTTCAATAAGACGTGAAAGACATCGGCTTCATTGTCCAGATTCACGCCGGCTCGCAATGCAGCAAGACCCAGGACGCGGTAGATCGCGCCGCTGTCAAGATAGTGGAAGCCCAAAGCCCGGGCCACGCCTTGCGCGACAGTGCCTTTGCCTGACGCCGACGGCCCATCTATCGCGATAACCGGTACTGAAGAATTGGGATCTAACAAAAAATACTCAATTAAAACATAAGGTTATTAACATATCTTAATGTGTACTGAGCGATTCCAGCACGTCAAAGTATTGCGGGAACGTCTTGTCTACACAGCTTGGGTTGTTGATGCGTACCGTCACGCCGCCCATCGCAACCAGCGAAAAACACATGGCCATCCGGTGATCGTCATAGGTGTCAATGGCTGCATACGGGATCAGGCGCGCGGCCTGAGGCGGCGTAATACTCAGACTGTCAGCACCATCGCCCACCACTGCACCCAGCTTACGCAACTCGGTGGCCATGGCCGCGATACGATCGGTTTCCTTGACGCGCCAACTGCCGATGTTGCGCAGGACCGTCGTGCCCTCGGCAAACAGGGCCACAACCGCCAGCGTCATCGCGGCGTCCGGGATGTGGTTGCAATCGGCGTCCAGCGCAATCAGGCTGCCACGGCGTGCGGCCTCGGCACCCGCCGTGACCTCAATCCAGTTGTCGCCCATCGTCACGGAAGCGCCCATGCGTTCCAGCATTTCTGCGAAACGCACGTCACCTTGGATGCTGGCCCGTCCCACGCCCTGCACGCGCAGCGCGCCGCCCCCGGGGTTGCGCACACCGCTGATCGCGCCGGCCGCCAGAAAATAAGACGCCGACGACGCATCCCCCTCCACATACACCTCACCGGGACTGACGTAGCGTGCGTTTAACGGCACGGTAAACGAATTCCAGCCGTCCCGTTCGACGGCTATGCCAAACTGCCGCAATGCATTCAGCGTGATTTCAATGTACGGCTTGGAAATGAGTTCTCCCGCTACCCGCACCACGGTGCGGCGCGCGAGCAGCGGCAGCGCGACCAGCAAGCCGGTCAGATACTGGCTCGACACATTGCCGCGGATGCTGACCTCGTGCCGATCGGCGGCACGCGCTGGATGAATCTGCAGTGGCGGAAAACCACTCGCGCCCGAATAATCAACAATCGCGCCCAACTGCGACAACGCCTCCACCAGATCGGCAATCGGCCGCTCGTGCATACGCGGCACGCCTGTGATCCGGTAATCCCCGCCGCAAAAAGCCAGCACTGCCGTGAGCATGCGCACCGCCGTTCCCGCATTGCCCAGAAAGAGTTCGGCCTGCTTAACCGGGAACGGTCCGCCTGCGCCGCACACGCGCAACGCGCGTGGTCCCGCCTCGTCCACCGCCACGCCGAGCGCGCGCAATGCGACCACCATATGCCGGGTATCGTCGGAATCGAGCACATCGCGAATCACCGTTTCGCCCTCGGCCAGCCCTGCCAGCAACAAAGTGCGATTGGAAATGCTCTTGGAGCCCGGCAGTTGCACTGTGCCGCGCACCGTCGTGATCGGCGCGAGATCGAGGTAGTCCGCCGCTGACATCCGCTTTCCGCTGGCCACTATCCGCGCGCGGGCTTGACCAGCCAGCGCTCGCGCGCATCGCGCGCGCGTTCAAACGCCGCTTGCAGCGCCTGACCATCGCCCGCCTTGAGGAATTTTCGTAAGCTATTGATTTCAAACAAATATTTATCCATCGCCCCAACCAAGGCGCTACGATTGGCAAGAAATATATCGCGCCACATTTCGGGTGAACTGCCGGAGATGCGCACCGTGTCGCGCAAGCCGCCGGCGGAAAATCCGAGCACATGACGCGCATCATCGCGTTTGGCGAGCGTGCCCATGAGCGCGAAGGCCACGGCGTGCGGCAGATGGCTGACTGCCGCGAGAATGTCATCGTGTTCGTGGGCCTGCAAACGCACAACCTTCGCGCCGCACGCCACCCACGACGCGCGCACCATGCGCAGCGCACGCGCGGCGGTTTCCGCCTGCGGCACCACGATCACTTTGCGGCCGCGATAGAGTTCGGGGAATGCCGCCGCCGCGCCGCTGTGCTCGGTGCCGGCCATCGGGTGCGCGGGGACGAAGTTCGCGAAGTGCTTCCCCAAGTGCTTGCGCGCGCAGGCGATGACGTCCTGCTTGGTACTGCCGCCGTCGGTGACAATGGTTTTGTCATTCAAATGCGGCGCGATCGCTTTCATCACGCCGGGCATTTGCCCCACCGGCGTGCCGATCAACACCAGATCAGCATCACGCACAGCGGACGCCGCGTCGCGCGCAATCTCATCGATCACACCGAGCTTCAGTGCGGCATTGAGATTGCGGCGAGAGCGTCCCACACCCACCACGTGTTTGACCACTTTGGCTTTTTTCAGCGCCAGCGCGAAGGAGCCGCCGATCAGTCCGACGCCGATCACCACCAGCTTGTTGATGCGCGGCATTGTCATGCGCCGATAGCCGCCTTCAAGCGGGTGAGAAAACGTTCATTTTCCGATTCGAGTCCTATTGTCACGCGCACCCAGTCGGGCAGACCATATCCGCCAAGCGGCCGCGCAATCACGCCCGACTTCAGCAACGCCAGATTCAGCGCTTTGCCGTCGGGAACGTTGAACATCACAAAGTTGCCGAACGACGGCACAAATCGCAGCCCAAGGCGTTTCAGGCCCGCGGTAATCTGCGCCATGCCGGCAAGGTTCAGTTCATAACTGCGGCGCACGAATTCATGATCGTCCAGCGCGGCTGTCGCTGCAGCCAGCGAAATGCTGTTGACGTTAAACGGCTGGCGCACCCGATTGAGCAGATCGGCCACCCCGGCGCTGCCTACCGCATATCCGACGCGCAATCCCGCCAGACCGTATATTTTTGAAAATGTCCTTGTAATCAACAGGTTAGAATACTTCCTCAGCCACGCCACACTGTCCACGCGATGTTCCGGGCGCAGATAGTCGTTGTACGCCTCGTCCAATACCACCAGCACATGCGCGGGCACGGCGGCGATGAAGCGCTCCATGTCGGCGCCAGACGCCCAGGTGCCGGTCGGATTATTCGGATTGGCGATAAACACGATGCGTGTGTCCGCCTGAACGGCACGCAGCATGGCATCGAGATCGTGGCCATAGTCTTTCGACGGCACGGCAATGCCGCGGCATCCCATCGCCTGCACCACCAGCGGATACACCGCAAACGCGTACTGGTCGTAGACCGCCGATTGCTCTGGCGCGAGAAAGGCGCGCGCGGCCAGTTCCAGCACGTCATTGGAACCGTTACCGAGCACCAGTTGCGCCATGTCCACGCCAAGGCGGCGCGACAACGCCTGCTTCAGTTCAAATCCGTTGCCATCGGGATACAGAAAAAGATCGTCGAGCGTGGCACGTATCGCGGCTTGCGCCAGCGGACTGACGCCCAGCGGATTCTCGTTCGACGCCAGCTTGATGATGTTCGCTTCCTGCAGCCCGAATTCCCGCGCGAGTTCGGAAATGGGCTTGCCAGGCTGGTACGGCGATATGGCGCGAATATACGCAGGCGCTTGATTAACGATGTCGGTGGACATGACTATTGTGCAAATGAAGCAGGATAGGAGCCGAGGTTCTTGTAGAACGATGCGCTGCGCTCAATCGCCGCCAGCGCGCGCGCCACCGGCGCATCCTGCGCGTGGCCCTCGATATCGAGATAAAACACATACTCCCAGCGCCCGGTGCGCGCCGGACGCGACTCCAGCCGTGTCATGCTGACGCCGTTTCTGGCCAGGGGCGTGAGCAGACCCTGAATTGCGCCAGGCACATTGCGCGTCGACAGGATGAGCGATGTCTTGTCGCGGCCTGAGGGCGCGACATCCTCTTGCGACAACACCAGAAACCGCGTGATATTGCGCGATTCGTCCTGTACGTTGCGCGCCAGCAGATTCAGGTGATAGAGCCCGGCCGCGGTCTTGCTCGCCAGCGCGGCTGCCCGGGCATCGCGCGCGGCCAGCACGGCCGCCTCGGCATTGCTCACCACGGCGACCTGGGTCACGCCCGGCAGTTTGCGCGCCAGCCAGCGCTGGCATTGCCCGAGGCTTTGCGCATGAGAGTAAACCTTGCGGATGCTGGTGAGCGAAGTCGCCTTGCTCATCAGGCACTGCCGCACCGGCAGCATGATCTCGCCGCATACCCGCGCCGGTGTCGTCAACAGCAAATCCAGCGTGCGGCCGATGGCACCCTCGGTGGAGTTTTCCACGGGCACCACGCCATAACCGGTGGCGGCGGTCTCCACCTGCTTGAACACCTCATCGATGCTGGCACAGGAATGCGTGGCAATGCTGTTACCGAAATGACGAATGGCCGCTTCCTGGCTGAACGTACCCTGCGGTCCCAGATAGGCCACCGCCAGTTTGTCTTCCAGTGCGCGGCAGGCCGACATGATCTCGCCATAGATGTGCCGCAGGCTGGCGGCAGGCAATGGCCCCTGGTTCAATGCCGCAACCCGGCGCAGCACCTGCGCTTCGCGATCGGGCCGGTAAACCATGGCACCATTCTTGAGCTTGCCCACCTCCTGCGCGATTTTTGCGCGCGCGGACAGGAGTTTCACCAGACGCGCGTCGAGCGCGTCGATCCTGCGGCGGATGCCTTGCAGCGTATCGCTCATGCGTCGTTCAGCATCAACCCTGCAGCGGCAGATAGCGCACGGAACGCACGCCCTCGATGGCGGCAAGCCTGCTTACCAATTCCGCGGGCACGGGGCTATCCGTGTCGACCAGCGTGTAGGCCATTTCACCACGGGATTTGTTGAGCATGTCGTGAATATTGAGATTGGCGCCCGCCATCGCGGTCGAGATCTGGCCCACCATGTTGGGTACGTTGGCATTGACAATGCACAGCCGGTACAACGATTCGCGCTGCATCACCACATCCGGCAGGTTCACCGCGTTGCGGATATTGCCGTGTTCCAGAAAATCGCGCACCTGATCCGCGACCATGATCGCGCAGTTGTCTTCCGCTTCCTCGGTGGAGGCACCCAGATGCGGCGTGGCGATCACGCGCGGCACACCCTGCAGTACCTGCGCCGGAAAATCACAGATGTAGCCGCGCAGGTGCTCGGTTTTCAGCGCTTCGACCACCGCTTTGTCGTCCACAATGCCATCGCGCGCGAAGTTGAGCAGGATCGCGCCCTTACGCATCAGGGCCAAGCGCTGAGCGTTGACCAGATTACGGGTGGCCTCGAGCAGCGGCACATGGATGGTAACGTAGTCGCTCAGCTTCAGCACCTCCTCGATGCTGTTGGCCTTTTTGACCTGCGACGGCAGGCCCCACGCTGCCTCGACCGTGATGTGCGGGTCATAACCGACAACATCCATGCCGAGTTTGATCGCCGCGTCGGCCACCAGTCCGCCGATTTTGCCCAGCCCGATCACGCCCAGCGTGCGTCCCGGCAATTCGGTTCCGGAGAAGGCTTTCTTGCCGTCCTCCACCAGTTTGTGCAGCGTCTTGTCGTCGCCCGACAGACCGGCGACAAAGGTCAGCGCCGGCGCGATGTTGCGCGAGGCGATCAGCAACGCAGCAATCACCAGTTCTTTCACCGCGTTGGCATTGGCGCCCGGCGCATTGAACACCGGCAAGCCACGTTTGCTCATCTTGTCGACCGGAATATTGTTCACCCCCGCGCCAGCGCGGCCGATCGCTTTCACGCTGGCAGCGATCTCCATCTCGTGCATGTTTTGCGAACGCACCAGGATCGCATCCGGTTCAGCCACCTTCGGTCCCACCGTGTAGTTGGCGGCCGGAAAACGGTCCAGCCCCACGCTGGATATCGCATTGAGGGTCAGTATGTTAGGCACACTTGTTCCATTCCTAAATCATGAACACAAAAATCCATCGAACACCAGTCAGCACACAGCACCCCAGGCCGTCCCGGCCCCTCGGGAATTCGTAGCTGGACTATCCTTGCTTCTGTTCAAAATCGCGCATGAACGACACCAGCGCCTGCACGCCTTCGATCGGCATCGCGTTGTATATCGACGCGCGCATGCCACCCACCGAGCGGTGACCCTTCAGTTCCACCAGATTGGCGGTCTTCGCCGCCTTCAGGAACGCGTCGTCCAGAGAATCGCTCTTCAGGCGGAACGGCACGTTCATGCGCGAGCGATCCTGTGTGGCCACCGGCGACTGGTAAAACTCGGATTGATCCAGAAAATCGTAAATCAGTTTCGACTTGGCAATGTTCAACTTTTCCATTGCCGCCAGGCCACCCTGCTGCTTGAGCCATTGGAACACCAGTCCTGCGATGTACACCGCATAGGTCGGCGGCGTGTTGATCATCGAATCAGCCTCGGCCTGCACCTTGTAGTTGAACACTTCGGGTGTGTTCGGCATCGCCTTGCCGAGCAGATCGTCGCGCACGACGACGATGGTGAGCCCCGCCGGGCCGATGTTCTTCTGCGCGCCGGCATAGATCAGTCCGAAGCGCGACACGTCGAGCGGGCGCGACAGGATGTGCGACGAGGCGTCCGCCACCAGCGGCACGTTGCCGGTATCGGGTATCCAGTGAAATTCCACGCCGCCGATGGTCTCGTTCGAGGTGTAATGCACGTAGGCCGCGTTGGCGTCGAGCTTCCACGCCGTCTGCGCTGGCGCGTAACTGAAGTTCTGGTCTTCCGAACTGGCGGCGACGTTGACCTTGCAGAATTTCTTCGCTTCGGTGATGGCCTTTTTCGACCACTGGCCGGTATAGACATAATCGGCAACGGTCTTGTCGCCAAGGATGTTCATCGGAATCAGTGCAAACTGTCCGGCAGCACCACCCTGCAGAAACAGTACTTTGTAATTTTTCGGGATCGCCAGCAGTTCGCGTAGATCGGCTTCCGCCCGCGCGTGGATGTCGATGAACGCTTTGCCGCGGTGGCTCATTTCCATCACCGAGGTGCCGGTGCCGCCGTAGTCGAGCATTTCCGCCGCCGCCTGCTTCAGCACCGCTTCCGGCAACACCGCCGGACCCGCGCTAAAATTAAATACTCTTGCCATAGTTAAATACCTAAGTATTTGTTTTTAAACATTTTTATTGGCCAACGCCGTTTACGTCGTCATCAGTCTCGACAATCGTCTCCAGACCGGCGAGCTTCTCGTTGTCATCGAGATTGATCAGACGCACGCCTTGCGTGGAGCGCCCCTGCTCGCGCACCTCGGATACGCGGGTGCGAATCAGCACGCCGCCGGTGGTGATCAGCATGATCTCATCGTCATTCGATACCAGTTGCGCGGCCAGCAACTTGCCATTGCGGTCGCTGCACTGGATCGCGATCATGCCCTGCGTGCCGCGGCCGTGGCGCGTGTACTCCGAAATCGGCGTACGCTTGCCGTAGCCGTTTTCGGTGGCGGTCAGCACCGACAGATTCTCATCTGCCACCGCCAGCAGCGAAATCACCTTTTGCTCCGGCTGCAGACGCATGCCGCGCACGCCCGCGGCATTGCGGCCCATTTCACGCACTTCGTCTTCGACAAAACGCACCGCCTTGCCGGCATCGGAAAACAGCATGATGTCCTGCTTGCCGTCGGTTTGCGCGACACCGATCAGAAAATCGCCGTCTTCCAGCGTGACCGCGATAATGCCTTTGTTCATGGGCCGCGAAAACGCCGACAACGCGGTTTTTTTCACCGTACCGTTGGCTGTGGCCATGAACACAAAATGATCGTCATCGAAGTTACTCACCGGCAGCACCGCGGTGATTTTCTCGTGCTCCATCAGCGGCACCAGGTTGATGATCGGCTTGCCGCGTGAACCGCGCGTGCCCTGTGGCACCTCGTAAACCTTGAGCCAATACACGCGCCCGCGATTGGAAAAACACAGAATGAAATCGTGTGAATTGGCGATAAACAGCTTGTCAATAAAATCTTCTTCCTTGGTGCTGGTGGCCTGCTTGCCGCGGCCACCACGTTTTTGCGCGCGGTAATCGGCCACCGGCTGCGACTTCATGTAGCCGCTGTGCGACAAGGTCACCACCACGTCTTCGCGCGCGATCAAATCCTCGTTTGAAATATCCGAGGTACTCAACACGATCTCACTGTAGCGTTCGCCGCCGTACTGCGTTTTGATCTCGGTCAATTCGTCCGAGATAATGCGCGTCACGCGGGCGGGCTTGGAGAGGATATCGAGCAGATCGGCAATCTTGTCCATCGTCTCCTTGTATTCCGCGGTGATCTTGTCGGTTTCCAGCGCGGTCAGGTTTTGCAGACGCATCTCGAGGATGCGCTGCGCCTGCACGTCGGACAATTTGTAGCCCTGGCGGTGCAGCCCGTACTCGGGCGAAAGCCCCTCCGGACGCGACAGTGCGCCATCGCTGCCATCGCTGCGCGCCAGCAACTCTTCCACCAGTTTCGAGCGCCAGAAGCGGCTCATCAACTCCACCTTGGCGTCAGCCGGCGTCGGCGCCGCCTTGATCAGCGCGATCACATCATCGACGTTCGACAGCGCCACCGCCAGACCTTCAAGCACATGCCCGCGCTCGCGCGCCTTGCGCAGTTCGAACACCGTGCGGCGCGTGACGACCTCCCGCCGGTGCCGCAAAAACGCATTAAGAATTTCCTTTAAATTCAATAACTTAGGTTGACCGTCCAGCAATGCGACCATGTTCATGCCAAAACTGTCCTGCATCTGCGTTTCTTTGTACAGATTATTCAGGATGATTTCCGGCACTTCGCCGCGCTTGAGCTCAATGACCAGGCGCATGCCCTTTTTGTCAGACTCATTGCGCAGATCCGCGATGCCGTCGATTTTTTTCTCGCGCACCAGTTCACCAATGCGCTTCAGAACCTGATCGCCGCCGACCTGATACGGCAGTTCGTCGACGATGATCACCACGCGGCCGCCCTTCTCGGCCTCCTCAAAATGCGTGCGCGCGCGCATGATCACGCGCCCGCGGCCGGTGCGGTATCCCTCCTTCACGCCCTCCACGCCGTAAATGATGCCGCGCGTCGGGAAATCCGGCGCCTTGACGATAGAGATCAGCGCCTCGATATCCGTCTGCGGCGCATCCAGCAGCAACTGGCAGGCGTCAATCACATCCGACAAATTGTGCGGCGGAATATTGGTGGCCATGCCCACCGCGATACCCGAGGAACCGTTCACCAGCAGGTTAGGCACGCGCGCCGGCAAGGTAACCGGCTCGTTCTCCTTGCCGTCGTAATTGGGCACGAAATCGACTGTTTCCATGTCGATGTCGGCCAGCAGTTCCGAGCTGATGCGTTCGAGCCGGCACTCGGTGTAGCGGTATGCCGCCGCGGAATCGCCATCCACGGAACCAAAATTGCCCTGCCCGTCGATCAATGGGTAGCGCATGGAAAAATTCTGCGCCATACGCACCAGCGCCTCATACGTCGCCGAGTCGCCGTGCGGATGATATTTGCCCAGCACATCCCCCACCACACGCGCGCATTTCACGTATGGGCGGTTCCACACTGTATTGGTTTCATGCATCGCAAACAGAATGCGGCGATGCACCGGTTTCAGGCCATCGCGCACGTCGGGCAGCGCACGGCCCACGATCACGCTCATCGCGTAATCGAGGTACGAACGGCGCATTTCTTCTTCGAGGCTTACCGGCAGAGTTTCTTTGGCGAATGAATCCATTGATTGGCTTTGGTGACGATCAATACGCGGCGGACGTGCGCGAGCGGGAAAATCCTTCGATTTTAGCATGCACAGCCCCTTCGCCGAACTTGCCGGTATCCCGCGCACAGCAGCCCGCATGGTCGTCCGTGATAGTGCATCCGCGATGGAACACTATTCGGGAATCACCCTACTGCCCTGCCGCGGCACTATCCGGCAACGACGCTGTGCTATACTTTTTTTCAGCTCGAATACCCCCGCATGGCGCATCGGAACGATACCGGCCAAGTCATGTCAGCGCATGGCATAACTCTTGACATCGCCCTAAGAAAGAAAAATAAAGTGCTTATAAAACAAACACTTATTTCTATTGCCACACTATCAGTAATCGCAGGGTGCAGTAATTCGCCGCCCACGTCGACAGGCAACTATCGCAATCAGGGTTATCTGATGGACGCTGCCGGTGGAAACGCAGTCGTGAAATCGCTCGGCTATGACGTTTGCGTGCGCACCAGTGACTGGACACCCGCGCGTGCCAACGTCGAATGCGATCCCGACCTGGTGCCCAAGCCCGTGGCCAAGGCGCCGCCGGCACCGCCGCCGCCGCCCAAAATTGTCGTGCCGCCCAAGGCTGCCGCCCAGCCACCGGCAAAGCCAGTGCCGCAGCGCTTCACTCTGTCTGCCGATGCACTCTTTGATTTCGACAAGGCGATACTCAAGCCCGAAGGCCGCCGTAAACTGGACGAACTGGCCGACGCACTCAGAGGCGCCACGCACGACACCATAGTCGCCACCGGGCATACCGACCGCGCCGGCAGCGTGAGCTACAACCAGCGCCTGTCTGAACGCCGCGCGCAGGCGGTAAAAGACTACCTGTTAACCAAAGGTCTGGACGTAAACAAGATCACCGCAGTGGGCAAAGGCAAGTCGCAGTTGACACTCAAGTCCACCGATTGCAGAGCACCGGGCATGACAAGGGCTGCTGTAATTGCGTGCCTGCAACCCGACCGCAGAGTGGAAATTGAAGTCACTGGCACGAAAATAGTGGATCCCAACGCCGCACCCGCAACCCGTTCGCAAGGCACCGCGCCCAAACCCGAGGCAGCACCCACGGCAAAGGCGCCCGCAAAATCGGCGCCGAAGGCAAAGGCGAAGCCCAGAATCGGGCTTTAGCCCGAACCCAAGCCCATTTGAACTGCATTTTTCGAGATTCAACTAAAACACCACACCCCCTTGCGTGGCGTTTCGTTTTGGCAACATAAGCCCGTGTTTTTTGTTTTAAATCCATGATATTATTCGGCTCACGGTTTGCTATACCATCACGCTTGTGATATTCAGTGATACTTGGTAGCCTAGATTTCATCGACAGTAAGGGACGTACTGGGAGACGGTTGTAGTTTTTTTGTGTGGTGCGGCGCCCTAATTTCTCATCGTAAAACAGGAGGATCAAAAACCATGAGTTCCGTATTTAAAGTCAGTTTGGCGGGCGTCGCCTTGGCATCCATCGCCGGCTGCTCAGGCTTGGGTGGTCAGTATGTCGATCATCCGGCATATTTGGTGGATAGCTACGGTAACAACGTCGTGATGGCGCAAGGCTATCAAACCTGCGTGCGCGCCAGCGATTGGACGCCGGCTCGCGGCGTCGTCGCCTGTGGTGACGCCACGGCGCCGGCCAAGACTGCCGCTGCCGCACCGGCACCAGCAGCAAAACCTGAAGCCAAGAAACCCGAAGCCAAGAAGCCAGAAGCCAAGCCCAAGAAGCCGGTAGTTCTGAATATCACCGAGAAAATCGAACTGCAGAACATCCCGTTTGACCAAGCCATTCTGACGGAAGACAACAAGACTGAACTGAACAAGTTCCTTGGTGTACTGCGCAAAGCCAACAAGGCGCGCAGCGCGGTCACCTTCGGCGCCGTGGTCGTCACCGGTCATACCGATCGTCTGGGTAGCCTGCCCTACAACATGAAGCTCTCCGAGCGTCGTGCCGTGGTTGCCAAGGATCACCTCGTCAACGTCGAAAATGTCGATCCCAAACTGATCTTCTGGGAAGGCAAAGGTCCGAAGCAGCCGATCCCCGTGACCAAGTTCTGCGACAACAAGATGAATCGCAAACAACTGATCGAGTGCCTTGGCCCAAACCGGCGCGTAACGGTTGAAGTGGTGGGAACCGCCATTCAAACGCCGAAGCCTGCAGCCAAACCGGAAGCAAAGCCGGAAGCCAAGCCCGAGGCCAAGCCGAAAACCTAAACGCGCACTGGAATCATCAAAGCCCTGCTTCGGCAGGGCTTTTTTTTGCCCGTTTGGTTTACACTCGCGCCATCATGCTCTTGAAAGTAGACACGCTCATCACGGCGCGCTGGGTGATCCCTGTACGGCCTCGAGAGTCGATACTGGAACAGCATGCCATTGCAATCACAGACAACATCATTACGGATGTTCTGCCCGTTGCCGCCGCACTCAATCGTTATCCGGCGGCGCTGCGCGTAGACCTGCCTGACCATGCACTGATCCCTGGACTCGTCAACCTACACACCCATGCCGCGATGACCCTGCTGCGGGGGCTGGCCGATGACCTGCCGCTGATGACTTGGCTCAACGAACACATCTGGCCGGTGGAAGCGCGCGTTGTCGGAGCGGACTTTGTCCGCGATGGCGCGCTGCTTGCCTGCGCGGAAATGTTGCGCGGCGGCATCACCTGCTTCAATGACATGTATTTCTTCCCGGAAGCGTCGGCACAAGCTGCAGTGCAAGCGGGGATGCGTGCGGCCATCGGCATTATTGCCGTCGAATTTGCTTCGGCCTACGCCAGCGACGCCGCGGACTACATCGCCAAGGGCATGGCGCTGCGTGACCGCATGCGCGACGATCCCCTGCTCTCTTTTTGTTTCGCGCCCCATGCACCGTATACGGTGAGCGACACGACTTTTGAGCGTATCGCGGTATTCGCCGCGGAACTGGACCTGCCGATACACACGCATGTGCACGAAACACAAAGCGAAATTGCCGGCAGCGTCGAAGCCCATGGCGTGCGGCCGTTGCAGCGCCTGAAGAGAATCGGTCTGCTGGGGCCGAATTTTATTGCGGTGCATGCCGTTCACTTGACCCATGACGAAATCGCGTTGCTGTCCGAGCATGGCTGCCATGTCGCCCATTGCCCCAGTTCCAATCTGAAGCTCGCCAGCGGTCACGCGCCGATTCATGCGCTGACGAAGGCCGGTGTCAACGTCGGCCTCGGCACCGACAGCGCCGCCAGCAATAACCGTCTCGACATATTCTCCGAGTTGCGGCTTGCAGCTTTGCTCGGCAAGCTCGGTGCCAATGACGCCGCAGCGCTTCCCGCGCACCAGGCACTGGAAATGGCTACGATTAATTCCGCGCGCGCGCTCGGCCTCGAGGCCGCCATCGGCTCGCTCGAAAAAGGAAAACTTGCCGACATCACGGCGATCCATCTGGGCGCACCGGAACTGGCACCTTGTTATCATCCGCTGTCGCACATTGCCTATGCCGCCGGCCGCGAACATGTGAGTCACGTCTGGGTGGGCGGCCGCTTGCGAGTACGCGACGGCTCGCTCTGCGGACTCGACACCGGGGAAATCACCGCGCGCGCGGCGCACTGGCGCAACAAAATCCTGCATACTGCCAGATGAGCAACGCCGATCCGCACGAGCTTAAAAAGTTCAGCGCGTTGGCTCACCGCTGGTGGGATCCCAACAGCGAATTCAAGCCCCTGCACGATATCAATCCGTTGCGGCTCGACTACATCGCGGACATACAGAATCTGGCAAACCAACAGGTACTCGACGTGGGCTGCGGCGGCGGCATTCTGGCCGAAGCGATGGCTGCGCGCGGTGCAGCGGTAACCGGCATCGATTTGGCGGAAAAACCGCTGAAGGTGGCGGAATTGCACCTGCTTGAATCCGGCCATCACGTGACCTATCGCAGAATTTCCGCGGAGGACCTCGCGCGCGAGCAACCGCAGTCCTTCGACACGGTTACCTGCATGGAAATGCTCGAACACGTGCCCGATCCGTCGGCAACAGTCGCCGCCTGCGCCGACCTGGCAAGGCCCGGCGGCCGCGTATTTTTTTCCACCATCAACCGCAATCCAAAATCGTACCTGTTTGCAGTTGTCGGCGCAGAGTATATTCTGCGACTATTGCCGCGCGGCACGCACGACTACGCGCGGTTTATCAAACCCTCGGAACTCGCTGCGATGTGCCGCCGTGCGCGGCTCACCGTGGATGGAATCACTGGCATGACTTACAACCCATTCACGCGGTACTACGCGCTCGAGGACGATACCAGCGTGAATTACATCCTCTACGCGACCAAATGATTCGCGCCGTATTATTCGACCTTGACGGCACATTTGCCGACACCGCGCCGGACCTGGGTCATGCCGTCAACCAGATGCGCAGTGCGCGTGGCCTGCAACCAGTGCCGGATACCACCACCCGCCCCGTGACATCGTCGGGCGCGCGCGGCTTGCTCGCTGCCGGCTTTGGCATCACGCCCGATCACTCCGATTACCCCGCCATGCGGGACGAATTTCTGACGATCTACGAAGCCAATCTCTGTCGCAAAACCCGGTTGTTCGCCGGCATGGCGGAATTGGTTCAAGTGCTGGAATCCCGGGAGTTGCCGTGGGGCATTGTCACCAATAAGGCGGAACGCTTCGCACTGCCACTGATGCGGCTGCTGGGCTATGGCAATCGCGCCGCCTGCGTCATCGGCGGTGACACCACCGGCAGAATGAAACCGCACCCGGAGCCGCTCTGCGCAGCGGCCAGGACCATACAGGTGGCCCCGGAACATTGCGTTTATGTTGGTGACGACGAACGGGACATAGCGGCCGGGCGAGCCGCAGGCATGAAAACCATTGCTGTGCGCTATGGTTACCTGAACGGCAGCGACCCAGAATCCTGGGGTGCCAATGCCGTTATCGACACCCCTCTGGACATGCTGCGCTTTCTGGTTGACGCGTAGTGCGCGCAAAACTCACTTAAAAAAAGGCGGCTGGGCGGCCGCCTAAACCTTCTACAGGGAATCAAAGTACACAAACCAGCTTTTGTATACCGCCCTCAGTGTAACCGTGACGCATGAATTTGCCATTCGTAAAAGAACGTAGCATATGACACGCAAACCCGTGGCACGGGAACCACGGCGGCTTGAAATTCAGCGTCCCAAATTCAAGCGGGGTTGCGCCTTGGACCACAAGGCGGAAACGTGACGTTAAACGGCCTGAACGTTCACGAGTGGCGATGGGTAGTTATAAATTATTGTTTTAATTAAGTTTTTTATGTACTTGAGAGGGTTGCAGGCCATGGCTGGCGGTGCACAATACGCGCAACCTTCGGCAGCCTTCACACGCCACCTTGGTCCACATGAAGCAAGCATACCTTTGCCCTATTGAAACCCGGTCAAGCTTCCCCAACATGCGATAATGTACACAAGAATCCGGGGGCGACTTGGCTTCGACGTGGGTTACAAAGCAGCACAGGGCATGCCAAGGTCCAGTTACCTTGTAAATCCGCTGGAAATTCTATACACGCCAACGACGAGCGTTATTCTCTAGCCGCCTAATACCGGCTAGACGCTGCACTGACCTGCTGGTGGGTCAGGCCGGGTAAGTAGACGCAAGTTTGCCGCCCGGTGCAGTGTCATTTACATCAGCCTCTCTGCGCGGTATGGC
>CADECM010000032.1:0-8186 GCA_902825845.1 uncultured beta proteobacterium
TGCTCATGCCAAACGTGCCGCACATGGGCGGCGTCAGCAGGCCGCGCGCGCCCTGCGCATCGAAGTTAAAGCCGCGCGCCGCCTCCGCCGCATGGCCGGCGATGGACGCCTGGCTGTGCAAGACGAACTTGGGCAGCCTGGTGGTGCCCGAAGTGGTAAAGATCAGGCAGCCGAGATCGGGACGCGCATGGTCGCGCGAATACGGCGGACATGACGCGAGATCGCGGAACGCGCGCGCCCGGTGGCCCAGTACCGTGCGCGGGCGCGGGGGCGCGGACTCCTCGTCATAGGCCACGAGGGCGGACAGCCCGCTTAGTGCATCCGCCCCGGCATCATTCAATATGCCTTCAAAGTCGATGCCGCGAAAGCCCGGCCAGTACACCAGCACCTTGGCGCCGGAACGCCCCACGATGTCCGCCACCTCGCTGGAGCGAAAGCGCGTGTTGACCGCGACCACGATCGCGCCCAGCCGCGCGCAGGCAAAAAAACAGGTAAACCACGCGGGCACATTGGGCAGCCAGATCGCCACGCGGTCGCCCTCGCGCACGCCCAGATCGCGCAGTCCCTGTGCCACGCGCCGGCTTTCGAGTTCCAGCGCCGTCGGATAAATAAAGCGGTCGCGGTCGATAATCGCGGCGCCACCCGCCGCCACGCGGCGTATCAGCAATTCCGTCAGTGTTTGTGGGTTCACGCCGTCAATACCCCATTCTGGTAATCACGCACGGCCTGTTCGATTTCATCGTGCGTGTTCATGACAAAAGGACCATATTGCACCACCGGCTCGCCGATCGGTTTGCCGGCGATCAGCAGAAAGCGCGCCGCACCGCCTTCGGCGGCCACGGCAATTTCGTCGCCGGACGACAACACCCCCGCGCAGCGCGTTTGCAGCAGCCGCGCGTCCTCCGTCGCGCCGACCTGCAGCACGCCCTCGTATAAATAGATGAACGCGCTGTGGCCGGCGTCGATGGCGTGCCGAAACGGCGCGCCATTGGGCAATTCAACGTCCAGATACAACGGTTCCGTGGTGCGGCCGATGATCACGCCATCGGTCGCTTCGCCCGCGATGTTGACCGTGCCGGCGATGATTTTCGCCGTGCCGCCATCGCCCAGCGTGACCTGCGGAATTTCCCGCGGCTCGATGTCGCGGTACCACGCCGGTTTCATCTTCTCGGCGGCGGGCAGGTTCACCCACAACTGAAAGCCGCGCATGCGGCCCTCGCGCTGCTGCGGCATTTCGGAGTGGATGATGCCACGCCCGGCGGTCATCCATTGCGCGCCGCCGCTTTTCAGATCGCCGCGATTGCCGAGGTGATCTTCATGCAGCAGGTGGCCGTCGAGCATGTAGGTTACCGTTTCAAATCCGCGATGCGGGTGGGCGGGAAACCCCGCGATGTAGTCGTCGGGATTGTCGGTGGAAAACTCGTCCAGCATCAGGAAAGGATCGACGTAAAGCCCGCGCTGGCTGCCGATGCTGCGGCGCAGTTTGACGCCGGCGCCGTCGGATGTCGGCACGGATTGAATCACCTGCTGCAGCCTGCGTACTGACATGCGCTAATCCACCCTGTTATCCAGCCCGCGATCGGCGCGCAGCGCCTACTGCACCCGCACCACGACCTTCCCCATTTGCGTATCCGATTCCACGTAGCGCTTTGCCGCCGGCAGATCATCGAACGCGAACACCTTGTCCACCACCGGCACGATGCGCCCATCGGCCAGCATCGGCGCCACGTCGCGGATAAAGCAGCGCATGGCCTCGGCCTTTTCCTCGGCCGTGGCCTTGCTGTTGGACACGCCGAACACTTCAAAGCGGTTGGCGTGCAACGCATTCAGATCGAGTTCCGCCTTGAGCACCCCGTCGACATAACCGACGATGCCGATGCGCCCCTTGCGCGCAAGTGAGCGCACCAGTTCCGCAAACACCGAGCCGCCGACCAGGTTGATCGCAAGATCGACACCCTTGCCGCCGGTGAGTTCCTTGCATTGCGCCGCAAAATCGGGATTGCGCGTCTGGATGCCGTGATCCATGCCGACCGCCTTCAATTTGGCAATCTTGTCCGCCGAGCCGGAGGTGCCGATCACCGTGCAGCCGAGCGCCTTGCCGATCTGCACCGCGGCCACGCCCACGCCGGAAGAAGCCCCCGCCACCAGCAGCGTCTCGCCCTTTTTCAGTTTGCCATACGGCGGGTAGATCAGTTCGTAGGCAGTGAGAAACGCCACGCCGATCGACGCGGCCTGTTCCCAGCTCATGCGCTCCGGCTTCAACGTCAATTGCTCGGCGCGCGCGGCGGTATATTCCGCCCAGCCGCCGTTGATGCGGCCATACACCGGATCGCCGACCTTGAACCCGGTGACGCCGGCACCGACCTGATGCACCACGCCCGCGCCATCGCCGCCGCCGAGTTTCAGCGGCCCGCCGTGCACCACGCTGCCGACGATCAGTTCGCCGCGATTGAGCGAGGAGGCGTGCGTCTTGATCACGACTTCGCCCGCTTTCGGCTCGGGCATCGGCACGTCCTTGTATTCCAGCACGGAAGAATGTTGGTTGGATACGATCCAGCAGGATTTCATGGGAGCTCCGTTCGGTGTTGGGTTGGCACGGCGGGCGAAGATTGCGGCCCGCGGCTTTGCTATTATCGCACCCTGCCATGGTGACAGAAACCTCCGCCTTGCCCCGCGCCGCGCTGATTTGCGCGGTGATCGTTTTGGGCCTTGCCTTCGACCAGCAGATGCCGTTCTGGGGGCAGACACTCACCAGCGCCGGCGTGTGGGCACTGCTGCTGCACTGGATACACATCGCGCCGCGCGAACAGCGGCTGACGCTCATCACCTGTGTCGCGTACGCGACCGCAGGCGAGTGTTTTTTGTCGCTGGTGTGGGGGCTGTACGATTACCGCCTCGGCAACATCCCCGCCTTTGTACCGCCGGGTCACGCGCTGCTGTTCATGCTCGGCACGATGATCAGCGTCCGCGTGCGCGACTGGGTAACCTGGTTTGTGCCGCTGGCGGCCGCGCCATTCGTGATCTATCTGGCGCTGATCGGCGTGGATACGTTCGGTCTGGTGCTGTTTGCGCTGCTGCTCGCGTGCATGGCGCTGTCGCGGGCGCGCAAGCTCTACGCGGTCATGTTCGTGCTGGCGCTGGCGATGGAAATCTACGGTACCGCGCTGGGGAACTGGGCGTGGCGGGCGCAGGCACCATGGTTGGAGATGGCAACGATCAATCCGCCGCTGACCGCGGGCGTGTTTTATTGCGTGCTGGACCTGCTGGTGGTGACGACGGTGGCGCGCCTGATGAAGCGCCGGACATTACGCCACACGGTGTTCGTGTCCCAAAAAACGTAGGGCGGGAATAGCGCAGCGTATCCCGCCGTTGCTGCGCCTGATGCCGGGCAACGCACAGGGCGGGACATATCCCGCCCCGCACGAACGTCTATCCGCGAGCGCGCGCGGATTTCGCCGCGGGCCGCCGGACCTTTTTGTCCTTGACCGCGGGCGCCGGCGGCAATCCGGTGTGCTGGGTGCGTAACGTCTGATACTTCTGCGGCCGGCGCGCGCCCTCGGGCTTTTTGCCGGTGCCCAGCGGCTGATACGACGGCACCAGATGGCGCTTGCTGTTGCCGATCAACTCGGCGCGGCCCATGCGCCGCAAGGCATCGCGCAGCAACGGCCAGTTTTCAGCATCGTGATAGCGCAGGAAGGCCTTGTGCAGGCGGCGCACGCGCAACCCCTTGGGAATAACCACGTCCTCGCTGTCGCGCGTGACTTTGCGCAGCGGGTTCTTGCCTGAGTGATACATGGCGGTGGCGGTGGCCATCGGCGACGGCAAGAATGCCTGCACCTGATCGGCGCGAAAACCGTTCTGTTTCAGCCACAGCGCCAGCTCCAGCATGTCCTCGTCGGTGGTGCCGGGGTGGGCGGCGATGAAGTACGGAATCAGATACTGTTCCTTGCCCGCTTCCTTCGAATATTTGTCGAACAGTTCCTTGAACCTGTAATAGGTGCCCACGCCGGGCTTCATCATTTTGGAGAGCGGCCCTTCAGCCAGCGCTTCCGGCGCAATCTTGAGATATCCGCCGACATGATGCTGCGCCAGTTCCTTGACGTAGGCGGGTGACTCCACCGCGAGGTCATAGCGCACGCCGGAACCGATCAGCACTTTTTTCACGCCGGGCAGCGCCCGCGCCCTGGCGTAGAGATCGATCAGCGGCGCGTGGTCGGTATTCAGATTGGGGCAGATGCCGGGATACACGCACGAGGGCCGGCGGCACGCCGCCTCAATCTCGCGGCTCTTGCAGGCAAGCCGGTACATGTTCGCGGTGGGACCGCCCAGATCGGAAATCACGCCGGTAAACCCGGGCACGCTGTCGCGGATGGTTTCGATTTCGCCGATGATTGAATCCGCCGAACGGTTCTGGATGATGCGCCCTTCGTGCTCGGTGATAGAGCAGAAGGTGCAGCCGCCAAAACAGCCGCGCTGGATCGTCACCGAAAAACGGATCATGTCATAGGCAGGAATCTTCGCGCCGCCATACGCCGGGTGCGGTGTGCGTGCGTAGGGTAACTCATACAGCGCGTCCATTTCCCGGGTGGTGAGCGGGATTGGCGGCGGATTGATCCACACCTCGCGCTCGCCGTGGCGCTGCACCAGCGCGCGCGCATTGCCCGGATTGGATTCGACATGCAGGATGCGCGACGCGTGCGCATACAGCACCGGATCGTTCGCCACGGCTTCGAATGACGGCATGCGGATGACGCTGCGCGCGCGGTCGCTGTTTTTTACTTCGCGGATGAAGCGGACAACCTGGAATTTTGCCTCACCGTTTGCCCTCACCCCCGGCCCCTCTCCCGGAGGGAGAGGGTGGCGCGCAGCACCGGGTGAGGGAACGGGGTGCGCCGCGCCGACAGACTTGCCGGACCCCACCTCTGGTCTGTTCTCCATCGCATACGGATCCACCGGCGCATTCAACGCGCCCGGCAAATCAATTCGCGCCGAATCGATCTCGATCCATCCGGCCGGCACCGCCTGCACAAACGCGGTGCCGCGCACATCGGTAATCTGCGCCGGCTTCAGGCCCGCCGCCAGCCGATGCGCGATGTCGACGATCGCGCGCTCGGCGTTGCCGTACAGCAGCAGGTCTGCCTTGGCGTCGATCAGCACCGAGCGGCGCACCTTCTCCGACCAGTAATCGAAATGCGCAATGCGCCGCAGACTTGCCTCGATGCCGCCGATGATGATGGGCACGTCGTGAAACGCCTCGCGCGCGCGCTGGCTGTAGACGATCACCGAACGGTCGGGGCGGCGGCCGCCTTCGGCGTTGGGCGTGTAGGCGTCATCGCTGCGCAGCCGCTTGTCGGCGGTGTAACGATTAACCATGGAATCCATGTTGCCGGCGGTGATGCCGAAGAACAGCTTCGGCCGGCCCAGCGCCCTGAATGCGTCGACACTGTGCCAATCCGGTTGCGCGATGATGCCGACCCGGAACCCTTGCGCTTCCAGCAACCGCCCGACGATCGCCATGCCAAAACTCGGATGATCGACATACGCGTCGCCGGTGACGATGATGATGTCGCACGCATCCCACCCCAGCGCATCCATTTCCGCGCGCGACATGGGCAGAAACGGCGCGGTGCCGAAGCGCGCCGCCCAGTACTTGCGGTAGCTGAAAATCTCTCGGGTCGGGGTGGCGGTGAGCATGGCGCGCAGTGTATCACGCCCGGGTCAGGCCATAAACTTAACTATTTGATTTTAAACAACTTTATTTTTGAGGTCGTGTCAGTTCGAGCGAATGCCCGCAGTGCGTATCACCGTGCCCCATTTGTCGAGTTCCGCTTGCAGAATACGCGCGTAATCTTCCGGCGTGCCGCCCAGCACGTCGCCGCCGATGTCGGTAAAGCGTTTGCGCACCGCGGGCATGTGCAGCACTTTGTTGGCGGCGGCGTTGAGTTTCAGGATCACCTCGCGCGGCGTGCGCGCAGGTGCCACCAGCCCGCGATAGCTTGCGCCGTCGATGGCGAGGCCGCCTTCGGCGAAGGTGGGCACCTGCGGCATCAGCGTACTGCGTTTGACGCTGGCGATGGCCAGCGGCTGCAATTTGCCCGCCTCCGCCAGACCCTTGACCGCAAACAGGCCGCCCGCCGCGATAGGCACCTCGCCGCTGGTCGCCGCGTAAATCGCCTGCCCCGTACTTTTGTACGGCACATGCGTGAGGTTGATCTTCGCCACTGATTTCATCATCTCGGTGAGGACATGCGGCAGTGTGCCGTTGCCGCCGGAGGCGTAGTTCAACTGGCCCGGCTGTGCCCGCGCCATCGCCACCAGTTGCCGCAGCGTTTTCGCCGGGAACGAGGGATGCACCACCAGCATCGAGGTGCTCGACGAGGATACCGGCACCACCGGCGCGAAATCGCGCAGCGCATCGTACGGCAGCTTCTGCAGCAGAAAGGGATTGAAGTAGATTGCCGGATCGGCGACATAAATCGTGTAACCGTCGGCTTTGGCTTCAGCCACCAGCCGCGTCGCGATGACCGTGCCGCCACCGGGGCGGTTGTCGATGACAATGGGCTGGCCCAGCACTTCCGCGAGCTCATTGGCGATGGCGCGCATCATGCCGTCCGCGCCGCCGCCGGCGGCATATCCGACCACGGCACGAATCGGCTGCGCGGGGTAGTTCTGTGCTGCGGCCGGCGCCCCCGCGCCGAATGCCGCAAATGCCGCGACGACGGCAGCGGTTGCGGGAACTGCAATCGGTAATCGTGTCATGACGCGAAAGTCCTGGTGGATAGTCCGGCTACTTTAGCATGGGCAGGCGCGCGCGCTTTCTGCTACCGTAGCGGCATTGATTATCGGCACAACAGGGCATGGCACCGCAGGCGCGTGCAGCCCCAACCGTCTGTATTCATCTTCTAATCGCGGCAGCGTTACTCGTGCACATCCTTCTAAAGCTGGCGATCATTGGCGCGGTGATGGGCGCCGTGGCCTATAAAGGCGGCGGCGCCGAGATCGCGCTGGCCGCAGTACTGCTGTCGCCGGTGGTGGCGATGCTGTTCGCGCGCGACGTGATGAATCTTTTCAGCGGTTCAACCTACGCCCTGCGCAAGCAGGCTTACGACAGCGATGCGCGCGTGTTCCGTTACGGCTACATGCAAATCCGCATGATCATGCATCGCAACCGCGCGTGGTTCGAAGCAGCTCCGGTGTGCGAAGTGCTCGGGTTCAGCGATATGCGGCGCAGCATCCGCCACTATGCGACCACTGAATACTGTGTGCGTGGCCGGAAAAAAGAACCGTTTCTGTCCGAGTCCGGCGTGCGCCGCATGGCCGGCATTTCACGGCACGCCGAAGCGAGCGCATTCCTGCGCTGGTTCGACAGGGAAGTGCTGACCACGCTGGAAAAAACCCGCCGCCGCATGAAAGCCCCGGAAGACGCCAGGCTCGACATCGACGTCACTACCGCGCCATCGCCGGAAACACCCGACCGTCCCAAGGCATAGTCACGGCTGGCGGCGGTTTTTCGCATCTTCGCGAGATCCAATCACCTGATGCAGTCTGACACAACTGCTTAGGTAAACACACGAATACCCCCCGCCCGCGGCATGGCGTTACCGTGCGTCTCAACAGCGGGCGTCTCCCATCACCCGCCATTACAGATGCAACTTCAGAGGAAATCCGCATGCCGACCTTCGCCAGATCCGGCACGCTGTGCCTGGTGGCAGCACCCCTTTTGCTCGCGGAATTCACGGGCGGCGTTGCGCGCGCGGCCAGTTATCCCGATAAACCGATCCGCCTGATCGTTCCCTACCCGCCCGGCGGCAGCAACGACGTGCTGGGACGCTATTTCGGCATCAAGCTTACCGAACGGCTGGGCCAGCAAGTAGTGGTCGACAATCGCGGCGGCGCCAACGGCATTATCGGCACCGAGCTGGCCGCCCAATCGCCGTCCGACGGCTACACCCTGCTGATGCTGTCGGCGTCTTTCACCATGAATGCCGCCGTGCGCAAAACATTGCCGTACGACATCAAGAAGGACTTCGCGCCGATTACCACCGTCGCGACGTCGGCAAACGCCATCATCGTCGATCCCAAGTGGGGCGTGAATACCATCAAGGAACTCGTCACCCGCGCCAAGGCGAAGCCAGGGGCGATTTCCTACGCCTCGACGGGCATCAACAGCTTCAACCATTTTGGCG
>CADECM010000032.1:8196-19077 GCA_902825845.1 uncultured beta proteobacterium
CGGCGCCGCGGCCGCCAAGGGCGAGGTGATCTCGCTGCCCGCCGATGCCTATCGGCCGGTGCTGCTAGGCCCGGTATATTCGATCATGATCGACCGCCTGTGCCGCACGGACCCGGACGCGCCGACCCTGGACTGGGTGCCGTCCTCCGAAGAATGCGCGGCCTTCGCCGACCACGCCTGGCGGGCATTGCGCCGTTGACCCGGCCCTCCGCCCCGGCGACTGTCCGCCGGGGCATGGAGCGGCAGATCATGGGCATTCTTCTCCGCGCGATCGTCGGGCCGGCGATGCTGGCCGTCATGTCGAGCCAGATTCCGGTGATGTTCAGTTCAATTACGCAGGCGCTGGTGCATGTGCGTTCGGGCAAGCTGAAAATGATTGCCGTGGGCGCGCCCAAACGCAGCCCTTCGGTACCCGATGTGCCAACCATGATCGAGTCGGGTTATCCGGATTACCTGATGCAGGTCTGGTGGGGACTGACCACGGTCGCGGGCACACCGGATGCCATCGTGGCCAGGCTGCACAAAACCCTTGCCGAAGAAATCAAGGATCCGGCAACCATCAAGCGCCTGCAACTCGATGCCGCCGAACCCTACACCATGCCGCCGGCGGCGTTTCGCAAGCTGATCGATGACGAACTCATCAAGTGGAAGGAAGTCGCGCGGGTCGCGGGCATCAAGCCGCAGTAGCGGATGGTTGTGCAAACCCCTTAACGCAACAGCGGGGGCGGGTCCGTGCGAGTCAGCACCGCTGCTGTCCGCTCAGTTGTAACGCGGGCCGCGCCGCCGCGCGCCTCGCCCGCCAGCTTGAAATTGCCGACCGCGCGCGTCAGTGCATGGGCCTGATCTTCCAGCGATGCCGAGGCCGCGGTCGCCTGCTCCACCATGGCCGCATTCTGCTGGGTGGCTTTTTCCATCTGCTGCACGGTATCGCTCACCTGCGACAGCCGCTGTGACTGCGTCTGGCTCGAGGCCGAAATGTCCGCGATCAGCCCGCTCACGCGCCGCACCGAAGCCACGATCTCGTCCATGGTTTTGCCGGCATCGGCCACCTGCCGCGAGCCGGCATCGATGCGGCCCACTGAATCCGTGATCAACTGGCGGATTTCCTTCGAGGCACTGGCGGAACGTTGCGCCAGACCGCGCACTTCGCTGGCCACCACCGCAAAGCCCCGCCCCTGCTCGCCCGCGCGCGCCGCCTCCACCGCCGCGTTGAGCGCAAGGATGTTGGTTTGAAAAGCAATGCTGTCGATGACCGCAATGATGTCGGCGATTTTGCGGGACGATGCCGAAATGCCGGACATGGTACTCACCACTGCACCCACGGCCTGCCCGCCCCGGATCGCCACCTCCGATGCCGCCGCGGCATGCGCACTGGCTTCGCGCGCGCTGTCGGCGTTCTGCGTCACGGTCCCTGTCATTTGCGCCATGGCGACAGACGTCTGCTCGAGCGCGTGCGCCTGCCGTTCCGTACGTCCCGACAGATCCGTGTGCCCCTGGGCGATTTCCGCGCTGGAGATCTGAATCGAGCCGCTGGCCTCGCGGATGCTGCCCACGATCTGCTTCAGTTGCTGCTGCATGCGCCCCAGCGCCGCCATCAGGCTGCCCGCGGCAGCGCCCGACACCTCGCGCGTCAGGTCGCCCGCGGCGATCCCGTCCGCGAGCGCGAACGCCGCCTCCGGCTCGCCACCGATGGTCTTCATCACCTGCCGCACCGACCACAATAGCAGGCCGGCGACCGCCGCCAGCACCAGCAGCATGCCGCCGCCGATCGCCGCCAACACCTGATTGCGTGCCGCCCGCACCGCGTCGTCGCGAAAACCAGCCCGCAGTCTGCCGATCACCTTGCCCGCGGCGTCCTTCATCTCGCGCTCGACGATCAGCAATCCTGACGCATTCGCCGGCGCTTTGACGGCATTGTCCGTCAGCGGCCTGCCCTGGGCGTCGACGAACTCCGCAAACGCCACCTGCTGGTCGCGCGTTAGCGCAGTGATGAAGGTGCCCAGCGCCAGCAAGTCGAAGTTGGTGATATAGGCAGTACTGACATGCGCGATCATCTCGACGGTGCGCGTCGACTGCTGCACAAAATTCGCGCGCAGATTGCGCACCACCAGCGTCGAACCAATTGCCGCGGCAATCACCATGACGATGAGCGACAGCGTGAGCGTTGGCAGCAACAGCCGCGCACGCAACGAGCGAAATCGGCGCATGCGGCTTAAAGCGCCCGGTACCGGAGCATGCCGCTGCCACGCCGGGCGCCGGCCGCAATGTCATTGACAACCTTATCTGCGCCGCACCACACCCGCTGACTGCCCGAATACCATCCCCTTTGAACACCCGCCATGCGTGGCTCCCCGTCGATCAATTTTTTCTCTGCGCCGTGTGCTGCCGATCATACCACCGCGACATCAACTCCATCGCCATCCACGACGCGGCCGATGTGGTGAGCAGAACCATTTCCGCCGCGGGCCATCCCCAACGGTCGACGATCATCGCAAAAATCGTCGGTGCGGTGGCATTGACGATGACCACGGGCGTGGCAATCAGGCCGAGCACCGCGCCGTAGCCCGTCGACCCGAACAGCGCCAGCGGCACGGCGCCGCGCACGATGGTGATCACGCCCTGTGCCGCGCCCATCACCAGCGTGAAGGTAACGATGGCACGAAGGTCGCCGCCCGCGAGCAGCAGCACGATGAACGACAGCGGCAGTACGCCGATGGCAATGCGGCCCACCGTCATCGCCCGCAGTTTGCTGCCAAAGGCAATCTCCACCACACGGCCGCCGAACTGCGCAAAGCCCTTGAGCGAAGCGACCCACACCGCCGCCGCCGCGGTGATGCCGGCCGCCTGCAGCAGCGGCACCAGTTGCACCGACACTACGCCGAAGATAAAGCCGTTGAGCGACATCACCAGCGCGAACAGGGCGATCGCCACCGAGCGCGTGCGGCCGGCCAGCGGCGGCCGGTCGCCTGCGGATCGCGCCTGCTCGCCGGGGACTGCGGCGTGACTGCCCGCCTCGCGCCAGGACAGTCCGAACGCGTTCAGCGGCAGGCACACCAGCAGATGGATTACCGCGAACGCCACCAGCGTCTGGCGCCAGCCGAACGCCTGGTTCAGATAATGCCCGATCACCCAGAACACGGTGGATGCAAACGCGCCAAACAGCGTGAGATAGGAAATCGCCAAGCGCCCGCGCGTGGGCGCCACCTGCACCAGGGCGGCAAACGCAGCATCGTACAGCGTGAGCCGCATGCCGACCCCAAGATAGGCCCACACCGCAAGGTAGGCGGCTTCGCTGCGCACCATGGACAACGCGAGCAGGCCCAGCGCCGTCAGCACGGTGCCAATCAACATCACCGGGCGCGCGCCGTGCTGGTCGCTCAGGCGTCCGGCCCACACGGACACCGCGCCCATGGCGAGCAGGGCAACCGTGAAACCGAGAAAGACCAGACTGCGGCTCCAGCCGGTATCCGCCGAAATTGACGCCGCGAGCACGCCGAGGCAGTAATAGGTCGTGCCCCAGGCGGTGATCTGACTGATGCCGAGCGCGCAGATCGCGGCATACATCGGATCTGAAAGCCGCGCGCGCCAGCGCAGTGTCATCCCGCCATCCGTGCTGGTGACATGTGTCGCTTAAGCGAGCTTGACCGGCCTGATCGCCACGCCGTCATGCACGATGCGCTGATTCACCATGTTGGCGCATGCCGCGACCACTGACAGGTTGGGCGCCGCGACACCGGTCAGTTCGCTGATTTCCAGCAGCACATTGATCAGTGCATCCAGTTCCAGCGTGCGGCCGGCGCGCACATCCTGCAGGGTGGACGTGGGCAGCGACACGCGTTTGGTGACATCGGCCACCAGACGCACCGCGTCGACCTCCAGCGGCGAGCCCGCGGCATCCGCCAATGCAATCACTTCGCGCGTCATGGCGAGCGCGAGATCCGCGGTCGGCGCATAGCTCGAAGCCTCGGTCGGCGTGGCCTGCGTCACCACGCCCAGAATGTTCCACACCGCGTTGGAAAGCAGCTTGGTCCACTTCACCTTGCGAATGTCGGTGCCCGGCGCGCCCTTCCAGCCGGCACGGGTGGTGATGGCGGCAATCGCCTGCAGGCGGTCGCTCACGCGATTGTCGACTTCGCCCAAGGCCAGTGAATCCGCGGGCGAATTCGCGAGCCGGATATGCGCCGGCGCCAGCAGATCGGTGGGCTTGAACGCCACGCCGCCGACGATGCTGGCCGTATCAAAGGTGCGCGACAGCACGCCGTCGGGGTCGAGCGTTTTCAGTCGCGTGCCTTTGTATCGGGATTCGATACCGTCAAAGTACCACCACGGCAGGCCGTTTTGAGGGAACACGAAGGTGGCATCCTTGCCGCCGAGTGAACGCACATGCGCGGCCGCTGCCGGCAACTGATGCGACTTCAGCGTGACGAATATCAGGTCATAGGGCGGCTTTTCCTCACCCGGCTTCACCGCGCGCACCTTGATCGGCTCGGGCCGTCCGCTGCTCGGGCCTTCCAGCATCACGCCGCGCGTGGTCATCGCCTCGTACGTCGTGCCGCGCGCCACCAGCGTCACATCCTCGCCCGCCGCCGACAGAATCGCACCCAGATAGCCGCCGATGGCGCCGGCGCCATACACGAGGATCTTCATATCGTAAGTATTTGTTTTTATTGAATTATTTTTTTGCCGTGATCTTCAGTACCGCAGACACGTCGCGCGCCTTTTCGATCGCCATCACCGTGCCGGCGAGTGACGCGGCCCGTGCAGCGCCGATCACCGGCGAAGCCAGACTGGTGAATTTGGCCAGCAGTTCGGCATCGCTCATCGGGTTCTGGATCGAGCCCTTGGGGTAATCGATCTGCGAGATGAACGTCTTGCCGTCGCTTTGCTTCAGCGTCATTTTGCACGACACGCCGCGCGGCAATTTATCGTCGGCGACGATGGTGTGCGCGTTGGACAGTTTCTTCACCAGCGGATTGCGGATGTTGCGATCGCTGTATTGCTTGAGCAGCGCCTGGCCCTCGATCAGCGCCACCGCCACCGAAAACGGCAGTGACACCTGCGCCTCATGATAGGTGCGCGGCGCCTTGTTCTGGTGATAGTGCGCCCAGTCGGAGTGGCGCGCGAAGTGTATGGACTTCACCTTCTTCACGTCGAAGCCCGGCTGTTTGCGCACATCGAGCGCGCAGTCAATGGCGTTGTGGATCGGCCGCGCGCACGAATACGGTTTGAACTCAATATCCAGCCGGTACGGCTTGTTGATACCCTCGACCAGGCGTTTGGGAAAATTCTTGTCGGTGAATGCGCGCAGGAAACCGCGCTCGCCTTCGAAGATGGTGTCGGCGCCGGTGAAGCCGATCTGCGCCATCAGCGCCGCAGTCACGCCATTACGCGCGGTGGGACCGGGATTGAAGCGCTTTTGCATCGACGGGCCGTACATTTCCATCAAGCCCGAAGCCTGCGCGCCGGCCATGCCCAGCGCGTTGGTCATCTTCTCGGCGTTGAGTTTCAGCAACTTCGAAGCAGCGATGGTCGCGCCGAACACACCGCAGGTCGGCGTGGTGTGAAATGCGCGGTTGCGCAGGGAATTGTTGGCCGCGCGCGACACGCGTTCCATCATTTCGCAGCCGGCAGCCAGCGCGGCGATCAGATCCTTGCCGCTGGCGTGGGTGGCATCGGCCACCGCCAGCGCGGCCGAATACACCGGCGGGCTGAAGTGAAACAGCGCCAGCACATCGATGTCATCGAGCTCGATGCTGTGCGAGGAAATGGCGTTGGCAAATGCCGCCACGGACATCGAGGCCTGGCCCTTGTCGCCGAATAATTGTGAACCCTTGCCGCCGCCCTGCTCGCGCGCAAAGCGCCGCGCGATGTGGCCGCTTTCGCTCTGGCTGCCGGCCAGCGCGACCCCCAGATAGTCGAGCAGCAGGCGCTTCACCGAATGGCGCGTGGCGGCGGGAAGGCTGTTGTAGGCGAGTTTGGCGAAGCGGTTCGAGACCTGGGTGGCGAGCGTTTGTTGGGCCATGATGTCTTTCGGTGTGGATTCAGTGGGTTGTGGATGATTGGTTCCTGCGAGCACGGCGGAGGGTTGGGCGCGTCAGGCGCGCTAGGCGCCCTTCACCTTCTTCGCCATCAGCGCGGTCAGTTCCTGGGTGTTGTCCAGTTGGTCGAGCGTTGCCGCCAGCTTGACCGCCTTGTTGATGGCAGCCTTGGACAGGCAGCCGCTGACGACATTGCGGAACTTGTACTCGATGTCTTCAGGCTTCATCGGATTCTCCGGGCTGCCGCGGCGGTGGTGCAACAGCTTCTCGACGCTGCGGCCGTCTTTCGCCGTGACCTTGACGCGCGCGGCATGGCGAAACGGCGGGCCCATTTGTTCGATCTCGGGATCGACGTACGCGGTGACGCGCGAAATGAAATCGAAAATTGCGGGATCGTGCAGGCGCGACTGTTTGTACTGCTCGGTGAACGCCATGCCGTCGATCGCCGTCACCGCGAGGCCGTAATACAGATTCATCTGTGCCGCGGTAACGCCCTGCGCTTTGTACTCCCACGCGCAATGCACATGCGTCATCGGCGACAGGCCGGTTTCGACTTTGGCAATGTCGGCGGCGGACACCTTCATGTCGCGCATGATCTCCGCCAGCCCGTCGAGCGCGGTATGAATGCTGGTCACGCTCGCATGCGGCTTGTAGCCCACGCTGGCGGTTTCCCACACCGTGCCCAGACCGTCCGTGAGCCGCGCCGCGTTCGGCGTATCAGAATACACCGTGAGATAACCGCCATAAGCGGCTTCCAGCACGTCGGTGATGCCGGTGAAGTCGCGCTGCGCCAGCTGCGCGCAGTAGACGCCGCTCTGCGCCGCGCGGCCCGAATGAAAGCGCTTGACCATCGCGCCTTCCTGCGCCGCCATCAGCCCGCCCGCCTGCGAACCCGCCATGCCCAGCGCGTGCTGAAATTGTTCGGCGCTCAAATTCAAAATGCGTGCCGCCGCTGCCGCGGAAGCGAATACGCCCGAGGTGCCCTGCGGATGAAAACCGCGGAAAAACAGGCCCATGGTCGCGGCATTGCCCACGCGCGCGCCAATTTCGTAACCGGCAACCATGGCGGTGATCGCATCGCGCCCCGACATGCCCCCCGCGGCTTCCGCAAAACCGAGTGCCACCGGCGGCGCCAGCGAGCCGATGTGCACGATCGACTCCTTGTGGATGTCGTCCAGTTCGAACGCATGGCCGGAGGTGCCGTTCACCAGTGCCGCCAGTGCCACCGAGGTCCTCCTGCCCATGCCGTAGATCGAGGCGACACCTTTGGCGCGCTCGCTCATGGCGAGTTCGGCCACTTTCTGCGTCCACGGCAGCGTCGCGCCATACAGCACGCAGCCGATGTGATCGAGCACCGACAGCTTGATGCGCTCCACCACCTCCTGCGGCAGATCGCTGAATTGAATGGCGGATGCAAAGCGCGCGAGATCGCGCGTGGCGTTTTCGAGTAACGGGGGTTTGGAACTGCTCAATGGAATCTCCGCTGGGCGACGTCAAACCCCTTCCGCATCCGGCGCCGGGCGCCCCCTCTCCGCGGGACGGAGGGTCACAAATGCAGGAAGGAATCGGACGTCTGACTGGTGTGAATGGTGACTGCGACTCGACTGATACTGGTACAACAGGTTCGCTATTTTACAGCGAAGTTTGCACCAACCATCACGCTGGCGCGTGACCCGCGCCGGCGACCATTTCCAGATGCTTGGCAACGGCGAGCCGGTTGATCTCGTGATAGATGTCGGTGGCGAGCTTGTGACGCGCCACATCGGCCGGATCGAGGTCGCGCACAGGCCGCGGCTCATGGTCAAAGTGCTGATGGCGGTCAACACCACGCACCAGTTGCACACTGTCCCGGGGCAAACCGTCAATCGGCTTCACCCGCGTGGGAATGTAGCGAATGGCGAAGCCGATGCGCCGTTCGTCGTCGCGGCTTTCTTCGGAACCATGGAACATCAGGCCATGGTGAAACGACATTTGCCCCGCGGCGAGTTCCATGTAAACCGCCTGCGCTTCGTCGACCTTCACCGCCACTTCCTGCCCCCGCAGCAGCAGATTGTTGGAAACCCCTTCGCGGTGCGCCACCAGCTTGCGGTGCGACCCGGGAATCACCTTCATGCAGCCGTTGGCGCGCGTCGCCGGCGTGATCGCCACCCACGCGGTAACGATGTTTTCGCCGACATCGATGCCCCAGTACGGCACGTCCTGATGCCACGACACAAAGCCGCCGTCGTTCCTGTCCTTAATAAACCAGCGGCTGGACCAGCACAGTATGTCGGGGCCCAGAATGTCTTCGACGGCATCGAGGATTTTCGGGTGATGCACCACGCGGTCAAGCGCGGTGTAAATCAGATGCGATTTCAGCGATTGCGCACGCGGCCATTTGCCGCCATGTTTTGCTTCAACCGACTCCACCAGCCGCCGCACCTCGCCGGCTTCGGCGGCGCCCAGCGCATTGACCGGTGACAGAAATCCCTGCTCACGATACTGCCCAACCTGTGCCGCGGTTAGCGCTTTCAGCCGCGTGACATTCTGATCCATGGCGTGTGCTCCTCGTTAATAGTCAGGCCACCGCTGCGGCGACGATCACGCCACGCCGCTGGCACCTACTGGCATTGGTAAAAATATGTTTAAAAATAATAACTTATGTTTTTCAGTAATTTGGAACCGCATCCAGCCGCACCACAATGTCCTTCAACTCGGCCGAGGCCGCCGGATAACGCTGCATCACCAGCGGATCGTGTCCGGGCACGATGTGTTTTTCCGAATCGGCGAGTTGCCGCAACCGCGCGTAACCGTCGAGCGTCTGCCCCAGATGAAATGTGGTGGTGAACACGCGGCCTTTTTCGAAATGCTCGTAGTAGTGGCTGGTGTCGGACGCCACCACCACCCAGCCACGCGCCGTATGCACGCGCACGCACTGCAGCCCCATGGTGTGACCGCCGATGTGGTGCAGGCTGATGCCGGGCGCGAGCTCATGGTCGCCGTTGTAGAACGATACGCGATCCTTGTACACCAGCCGCACCATGCCGATGACTTCTTCCACTTCGTAGCCGTGGTTGAATTGCCCATGCCGCATATGGCGGCCGGTGGCGTACTGCATTTCGGTGTCCTGCAGATGAAACTGTGCGGACGGAAAATCCTGAAACGTGCCGACGTGGTCGTAGTGCAGATGCGTGATGATCACGTCCTTGACCTCGGCGGCTTTGACCCCGAGCAGCGCCAAACCGTCGGCCGGCTGGCGCAGAAACACGCGCTTGCGTTTGTCAGCCATCGATTGCGTAAAGCCGGTGTCGATCACGTACTCGCGCCCGGCGCCGCGCACCAGCCACACAAAGTAGTCCATCGGCATCGGCGCATCGTGCGGATCGCCGCCAACAAAATGCACCGTGCGTTTGGCATCGCGCCAGGCGTACTTGATGGCGTAGATTTCGTAATTGGGAAGAGTCATGGTCGGCCTTTAAGATTCAAAGTCAAAAACGTCTTTGCCACAGATTAACGCAGATGAACGCAGATTAGGCCCCCGGCCGTGTTGTTCCGGCCTGCGCGGGAACGGCCGTAGCGATTATGCTGTCCATCCTGTTCATCCCTGCCTGACTTGTGTTTCGTCACACCGGTCGCGAAACCGGTGATCCACGCTCAACGCCGCCAGCCACCCATCGCGCAGGCAGGACAAGAAGTCGCCCGGCCGATAACAATCGCCCGCCAGTTCGTAGTCTACGCCCGCTTCTTCCAGCAGTGGCACCACATCGCGCACCGGCGCGGGTCCGGTGGCAAACATCAAGGCATCGCCCACATCGATAACTTGCGTCGCGCCGTCATCGCCACGCAACGTCAGCGTCGTGCCCGCGGCACGCTCGACTTTCACGCGCGTCAGCATCGGCGTGCCACGTGCTGCCAGCCGCTCCACCAGTTCCATGCGGTTGTTGCGCGCCATGCCGGACGCGATCGTGCCCAGCATTTCGACGATGGTGCACGGCTTGCCCTGCAGCGTGAACAGATCGGCGGCTTCGGCGCCCACCATGCCGCCGCCGATGATGGTGATGCGCCTGGCCGCGGCCAAGCGTGACGGATCGCGCAGCGCATCCCATGCATGCATGACCTGCACCGACGCCGCGAGCTGCGACACGTCAAACGGCGCGGCGCGCGGCGCAACGCCCGTGGCAACGATGGCAAAGTCGGGCGCAAAGGCGCGTATCGCCGCAGCCGTCGCGGGCATCGACGTGCGCAGCGGCACGCCCCACTCGCGCAGCAGCGACAACCGATAATCGAGTATCGGCGCGACCTCCGTCTTGTCCGGCGCGGCCATGGCGAGCGGCATCTGACCACCGGGCTGTGCGGCCTTTTCCCACACCTCAACGTGGTGGCCTCGCGCGGCAGCGGCTCGCGCGGCTTCAAGGCCGGTCACGCCGGCGCCGATCACCAGCACGCGCCGCGGCGTTTTCGCTTTGCGCGCGGGGAACAACTGCGGTTCGGCGTACTCCAGCGCTTCGAACTCGGTGCCGATCACCGGGTTGTGCACGCACGCGACATCCTTTTCCAGCGTCAAGCGCTCGAAGCACACATTGCAGGCAATGCATTGGCGTATCGGCGCCTTGACGTCGCCGAACGCCTTGCGGCACCAGTGCGGATCGGCGTACAGCGCGCGTCCCACCGAGACGAAATCCGCGCAGCCGTCATGGAGCAGTTTCTCGCCGTCCGCCGGATCGACCACGCGCCCCGCCACCAGCACCGGAATGCCGACGGCCTGCTTGATCGGCTTCGCATACGGACCGAGGCAACCGCGCGCAAACGATGGCGGCTGAATGCAGTATTTCGACAGCTGCGGGCTTTCATTGCTGCCGCCCGA
>CADECM010000032.1:19177-41769 GCA_902825845.1 uncultured beta proteobacterium
TCGTAGCCCGCCTGATAGAGGCGCCGCGTCGCCGCCACAAACAGTTTTTGTATTTCGATGATTTCCGGTACCGCGAGCGGTCGCACATCATCGCCGGTATTCGGGTTCTTCCATGGCGACGGCCCCACCGGCTCCATGTTGAGCACGTGCCGCCGCAGCAACGCGCCGCGATGGTTTAGTTGCGCGCACACCAGCGCGCCCTGCGCATGAATCGCATCGACCAGACTCGCCAGTCCCGGGATGAAACGATCGTGATACACGCACAGCGAGTTGTGATGCGGCCGCGCGAATTCGGTCACCACCATCGCCTCGGTCATGATCATGCCCACGCCGCCGCGCGCGCGCTCGGCGTAATACGCACGGTCACGTTCGGTCGACAGCCCGTCAGTGGTGCTGTAGTTGGTGCCCATCGGCGCCATCACCACGCGGTTGCGCAGCTTCAGCGGGCCAATCTGGCCGGGTTGGTTTAACAACATCAACGTCAAAGGCTCTTCGACACAGATTTACGCAGATAAACGCAGATCTCTTGTCTTTGGTTTTTCATCTGCGAATATCTGCGTATATCCGCGTCAAAGGATTTAAGTCCATTAGTCCGCGCGCGCACCGGATGCCTTGGCCACCTTGCCCCAGCGCACCAGTTCGTCCTTCAGAAACGCGTTGAACGTTGCGGGCGAACTCTGGGTAAAGGTCTCGACGCCGAGTGCCGCCAGGCGGTCTTTCAGGTCCCGCCCGCCGACCGCCTTGGTCAGCGACGCATGCAGCCGGCTGACGACCGGCACCGGTGTTTTCGCGGGCGCCATGATCGCAAACCAGTTGACCGCGAGCAGACCCGGCATACCCTGTTCGGCGGTGGTTTGCAGGTCGGGCATCAGCGCAAGGCGTCTTTCGGCGGCCAATGCAATGCTTTTCAGTTTGCCGCTTTTCATCTGCGGATAAATCGCGGGGAAATCCATGATGATGCCCTGCACATGCCCACCCATGAGATCGGTGACTGCCGGCCCCGCGCCTTTGAACGGCACGTGCTGCACATTGACCTTGGCCATGGTCTTGAACAACTCGATCGCCAGATGCGGCAGGCCGCCGCTGCCCGATGACGCGAAGTCGAGCTTTCCAGGGTTGGTTTTGGCCAGCGCAATCAGCGTTTTGAGATCACGCACCGGCAACGAGGGATGCACGGCAATGGCTTCCGGCGTCATTGCGACGGTGGTCACCCCCGCAAAATCGCGCAGCGTGTCGTACGACAATTTCGAGTAGGTATGCGGGCTGATCACCAGCGGGCTGGCGCTGCCCAGCAGCAATGTGTAGCCGTCGGGCGCGGCCTTGGCGACCAGATCCGTGCCGATGGTTGCGTTCGCCCCCGGCCGATTTTCGACCACCACCTGCTGGCCCAGCAGTTCGCCCAGCCGGGGCGCGAGATTGCGCGCGACAATGTCGTTGGAGCCGCCGGGCGGGAAACCCACGATCATACGCACCGGCTTTGAAGGATACGGCTGCGACATCGCGGGCACGCTGGCCCACACGCCAGCGATCAGTGCTGCTGCATAACGCATAATGATACTTTCAGTAGTGGGGTTCCAGATCGAGGCGCGCCGCGATGCCCTTCAGTTCGGGCGACACCGCCGGATAACGCTTGAACACCAGCGGATCATGCCCGGGCACGATGTGTTTGATCGAATCGGCGAGGCGCCTTAATGTGGCGAAGCCTTCGATCATCTCGCCCACGTGATACACCAGCGGAAAGCAGCGGTCATTCTCGAAATGCTCATAGTAGTGGCTGGCATCGGAGGCCAGCACCACCCAGCCGCGTTGGGTGTGCACGCGCACCGACTGCAGACCCATGGTGTGCCCGCCGATGTGATGCACGCTGATGCCGGGCGCAATTTCCGCTTCGCCGGCGTGGAAGATCACGCGATTCTGGTACACCAGCCGGATCATGCCCGCGACGTGGTCGATCTCGTACGGCCGGCGGAAAATGTGGTGCTTCATGTGGCGGCCGGTCACATACTGCATTTCCCTGTCCTGCAGATGAAAATGCGCATTGGGAAAATCGTAAAACGTGCCGACGTGATCGTTGTGCAGATGCGTGATCACCGCTTCCTGGATGTCTTCGCCCTTGACGCCGAGCAGGGCCAGACCCTCAACGGGCTTGCGCAGCAGCACGCGGCCATTGATTGCCATGTTTGCGTCAAAGCCGGTATCCACCAGCAGCATGCGCTCGCTGTTGCGCACCAGCCACACGTAATAATCCATCGGCATTGGCGCATCATGCGGGTCGCCGCCGAGGAAATGCGCGGGACGCAGGCCCGGACGTTCGGCGTACTTGACGCAGTAGATCTCGTAGTTCGGCAACATGAAAACATCCCCTTTGCGACGCCCCCGGATCGTAGACGATCCCGCTGCGCGTCGCAACCGCGTACCATTGTCACTGCAATGCGACGACCACCGCCACGACGCGCCGCAAAAATTCCCGCGACCGAAATCCGCGACGGCATGCACATCGACCGGGATGTGCCCGTCGCCATGGACCACGGCCTGGTGCTGCGTGCCGACATCTTTCGCCACGTTGGCGACGAGCCGGAAGACTTTGGGCTGCTGTCCATTATTCCTGCTCGCCAACGTCGTGTTGAATACTTGATCGAACATTCAACAGGGCGGCGTGATGCGAATCAGCGTCTCTGCCAACATCGTCATTCCAGCGAGAACTGGAATCCAGGTCGCAACGCTGGCCGAAGGCCATTAAAAAGGATGCTTCGCGTTTTCAGGTAACAAACCGGGTTTCGGCCTGCGTCGGAACGACGGGTCAGGGAAAGGCTATGCTGCAGGTATCGGACCGCATGCAACACCAACGCCCGGCACTCCGCGTTGAAACAAATCAGGCCTTGCCCGGATACCAGCTCGGCGCACGTTTTTCGAGAAACGACGCAGTACCCTCCGCCGCTTCGGCGCTCTGGCGTGTCACGGCATGCTCATGCACCAGGTCGCGGAACAGACCGTCGTCAATGAATGCATCGGCCACACGCAACGTGCGCAACTTGGTGGCGGATGTGGCGCCGGGCGCGTTCATCAGCAGGGCATCCACGATACGCGCCCCGGCAGCGTCGAGCTCGTCCGCCTTGCACACCTCATGCGCGAAGCCGATGCGCAATGCCTCCTGCGCCCCGAACCGTTCGCACGACAGCGCGTAGCGCCGCACATTGCGCACACCAATTGCCCGGCACAACTGCGGCAGAATGATGCCTGCAATGAGGCCCCAGCGCGCTTCGGTGATGGCAAAAATCGCCGTGTCTGCCGCCACCACGATGTCGCACACCGACACGATGCCGGTGCCGCCGCCAAAGCAGCCCCCCTGCACCAGCGCCAGCGTCGGCACCGGCAGCGTCTCCAGACGCCGCACTGCCTCGGCGGTTGCGCGCGACGCGCGTTCATTCTCCGCCGCACCGGCGCGGCCCACGCCTGAAATCCATTCCAAATCGGCGCCCGCCTGAAAATGCCGGCCATTGCCGCGCATCACCACCACGCGCAAGCCAGGCTTCGTGCCCAGAATATCCATCGCCTCGTGCAGGCCCGCGATCATGTCGCCGTTGTAGGCGTTGTTGACCTTGGGGCGGTTTAACGTCACCGTCGCAACACCCCGTGCATCGAGTTCCCACAACACCGTCCCGTTGCCCGCTTCATTTGCCATGACTTGTCCTTGCGCTTGATCGATGCCCCGATGATAGCGCCTCAAAAGTGCATCAGCGCAGTGTCTGCGCCACCAGATTCTTCGTCAGCCGGCGGTAATACACGCGCGGCTGTCCCGGGCGCTGCGACATGAAAATCGCAATCAGCTTCTCTTTGGGTTCGATCCAGAACCAGGTGCCCTGCGCGCCGCCCCACAGGTATTCGCCGATGCTGCCGGGCATGTCGTTCATGCCGGTGTCGGTGCGCACGGCAAAGCCGAGGCCGAAACCAAAACCGGGATAGTTCGAGCCGGGTACCCTGCCGAGATGGTCGCTAGTCATGTGTTCCACCGTTTTTGGCGAGAGCAACCGCACGTCGTCGAGTTCGCCGCCGTTGAGCAGCATGCTGGTGAAGCGCAGATAATCCGGCGCGGTGGAGAACAGGCCGCCGCCGCCGGATTCAAAGCGCTGCGGCTTGCGCGGATCCGTTACGTTGGGACGCTTGCCCGTGGCAGGCTCGATCATGGGCCACGCCACGCGCGCCACCTTTTCGGACGGCACACTGAAAAAACTGTCCACCATGCCCAGCGGCTTGAAAATGCGCGTGTCGAAGAACTGGCCCAGCGTCATGCCCGACACTACCTCGACAATGCGCCCCAGCACATCGGTGGAGCGGCCATATTCCCAGCGTGTGCCCGGCTGGAACGCCAGCACGGTTTTCGAGAGCTTGGTGACGAGTTCGGCATTGGTGTGATCGCGAGACTGTTCGCCCGCTTCGACGTAGGTTCTGCGTACCAGCGGCGAAGAATTGCCGCGATGGCCATAGGTGAGCCCCGAGGTGTGGCGCATTAAATCCTGCACGGTGAATTCGCGTCGCGCCGGCACGCGCGTGAGCACGGTGCTGCCCGCCGCATCTTTGGATTCGACGCCGACCTGCAGGCCCTTCAACTCCGGCAAATATTTCGATGCCGGATCGCCCAGTTGTATCTTTCCTTCTTCCACCAGCATCATGATGGCAACCGACGTCACCGGCTTGGTCATCGACGCCATGCGAAAGATCGAGTCTTTGGTCATCGGCACGCCGGCCTCCTTGTCGCGCATGCCGTGTGCTTCGAAGTGCACGACTTTGCCATGGCGCGAAATCAGCATCACCGTCCCGGGCAACCCGCCCGAGGCGATTTCCTGCTGCAACGTGGCGTCGAGCCGCGCCAGTGCCTGCGTCGAAATGCCAGAGGATTGCTGTGATGCCGATGGGTTCTGACTCGTTGCGCATGCGCCGAACAGTGTGCACGCGAGCAACGTCAACATTAGCGGAGTGCGCCTCATGAAGTTTCTCCTTTTTTTTTAAAAAATTCAATTAAATCAATAATTTAATGTTTTTCAGCGGAGCGTGGTTGCCGCGCAGGCCCATTCTTTCACAGGTCGCGTGCAAGCGCGAAAAAAAACTCAACCCGCTGCCGGGTTGAGTTCAGGTTTGGCCTCGGCGGCTGCGTGCCGTCCGAGTCCTGTGTTGCAACAGCTATCGCCAGGCACACCGCAAGGCGGCCAGGCAGACAGCGTCCAACTCAATCGTCGTCGCGATCGTGGCCGCGGCCGTGGCCGTGCCGCCGCGGATCGAAGTAGCTGCGCGCTTTTTTCCATGCCTGCTTGCCTACGCTGACACCCATGTCGCGCGATACCAGATCGCCTTCCATGAAGTGAATCCCGCCGTAGCGCCGGGAAACGCCGGCTTCGGCGGCCGCATCCGAGAAGTTGGCCCAGGTGAGTCTTGTGTCGATTGCAGGCACCAGTCCCGGTTCAACCCGCGACGAACCGGCCGCTATGGTCACGCCGTGACCGAAAACGTCGCTGCCGGTAAAGAGCTTGAGCACCGTGGCGCCGGCCATGCTGAATATGCTGTGGCCGGAAACGTATTCGGAGAACGGCGGCGTAACCACCGTGACGGCCTGATACGGACGCCAGTTTTCGCCGGAGATCATTTGCGTGCCCAGTCCCGGGCCAGCCCAAGCCGGAATCTGCTGACCGCCGAACAGCACGTGGATCGCCGTGACCGGACGCACATAGTCGTAGTAACGCTTGGCTTCCCACGATGCAATGCTGGCGTCGAAAATCGCATTGGTCATGGCAAACAGCATCTTCGCGTCCTGATCCACGGTATGGTTATCGCGCTGCGACACGAACTGCGCGAACAGCACCCAGTGTCCGGGCGGCAGTTCCGAAGTCGGACCGTCGGCCCAGTATTCGGCAATGATTTTTTGCACATCGTTCAGCGAGGCGCTGTACGATATGACCTCGCGCGCCTGCTCGACATAGGCAACGCTGCCATAAGGCTGCGGCGGCTTCGGCCGGAACTGCGAACCTTTGGTCAGCGCAAACGGCACCACCTTGCCCCAATGCGGCGTGATGAATTTTTGCTCCACGAATCCGCCGTGGCCGTCGGATACGCGCAGCGGTTGCCAGCGGTTCGGATCGTTCACCGCATCGGGCGTATTGACCGGGGTGTAGCCGGTGTAATCGCTGTACGGCGCGCCGCCGTTCAGATCACCCAACTGGTTGGAGCCGTCGGCATGGCGAAAGTCGAGCACCGCCTTGCACGCCACATTGCCCACCCCGGACGGGGTGGCGGTATTGATGCTGGCGTCGGAACCGTTGTAGCCGAGGGTGGCCATCAGCGCATCAAAGGCAGGCTTCTCACTCGGAAACAGGTCCACCAGTGCGCGATAGGCGGCGAAACTCACCGCCTTGTCCTTGTTGGCCGCGGTGCGTTCCGCAGCAGGTCTGCGCAAGGTGCCCGCCAGACGGGTGCCGATGGCAACGCTGTCATAGGCGGCCCAAGCATCATAGATGCAGGTATTGGCGATGGCGAGCGAACGGGCAACCACGGGCGGGCCCGGATGCGTTACGCGTATGGCCTCCAGCGCCGCGCTATTCCACTTCGACACGACTGTCTCGGCCGATGCAATACCCGGCACGGCCACGCAGCCCGCCAATGCCAACATGACGGCGATTTTGCTCCCTTTTGGTGTAATGCACTTCATGATGTCCCCTTTTTTTAGGTTGATGATCGGTTTGTCGCCACAACACCGCTAGTTTTTGTAACGTGGGCAACGTTCCGGTTATTGCGTAACCGCAGACGAAACATACCCGTTGCCTCCGGCAATAGCGATAGGCCTCAAGGACTATGCCATTGGTTTATGTAATTTTTCTGTGAACTAATTACGCTTCCCGCCTTAACACTTGGGGCGCACCCGTCGACAGTTTGAGACCCTGCCTCAATTTGACGATGAATTTTCAAGCGCGCGCCTCCCGCGGCAACCACGCGGCACGCCATGACATGTCAGCAACTCTGCACACCCGGGTCTTCACTACGTGCCACTGTCCGCGACAGCGTTGGCGGCGATGCGCGGGCACAACATTGCCATGCCGGTGCGATTGGTTTGGTACCGTGCAACGCGAGCCCGTCCCGGCGTCCCAGGCACATGGTCTATACTCGCAACCTCTACTGCGGCTTTGCATCGATCGATTTTACGTAAATATTTGTTTTTAAACGATTTTTTATGGCTACCTCCAAATTCAGCAAATCGCCGGTGCTGCCGCCGGATCACCAATGGACCTTTGAAAAACGCAAGGGCATCTACGAATCAGACGTCACCGCGCTGGTGCGCCGCATGCTTGAGGACGACGCCTTGCGCGAAGACCAGCGCCAGGCGTGGGAGCGCTGGCGCAACGATCCGGCCAACCTGAAATAGCCCCATGAAAATCCGCTATGGTTTTCTGGTGGCGGCATCGCTGTTGACTGCGGTCGCGGCGCAGGCACAAAACTACCCTGCGCGCCCGATACGCTTCGTGGTGCCGTATGCGCCCGGCGGCAGCGGCGACACCCTGACGCGCGTCACCAGCCAGAAGGTGGCGGAATCCGTGGGACAGCAGATCGTGGTCGATAATCGCCCGGGGGCCAACGGCAACATCGGCATGGAACTGGTTGCGCGCGCCGCGCCCGACGGCTACACCATCGTCTTCGGTTACATCGCCAACGTGGCGATCGCGCCCAGCCTGGTGGCGAATCTGCCGTTCGACGTGGTGAAGGATTTTGCGCCCATCACGCAACTGGCGAGCGCGCCGAACATCATCGTGGTGAACAGCGCGCTGCCGGCCCGCAGCATGAAAGAACTGCTCGCGCTGTCCAAAGCCAAGCCCAAGCTGATCAGTTTTTCCTCGGCCGGCGTGGCCAGCGTCGGCCACCTGACCGGCGAACTGTTCAACACCGCGCTCGGCGCGCATTTTCAGCATGTGCCATACAAGGGCAGCGGACAGGGCGTGATCGACGTGGTGGCCGGACAGATTCAAATGCTGATCGGCGGCATGTCATCCGTGATGCAGCACATCAAGGCCGGTCGCCTGCGCGCCCTCGCCGTCACCGGCGCACAACGTTCGCGCGCCGTGCCCGATGTGCCGACCGTTGCGGAAACCATCATGCCCGGCTTCGAAGCCACCGCGTGGTACGGCACGCTCGCGCCCGCCCGCACGCCGCGCCCCATCGTCGCCAAACTGCACGCCGAATACGCAAAAGCGCTGGCGCTGCCCGACGTCAAGCAGCGCCTCGACAATCTGGGCTTCGACATCGTCGGCAGCCCGCCCGATGTGTTCGCGGCTTACATCAAAGCCGAAATCGTGCGCTGGGAAAAGGTGGTGAAGGCGTCGGGCGCAAAGCCGCAATAGCTTGCGTCGTGTGCCGGGCGTGGTCCGCCCGGCCATATCGAGCCGATACCTGACACCGCGACCGCCTTGATCCGATATTCGCCTGCAGCGCCCTGCCCCAAGCCGGCGGCGCGTCTGCAAGTTTTCAGGCCTTGCCGCGGCGGTTCTGCTCGTAATGGGAGTTGCGCAGCACCTTGCCCGGCAGGGCGCCGGTGTACTTGCCCTCTTCGTACAGCACCTGACCGTTGACGACGGTGCCAAAGATACCTACCGCCGATTCCTTGATGCGCCAGCCGCCTGCGGGGAAGTCGTGCACCACCGTCTCGCGCCCGCAATTCACCGTGGCCGGATCGAACATCGTGATGTCGGCGGCCATGCCCGGCCGCAGCAGGCCGCGGTCGTAGAGGCCGAAGGTCGAGGCCGAGTCAAAGGTCAGCCGGCGCACCGCCTGCTCCAGGGTCATTACCTTTTTCTCGCGCACCCATTCGCCGAGCAGCTTGGTGAGATAGCCGTAGCCGCCATGGAACTGCACGTGCGCACCGCCGTCGCCGAGTCCGATCACCGCGTTCGGGTGTGTCAGAATCTTTTTCAGCGCCTCGTCGTCGATGTTGTTCTCGGCCTGCAGGAAGCGGGTCTCGAGCTTCTCCTCGACCACGAGATCGAGGAACGCGTCGATCACGCGCTTGTCCTGTTGCTTGGCAATCTCGCCGATATTCTTGAACTGCATCCACTTGTTTTTTTCCAGCACCGGCTGATTGACCCAGATGTAGTTCCACCAGGTCTTCGAGATGCCGACCGCGCTGTCGGGCTTGTTGACGACCGCTTCCTCATGCAGCTTGCCGCGCGTTTCCGGGTCGGCGTAAAGCCGCAGCTTCTCCGTATCCGACATCAATAGAATCGGGTGCCAGGTCGGCAGGCCGCGGAACACCTGCGCATTCTTCATGGTGAAGTCCTGCGTCACCCGGTTCGGGCTGCACATCGGATAGGCGCGGATGCCCAGCGCCGCGGTCTCTTCGGCGCGCGCCATGTGGATCTTCCACTCATCCGGACGGCGCATGGTCTGCGACAGGCTGTTGTAGACGACCGTGCGGCCACTCTCCGCGGCGAGGCGCCGCATCATGCCGTCCTTCAGTTCGACATACTGGCCGCCGCCGGCCTGAATGGTGCCGGTGCCCATCTCGCACAGCACATCGGCGAGCGCGAAGATTTCCTTCTCGTCGGCCCATAGCGCCGGAATCGGCACGCCTTGCGGATCGAAATGCCCCTTCTCGCGCGATACGCTCAGGCCGAGTGCGCCGGCCTCCATACCCTCGCGCACGATGGCCCGCATCTCACTGATCTGCGCTTCAGTGGCGCCGGCCTTCTGGCAATCGTCGCGCATCACGTAATGGCGCACCGCGGTGTGGCCAATCAGGTTGCCGACATTGATGCCGAGCCGCTTGTCGAGATGATCCATGTATTGCGGGATCGTCTCCCAGTCGAAATCGACGGTCTTCAGCACCGACATCGGAATCGCTTCGACATAAGAGAGAAACTCGGCGAGCCGCTCCTCGGTGCCCTTGCGCACCGGCGCAAGACTCAGCGAGCAATTGCCAAAAATCACGCTGGTGGCGCCATGCTCGGGCGAGAAGGTACACAATGGATCCCATGTGACCTGCGCATCGTAATGACAGTGATTGTCGATGAAGCCTGGGCTGACCGCGCGGCCATCGGCATCGATGGTCTTCCCGGCAGTGCTCGACAACTTGCCGATTTCGGCAATCTTTCCGTTCTTGACCCCAACGTCGCCACGGAATGCCGGCATGCCGGACCCGTCCACGATCAACCCGTTTTTAATCAACAGATCGTACGCCATAGCCTGTTCTCCTTAGGTCAGCACATCACGGAGCACCCCAGCACGTGTGGAAAGTATAGCACTCGGCTGAGTCTTGCCTACCTCGAACAACGCGCGTCGTCCGTGCGATCGGCTGCGGCCAATACAACGTTTGCGAACAGCCGGTCCTGAGTGACCGCATCTGGTTGATTATCAGCGGTAATTTTCCGTACGGCCGCCATCAGTACGTGCTCAGCCTGTTCAGGTGAATGACTGGCGCGGCCGAAGAAGCCATTGACCATGCCTTTTTGTATGCTGCGTCAGCCCCATTGGGTAATGGGCCTTTGCCACGACCGATACGTCTGGACAGTGGTCAACGCTTCCGGGAATGCCGGCGCATCGATGCCGTCGGATTCATGTCAAACCGGATTCTGTTCGTGCTCTATGTAATCCAGCCGCGCGCCAACGTGAAACGTGTCAAATCGGCATTGCTGTTCAACCCTGTTTTTTCCAGGATGCGGGCGCGGTAGGTGCTTACTGTTTTCGCACTGAGGTTCAATTCACGCCCGATCTCGGTCAAGCCCTTGCCGTTCGCCAGCGACAGTAGAATCTCGTATTCGCGCGCTGAAAACTGAACACCCCCACCATGCCGCCCGCGTGCGGCCAGTGTTTGAATCAAGTCCGGACTCAAATAGCTGCCGCCGCCCGCCACCAGGCGTATTGCGCCCGTAATCGTTCTTGCGTCGGCGCCTTTGGCCACGTAGCCTTGGGCGCCGTCATTCAGCACTTGGCGGGCGAATTCGTTTTCGGCGAAACTGCTGAGCACAAGTACCGGCAGCTGCGGCGCTTCCTGTCTGATCTGTGCAAGCAATGCGAGACCGCTTTGGTCCGGAAGACCGATGTCGAGCAGTACGATATCGAAATCGAAGTTCCCGGCGCGCATCTGCCTCAGGGCATCACCGCCATCTACCGCCTCCCCGGCAACCGCCATGTCCTGCGTTTGCGAAAAGGCGTAGCGCAGGCCGTCGCGTACCACCGCGTGATCCTCAACGACGAACACGCGGATCATGGCGCGGTCGCTCAGGCGCAGAAAGGTACGCGCAATTGCACCACGGTGCCGCCTTCGGACCCGCGCTGCACGACCAGTTCGCCCTTCAAGCCGCGCGCCCGCTCGCGCATGCCGGTGATACCCCAGGAACCCGTCTTGCCACAGGCGTGCGCGTCAATACCCCTGCCGTTGTCCACGACATGCAGCAGCAAATGCTGCGGCTCATAACGTGCGTTGATACGCACCTCGCTGGCGCCGGCATGACGCAGGGTATTGAGCAAGGCCTCCTGCACTATGCGAAACACCGCGATGCCAGTGGCTTGATCGGGTGCCAGTTCGCGCACCGCGCCGAAGTCGATATCGAATGCGATATCGCGGGCTGCCAGCATGTCGTCCGCCAGCCCTTCGATGGCCGCCCACAGCCCACGGTGATCGAGCACCGGCGGGCGCAGATCGCTGGTGATGCGGCGCGTCGTCGCCACTGCAGTATCCACCAGCGTGCGTATGCGTGCCAGCGCTTCGGGCTTGACCGTATCGCATGAGGCGTCACCCAGGTACAGATTGATGCTGCTCAGCGTGGCACCGAGCTCGTCGTGCAGTTCCCGCGCCAGACCCGCTCGCTCGTGCTCGGACACGTTTTGCAGATGCTGCGACAACTGATGCAATCTGTTATTGGACGCCCGCAGCGTCTCGTGGGCAGTGCGCCGCGCCGTGGTGTCACGGAAGTTGCACACGATGGCGCCGAGCGCGGGATGGTGCAGAAGATTGGATTTACGTGCTTCGACCCAGCGCCACGAACCGTCCGGGCGCGACACGCGCATTTCGTGGGTCAATGGGGCATCGGGTCGAGCCAACAATTGCGCCATGCAGGATGCCACACCGGGCAGATCGTCGGGATGACAAAATTCATGCGTATGGCGCCCGACAAGATCCTCCTGCGTGTAGCCGAGTAGACGTTGCGCCGACTCGCTGGCAAACAGGATTTCCCCGTCAGCCGACAACAGCATGATGCCATCGTGGCTGTTCGCGACGAGCGCGCGAAATCTCTGCTCCGTTTCGCACAAGCGCTGCTGCGCCTGTTTGGCGAGCGTAATATCGTGCAGAACGCCGATATAGCGTTCGATAGTGCCGGCATCCCCACTTACGGGTTCCGCGACATCGTGCACGTGGCGCACCTCGCCGTCGCCGCGCACAATGCGGTACTCGCAGTCCGCCGCAGCGCCGTCGCGAAATGCGGCCTCGATGACCCGTGTTACCCGCTCGCGGTCATCCACATGCACGCACCGTTCGAGGAAGGCCGTGGTGGACAGTGGTCCCCGCGCCGGATCGAGGCCCAGGATACGATAGGCCTCTTCAGACCAGTAACACTGCACGTTGCCGGCGGTCAGCGAGCAATCAATTTCATAGCTGCCGATGTGCGCGATGCGTTGCGCCTGCCGCAGATTCGCCTCACGGCAGGCCAAAGCCAGTTCCGCCCGTTTGCGATCGTTAATATCGATGACGATGGCGCGGCCGCCAAGGCACTCGCCCCGCGCACCCTTCATCGCCACCGCGTGCACCAGGCCGAAGAACGCCGAGCCGTCCTTGCGGCGGAACTCGTACTCCAGATCGCAAACGTAGCCGCGCTTGATCAAGCGCGAAAAGTTGGTCTCGAAGTCCTGCCGGGACACCGGACTCAACACATCCGCCGGCCGCAGCTTGCCGATCACCTCCTCGCGCGTATAGCCGAGAAAGCTTAGCTCGACATCGTTCATCTCGGTGAACACACCGTTCGCATCGGTGCAATGGCGGCCCACGGGCAGAACAAAGGCCGAGGTGGCCTCCGAACGCGGGTACTGGCGAGCAACAGAGTGCGTTTCGACCATATCCATAAGCTGTCTCCTGGCTGGTGCGGCAGGCGCAGCGCCACCCGTTGCGCCGGGCACCACTGGTCTCGCTCCACGTGACGCAGCGCTGATCACGGAAAGCGGCGGAGTATACGCGCCAGTTCTACCCAGTCACGGGCGGCTTCTATTGCAATTGTAAAAAGGTTGTAACGTGCGGCCAATTGGGACATTTCGCCCCATTTCGCATCGCGATGTAGGAAATTTCCTATAAAAATCAGGTAACTCCGACATATCACCGTGCGACCGCTCTATAGCATGCGTTCCGCAACTTTGGTGAATGCTGTTGTAGACGATAAATGGAGCGTGTTTGCCATGCACCGCGTCATCACGGGTAGAACGGACAAACTAAACCTCGACGAGATCGACCGGCTCGCAGCATTGCACGCGTACGCCATACTCGACACGCCCGCCGAGCATGTTTTTGACGCCGTGGTGCAACTTGCCGCCACTTTGTGCGGCACGCCCATGGCATTCCTTAGCTTTGTCGCGGAAGAGCGCCAATGGTTCAAGGCCGCGCTGGGACTGGGCGACCTTAGGCAGACGCCCCGTGAGCTGGCATTCTGCGATCACACCATACGTTCGCGAGCCCTGCTGGAAGTGCAGGATGCGCGAGTCGATGTGCGGTTTCGCAATCACCCGTTGGTCGTGAGCGCACCGAAACTACGCTTCTATGCGGGCATGCCGCTCACCACGGCCAGCGGTTACCGCATCGGCACGGTGTGTGTCGCGGATCTGGAATCGCGAAAATTGAGCCATTTGCAGCGCAGTGCACTCGAGCACCTGGCGGAAATCATCATGCGCTTGCTTGAATCGCGCAAATCCGAACGCCGCGCCACGCGCCTGGGCGAAATCCTCGATCGTTCGCAGAGCGAAATCTACGTATTCAGCGCCGCGACGCTGCGCTGCGAATACGCCAGTGCGGGCGCGCAGCACAACACCGGCTACACCTTGGCGGAACTGCGCGAACTCACGCCGATGGAACTGCAGCCTCCTCGAAAAGCAGCGGAATTCAATGACGCCATCACCGTTTTGCTCAACGGCGAACAAACCTACGTCGATATCGAATCGAAATTCGTGCGCAAGAATTTCAGTGCCTACCCGGTTGAGATACGGTTGCAGCTCTGGCGAGAGGATGGCCATCCGCTCCTGGTCGCCGTAGCGAGCGACATATCGAAGCGCAAGCGCTACGAGCAGCGATTGCGCACCCAGGAGAGGGCCATGGAAGGCGCCATGGATGGCATGGCGATACTGGATGCCGAGTCGCGCTACGTGTACATGAATGGCGCACACGCCAGGTTGTTTGGCTACGACGATCCGCGCGAACTGATCGGACAAAGCTGGACCGCCTTCTACGAACCCGATGAAATCGCACGCATCGAGCACGACGTGTTTCCGCTGCTGATGCGCGACGGCCGCTGGACCGGCGAGGCCGCCGGCAAGCGGCGCGACGGTTCAACCTTCAGCGAAGGCTTATCGCTCACGCTGCTGCCCGCCGGCGATCTGGTCTGCGTGTGCCGCGATATTTCCGCGCAAAAACTGGCCGAGGAAAAGCTGCATCAGGAAAAGGAACTCGCCCTGGTCACGCTGCGCTCCATTGGAGATGCGGTCATCACCACTGACGTTCAGGGGCTTATCACCTCGCTTAATCCAATCGCCGAGAACATGACCGGCTGGTCCGGCGCGCAAGCCCTGGGCCAGCCGATTGAGAGCGTATTTCGCGTCATCGACGCCGCCACGCGTGAGCCGACCCGCGACCCGGTGCGAGTGGCGCTGGCGCAGAACTGCATCGTCGGGCTGGCCGCCGATGCCATGCTCATCAACCGTCATGGCGCGCAAGCTGCCGTCGAAGACTCGGCCGCGCCGATTCATGACCGCGCCGGACGGGTAATCGGCGCCGTGCTCATTTTCCGCGATGTCACCGAAACGCGCTCGATGGCGCTGCGCATGGCGCATCTGGCGCAACATGATCCGCTCACCGAACTGCCCAACCGCGTCCTGTTGCGCGACCGCATGCAGCATGCCGCGGCATTGTCGCACCGGCACCAGCACAGTTATGCGTTGCTGCTGATTGACCTGGATCAGTTCAAGCATGTCAATGATTCGCTCGGCCACGAAGCCGGGGACGTGCTGCTCATCGAAGTGGCTCAGCGCTTGAGAGCGTGCGTGCGCGAGAGCGACACGGTATGCCGGCAGGGCGGCGATGAATTCATTATCCTGCTGCCCGAGATTGACCATGCCAACGACGCAGCACAAGTTGCCAGCAAGGTGCTCGATGCTTGTACAAGGCCATTCACAGTCTATGACCAGGACCTGCATGTGGGCGCGAGTATTGGCATCGCCGTGTTCCCCGGCGACAGCGAAGACGTCGACGCCGTGATGCGCAACGCCGATGCGGCGATGTATTACGCGAAGCAACAGGGACGCAACAATTATCAGTTCTACACGCCGGGCATGACCGCGCGGGCGCGCGAGCGGCTGACGCTCACCAACGAGCTGCGCCGTGCGCTGGCAAACGACGAATTCGTGCTGCATTACCAGCCGCGAATCGACCTTGAAACCCTGCAAGTAGTGGGGGGCGAAGCGCTGATCCGCTGGCAACATCCGTTGCGCGGCCTGGTGTCGCCGGGCGAATTCATCCCCCACATCGAGGAAAATGGGTTGATCGTGCCGGTCGGCCAGTGGGTTATGCGCGCCGCGTGCCGGCAGATCAGGCTGTGGCTGGACGCCAGCATCAAGGCGGTGCCGATTTCGGTCAACGTCAGCGGCGCGCAGTTTCGCAGCCCGGACTTCTTCAACGACATTTTTCAGCTCCTGGCGGAATACCGGATTGAACCGCGCCTGATCGAAATCGAGCTAACGGAAAGCACGGTCATGCATGATACGCAGGCCATTTCGCGGTTGTTGCACCAGCTCAAGGATATGGGTCTGCGCATCGCAATCGACGATTTCGGCACCGGGTTTTCGAGCCTGAGCCAGTTGCGGCGTTTTCCTATCGACACACTGAAAATCGACCGCTCATTTGTGCAGGACCTGACCACCGACCCCGACGATGCGGCGATTACGGCTGCCATAGTCAGTATGGCGAAAAGCCTGCGCCAGGAGGTCGTCGCCGAAGGTGTCGAGCTGCCTGAACAACTCAGTTTCCTGCGCGGGCTGGGTTGCGATGCGGCACAGGGTTATTTGTTTTACCGCCCGCTTGAGGCCACCGCGTTTGCCGAGTCGTTGGCCGCACCCTTGCGGGACCAGCCGCTTGTGCATGAAAGTCCCCCCGTCATTATCAGCCGAGGATCGATTGGCTAATTCACAACGTGCCGCGGGGGGTGACGCAACCACGGAATCCATCGAGCGGCCGCGGATTGTTGCCACGGAGGCGGCGACGCCCTGTGCATGGTAAATGGACGGGGATTTTCGCTTTGGCCAAGTCTTCGTCCCGGACCGAACCATCGCCGATCTGGCACGCGCGAACAGGATCTCTCGCCATTTGCGGCAACTGACCGACGCGGCACCGGTCAGGCGCGTTTGCGCATCCCTCAAAGCACTTTTGGGCGCGCGCGTGGCGTTGCTTCGGGACAAAGTGGATATCTCGGCAATGGCACGTGATATCGCGCAGACACCGGCGTTGGCGCAAGCGGGTAACCCGGGTACTGTCATGATCGGCAAGCTCCCGCCGGCAGCGGGCGGTGCTACACTGCGACACGGTGCCCTGCGCCATCTCATGGACAATGCATGGAAGTTCGCGGCGGGAGCACCGGGTGCTGTTGTGGAAGCCGGTAGTCTCGGCACCGCGCGCAGCGGCCGACCACGTGCGCGACAAGGGCATCAGATTCCGGGAGAATCGGGTGAGCACGCTTTTTCAGCCATGTAAGCGGTTGTTACCGGCAGACAAGTTTCCAGGCATGGGCTTGGCCATGGTCAAATACATCGTCGGGCCCATGGCGGACGCAAGTGGGCGCAGGGCACGCCGGGCCAGGGCGTAACGTTCTACTTCACTTCGGGTTGAACACGCACAGTGGGGCAATCGCACGCATATGACAGCGGGACAAACCCACCAAACACCGCGGCCTGCTTTCGCCCCCTGGTTTGCGCGTTGGAGCGCCCAAACCAGAGTTGACCGGTGGCTGTGGGCCATCGCGCTCGCTCTTCTTGCCGCGCTATGGGGTGCAACCCTCCTCATTGCACAGTTTGAGCGGCGCACCGAACGTGCGAGCCAGGCGGTGTTACTGGAGAACGTCAGCCGACTGGTGGAGGAGCATGCCACGCTGACCTTCAGTGCGGCCGATGAATTGACGCTGGCCGTGAAAAAGGCATTCGAAGCACGACCGGCGGGCTTTGATCTCAAGCGTTACCTCGGCAGTACGGTAGTCGACGCGGGGCGTTACACACAAATATCGACAACCGATGCCAAGGGCGATATCACGGACAGCAATCTCGCCAGCACTCCCGCCGTCAACGTCGCGGATCGTGAGCATTTTCGCATGCATGCCACGCAGGACAGCGGGCAATTGTCCATCAGCAAGCCATTACAAGGACGGGTCTCCAGGAAATGGTCCATTCAATGTAGCCGGCGCCTGAACAACCCCGATGGTTCTTTTGCCGGGATCATCGTGGTGTCGATAGACCCGCTGTATTTTTCCCATTTCTATCGCGACACCAAGCTGGGCGAAAAAGGCAGCATTACGCTGGTAGGTCTGGACAAGACGGTGCGCGCGCGCCATAGCGGTCTTAGCAATCAGCCGGCGCAGGACATTTCCAAATCCGACCTGTGGCGGCACGTTGCGGTGGGCCGCACAGGCGCTTTTACCGCCATTGCCGCCATCGATGGTGTCGAGCGCTTCTATAGCTATCGGTCGCTCCGCCGCTACCCGATGGTGGTCAATGTCGGGATCAGCGTCGCCGAGTCGCAAGCCGCCATGGTGCGGCGTCATCACGGCTATTTCATCGCAATCAGCGTACTGAGTCTGACGTTGTTGCTGGCGGTCTGGAGTATCGCCACCGCGATGAGCCGCCAACGCAGGCTGGCGGGCGCGCTCAAACAAAGCGAGGAACGCTACGCGCTTGCCATGCAGGCGGCACACCACGGCATGTGGGATCACGACTTGGAGAGCGGTGTAGTGCAACTGCACGGCCAGTGGCGACAACGTCTGGGCTATGCCGACGGTGACTTGAGCAATACCCAGGAAGCATTGCGGGGACAACTGCATGAGGACGACCGGCCGAAGCTGCGCCACGCCTTGATTGCACACATCAAAGACCGTGCGCCCTTCGACACCGAGGTGCGGCTGCGCACCAAGACCGGGGAATACCGTCATGTCCATTTGCATGGCCAGGCCCAATGGAACGAAACCGGCCGCGCGGTGCGCATGGCGGGTGTGGTGTCGGACGTTACTGAACGGCGTGCTGCGCAGGACGCCTTGTTCGAGGAAAAAGAACGCGCGCAGGTCACGCTAAAGTCCATTGGTGACGCGGTCATTACCACGGACGTAGCCGGCCGCGTCGAGTATCTGAACCCGGTGGCGCAACGCATGACGGGTTGGACCGCAATCGAGGCGGCAGGCAAGCCGCTCGCGGACGTGTTTCGAATCCTCGACGGCCAGACACACCTGCCCGCGCCCAATCCGGTGGAGACAGCCTTGCATGACAACTGTCCGGCGACGCTGATCGCCGATGGCCTGCTGGTGCGCAGAGACGGCACGGACGCATTTATTGAAGCTTCCGCGGCGCCGATCCATGATCGTGAAGGTAACGTCCTCGGCGCGGTACTGGTGTTCCACGATGTTACCGAGACCCGCAAGTTGGCTGATACGATGAAACATCTGGCACAGCACGATGCGCTAACCGGCTTGCCCAACCGCCGGTTGCTGGATGATCGCTTGGCGCAAGCCATCACCTACGCCCAGCGGCACGCTGTCCGGATTGCCCTGTTGTTTCTCGATCTCGATCGTTTCAAACCGATCAACGACATCCACGGGCACGCAGTGGGCGACCAGGTGTTACAGCAGGTTGCGCGGCGGCTGCAACACGCCGTGCGCCGCAGCGATACGGTGTGCCGGCAGGGAGGCGACGAATTTATCGTGTTGCTGTCGGAGGTCGCAAGCGCCGATTCGGCGCGGCAGGTGGCGGAGAATCTGCTGCACGAGATCGAAAAACCCTATGAAGTGGCCGGGCAGGCGCTGGAACTGTCGGTAAGCATCGGCGGCAGCCTCTACCCGGATGACGGCGGAGACGTGGCAACGCTTACCCAGGCTGCCGACGTTGCCATGTACCACGCCAAGGCGGGCGGCCGAAACAACGTTCAATTCTTTACCTCGGCGATGGAACAGGCCCGGCGATAAGTCGAAAACGGCGATGGGTGTGGCATGCCACATTCAACGCGCTACAAAAGGGATGCCGCGCAATCTTTGCGCGCGGTGGGCCGGACAAGGGGTCTTGCCTCTTGCCACGCAATCGGTGGATTCCAGTTCACCGGGCGCGTCATTTTCAGGTTGAACCAACATGTAATGGGACAACCCGATAGCTGTAAGTCGTTGCCGACAAAAGTGGGGCGCCATGTGAAAATTCATAGTTCGGCGCTTGCCGAGATCCGCACAAGGCCGGGCGGCTCCCCTTGAGTAGCGGTGGCGGGCAACTGCAGCATGATAGGAACGGGGAAAACACGAACCGACTTTAAAGTCCGCCAAGTCCGTAAGCTACTGATTTACACAAGCTTTCCATCGAACATCCGAAGAATAACGCCGACTATCGCGTATATCGCAATTCTTTGCATCTTCAGCGACGCGCTGCTGCTATCCTGCGTAGAATTCGATGTCGTGGCGTCTCCGCAATGGGCGTCAGGCTGACGAGCGAAGTGAAATTCCAAATGAGGCGATTGGCGTCGCCTTGTGGCGCGTGGTGGTGGTTTGCCGGTTTCCACAAGCGACATACATCAAAGGAGGTACGACCATGAAGCAGGAAATCGGGAAGGCATTGCTTGTGGTATTCACGGAGGCTGATCCGCAGGTGCAGGAAAAATCCAGCGAATGGTTTACCAAGCAACACATTCCCGAGCGGATGATGGTGCCCGGCTTCCTCAGCGCCCGGCGCTTCGAACTCTGTGAGGGAAGCGGCGCGTACAAATATCTCAATATCTACGAACTGGAGGACGAATCAGTCCTGCACGGCGAGGGTTATGCGCAGTCGGTGGCCACCTGCACGCCTCCGGATTACCAGCCGCCGCACAAGAGCAACCGGCTGGTGTATCGCCAGGTGTTTCCGGAGACGGGGGCCTTTGAGGATAAGACAGGCCCCGCGCCGGGCCGGCAGTAATCGATCGAACCAACAAGAGGAATTGCCATGCCAGTCATCGACGTTCAGGTCCATCCCTTTGATCGAAATCATCCCGGCCGCCCCTGGGCCAGCCCCTCGCACGGACTGGACTCCGCCACGGGCGAGGAAATGGTCGCCGCCATGACAAGTGTCGGCGTCGACGGTGCGATCATGGTGTCGTCGTTCAGCGCCTATGAGTACGATCCGAGCTACGCGCTTGAGGTCTACAACAAGTTTCCGGATAAATTCCGGGTCGTGACGCCGGTCGATGCGACCGATCCGGCGATCGACGATGTGGTGGCGCAATGGGCGGCGACCAAGGGCGCGCGCGGCATACGCATACGCATGCGTGAAGGCCTGCCGATGGACGCCGATCATCCCGGCCTGAAGCGCGCGTTTGCCGCCGCTGCCAGGCACGGGTTGCCGGTCAATCTGCTGTGCTGGGGCATCCTCGACAAAGGCCTGCCGCACATCCAGCAGCACCCCGATACGGTCATCGTGATCGATCATCTCGGCCTGTTGCAACCCGCCAAGCCGCCGGTTCCGCCCGGCGCCTGGGCCGATCTGCCGAAGCTGCTCGCACTGGCGCAATACCCGAACGTCAGGGTGAAAGTCAGTGGCGCCTGCACCCTGTCGTACCAACCGTTCCCGTACGACGACATCTGGGACCCGGTGTTGAAAATCATCGACGCGTTCGGGCTGGATCGTTGCATGTGGGGCACCGATTGGACACGGGCGATCGGCATGCTGACCTATGAGCAGGGCGTCGCACCGTTCCGCGAGACCAAGCGTCTGTCCGAGAGCGACAAGGCGAAGCTCATGGGCGGAACATTGCAGAAAGTCTACAAATGGTGATGGGTGTATTCTACGCTTAGCCTGAATTGATCGGAGGTGTGTCATGAGCCAGACCAAGGTCGCTGAGAACAACGTTGCAGCAATTGCGCAAAGCGCTTCGGCGTATGTGCCGCCGCTCCAGCGCACGGCAGGGCAGCCGCCGCCCATCGCGGCGAATGGCGGCCTGTCGTACATGTCGTTCGACCGGGGTGGCGATGGGGGAACCGCGGCGGCGATCGCGGATGCACTTGAGCAGATCGCCGACGGCGAGGGTCAGCGCGTTGCCGACAGGGTCAGCAATGCGCCACCAGGCGCCCCGATCGAGACCCGGTGGGGCCCCGGGTTCCGCAAGTACGAAGAGTGCATGGACCATATACGCAGGACCAACCCCCTCAAGGTCCCGGAAGGCGGCGTTGCGCTGCCGCTGCCCTACACGGTGTACGAGCGGCCGACCTACAGCATCGTTCCGTCCAACGCCATCTGGCGCGACCCGGCGCGCCCCGAGGTGGCGGCGCTCCTGCGCCAGAACGAGCAGAACAACAAGCGCCGCGATCTGTGGTTCCCGCAGGTGATACGCGACGCGCGGCGCATCGGCGAGTACCACCCCGGCCTGTCCCCCACCAGCGCCGAATGCATGGACCGGCTCGGCGTCTCGCTGGCGCACCTCGACTCTTCCAAGTGCGCGAACTTCTACGATGCGGCGGAGGTGGAACGCGTGTTTTACCCCGAGATCGAGAAGCTTCTTCTCGACTTCTTCCCCGACGCGACCGATGCGCTGGTCTACAACCACGATGTGTTCGACAAGGATTACACCGGCGATCGCACGGAAGACCAGGCCCACAAGAACCCGGGTGTGAACGCCCGTTACGCCACCCTCGTGCACAATGACCTGAATGACAACAGCGGCCGCGTGCGCTGTCGTGAACTGCTCACCAAGAATCTGCGCAACTTCGGCCGCGAGCAGCACTACACGGAAGCGGAGGCCGACCAGAAGATGTCGCGGCGCTTCATGTCGATCAATCTGGCCAAGCCGATGGAAACCGTCGAGCAGTTTCCCTTTGTGCTGTGCGCCTGGCCGTCCTTCGCCGACCAGCCGTACATCACCAACTACCGGATCTACGACGATCGCGTTGGCGAGACCACGCGCTTCACCTACCGTCCCGACCACGAGTGGTACTGGTTCCCCCGGCAGAAGCCCAACGAGGTCTCGATGCTGAAATGCTATGACTCCGTGACCGACGGCTCCGTCTCGCGCTGGTCGTTTCATACCGCCTGCATCGACCCGACCGCACCCACCGACGCCCGCAACCGCAAGAACGTCGTGGTCCGCGCTTACGTCTTTTTCTAGCAGG
>CADECM010000032.1:41869-53655 GCA_902825845.1 uncultured beta proteobacterium
AGACAGGCAGGGCTGAACGACGCACACTTTGCCGATCGCCCTTCAATTACCCATGGGGAATGCCGTGCCATGTCCGCCACTGCTCACACCCCCGCAGCGAAGCCGCAAATGTCGCTGATTGACGCCGCCCGCGATCTGGTGCCGCTCATCCGGAAGTGCGCCGATCAGATCGAAGCGGAGCGCGAGCTGCCGCAACCGCTGTTCCATGCGCTTGCCGACGCGGGTTTTTATCGCATGGCCGTGCCGCGCGCGATTGGCGGCCTCGAAATCGATTTCCCGACGTATGTGCAAGTGATTGAGGCGCTTGGCAAGGGCGACGCCAGCACTGCCTGGACCGTCAGTCAGGGCGCGAATTGGGCGACCTACTCGGCACGAATGTCACCAGCGGCGGCGCGCGAAATCTGGACCGACACCCCGCGCAGCGTGGTGTCGAATACCCCGGCGCCAACGGCGAAGGCAGTGGTGGTGCCGGGCGGGTTTCGCATCACCGGCCGGCAGCCGTTCAGCACCGGCATCAAACATGCGTCGTGGGTGGCGGCCCATGCGCAGGTCATCGAAAACGGTGTGGTGCGGCAGCGCAATGGCAGGCCCGAAGCCCGCTATTGCCTGATCCCGAGAGCGCAGGTCGAGCTCATTGATGCGTGGCACACCAAGGGCATGCGCGGCACCGGTACCCATACATTTGATGTGAAAGACGTCTTCGTCCCCGAAGCGCGGACCGTGTTTCCGAACGATGCGCCGCTCGTGAACCCGGGCCCGCGCTACAAGATCCCGATCACGCTCGGCTATGCGGCGGGCGATGGCATGGTCGCGCTCGGGCTTGCACGCAACTGCCTGGAGGCGTTTTTCGAAGTTGCGGGCGCCAAGGCGCCGCGCAATATGACGGGGCTCCTGCGGGAGCAGGCGATTACCCAGTTTGCCGTCGGTCAAGCCGAGGCGGCGCTGCGTTCGGGCCGGGCGTATCTCCTGTCAGCGGCGCATGAAATCTGGGAGTCGGCCCTGTCCACCGACGCGCCCACCGCGAGTCTGGAGTCACGCATCAACCTGCGGCTTGCGGCGACGCATGCCATACGGCTCGCCGCACAAGTGGTCGATGGCCTGCATCCGCTGTGCGGTGCCACGGTCGTGTTCGACGGCCACTTGATGCAGCGCCTGTTTCAGGACATGCACGTGATCACGCAGCATGGCCAGGCACGTTTGCAGAACTACGAAATCGTCGGCAAACACTGCGTGGGTCTGGAAATCGACGACGCGCGGCTGTAAATCACGTGCATTGATTCGATGATCATTGCCGCCACTTGGGCAACAAGGCGGCGGCCGGCGCGTTCCGTACCGGACGCGCCGAATATGTTTAAGTATTTGATTTTATTATTTATTTTGTGTCGAGCTGCGCATATCGTTCGCGCAGCTCGGCACGAATCTGCGGGTGTCGTGACGCCAGCAGCAGCGCGCCCGCTGCGCAGCACGCGCCGGCGAGTGTCAGCGTGGTGGCCACGCCGATACGATCGGCCAGCGCGCCGGCCGCCAGCGCGCCAAACGGCGACATGCCCATGAAGCACGCGGTGTAGAGGCTCATCACGCGGCCGCGCTTGTCGTCGTCGACGATGGTTTGCACGATCATGTTCACCGACACCGAGGTCACCAGAATGCCGAAGCCGGTGATGGCGAACAGCGGGATGGCGAACCACACCAGTTTCACATGCGCCACCAGCGCCAGCGCAATGCCCGCGGCCAACGCGGTATAGGTCAGCAGCCGCACCAGACCGCGCACGCTCGAGCGCGTGGCCAGATACAGCGTGCCGGTGACCGCACCCATGCCCGCCGCGCCCACCATGAATCCCATCTGGTCGGCGCCGCCCTGAAACACTTCGCGCGTGAGCACCGGCATCAGGCTGATGTAGGGCGTGCCGAGCAGGCCCACCACCGTCAGCAACAGCAGCAGCGCGCGGATCGGCAGCGACTGCCAGGCATACGCGACGCCCTCGCGCATGCCCTGCAGCATTCGTTTGTGCGTGGCCGGGCGCACGGTGGGCGTGACACGGATGAACATGAAGCTGATGATCACCGCGCTGTAGCTCACCGCGTTGATGGCAAAACACGCAGCTTCGCCAAGCCAGCCGATCACCAGGCCGGCGAGCGCGGGACCCACCAGCCGCCCACAGTTGCCGATCAATGACGTCACCGCCACGGCATTGGGCAGGTCTTCGCGCGCGCCCACGAGTTCCAGCAGATAGGCATGGCGCACCGGCAGCTCGATCGAAATCAGCACGCCCATCACCACCGACAGCGCGATGATGTGCCACGGCTGCAGATTGCCGGTGAGCGCCAGCGCGGCCAGCGTCACCGCCTGCGCCATTTCCAGAATCTGCGTGGCATACATGACGCGATGCAGGTTGCAGCGGTCCGACCAGATGCCGGCCAGCGGCGACAGCAGCAGGATCGGCAGGCTGCCGGCGAAGCCCAGCACGCCCAGCAGCGTGGCGGAGTCGGTCATTTTGTAGAGCAGCCACGACTGCGCGATGCTCTGCATCCAGTAGCCGATCAGCGCGAAAGCCTGCCCCGAGACAAACAGGCGGAAATTACGGTGGCGCAGCACCCGCAGGGCGGGCAGGGGATTTCTCATGCGGGGATTAACTCGGCGCGAGACGGGAAACGAACGCAGGCGTGACAATTCGCCGGATTGTACGCTGCTTCGTGGGGTAAAATCGGTCCATCCCCATGCTTACCGATCCCGACACGTTTTCAGTGCGCGTTGCCGCGGCGCCGTCTTCACGGGCCGGTGATGCGCGATGCCACGCGCTGCCGGCGAAGGCCGCCTGATGTCGATCTGGACGGTAATGCTGATGGTGGTGTGCAACATGCTGGCCTACAAGGGCAGCAAGATCATCATCACGCTGTTTTCCATACAGCTCGGCGCGCCGCAGGTGGTGATCGGCGTGCTGGTGGCGCTGTATTCGCTGTTCCCCATGATCCTCGCCATCTATGCCGGCAAACTCACCGATCGGCTCGGTGTGCGCTGGCCGATGGTGGCCGGATCGTGCGGCATCGCGCTGGGACTGACACTGCCCGCTTGGTTTCCCTCAACCATCACGCTCTACCTGCAGGCGGCGCTGGTGGGCGCGGCACAGGTGTTTTACAGCGTATCGGTGCAAAACCTGATCGGCAGCATCGGCACCGCCGATGACCGCACCAAAAATTTCAGCAACTTCGGCCTTGCCATGTCCACCGGCAGTTTTATCGGCCCGCTGGTGTGCGGTTTCGGCATCGATCATTTCGGGCACCGTGCGACGTATCTGGTGATCGCCGTGTTTCCGCTGATTACCGCCGCCATCATGGGATCGGCCAAACATCTGGGGAGCGGTCACGTGTCCCGCAAGGGCGGCGACGCCAAAGGCAAGGGCGCGGGCGCCGCGCCGTCACATCCGTTTGAGCTGCTGGTTTCCAATCCCTCGTTGCGGCGCGTGCTGATCACCGGCGCGGTGATCCTCACCGGCATCGATCTGTTCCATTTTTACATGCCGATCTACGGCCATCACATCGGGCTTTCCGCGTCGCAAATCGGCGTGGTGCTGGCGATGTTCTCGGCGGCGGCGTTCGTGGTGCGCTTCTGGATGCCGGCCATCGTCAAACGTCTGGGCGGGGAGACGGTGCTGATCATCGCGCTGTTCGTTGCGTCGGTCACCTACCTCGCCGTGCCGTACATCACCAACATGGTGCTGCTGTGCACGGTGTGTTTTGTGCTCGGCCTGGGCACCGGCTGCGGGCAGCCGCTGTCGTTGTCGATGATTTATGAGCGCGCGCCGGGCGGCCGCTCCGGCGAGGCACTGGGCCTGCGCGCCACCATGAATAATTTCACCCACATGGTCACGCCCCTGCTGTTCGGCGCCATCGGCACCGCCTTTGGCGTGGCACCGGTGTTCTGGTGCAACGCGCTCATGCTGGCCGGCGGCGGGATGATCATCCGACGCAAATGATTTTTCGTAAGTATCTGTTTTTATTGATATTTTATTTGAGGCCTTCGCCATGAAAATCGCCGTAATGGATGACTATCAGGATGCTTTCCGCAACACCCGCTGCGCCGCGAAGTTGCAGGGCCACGAGATCATCAGCTACAACACCTCGGAGAAAGATCCCGTCAAATTCGGCCAGCGGGCGGCGGGGTGTGAAGTCATTGCGCTGACGCAGCAGCGCTCGTTCCTGCCGCGCCCGTTCATCGAAAACCTACCTGCGTCGGTGAAGCTGATCGCGCAAACCGGCCGCCGCGCGGTGCACATCGACATGGCCGCATGCACCGAACGCGGCATCATCATCAGCGCCAGCGGCGGCGGCAATTCGAGCCCGACGGTGGAACTGACCTGGGCGCTGATCCTCGCTTCGGTGCGCAATCTCCCCACGGAAGTCAACAACATGCAGGCAGGACGCTGGCAGACCACTGCCGGCATCGGCCTGCAGGGCAAGACGCTGGGCGTCTACGCCTACGGCAAGATCGGCAGCGGCGTTGCCAAAGTCGGCAAGGCGTTCGGCATGAACGTGGTGTGCTGGGGACGCGAAGGGTCCACCGCCAAGGCGCGTACCGATGGCTTTAACGTTGCCGCCAGCCGCGAAGCGTTTTTCGCGGATGCCGATATCGTCACGCTGCACCTGCCGCTGAACAAGGACACGCGCGGCATTGTTACCGGTGCCGATCTCGCGCGGATGAAGCCCACCGCGCGCCTCGTCAATTCCAGCCGCGCGCCGCTGATTGCCGAAGGCGCGCTGGTCGACGCGCTGAAAAAGGGCCGTCCCGGCTTCGCCGCCGTGGATGTGTACGAAAGTGAACCGGTGTTGAATCGCGAACATCCGCTGGTCAGCATGCCCAACGTCATTTGCACGCCGCATCTGGGCTATGTAACCTGGGAAACCTACGAACTCTATTACGCCGCGGTGGTGGACAATATTCTGGCGTATATCGCGGGGGCGCCGACCAATGTTGCGAACCCGGACGTGTTGACCGGCGCCCGCGGCTGACCAGTGCCGGACCGCGCTGGCCGCGCGCATGCCGGGCACATCGATGATGCATACTGACCGCGGCGGGCGCTCGATGGCGGCGGCCAAATTCACAAAACCGTGGCGACACTAACCATACGCAACATCGATCCCGCAATAAAAGACAAACTGCGCCGTGCGGCGGCAGCCCATGGGCGTTCGATGGAAGAAGAAGTGCGCGCCATTTTGCGCAATGTTCCTGCGCATCCATCACCTGCGGGCGGATTGGGTAGCCGCGTCCATGCGCGATTCGCCGCGCTGGGCGGTGTTGAACCGCAGCCGCCTGAACGTGCTGATGCGCCGCGCGCGGCGAATCTTGATGACGGAGCGCCTGCGTGATTGTGCTGGACACCAAGGTGGTGTCCGAAACCATGCGCCCCAAGCCGGATCCCGCGGTGCTCGCGTGGCTCGACGTGCAAGCACCCGGCGACTTGTGGCTGACCGCCATCGTCGCGGCGGAATTGATGTTCGGCGTGGCGCGCCTTCCCGATGGCGCGCGCAAGCGGCAACTGGCACAAGCGATTCACCTGACGCTGGAGGAAGATTTCACGAATCGCATACTGCCGTTCGACCTTGCATCGGCCTCCGTCTACGCCGACCTCTGCGCGCAACGCGAGCGCGCGGGTTTGCCGGATGCCATGGCTGACGCCCGGATTGCGGCAATTTGCCTTGCGCACGGGGCAACATTGGCAACGCGCAATCACGCCCAATTTGATGGGCTGGGCTTGGCGATCATTGATCCGTGGGATGGCGTTCGAGGCTAACCCCTGGTTGCGTGATCCGTTGCGGCGGCACCGCGCCCGCGCTGGCCGCGCGGATGCCCTGCACGTCGATGATGCGCACTGACCGCGGCGGGTGCTCGATGGCGGCGGCCATGGCATCGATCATTTGCTGCAGCGTGACCAGCCCCAGACGCCGGGCGGCATCGCGGGTCGCGGGCAGCCGGCTGAGCAGCGCGTAAAACGGCAGGCACAGATACGGCCAACGATGGCCGGGGCCCAGCACATACCAAGGGCGCAACAGCGTGGCGGGAATGCCGCTGGCCCGGATGCGCAACTCTCCGGCCTCGCGAACGGCAATATAGGCGCGCATGACGGGCGCGGGCTGCGCCACGCTGACGTAGACGAAATGCCGCACCCGACCGCTGCGTGCCGCGGTCAGTGCGGCGTCGACCGATGGCAGATCCACGGCGCGAAAGCTGGCGGCCTTGTGCGGACCCGGGTGCGGCGTGCCGATCAGATGCACCAGCGTATCCGCGGGCGCCACGGCCCCTGCGAATGTCGCGGCATCGAGCGCGTCGCCTTCAATCACCTCGACGCCGGCCGGCAGCCCGCGCGCGCTGCCTTGCCTGGCCAATGCGCGCACGCGATGGCCGCGTTGCAGCAATACCGGAATCAGATGGCTGCCGATGTAGCCCGTGGCGCCGGTCACGAACACGGTACGGCAGCTCATGACGTTGGCGGCATTGACAAACACTGTCTGTCAGCGACGTTCACCTGCCGCGGCACCGAAGCACCAAAGCACTACGGTGTTGCGACCTGGATGCCGCGCCGGTCCATTCTGTCGTCCAGCGCCAGCCGCTTGCGCACGAAACGCTGGATGTTGCTGGCGCGCGCCTTGTGGTCGTAGCCGATGCCGAATTCGAGCGGTTTCGCCGATGCCGCGTACGCCTCGCGCAGATCGCCCTGATAACGGTTTGCGAACAGCCGGATCGGGCCTTCGTACGCGCCGTAAAACGTGCGCTCCCAATGGTTTGACGAAAAAAACCGCACGGGAATGCCGGAGTCGTCCTGCACAATCAGCTCTGAGCGCGCGAGAATGAAATTGCGCACCTGCGAAAAATGCGCGGCGTGCATCAGATAGGACGCCGACTTCAGATAGGTTGCCTTGGGCGCCAGATTAGCCGCCCACTTGAGCATCTGCGGCGCGCGTGCCACGCCCTCGTTGCTCAGATCGGCCGTGAAATAGTAAAGCGTGCGCGCCTGGGCGTCGCCCGCTTTCACAAAGCTGATGCGCAAGCCGGGAATACGATCGGGAGTCAGATTGAGCAGGCCGGCCGGGTTGGTGAGGCTCAGCCGCGCATCCGGCTCAAGGATGATTTGCTCGACGTTTTGCACCGCGAAACCCTGCCGCGCGATGAACAGCAGCAGAATCGGCGTCACCCCGGAAAACTGATTCTTGCTGAACTCGGCGCTCATGTCCTTGGTGCGGAAAAAACTGAATGCCCGGAGCGAGCGCAGCGAGCGGCGCACCTCGGCCAGACTGGCTTCGAAATCGGCGTCCGACAATACGCCGAGGTCGGGCAATTCGCCCACCGGCTCCAGACCCGCGAGGACATAGGATCGCGCTCCGGGAAACATACTGAGCGCGTACATCGCATCCGGGCCGCTGAACGGGTAAAACACCGGCCCCTCGGCCTGCCGCTGCGTGGCAATCTCCTCCTGCGCGAACTTCATCGTGGGCTTGAGACGCGATTGCTCGAACTGAGACCACGAACGCTCGAATGCCGCGCGATGCCGCTGCACCGACGGCAGCTCGGCGGCCTTGCCCAGGACGCCGGCTTTGGGTGCCTCGCCCGCCAGGATGCGGGCCGCGTCGCTCCACCAGACTGCGCTGCGCACTATCGGCGCGGACTGCGCCTTCTGCGCCGGGAGGGGCCCCGCCGCGGCAAGGCCCGTCACCAAAATCGTGCACAACGCGCAAATGATACTTGTCTTCACCGCGACCCATCCCTTATAAATATCAATAAAATCAATTAGTTATATATATATCCCACACTGCAATCCCACGTCCGGCGCCCCACCCTGTCACAGCCACAATAGCCAGTAACGTTACAACAGGCACAATCGGCATACACGGAAATTCCGCACGGCGCCTGCGCAATTCCGGCGGCACCGGCGCGGCGGCAGGGATGCGGCGCAACCGCACAGACGCGCCGCTGTTGCGTGCGCGATTCTACGTCATGGCAAGGCTGGCGCGATCAGCGCCGATCCGGATTCCGGCCGGCACAGGAATGGCGTGGCCGGCCGTTTCAACCTCGCCTGCCGTTGTATTACTTTTGTTCTAAGCCAAGCGTGGAATGGTTTTTGCCGCGCCGCGCAAGCACACTGTCTCCACCGTCACTCAGCCCAGCGTGGAGCACATCATGGAATTCCTGAGCAAAATTGCCGCCGTTTTTGTCACCCTGCTGCTGTATGGCGTCATCACCATTCTGCAAATGCCGAAAGCCGCGCACGCAGCGCCGGACTATTCCATTACGACAACCCGCGCCGCCCCGTTGCCGGCAATGCGGCTTGCCAGCCAGCCGCGGTAGCCGCCAGCGCGCGGCATTGCGCCGCGGCGAGGCTATACTCGCCGGTGTGTGACCCTGCTTTTTTGCCGCGAGGATTCCGATGTCCGACCACAAAGCGCTGATCCGCTGGAAATTCGCAGGCACCGATTTCATCAAGGGCCAATACTCGCGCGAACACGAATGGGCGTTCGACGGTGGCATCACCGTTGCGGCATCGCCCTCGCCCGCCGTGGTGCCGGCGCCGTGGTCCAACCCCGCAAATGTTGATCCCGAAGAGGCCTTTGTGGCCTCGGTGGCCAGTTGCCACATGCTCACCTTTTTGCATCTGGCCTCACGCGCGAAGTTCACCATCGAACAGTACACCGACCACGCAGCCGGCCGCATGACAAAAAACGAACGCGGCGTTCCCTGGATCAGCAACATCACGCTTCGCCCCGTCATCGTGTATGGCGCCGGCGGCGCGCCCGATGCGGCGCAGGAACGGCAGTTGCACCACCACGCGCATGAACAGTGTTTCATCGCCAATTCGATCAAGACGGAAGTTGTTGTGGTATCGGCTGCGCAGACCCGATGACGTAGCCGCTGGACCCCGGCCTGATTCCGACACCCACATTGAGGCCGAAGGACCATTTCCCGGCCATCGACAGGGCTGCCCGCACCGGCGGCGGCATTGCAGCGCCATACCGGATACGGAACAGGCCAGGCCGTGACCTTTTCGCGCGCGATCCGCACAGCGTTGCGGTCATGTCCGGCTGCGGCGAACCATTGTTCAGTGCGGACTGAAACGCAATGTCGGCGGTACATGCCGGCGTCAAGGGCGTGGTCTGCCCTGGCGCGAGTCGAATGCTGGAAACGCTTGCGCGGCACGACCAACGGCCTAAGCCGAACGCCTGATTGTTGGCAGTCGGGCAACTGCCTACAGTGCACGAACGGCGGCTTCATGATTTTGCATCACCACTGCACTGACCGCGTGAAGCGCCGACGTTCCCGGCGTAGTAACCGGCTGCACGAACACATGATCATGCCCTTCGAAAGAAGGGTCTGAACACGTGATCTCTGGTTGCCATGCCGGGCGATTCCAACGAAACATCATACGATGGAGGACTGGCATGAAACAACCCAAGATAGACTGGCCCAACAAGGCCGAGACGCAGCAGATCCTTGCCGCAACCGGCATGAATGAGACAATGATCGAAGAAGTGGTCGCCGATAGCATTCGTCAGGCCCAACTGATGGCCAAACGGGGCGTCGATATGATCGCGCCGATCCTCAACAAGGATCGCGGCACATGGGAGAGCGCATGGAACCGCAACGCGACCCTCACCAGGTGGTTCGGCAAAGTCACCATGGCCAACCACGTCAAGGACGTCCACCGCCGCCTCGACACCGCCTGTGACCGTCTGGCCAACAAGGTTCAGACCGTCAAGGTGCGCGCCGAGCTGCCGCATGATTACCACGCCCAGAACCTCGGCGGACCGCTGTCGAAGAACACCTGGAAGATCGCCCCGGCGTTTCTCACGATGGACCTCAACGACCGCGGCGCGGTAACCGTCCACGAACAATTGCACGACGATCACGTGGATCAAAAGATCGACGGCGAGACCGTCTACGGTGCGGCACTTGCGGAACAGCTGGCCAAAGAGGACCCGGACAAGGCGCGCCGCAGCCCCGAGAACTATGAGCAGTACGTGCGCGCCCTGCAGGCTTTCCACGAAGCGCTCGAAACCAAAAAAGCGTCGGGAGCGACAGCGGTTCGACGCTGATCGCAGGCCACCTTTGCCGGGGCGGCACGTAGATCAACGAGCCTCCCGGCAGGGTGGAATACACCGCAAAGGAAATGCCATGTCTCGCCCGATTGCCCTGTTGCTTTTGTATTGGTTCGGCGCCGCACCGTGCCATGCGCAGCTCTACGAAATGCCGTTCAAGGCCGAGGATCTCGATCAAGGGGGCGTCAGGATCTATTGGGGACGCGCCGAACATGCATCCTCCGGCGTGCAGAAATTCGGTTACGACCTCGGCGCCCTGCGCTATGACAGCAAGGCGAAGAAGTGGACGGAACTGACCGTCAGCGACGCCGACTACAACAAGAACCGCACCAACAACAAATGGGTGATCTACGGCAGGAACATTTACGCCGCGCGTCCCGGCAGGATCATCGCCTGCTGGCGCAATGCACCGGAGAATCCGCCCGGCGGCAGGCATCCGAAGATCGACGAAGGTTTCATCTACGGCGGCGGCAACGGCTACTGGATCGAGCACGAGGACGGCACGCGCATGGAATACGCGCACATGATTCCCGGCAGCGTGCCCGGCAATCTGTGCCCGCACAACGACACATTCATGCCTTCCAGAGTCGATTCGCCCGATGTGACCAAGGCGTGGCCGCATATCCGCGTGCCCGCGGCACAGCAGAAGACGGTGGTCGCCGGCCAGTTCCTCGGACGCGTCGGCAATGCCGGCACCAGCAGTGCGCCGCACTTGCATATCCACGTCGAAGAAGGCGGCAAGGCTGACACGGTCAAAAGCGGCGGCACGCCCGTAAACACGAATTTCAAACGCGGCCTGGCCGCGCCGTTGGATCACACCACATCGACCCCGGCGTGGAAGTCATTCCGCAACCAGCCCATCCCGCCCGGACCGGCCATCATCTGGCCGGCGCGCACGCTGACAACCGAATATGCGCAACATGGCCACGCGGCCGCGGACTTCCAACCCCTGTTCGATCATCTGGCCGATTCGGGCTACTGGCCGGTATGGCTGGATGCCTATGGCGTCGGCGGCCATTCGTTCATCAACCACGTCTGGCGGCCGGCCAAAGGCGCATGGCGGGCGCACAGTCTCGTGAGCAGTGCGACGCATCAGGCAAATATCGATGACGCGATCAAGGACGGTTTCGCGCCGGTATTTGTCGACAGCTCAACCTCGGGCGGACAGCTGCGCTATTCGGCGATTTTCACCCGCGATGTGCCGAGAACATTCATCATGCGGCATGGACTCAGCAGCGCGCAGGCGGACGCCGAACTCAACAACGCCCGGCAGGCGAAGCTCAATCCCGTGAATATTTCGGTCGCCTCGGTGGGCGGCTCACGGTCATACACGCTGCTCTACCGGCCCGAGTCCATCGGCACATGGCAGATCAAGTCGCAAATGCCGGAGAAGGACTACCAGGGCGTTTTCAACGACAACGCGAAACAAGGCCGCAAGCCGATTTACGTGAACGCCTATATGCACGGCGGCCAGCCGTATATCACGGCCGTGTTCGCCTCCCGGGCCGTGAGCCTGCGCAAGGACCGGCACAACATGTCCGCGGCGCAGTACCAGAACGAGTGGCAGTCGGCCATCAACAGTGGCGCCCTGACACGCGCCGTCACGAGTTTCGATGGCGCGACATCGACCCATCGTTTCGCCGCGTCGTGGTGGAAGTGAAACCCCGACCACACGCACGCCATGCGCGCGCTGGACCCTCGAT
>CADECM010000033.1:0-14879 GCA_902825845.1 uncultured beta proteobacterium
GGCAGCAAGCTCGCCCACGAGACTGCGCGCTATTGCCTGATGGATACCCTCGGCTGCGGGCTGGAGGCGCTGTCGTATCCGGCGTGCACCAAGCTGCTGGGGCCGGTGGTGCCGGAAGCGGTGATGCCTGGCGGCGCGCGCGTGCCGGGCACGCCATGGGAGCTCGATCCGGTGAACGCGGCGTTCAACATCAGCGCGATGAACCGCTGGCTGGATTTCAACGATGCGTTCATGGCGGCCTCGGGTGCGCATCCGTCGGATAACCTCGGCGGCATTCTTGCCACGGCGGATTACCTGTCGCGCCGCGCGGTGCGGCAGGGGAAGAAGCCGCTGACGATGGGCGATGTGCTGGTGGCGATGATCAAGGCGCACGAGATTCAGGGCGTGTTGTCGCTGGAAAACAATTTCATCGAGCTTGGCCTCGACAATGTGATCCTGGTGAAAATCGCCAGCACCGCCGTGGTGTGCGGGCTGCTCGGCGGCAGCCGCGAGGAAATCATCAACGCCTTGTCGCATGCGTGGATCGACGGCCACGCGCTGCGCACCTATCGCATCAAGCCCACGCTGGGTTCGCGCAAATCGTGGGCGGCGGCGGATGCCAGCGCGCGCGGCGTGCGGCTGGCGCTGATCGCGATGACCGGCGAGATGGGTTATCCGACGGCGTTGTCGGCAAAGCAGTGGGGCTTTTACGATACCCTGTTTCAGGGCAAGCCATTCAAGATATCGCGGCGCTACGGGTCGTATGTGATGGAAAACATCCAGTTCAAGATCGCGATTCCGTCGGGCATCCACGGCCAGACCGCGGCCGAATGCGCGATGAATCTGCACGCGCAGGTCAAGGACCGTCTGGGTCAGATCAAGGCGGTGCGCATGTGGACGCATCAGTCGGCGCATCATCTGATCACCACCAACATTCCGCTCACCAACCCCGCCGCGCGCGATCATTCGCTGCAATACATTTCCGCCATCGGTCTGATCTTCGGCCGCCTCACCGCGGCGGACTACGAAGACGACGTTGCAGCCGATCCACGCGTGGATGCGCTGCGCTACAAGATGACGGTAACGGTGGACGACCATTACACGAAAATCTTTCGCGATCCGGCAATCCGCGCCAACCCCTATGCGATCGAAGTCGAATTCAAGGACGGCACGCGCACGCGCCGCGACGAGGTGCTGTATCCGCTGGGCCATCCCAAACGCCGCAAGGACGGCATCCCGGCACTGATCGCCAAATTCGAAACCAATCTCGCGCGGCGCTTTGCACCGAAACGGCAGCGGGAGATTCTTGCGTTGTGCGCGAATCCGCGCCGGCTGGCAGCAATGCCGGTGAATGAATTCATGGACATGCTGGCCGCGTAGCAACGGTGCGGCAGGCGATACGCCGCCTCAATCCAACCCTTAAATATTGTTTAAAAACAGATAGTTACATGCAATCGGCAAAATCGCGCACTGCGGCGTTATGATCTTCGACAGTTCAGCCGCCATTACTCAAGGAGGATGCCATGTCAGATCTGCCCAAGTGGGAAATCAGCCATATCGGTATATACGTTACCGACATGGACCGCGTGCGCGACTTTTATACGTCGGTGTTGGGATTCAAGGTGATGGATGCGGGTGAAGTCAGGCCGGCCATGCACCTGACGTTCCTCAGCAAAGACCCGAAGGATCACCATCAGATCGTGCTGGTGTCGGGCCGGCAGCCGGGCACGCCGTCCACCATCAATCAGATCACCTTTCGCGTTGCTTCAATCAAGGAAGTGCGCACCATGCATGATCTGCTTGTGGCCAGAAAAGTTGATGGCATCGATCCGGTGGACCACGGCAATGCGTGGTCGGTGTACTTCATGGACCCCGAAGGCAACCGGTTGGAATTTTTCTGCGACACGCCGTGGTACGTGGCACAGCCGCGCCGTGCGCGGCTCGATTTTTCGCTGTCCGACAAGGAAATTGAAGCGGCCACGCACGCGAGCATCGCCGCCGATCCCTCTACCAGGCCGTTCGGCGAGTGGCGCGAACAAAAACGGCGGGAATTCGAACGGGCGACATAACGGAAGCGGTGAAATAGTTGACAGTGTAAGCCGCAGCGCTTGCCGCAGCAGGCAAGCCGCGCGTCACCAACCGCGTTGTTGTCAAGCATCGATTCGTTCGCCCCCGCGGCGGCCCAGCGGGTTAGAATCAAAGCCAGCATGCAGTCGCTCGCGCCCGCCCATGCGGCGCCCGGGCGATTTTTTCTTGGCCCACCGCAGGACCCACACCGCATATTCCGTTGTCCACTGCCACCGCACCCCCAACCAACAAGTGGCTTGTGACAGGCGCCGGCATGGCCGGCGCAATCGCGATGGTGCTCTCATCCACGCTCGCCAACGTCGCCGTGCCGACGGTGATGGGCGCCTTCGGCGTGGGACAGGATCAGGCGCAATGGCTGGCAACCGGGTTCGTCGCCATGATGGTCGCGAGCCAGTTGTTGAGTGCCTGGTTCGTGCGAGCGTTCGGGGTGCGCGGCGCATTCGTGGTGATCAACGGCGTGTTCTTTATTGGCACCGCCAGCGCCTTCTTCGGCACCAGCTTCGAGATGGTGGTGCTGGGGCGCGTGTTGCAGGGCTTTTCCACCGGCGTCGTCATGCCCATGGTCATGGCGCTCACCATCACGCAGTTCCCGCCGAACCGCCGCGGCATGGCCATGTCCATCTTCGGCACGGGCATTCAGATCGCCCCGATGCTGGGGCCCATGATCGGCGGGCTGGTCATCGACACCATTGGTTGGCGGGAAATATTTCTGGTGCCGATACCGATCTGCGTAATAGCTGTTCTCCTGGGCATGGCCTATCTGCCCGGCCGGGAGCAGCAGACCGTTCCGCCGAAATTCGACTGGATCAGCTACGTGTTGCTGGTCGCGACGCTGGCGAGCCTGCTGTTCGCCGGCGCCAACGGGCAGCGCTTTGGCTGGACCTCCGGCACCATCCTGACGCTCGCACTGACCGGCCTCACAACCGGCGGCGCCTTCGTCTGGATGCAGCTGCGATCGGCGGCGCCGCTGCTCGATTTCTCGCTGTTCAAAATTCCGCAATTCGCCTCGGCGGTCATCGTGGCGTTCGTATTTGGCTTTGGCAACTTTTCAGCCAATTATCTCGTCCCGGTTACCGTCCAGCACGTGCAGGGGTTTACGCCCTTCCTGTCCGGCCTGTTGCTGGTCCCGGCCGGCATTCTCGTCATTTCGGCCACACCGCTGTTCGGCCGCATGGCCGACATCTTTCCTGCCCACCGGATGGTGATCCTTGGCCTGTGCCTGTTTGCGCTGGGCAACTACTTCATAAGCCAGTCCAATGTGAATACGAGCTTTCTGTCCCTGGCCTTGTTGATCATCGTCGCCCGCTTTGGCATGGCTGTGATCATCCCCTCGCTCGACAGCTCGGCCTTGCGCGCGCTTTCCGCCGAGCAGCTGCACCGCGGATCCGGCGCCTTGAATTTCATCCGCCAGCTGGGCGGGTCATGCGGCGTCACCGTGCTGGTGGTATTCATCGAGCGCCGCACGCAATTTCACGCCGACGCGATGGCGGCGACCCAGACTGCCAACAGCACCAGCCTGGAGTTACTGTCCAGCGTAAGGGCGTTACTGGCAGAAGCGGGTGTTTCCGATAACCTTCTCGCCCCGGGCGCACTGTACTACCTCGGCAAGATGATCGTGGCGCAGGCGAGCGCGCGAGGATTCAACGACGGCTTCCTGATCATCGCGCTGGTATTCGCGCTGGCGGTGATCCCCGCGTGGAATCTGGGCAAGGCGCGGCGGCGGAACGGGTAGAAGTCCCGTCGCTGAAACACCGTGCCAAAACGGCAACATTCAACGGGATCAGGCCCGATGTTAGACTCGATACCATGGCTGGTGACGGAATCATGAAGTACTTGCCGTCATCCCGATGGTTCCCAGCGCACGCACATTGAAATGTCCGATCCCGGAGAGCTTATGCACAAGGATTCGCCGTCGCCATCGCTTTCGAGCGGTATCGGGGCCACCGAAGCCGCGCCGGTAGAAGTTGCCGCGCCGGCGGGCCTGCCCGACGGCGTGCGATGCCTGCGCGGCTGCGATTCACACGGGGCGCACTATCTGCTCGCCGTCCCCGAGCCGTGGAGCGGTGTTCTGGTGATGCATGCCCATGGCGGTCCGCCCCTGGGCGAGCCCCAGGCAACGCGGGCCGACGAGGATGTTCAGCGCTGGGCGGTAATGCTGCGTCAGGGCCATGCCTGGGCGGGATCGGTGTTCCGGGAGAGCGGCTTTGCCGTGCTGTCGGCAGTGCAGGATACCGAGCGGGTGCGGCGCATTTTTACGCAGCATGTCGCGCCACCCAGGCGTACTGTGCTGCACGGCCAGTCCTGGGGTGCGATGGTTGCCGCCAAGGCAGCGGAGCTTTTCCCCCAGTCGTGGGACGGCCTGCTGCTGAGCAGCGGCGCGGTCGGCGGATTGCTCGCCTACGACTTCAGGCTCGACCTGCGGGCGATCTATCAGTATCTCTGCAACAACCATCCGCGGCCCGACGAGCCGGCGTATCCCTTGTCGATCGGATTGCCCAGGAAAGACCCGCTCACCAAGGCACAACTCGCGGCACGCGTGAACGAAGCGCTCGGGGTCCGGCTGCCGGCGGCGCAGCGCAGCGCCGTGCAGGCGCGCAGATTGCGCACGCTCGTCGACGTGCTGAAGCTCACGGAACACGGCGTGGCCGATCAACTGCGCTGGGCCACGTTCACCCTGAGGGACGTGGTGGAGAAACACGGCGGCAGCCCCATCGGCAACGAGAACGTGCGCTACATCGGGTCGGACGATGATGATGCGCTGAACGCCGGGGTGCCGCGCTACCGTGCCGACCCTGTCGCACGGGCGCGCTTTTCCGCGGAGAGCGATTATGTTGGGCGGTTTCCAATGCCCGTGCTCACGGTGCATGGCATCCACGATCCGACCTGCTTCGTCGAAGTGCACGATACGCTGCGGTGCCGTATGCGCGATGCGGGCTGCGGGGACCATCTGGTGCAGACCTTTGTCGACTCGGATCAGCACAGTTATCTGGGCGACGCAATCTATCCACCGTTGATCGAGGCGCTGCTCGACTGGATCGATAACGGCGCGCGGCCCACGCCGCAGGGCATCGCGCAGCGAAGCCGTGCGCTACAGCCGTCGCCCGCGCCCGTTCACGACTTTGTGCCCGATTTTGTGCCCCGCGCACTCGCGACGCGCATTCATCCCCGTTGACGGCGGCGCCTGATCCAGGCGTTGCCCGGCCATGTCAATGCCACGCGCCTGCCAGGGTCATCGGGGTGCGGCAGTGTTGCGCCCCGCACCCGTGTATCATTGCACGGCGGGTTTCGCGGCCCGCCATCATCGGCGGAATTCGAAAGAACATTTCATGCGCATCGGCATTTTGTTGCCCCACCGGGGCGTGATTCTGCAATCCGCGCGGCGGCCGCCGGTGGAAGATTGCTGGACCATCGCGCGCCTGTGCGATGACGCGGACATGGACGTGTGGGTGGGCGACAGCGTGGTGGCCAAGCCGCGGCTGGAGCCGCTGACCACGCTGGCCTATGTGGCGGCGATGACTAAACGCTCTCGCCTGGGGACGGCGGTACTGCTCCCCGCGCTGCGCCAGCCCGTGGTACTGGCGCACCAGCTTGCCAATCTCGACCAGATGTCGCAGGGGCGGCTGGTGCTGGGCCTCGGCGTGGGCTGGGGCATGGCGCCCATCGTGCGCGAGTGGGAGGCCTGCGGCAAGAACCACAAGCGCCGCGTGAAAGACCTCGAAGAACACATGACGGTGTGGCGCGCGCTGTGGCGCGGCGAGCCGGTGACCATGCAGGGCAGCGATTTCAGACTCACCGAACACACCATCGGCCCGCTGCCATGGACCGAAGCCGGGCCGCCGCTGCTGGTCACTGCGGGCAATCGTGGCGAGATCATCCCGGCGCAGATCGAGCGCGTGGGCAAGTTTGGCGATGGTGTGATCACCACCTATGTCACTGAAGACGATATTCGCACGTTGCGCACGGTGTGTGGCGAGGCGATGGCGAAGCACGGCCGTGCCCGGCCCGCGTTCCCCATGTGTGTCTACACCACCGTCCGCCTCGAAAGCGATGTGGCCAAAGCCGAAGCGCTGACGCGCGATTTTCTCGACAAGTATTACGGCGGCGGGGTGAATTTCCGTGGCATGATGGGTTTGGGACCGGCAGCGGCGGTGATTGATGTGATCAAGCGCTACGAGGCTGCCGGTGTAAGCGATCTTTGCGTGCGGCTGGTGGGCGACGATCAGGTGGCGCAGCTCAAGCAGTTCATCGACAACGTACTACCCGCAATGCAGTAGAAAACATCTCAAATAAAATGTTTAAAAACAAATACTTACAATTCTCTGCCGGCATGTTGCTTTGCGTCGGCGCAGCGGCACAAACCTACCCCACCAAACCCGTGCGCCTGATCGTCGCCTTCGCCCCGGGCGGCGCCACCGACACCTTTGCGCGCATCACCGCCGCTGAACTGACGCGTGCGCTGGGCCAGCAGGTCATCGTCGAGAACCGACCTGGCGCGGGCACCACCATCGCCGCCGAGTTCGTGGCCAAATCCGCGGCGGACGGCTACACCCTGTTGTTCACCGATCTGTCGACGCACGCCATCATGCCGTCGATTTATCACAAGCTCGCGTTCAACCACGCGCGCGATCTGGTCGCCGTGGCACCGGTATCGGTGTCGCCGATGTTGATGGCGGCGCACCCCTCGCTGGGCGTGAAGAATGCGAAGGAACTGATCGCACTGGCGAAGAAAAACCCCGGCATCACCTGCGGCAACTCGGGTGCGGGCACCGTCACCCACCTCGCGTCGGAAAAATTCCGCACGCGCGCGGGTATCAGCCTTACCCCGGTCAATTACAAGGGGGGCGCCACCTCCACCATGTCGCTGCTGACCGGCGAACTGTCGTTGATCGTCAATACCATTCCCGCCACGCTCGAACATGTCAAAAGCAGAAAACTCGTCGCCGTCGGCATCACCGCCGACAAGCGTGCGGCGTCGCTGCCCGACATCCCCGCGCTGGGCGAAACGGTGAAAGGTGTGGATGCCGCGGTGATCGCCGGCGTGCTCGCGCCCGCCAACACGCCGCGCGCGGTGATCGAACGGCTGAATGCGGAATTTGCCAAGTCGGTGGATGCGCCCAAGGCGAAGGAGAGTTTTCTGGTGAATGCGGCCGAGGCGCTGAAGCAGACGCCGGAGGTGATGCAGCGCGCGCTGGAGCAGGATATCAAGGCGTGGGCGGAGGTGGTGCGGGCAACCGGAGTGCGGTTGAATTGACGTGATGTTCGGAGCTGCCATCAGGCAAAGGCATGTCTGCGGCGCCTGAAAAGGAACTTCAGTTCAGGTCGTCGCGCTTTTCGATAGAGGCCGGCGAAGACGTTGTGGCCAATGCAACACGCTGCGGGACGCAATTGGCCGGATGGCTGCGCGATTGCCTTGTTCGCAAAGGCTATACTGGCACGGACGTTGTCGCGGACGATACCGGTTGGAGCGTGATTTGTGCGCGCAAGCCGTTTTTGCTTTGGGTACGGTGCGAGCTGATCTGGGATTTTCCGCTGGATCCGGAAGACGAGGTGGGCGCTGAAGCCGTCTGGACTTGCTTCGTGCAGACCAGGAAACCCCTGTTGACAGGGTGGTTTGCGCGGATGGACCCGGCCGCGGCTGATAAATTATTCAAGGATGTCGAAAGTATTCTTGTTTCCGAACCGCACATCAGCTTTGTCAAGGATAATTAGCAATTAGCCCAATGCTGTAAGCCCCGTCACACCGGCAGCCCATGTTTGAATACCCTACAACTTGCGACACGGCGACCCAGGTCACTCCGAAGGCCGAAAACGTTTGCGGCGCGCACATTTCCTACTCCCGCAAAGTCTTCATCCCGCTGACGCAGCTTTGCCGCGACATTTGCAGCTACTGCACCTTTGCGCAGGCGCCGCAGCCGGGCAAGCCCGCCTACCTGACTGCCGAAGAGGTGCTGGTGATCGCGCGCGCCGGCGAAGCGGCGGGTTGTACGGAGGCTTTGTTCACCCTCGGCGACAAGCCGGAGTTGCGCTACAAGGCCGCGCGCGAGGAACTCGCGGCGCTGGGCTACGCCACCACCATCGATTATCTGCATGCGATGTGCGCGCTGGTGCTGAAAGAAACCTCGCTGCTGCCGCACGTGAATCCCGGCGTGATGTCGCGCGAAGAAATGACGCGGTTGCGCGAGGTGAGTGCATCGCAGGGCATCATGCTGGAAAGCACGTCCGAACGGCTGTGCGAAAAGGGCGGGCCGCATTTCGGCTCGCCGGACAAGCAGCCGCAGGCGCGGCTGGAAACGTTGCGGCTGGCGGGTGAACTGCAAATACCGTTCACCACCGGCATACTCATCGGCATTGGCGAAACGCGGCAGGAGCGCATCGACGCGCTGCAGGCCATTCGCGATCTGCATCGGCAGTTCGGTCACATTCAGGAAGTGATCATCCAGAATTTCCGCGCCAAGCCCGATACGCGCATGGCCGATGCGCCACACGCGCCGCACGAGGAACTGCTATGGACCATCCGCACCGCGCGCGAGATTCTTGGCGCGGACATGAACATCCAGGCACCGCCGAATTTGAGTGCTGACAACTGTGGTGATCTGATTGATGCCGGTATCAACGATTGGGGCGGCGTGTCGCCGGTGACCATCGATCATGTCAATCCGGAAGCGCCGTGGCCCGCCATTGAACAGCTGCGCGAGGTCACTGCGTCGCGCGGCAGAGTGCTGGTGGCGCGGCTGCCGTCGTATCCGGCGTATGTGCATGACGCCGCGCGCTGGCACGCACCGGAAATCGCGACGCGGTTGATACGCGCCAGTGACAGCGAGGGTTATGCGCGCGACGATGCGTGGTCGCCGGGGTTGGCGGTGCCTCTGCAAGTCGTTAATGGCCCACAAAAAAATATAATAAAAACAAATACTTATGATTTATCGACCGAAGCTGCCATCACCCGGCTGTTTGCCGCACGCGGCAACGAATTCGCCGATATCTGCGCTGCCGCCGACGACCTGCGCGCGCAAACCGTCGGCGACACCGTGCGCTACGTGGTGAACCGCAACATCAACTACACCAACATCTGCGCCTATCGCTGCAGCTTTTGCGCGTTTTCCAAGGGCACGCACAGCGCATCGCTGCGCGGCGAGCCGTACGACCTGCCGCTGGAAGAAATCGAGCGGCGTGTGGCCGAGGCGTGGTCGCGCGGGGCGACTGAAGTGTGCATGCAGGGCGGCATTCATCCGCAGTACACCGGCAAAACCTATCTGGACATTCTGCACGCGGTGAAACGCGCGGCACCGGCAATCCACGTGCACGCCTTCACGCCGCTGGAAGTCACGCATGGCGCGCAGACGCTGGGCATTCCCATCCGCGATTTCCTGGCGCGGCTGATCGATGCGGGTCTGAGCAGCCTGCCGGGCACCGCGGCGGAGATTCTCGATGACGACGTGCGGCAGATCATCTGCCCCGACAAGGTCAACACGCAGGAATGGCTGGATGTGATGCAGACCGCGCACGAACTCGGCCTGCGCTCCACCGCCACCATCATGTTCGGCCACGTCGAGCATCCGCGCTATTGGGCGCGGCATCTGCTGCGCATCCGCGCGCTGCAGGAAAAGACCGGCGGCTTCACTGAATTCATTCCGCTGCCGTTTGTGCACATGGGCTCGCCGGTGTATCTCAAGGGGCACGCGCGCAAGGGGCCGACCTCGCGCGAGGCGATCCTGATGCATGCGGTGGCGCGGCTGGTGTTGCATCCGGTGATTCAAAATATACAGGTGTCGTGGGTGAAAATGGGCGAAGCAGGCGTGGCCGCGTGTCTGGCGGCGGGGGCGAATGATGCGGGTGGAACCTTGATGAACGAAAGCATATCGCGCGCGGCGGGCACCCAGCACGGGCAGGAGATGCCACCCGCGACGATGGAGGCGATGATTCGCGCGGCGGGGCGCGTGCCGCAACAGCGCACCACGCTGTACGGCGCGGTGGCCGAGGAGCGCCACGCCACGGCACGCGAGGCCGCGCCGCTCGCGCCATTGCCCACCATCACATTTAGAGCAAGGGTCAGCGCATGAAGATCGGCATACTCGGCGGCACCGGCAAGGAAGGCAGCGGACTCGCGTACCGCTGGGCGCTGAAGGGGCACGAGGTGGTGATCGGCTCGCGCGACGCGGCCAGGGCGGCGGCGGGTGCGGCGGAGCTCAACCAGTTGCTCGCGGGCAAGGCCGAGGTGCGCGGTGCGGGTAATCCCGAGGCCGCGCAGGCTACGGTGGTGGTGCTGACGGTGCCATACGCCGCACAGGTGGCGACGGCGGACAGTGTCGCGCAGCAACTGCAGGGCAAAATACTTGTTGACGTCACGGTGCCGCTGGCGCCGCCGAAGGTGGACCGCGTGCAATTGCCCAACGGCGAATCGGCGGTGGTGGCCTTGCAACGGCGGCTGGGCGCGGCGGTGAAAGTGGTGTCGGCGTTTCAGAATGTGTCGGCCACGCATCTGAAAGACCCGGCGCATGAGGTCGACTGCGATGTGCTGGTGTGCGGCGATGATGCCGATGCGCGCGAGACGGTGGTCGGCCTAGCGCAGGATGCCGGTCTGCGCGCCTGGCACGCGGGCGCGCTGGCCAATTCCATCGCGGCCGAGGCGCTGACCTCGGTGTTGATCGCGATCAACAAGCGCTACAAGGTTGCGGGATCGGGTATTCGCATTACCGGCGTTCCGCGCGGCTGATCTGCGCCCGGGCATTGCGTCGTGCGCGAACTCAGACTCATGGCGTTGCCGGGCCTGCCGGAAGTCACCGCCGGCGCGTCCCTCGCCGCGCTGATGATGTCGGCGCTGGAACGCGCGGGAACCGCGCTGCAGGCCGGCGACATCCTGGTGCTGGCGCAGAAAATCGTCTCCAAGGCCGAAGGCCGCGTGGTGCAACTGGCGAGCGTGACGCCGACCGCGCGCGCGCAAGCCATCGCGCGCATCGCGAACAAGGATCCGCGCTTTATCGAACTGATCCTGCGGGAATCACGCGCCATATTGCGCGTGAAGCCGGGCATCATCATCGCCGAGCATAAGCTGGGCTTCATCATGGCCAACGCGGGCATCGATCAATCGAACTTGCCGGAGGCGAGAGAAGCGAACGCGGCAGACGAAGCGGTGCTACTGCTGCCCGAAGACCCGGACGCTTCGGCGCGAACGCTGCGGCACGCCTTGCGCGTCAAGACCGGGGTGGACGCGGGCGTGCTGATCATCGACAGCTTCGGGCGCGCCTGGCGCCATGGCGTGACCGGCACGGCGATCGGCGTCGCCGGATTGCCGGCGCTGGTGGATCAGCGTGGCGACCGTGATCGCGAAGGCCGCGTGCTGAAGGTGACGCAGGTGGCGGCAGCCGATGAACTGGCAGCGGCCGCATCGCTGATGATGGGGCAGGCGGACGAAGGCACGCCGGTGGTGCTGGCGCGCGGCTTTCCCTATGCGCAGCGGGACAGCACCGTGAGCGAATTGCTGCGTCCCGAAGCCGAGGATTTGTTTCGATGATCGTGGCGCTGGCCGGCGGCGTGGGCGGCGCGCGGCTCTCTGTCGGGCTGGCGGCGGCGCTGCCGCCGGAGGAGCTGGCGATTGTGGTCAACACGGGTGACGATTTCGAGCATCTGGGATTTACCATCTGCCCGGATCTCGACACCGTGATGTACACGCTCGCCGGCGTCAACAATGCCAAAACCGGCTGGGGCCGCGCCGGCGAGCGCTGGCAGTTCATGGGCGAAATCAAGCGTCTGCAGGGCGAGGACTGGTTTCAGCTGGGAGACCGCGATCTCGCGGTGCACGTGCTGCGGCGCGAGGCGCTGCGCCGCGGCCGGCCGCTGTCCGAGGTGACGCGCGATCTGGCGGTGCGTCTCGGCGTGCGTCACCGCATTATTCCGATGAGCGATACGCCGGTGCGCACGCGCGTCAAAACCCGCACGCGCACACTGTCGTTTCAGGATTATTTTGTGCGGCTGCGCTGTGCGCCGCGTGTCACCGGCTTTCAGTTCAGCGGCGCGCGCGCGGCAACGGTTCCGCCCGCGTTGCGGCGCCTGATGCGCGCGCGGCAGACGGAAGCACTGGTGATGTGTCCGTCCAATCCCTTTGTCAGCATTGCGCCGATCATGGCGGTGCCGGCGATACGCGCGTGGCTGAGGGCGCGCGACTTCCCGGTGGTGGCGGTGTCGCCGATCATTGGTGGCGCGGCGGTCAAGGGCCCCGCCGCGAAAATCATGCGCGAACTGGGGCTGAAGCCTTCCGCGCTGGCCCTGGTGCGGTACTATGGCGACAGGGTGGATCGCTGGGTGATCGATCAGCAGGACGCGGGTTTGCTTGGCGCGATTGAGCGCATGGGCAAGCGGGTGCTGATTGCGGATACCCTGATGACCGGCCGCAGCAGGAGCGCCGCGCTGGCGCGTCGTGTTGTAGCGTTCGCCAGAGATAAATAATTGTTTAAAAACAAATACTTACATGTAATCGTGCCGCACCGGGGGATCGCCGCCGGCAAGTCGCGCCTGCGGGCTGTGATCGACGATGTGGCGCGCAGCGAACTGAATCGCTGGCTGTTGTTGCGCACGCTGCGGGTCGTCAGTGCCTGGCTCGGTGACGCGCAGCAGTGCACCGTGGTGAGTCCGTGCAACAGCACGCTGGCACTGGCGCGGCATACCGGCGTCGCAACGTTGAGCGAGCAGCCGCTCGCGCCGGGGCTCAATGCGGCGTTGACGCAAGCCGCCGCACATGCGGCGGCGCTGGGCGCACATCAATTGTTGATTTTGCCGTGCGACCTGCCGCGCATGGACATCGCGGCGCTGCGTGCGATGACGGCCGGGGACGATGGCGCGGCGCAGGTGGTGCTCGCCCCGGATCGGCATGGCAGCGGCACCAACGCGCTGCTGGTACCCGCGGCGGCGCGCGAATTCGCCTTTGGCGAAGGCAGTCTCGCAAAACACATGGCGATGGCGCAGGCGTGCGGCCTGCGCGCGCGCATCTGCAGAACCCCCGCACTGGCGTTCGATCTGGACACCGCGCAGGATTTTGCGGAATGGGGTCGCAGCGGCGCCGCGTTGCCGCCCTTTGTGGTGGCGCGGCAGGTCGCGGCCTAGCAACACCGCCAAATCGCTGAATCGCAGCGTAGTATGATTCAGCGAAACGTCGAATAAAGAGGAGAAACATGGACGCGACGCTGAGGGTGGCCGGCCTGCTGGCCGGTGCTTGCATGAGCTGGCTGTCTGCCGTGCAAGCGGCGGACTATCCGAATCGGCCCATACGCATGATTTCGCCATCGGGCGCAGGCGGGCCGGTGGATGTGATCTGCCGCACCGTGTCGCAGGGCCTGTCTGAAACGCTGGGGCAACAGGTGGTGGTGGAGAACCGTGTCGGGGCGGCGGGCCTGATCGGCACCGAGTTCGTGGTCAAATCCGAACCCGACGGCTATACCCTGTTGTTCGGTTTCTCCGGGCCGATTGCCATCGTGCCGCATCTCAACCCGAAAACGCCGTACGATCCGCAGCGCGATCTGGTCGCCATCTCGCAGGTTGCTGCGGGCCCTTACGTGCTGCTGGTGCATCCCAGCGTGCCCGCGAAGTCAGTGAAGGAACTGGTGGCGCTGGCCAGGAAGCAGCCCGGCAAGTTGAATTTTTCATCCGGCGGAATGGGTGTGGGCATACATATGGCGGGCGAATTGCTCAAGGTTGCCGCGGGCGTGAATATCGTGCATGTGCCGTACAAAGGCGCGGCGCCGGCGATGACCGCGCTGATGGCCGGTGAGGTGGACCTGATGTTCAACGGCCTGTCCGCCGCGCTGCCGTTCATTCGCAATGGCCGCGTACGCGCCCTCGCCGTCGGCGGCGAAAAACGTTCCGCGCTGCTGCCCGAACTGCCCACCATCAAGGATGCCGGTTTCGATTTCAACACCGAAGGCTGGTATGGCGTGCTGGCGCCGCGCGCGACATCGCCGGCGGTGGTGAAACGCCTGCACGAGGCGATCATGCGGGTGCTGTCGAGTGCGGAAACAAAAACCATTTTTGCCAAAATGGCGGTGGAAACCGTCAGCAGCACGCCCGCGCAGTTCGCGAAAAAAATCCGCGACGAGAGCGCGGTGTGGGCAAAAGTGATCAAGTCCGCGGGCATCAAGGCGCGCTAAGGTGGGCATCCAGACACGCAACATCCAGGTGCCGCTGCGCGATGGTGTGATGGGTGCCCATCTCGCCGTGCCCGATGGCACGCCGGCGGGCGGCATCGTCGCCATCATGGAAATCTGGGGCGTCAATGACACCATGCGCAAGCACGCGCAGGAGTTCGCCGAGGCGGGCTTTGTGTGCCTGGTGCCGGACCTGTTCTGGCGTCAGGAGCCGGGCGTGGAATTGTCCGATCGCAATCCCGAGGATGGAAAGAAGGCGTTCGATCTCTACTACGACTTCGACTACGAGCTCGGCGTGCGCGACATGGAGGATACCGTCAAATACCTGGCGGGCTTGCCCGGGTGCAACGGCAAGGCTGGTGCAGTGGGCTATTGCCTGGGCGGCAAGCTGTGCTACCTGCTGTGCTGCCGTACCGACATCGATTGCGCGGTGGCCTATTACGGCACGTACATCGAGCACAACATCCGCGAAGTGACGAATCTGCATCGCCCGTTCATGCTGCACATGGCGATGAAGGACCGCTGGGTGCAGGCGGAAGTGAACGAATTGCTGGAACGGCGCCTGTCACCCAATCCGCTGGTGACCATCCACAAGTATCCCGACGCCGACCATGCCTTTGCGCGGCATGGCGGCAGGCCTTTTCGCAAAGACGATGCGGATCGGGCGCTGGGGCTGAC
>CADECM010000033.1:14979-42223 GCA_902825845.1 uncultured beta proteobacterium
ATGACGGGCGTAAAAGCAGGCATCATGGTCAGCAACCAGCAGTTCGACACCGTGGATATGGTGAGCGCGCTGGAAGAGCAAATCGTGATGGTGCGCATGGCGCGCGACCGCGGCTGGGATTCCTACTTCGCCGGGCAGCATTATCTGAACGAGGGTGGCAATCAGGGGCTGCAAGTGGTGCCTTACCTCGCCCGTCTGGCCGCCGACGCGGGGGACATGACGATGGGGGTCGGGCTGCTGCTGGCGCCGCTGCATAACCCCGTCTACACCGCGGAAACCATTGCCACGCTGGACGTGATTTCCAAGGGCAACATGGTGTTCGGCGTGGGGCTGGGCTACCGCACCGTCGAGTTCGAAGCCTTCGGCGTGCGCAAGGGACAGCGGGTGCAGCGTTTCGAGGAATGCGTGGGCATCGCCAAACGGCTGTGGACCGAGGACAAGGTGAGCTACGAGAGCGACACCTGCATACTGAGAGATGCGCATCTGTCGCTCAAGTGCGTGCAGAAGCCGCACCCGCCGATCTGGTTTGCCGCCAAGCATGCCAACGCGATCCGGCGTGCAGCGCTGCTCGGCGATTGCCTTTACCACAGCCCCAAGGCCACCTTCGCCACGCACAAGGAGCGGCTCAAGCTGTACAAGGAAGAACTGGCCAAACTCGGCAAGCCATTGCCCAAGGAAAACCCCTGCCGCATCGAAATATACTGTGCCAAGGACCGTGCCACCGCGATGGAATTGGGCGGGCGCTACATTTCGGAAAAGTACAAGGCCTACGCCCTGTGGGAGACCGACAAGGCGATGCCCGAACACGAGCGCATCAACAAGTCCTTCGACGAACTGGTGAAGGATCGCTTCGTGGTCGGCACCCCCGAGGATTGCTGGAATCAGCTTCAGCCGTACATCAACGAGCTGGGCATCACCCACTTCGTGTTCCGGACGCATTTTCTCGGCATGCCGCTGTCCAACGCGCTGGCCAGCATGCGCCTGATGTCGGAGGAGTTGCTGCCCGCGCTGCATGCGGCCACGCCGACGCCGCTGGACAAAATCACTGCAAACTAAAGAACGCCTTAACCCACGGAGCGGCCAACATGTCCAAAGTCGCAGTGATTGGTAATACCGCACGGGCGATCGGCGCCGTGTGCGCAGCGGACCTTTCATTGGCCGGCCACGCCGTGCGTTTCACGGTGTTTCCGGAGCAGGGCGACCAACTGCCGGCGTTGCGCAAGGCGGGCGGTTTCACGGTCGACGACGGGGCGCAACATCTGGTATCGAAGAAAACCGGCTTTGCCCGGCTCGAGCGGATATGCGACACCACCGCCGAGGCGCTGAAAGATGCCGAAGCGGTGCTGATCGAAGTCGACATGCATCAACTGGAGCGGAAATTCAGCGCGATGATTCCCGAGTTCGCACGCGGCGCTGTGGTGCACGTGCAAAGCCACGGTTACTGGCCGGCGGCGCGCCTGACGCCGTTGCTGCGCAAGGCGGGCCGGGACGACGTGCTGGTGACCGAAGCACCCGCACCGACGCACGCCGCACGCTTTGAAGGCACGGTGGTGACCCCAAAAGGTTTACGCAAAGGCATCTGCATCGCCACAGCGCCCGCATCGCGATCGGACGAAGCGTTGAGGGCGCTCAAGCCGCTGTTTCCCGACTTCGCCGCAGCCTCATCGGTGCTGCAGACCGGGCTGGAGAATCTCAACCTGATCGTGCATCCGGCGATGGTGCTGCCGAACGTCGGTGCGATGGAGCGCGCGAAACTGGAGGGCCGCAAATTCGGCTTTTATCAGGAAGGCGTGGTGCCCGCGGCGGGTGTGCTGGGCGACGCGCTCGACGCCGAAAGGAAGCGCGTGTGCGAGGCCTACGGCGTTGTGCATACGCCGATGGCGGCGGCGATCGACCAGTATTACGGGTTCAAGAGCAACGGCTTCTACGAGGCAATGCACAATCCCGTCTACAAGTCGTTCCCGGCGTTTCAGCCCGATGTGTGGCGGACGTGGGCGTCCGACGATCTGCCCTATGCCATCGTGCCCTGTGTGCAGTTGGCGGAACAGGCGGGCATCGCGGTCCCGCTGCACCGCGCGTTCGCGGAAATCCTCGGCGTGTTGCTGAGCGTCGACCCCTGGACGTGGGGGCCTTCCCTTGCGGACATGGACCTTGCCGGCACGCCCGCCGCCGTAAAGCAGCGCGTGGCGGGCGCCGGCTGAAGCTACGCTTTCAGTGCTTGGCCGACTTCGCCGGGTGTGCGCGGCGGATGGTGGGTGAAGCCACTTTGTCCGACACTTGAAAGTCCCATACTGCTGCCCCGCCACGCTCGCCAAATTCCTTCACCAGCTTGGGCAGGTCTTCCAGGTTTTTGACGGTTTTGCCTTCAATGCCAAAGCCGCGCGCAATGGCGCCGAAATCGTTATGACCAAATACAGAACCCGCTTCGGGAAGCTCTTCTGAACGCAGCTTGTGCACTTCCGAGCCGTAGGCGCCGTCGTTGATCACGATGATCAGGATATTCAGCTTGTGGCGCTTGATGGTTTCCAGCTCCTGTATGTGCATGATCAGGCTGCCGTCGCCGTCGAACAGCACCACCGGCTTGTCCGGGCGCGCCGCCGCCACGCCCATGGCGAACGATATGCCGTTGCCGATGGCGCCGAATTCGCGGATGGTGAGGAAGCGCTCGTTCGGCCGCGATGGCATCTGTCCGAAGAACCACGAGCAGTGGCCGCCGGAGTTCACCATCTCCCAGTCCGCGGGCAGCGTTTTCTCCAGGCCTTCGACCACCAGCCGCGGGTCGAGCAAGCCTGGCTCGATGTCGAACGCCTGGCTGTCGGGTTTGGTATCGCGGATGCGATCGGCCATGGCCTCGGTGCGCCACAACTTGGCGCGCGCGGGCAGTGCCGCCGTCAATGCCTCCACGCCCAGCCGCGCGTCGGCGCGCAAGTGATTGCGTGCCACTTCCTGACCCTGGGCCACCGCCACCGGATCGACGTCGATGTGCAGCATTTTCGCATTGCGCCAGAGCTGGCCGCCGCCGCCTGCGTGATAGGCGAGCGAGCCGCCCACCACGATGACCAGATCCGCCTGCGCCAGATACTCCAGCCCCAGTTCGGTGGAAAAGCTGCCCGAAATGCCGATGCAATAGATGTCGTCATGGAACAAGCCGCGAGCGGGCAACGACGTGGTCAGCAGCCCGCCGGTCTTGGCGGCCAGCGCGCGGCACGCCGGCCCTGCCTTGGCTTCGACGGCGCCCAGCCCGGCAAAAATGATCACACGCTCGGCCCCGGCAACCAGCTTCGCGGCCTGCGCCACGTCATCCGGATGCGGCGGAATCGGCGACAGGCGTGGCAGCAATTGTTGCGACGGCGTGGGCAGCGTCTCGGGTCCGGTCCACGGCCGTTCCTGCAGATCGAACGGAATGCCGAGCACCACCGGGCGGCGTTCGCGGCGCGCCTGCAGAAAGGCATCGCGAATGGCCACCGGCATGCGCTCCGGCAGATGCAGTTGGTGATACGCAGCGCCCGTGGCCGCGATTACCGGCCCCTGGTTCAATTCCTGGTTGTACCACCCCATTCTGAGGGGCGACTCTCCGGCGAACACGACCATCGGCAGGTGCGCGCGCACCGCCGCCGGCAGCGCCGTGATCAATTGCGTGACGCCGGGCCCGCAGGTCACGGTGGCCACACCGATTTCCCCGGTCTTGCGGGCGAAGGCCATTCCCGCCGCGACGGCGTTGTGTTCGTGCCGCACGTAGATCATGCGGCAGCCCTGCTGCGCGAGGCGCGCCGCCCAGTTCATGTTCGCGTCACCCATCAGCGTGAAGCAGGTGTGCACGCCTTCCTGGATGAACGCCTTCGCCAGAACATCGTAGACATGCAGTTTGGTATCGTTGGTCATCATTGCACCTTCGCGTGGTTGGCTGGCTCCGTTCGGAGAATGGCCTTGAGTATACAAGGTAGAATGCGCTTGCCGAAATCCTCGGCAGCGACCGCGTTTCCAGCAAGGAGGAGCACGCAATGACCAAGGCAACCCCGCTGTCCGACATCAAGCCCGAACAACTGGTGGCGGGCATTCGCGAATGGGTATCGCTCGAGACGCCGCCCCATGACGTGCCGCGATTGGTTGAGTTTGCGGAACTTGCATCGCATCAGGCGCGACAGGCCGGGCTCACCGTCGAGCGAATTCCCGTGAACAACACGCAGCAACCGCTGGTGCGCATCCGCGCCAACAGCGACGGTGCCCAAAACGACGAAAAAGCCGTGCTGGTACTCGCGCATTACGACACCGTGCATCCGGTCGGCACCACCGAGCGCAATCGGGTGCGCATCGAGAACGACAAACTTTTCGGGCCCGGCACTTATGACATGAAAGCAGGCGCTTATCTTGCGCTGCAGGCGATGTCCGCGTTGTACCGCGAGCGCCAGCCCGCACGGCCGGTGGAACTGCTGCTGGTGCCCGACGAGGAAAGCGGCAGCCGACTTTCGCGCTCTACCATCGAACAGTTTGCGCGCAACGCGGCATTCACGCTGGTCGCTGAGCCGGCGCGCACTGGCGGCCACTGCGTGACCAGCCGCAAGGGCACCGGCGAAATCCGCATGACCGCGATCGGCGTTCCATCGCATGCCGGGACCCACCACGCCAAGGGCCGCAGTGCGATACGCGAGATTGCCCACCAGGCACTGGCGCTTGACGCGATGACCAACTACGACGAGGGTCTCACGCTCAGCGTCGGCCGCATCGACGGCGGCACCAATCGCAACGTGGTGCCGGAGCGCGCAAGCCTGATCGCGGATTTTCGGGTTGTCTCCCAGGCGCAAGCGGAACGCCTCGTGGCGGCAGTCAAGGCGCTGACGCCGGTGGTCGACGGGGTCAGACTGGAAATCGAAGCCAACATCAATCGCCCGCCGTTCGAACGCTCAAAGCAGGTGCAGGCGCTGTTCGAGCGCGCGCAGCGTGCCGCCCGCGCGACGGGCTTTGAACTCGGCGAAGTGCCACTGACGGGCGGCGGCAGCGACGGTAACTTCACTGCCGCATTCGGCGTCCCAACACTGGATGGCCTGGGCGCCGAAGGCGATGGCGCGCATACGCTGCACGAACACATCGTGGTGTCGACGCTGCCGCAGCGGCTGCATTTCCTGCATGGCTTGCTGCGCGATCTGGCCTGGGATTCGGCGTTAGCGTAGCGGGTTGGCGCAACCTCGTCACGCGCAGCCCGCCCAACGCGAGCATATAGTCTGGACACGGCAGTTGGACTGGGTGGAGCGTGCAGCGGAGTTACGGCTTTGCGGCGAAGCGGGCACCCGGATGGTCAATCCGGCAAGAATCACGCCACCGGCTTCGCCTGACGGTAGGCCTTCCAGGCAGCGTTAAATTTTCGCTGCAGTGTCTTTATGCGCGCGGAACGCCACTGCCGCAGCGCTTTGCGCGCGCGTTCCGCCACAACACTGCGGCGCCGGTTCAGCGCCGTGTCGATTCGCGCCTGGGCATTGGAGACATCGTTCATTTCGCCCAGAATTGACTGCAGCCGCGCCAGTCGTTTCAGTGCCCGCGTGGCGCGATGGCGGTTGAGCAGCGGCGCGAGAAATTCGAGGGCATAGCGCAGCTTTTTGACTTGTATGCGCAGTCCGTGCAAGCGGCGCAAGTAGTCCGCGTCTTTTTTGCCTGTCTCTGGGCAGGCTGCCCGCACGCGCCGGGCGCGGCGCCGGATCGCCGCATGCGCAAATCCGGCATCACCGGCAGTGGCAGGGCCAAGATCGCGAACTGTGCCGCCGCGCGACGTTTGTCCCGCAAAAAGGGATTCGAGTTCGCGCAACAGCTTGCGAAAACGCGGTGTGGCGAGCGCCCGATGCGCGCTGCGCATGGCGCGGTGCCTTTGCGCAAACCAGGCCGCATCCAGCGCCTGCGCCAGACGGGCATCGCCGATCCGCGCGCGCAAGGGCGGCCAGATTTCAAGCCGAAATACGTCGCCATCGCGCGCCGGCCCGAGTCGCCGCGCCAGCCATTTCAGCGCATCGGCAACAGGCTGCCGTGCGCCGTCATTGTCTGAACCGCGTGTCAGCAGCAGCAACACGCGCAAGCGCCGTACGGCCACCCGCAACTGGTGCAGATATTCCGGATCGCGGTCGGCCAGCGTCCCCCGCAGGTTACCGCGCAACTGGCGCAGCAACCCCTGTCCGCATAGACGAAGCTGCGTGGCCGCGTCGGCACCGCATGCAGCGGTTGGCGGCACCCAGGTGACAGGCGGCGCTGTGTGGGACTTGGTCATGCTCAGTCACGGACGGTGGCAAGACGTGATCTGCCACAGGGTATATTATTGTAACTATTTGATTTTAAACAATTAAACTCCGCGTGCTGCAACATGCGCGGTTCCTGTTATCGCAGGGGTGCTGCGAATCCATTCGCTTGTCCATGGTCATGCCGGCTGACCGGCAGCCCGTGGCAGCGTCACCGGCCGGACGCATTTACGTCCCCCGGCGCGCCAGCAGTGCGCAGCCGATCGCGGCGGCCAGCAACTGCGCGGCGATGAACCCGGCCACATCCGCAGGCTGGATGCCGGCAAAGGTGTTTGAAAACGCGCGCGCGATGGTGACCGCCGGATTGGCAAAAAAGGTGCTTGCCGTAAACCAGTAGCCCGCGGTTACGATCAGCGCCACCAGCAACGGCACGCGCTCCGCGGCATTGCGCAAACCGAGGTGGATGGTGGCAAGCAGAACGCCGGTGGCCAGACACTCGGAAATCCACTGCGGCACACCACTGCGCACCTTCTCGGAGGCCTGCAACAGCGGCAGATCGAACATGAGGTGGGTGATCCACACGCCGATAATGCCGCCGGCCACCTGTGCCGCGACGTAGGCCGCGAGCAGTCCGAGGGTTAGTTCTCCCGTGCGCCAGAAAGTCAGCGATACCGCCGGGTTGAAATGCGCGCCGGAAATCGGACCGAGCACAGTGATCAGCACATACAGCCCGGCGCCGGTGGCAATGGAATTGCCCAGCAGCGCCACTGCGGCGTTGCCCGCGGCGAGCGTTTCGCCCATGATGCCGGAGCCGACCACGATGGCGAGCAGCAGACCCGTGCCGGCGAATTCAGCGGCGATTCGTTGCGCGGCGGTTGTTGTCATGGCCGGTGCGAGACAAAAAGTTTTTCCGCCGCCGGGTCGAGCGCGACGGCGTCGCCGATGCGCCGCAGCGCCGCGCGCAATTCGTCGCGCGGCAGGGTTTCGATCGGCAGCGCCAGCAACCTGTCGATGCGCGTGGCCAAGGCGTCGCGTATGGCGCCGAACGCCGCGCGTTTGTCCTGATCGTTGCCATCCACGGCTGCCGGGTCGGGCAAGCCCCAGTGCGCCGTGGCGGGATGGCCCAGCCACAACGGACAGGCTTCGCCGGCCGCGCTGTCGCACACCGTGATGATCAGATCCATGACCGGCGCGCCGGGCGCAGCGAATTCATCCCAGGATTTCGAGCGCAAATTCGGCGCCGGGTAGTTCATCCGCGCGCACAACTCGGCGGCAAACGGATTGACTTTGCCGCCGGGATGCGAACCCGCGGAAAAGCCGTGCAGGCGCCCATTCGAGCGGGTAGTCGCTAATGCTTCGCCCAAAATCGAGCGCGCACTGTTGCCGGTGCAAAGGAATAGGATATTCAAGGATTTATAAAAAACTGTTTAAAATCATATACTTATATTCAGGCAACATCCGCCTCCAGGTGCGGCATGTCGACGATGCTGCGCCACGGCGGGAAATGAATGCTGAATTCGCTGCCCGCGCCGGGCGTGGAATGGATATCCAGCGTCGCCTGATGACGCAACAGCACATGCTTGACGATCGCCAGGCCCAGGCCGGTGCCCCCGGTTTCGCGCGAGCGCCCACGATCGACGCGATAGAAGCGTTCCGTGAGCCGTGGAATATGTTCGGCGGCGATACCGATTCCGGTGTCCCGCACGCTGAAAATGCCGCGGCCGGCCGCGTCCTTGCGCCAGCCCAGCGTAATTCGTCCGCCCGGCGGCGTGTAGCGCACCGCATTGCTCACCAGATTGCCGAAGGCACTGCGCAGCTCGTCATTGCCGCCGGTGATGGCGGCGTCTTCATCAACGATGACGTCGATTTGATGTTTCCCCTGCGACAACGCCTGCGCATCCTGCGCCAGGGCGTGCAGCATCGCACTGATGTCAACGCGCTCTTCGCGCCGCGGGCTGTCGCCGCCTTCCAGCCGCGACAGCATCAGCAGATCGTCCACCAGTTTCAGCATCCGGTCCGACTGCTGAACCATCAGATCGAGGTGACGGCGCGCCTGCTCCGCGGGCAACACCGGTGCCGCCACCATGTGTTCGAGGAAGCCGTGGATTACGGTGAGCGGCGTGCGCAGTTCATGCGACACGTTGGCGATAAAATCGCGGCGTGTGGTATCGGCGCGCTCGATTTGTGTGATATCGAAACTCACCAGCAGCTTGCGCCCGTCGCTGAACGGAATCACCTTCAGCGACAACAACTGGCCCGGGTGGTGCGCGGGCCGGTATTCGAGCGTGTCCTCGGGCTGCCGCCCCTGCAGGAACGCCGCCAAGCGCGGCACACGCACGATGTTGGTGATGCGCAAACCGGCATCGCGCGCGCTCTGCAAACCCAGATGGCCTGCCGCCGTATCGTTGCACCACAGCAACTGGTCGCCGCTGTCGAGCATGGCGATGCCATCGGGCAGTGCCTGCGCGGCCCGGGTAAACAGTTCGAGTTCTTTGACGACGCTTTCCCGCTCCTGCGCTGCGCGCCGCAGCGCGCGGTATACGGCCGTAAACACGATGCCCCAGGCGCCCCAAGGGTCGGGCATGCGGTCCGGGTCCGGCGCCCGCAACCAGCGTTCCAGCCGTGCCAGATGACCGATGTGGACAACGTGCAGCAGTGCGAGACCCGCGCACAATACCGCCCAGCCCGCCACTGGCCCCAGCCACATGCCGAACGACAGCGCCACAATCGCGATCACCGCATACTTGAACGCCAGCGTAAACCACACGGTCATCATTAACCTGCCGCACCTTGCCTGGTGCCTGAAGTCGCGATTATAAGTCAGCCGTAATGCGCTTTTGCGGCCGACAATTTGTATCCCGTGCCGCGCACGGTCCGGATCAGGCTTTCCCCCTCGTCGCCGAGCGCCATGCGCAGGCGGCGGATATGCACATCCACCGTGCGTTCCTCGATGAACACATGATCGCCCCATACCTGATCGAGCAGCTGCGCGCGGTTGTAGACGCGCTCCGGGTGCGCGAGGAAAAAGTGAAGCAAGCGGAATTCGGTGGGGCCCAGCGTTACCGCCCTGTCACCCAGCGTCACTTCGTGGCTCACCGGATTGAGGCTCAATCCGCCCACCGACAATGCCGCGTCTGACGTGTGCGGCGCGCGCCGGCGCAGCACCGCCTGAATGCGTGCCACCAGTTCGCGCGGGCTGAACGGCTTCACCACATAATCGTCGGCACCCTGATCCAGGCCTTTCACGCGGTCGGCTTCTTCGCCGCGCGCGGTGACAATGAGCAGCGGCAGATCGGCGGTGCGCGCCGATTCGCGCAACTCGCGAGCAAGTGCCAGACCCGACTTGTTGGGCAACATCCAGTCGATGAGCACCGCGTCCGGCAATTCATCACGCAGCATCAGCACCGCGTCCTCGGCGCTGGCGGAGGTGAATACCTCCATGCCCGCCTGTTCCAGCGTATAGCGTATCAACTCCTGCACCGCGGGTTCGTCTTCCACCACCAGAATGCGCGCGGCCATCAGGGAGCATCCTTCTCCGTCTCCGATGCGCTGCCACCATGGCGCACATCGGTGCCGTTGGCGATGTAAATCACCTGTTCCGCGATATTCTTGGCGTGGTCGCCGATGCGCTCAATCGCCTTGGCTGCCCACATGATGTCGAGCGCTGTAGAAATGGTGCGCGGGTCTTCCATCATGAACGTAATCAACTGGCGCACGATGGCGCGAAACTCGGTGTCGATCAACTTGTCTTCGGCGATGATCCTTTCGGCTTCGGCGGTATCCAGCCGCGCCATCGCATCGAGCACGCGGCGCAGCATCATCGAGGCCTTTTCGCCCGTTTGCCGCACGTCGATCGAACGCGGGATGGAAAGGGCGCCGCGGCCGTAAATCTGCCGCGCCATGCGCGCGATTTTTTCCGCTTCATCGCCGATGCGCTCCAGATCGGTGACGATTTTAGACACACCCATAATCAGCCGCAGATCGCTCGCCGCCGGCTGGCGCCGCGCCACCACGTGAACAATGGCGTCATCAATCTCTTTTTCGTTGCCGTTCACGCGCCGTTCGTTGTCGATCACGCGGCTGATCGGCTCATCCGCGCCGGACGCCAGACCATCGATTGCCGCGCCAAGCTGCGCCTCGACCAGGCCGCCCATTTGCAGCACATGCGAGCGTATGCCCTCGAGATCGGCCTCGAATTGTTTGGAGGTGTGTTCGCTGGTGGCCATGGTATTCCCCGTGGTTAGCCGTGTTTAGCCGAAGCGCCCGGTGATGTAGTCCTCGGTCTCTTTGCGTTTGGGCTTGACAAAGATCGCGTCCGTCTCGCCGAACTCGATTAACTCGCCGAGATACATGTAGGCGGTGTAATCCGACACGCGCGCCGCCTGCTGCATGTTATGCGTGACGATCAGGATCGTCACCTTCTTCTTGAGTGACGAAATCAACTCTTCGATGCTGGCGGTGGCGATCGGATCGAGCGCGGAGGTCGGTTCGTCGAACAACACGATCTCCGGGTCGGCAGCCAGCGCGCGCGCGATGCACAGCCGCTGCTGCTGTCCGCCGGACAAATTGAACGCAAGGTCGTCGAGCCGGTTTTTCGCCTCCTCCCAAAGCGCCGCGTCGCGCAGGGCTTGTTCGACCTGTTCGTCGATGCGCGCGCGGCTTTTTACGCCGCGCACACGCAGGCCGTAGGCCACGTTCTCATAGATCGACTTCGGGAACGGATTGGGTTTCTGGAACACCATGCCAATGCGCATGCGTACCTCGATCGGATCCACATCCTTGCTCAGGATGTTCACATCGTCCGGCTTGAGGTTGATCTCACCCTCATAGCGGTTGCCCGGATAAAGGTCGTGCATGCGGTTAAAACAGCGCAGCAGCGTGCTCTTGCCGCAACCGCTGGGGCCGATCAGTGCCGTGACCTTGCGCTCCTCGAGCGACATGGAGACGCTCTTGAGGCTTTTAAATTCGCCATAATAGAAGTTCAAGTTGCGCACCTCGGCCTTGATCTGTGTTGCCGCATGCTGCGCCGGGCGTTCTTGCAGGTTGGTTACCATTTGATTTTCTTTCGCACTTGGTAGCGAAGGTAGATGGCCAGGCCGTTCATCATCAACGTCATGGCGAGCAGCACCACGCCGGCCGCCGCGGCGTTGAGCTGAAAGGCCTTGTCCGGGCGCGACACCCAGTTATACATCTGAATCGGCAGCACGGTGAATTCCGACCACACCCACTGCAGGCTGAGGAACGGGAATTCGCCGGTCACCGGCATCGGCGGCAGGAAGGCGATGAAGGTCAGCGCGCCGATGGTGATAATCGGGGCCGTCTGGCCGATGGCCTCGGCCATGCCTAGAATCACGCCGGTCAAGATGCCGCCGCGCGAATACGGCAGCAGGTGGTCGCTGATCATCTGCCAGCGCGTGGCGCCCATGCCGTAGGCGGCTTCGCGGATGTGGATCGGCACCGCGCGCAGTGCCTCGCGCGAAGAGACGATGATGATCGGCAGGATCAGCAGCGCCAGCGTCAGCCCGGCGGCAAGGATGCTTTCGCCAAAGCCGAAGTGATAGACAAACAGGCCCAGCGCCAGCAAGCCGTAAACGATCGACGGCACGCCGGCCAGGTTGGTGACGTTGATTTCGATCAGATCGGTGAACCAGTTCTTGCCCGCGTATTCTTCGAGGTAGATGGCGGCGCCGATGGCGACCGGCACGGCGGCCAGCATGGTCACCAGCATTACCAGCGCGCTGCCCACCCATGCCGACAAAATGCCCGCCTGCTCGGCACGCCGCGACGGGAAGTTGGTGAGGAAGTCCCACGACAAGCGCGGCAAGCCATCGAACAACAGGTCGAGGAAAGCCGCGAGCAGCACCAGCACCGCGAAACTGGTGAACAAAATGCCGGTGATGGCAAATATCTGTTGACGCAGAATGCCCGATTTGATGCGCGCACGCATCGCGCCCAAGTCGCGGAGCGGTGCGCTGGGCGCCGAAGCGGTAGCGGTGTTCATGTTCATACCGTTCATCAGGTTCAATATGCCCTGCGGTAGCGACGCCGCAGGAAGTGCCCGGTCAGGTTAAGTACCAGCGTCATGATCAGCAGCACGAGACCGGCCGCGAAAATGCTGCGGTAGCCGACCGAACCGTGCTCCAGATCACCCATGCTGACCTGGGCAATATAGGCTGTGAGGGTCGCGGCAGCTTCCATCGGATTGAAGGTGAAATTCGCGTTCTGACCCGCGGCAATGGCGACGATCATGGTCTCGCCGATGGCCCGCGCGGTAGCCAGCACGAACGCCGCGACCACGCCCGAAACCGCGGCGGGCATTACGACCGTGAGTGCGGTCTGCATCTTGTTCGCGCCCATCGCATAGGCGCCTTCTCGCATGGCCATCGGCACCGCGCGCATGGCATCCTCCGATAGTGAGGCGATGGTCGGAATAGTCGCCACGCCGATCACGATGCCGGGCACCAGCATGTTGAAGCCGGGCAGGCCCGGCAGGATGGTTGCCTGCAGCATGGGCGTGACGAACAGCAGGGCGAAATAGCCGAACACGATGGTCGGCACCGCCTGGATCAACTCCAGCGCCGGCTTGATGATTTCGCGCAACTTGTGCGGCGCGAACTCCGACAGGTAGATGGCAATCACCGTGCCCATCGGCACAGCTACCAGCATTGCGACGGCGGTAATCGTCAGCGTGCCGGAAATAAGGGGCAGGATGCCGTAACTCGGGTTCTCGAACAGCGGCGTCCACACCGTGCCGGTGAAGAAATCCCACACCGACACGTAATTGAAAAAGCCGATCGACTCATAGACCAGGATCGCCGTGATGGCCACGGTCGTGAACACCGCGACCAAGCCGCAGCACATCAACAGCAGTTCGACGAGCCGCTCCTTGATGTGGCGCGTAAATTTTGGTTTCAGGCGATCGGGTGCCACCAAAGTCGGGACGGTGGGATGTGCTATGTCAGTGGGTGGCATATTCTAAACGACTCCGTGCCGGGTGACGCGATCCCGGCCAAAACGGCGGATGAGGGCAAAAAAGAAGGGAGCCTGGTCTGGGCTCCCTCCCGAAGTCCAACGTTGCTTACAGCTTGGCTTCCATCTTCATCAGTTCCTCGATGGTGAGGCCGACCTTGTTTTCACCACCGAACTTGGTGCCCTGACGCATTTTGTTGAGCGTCTCCTGGTTGTAAGTGTAGGCCTTGGGCGGCAGCGGGACGTACTTCACATCCTTCACCAGTCTTTGCGCGTGGTTATTAAGGAAGCCGATGAAATCCTTAACATCCTGCCGGCCCGCCGACTTGGCGTTGACATAAATGAAAATCGGCCGCGACAGGGGCTGATAGGTGCCGTTGATCACGGTCTCCGCCGACGGCTCGATGGCCTTGCCGAGTTTTTCGTTGACGATCGGCAGCGCTCTGATCTTGTCGCGATTTTCCGCGAAGTAGGCATAACCGAAATAGCCGATTGCGTTCATGTCGCGCGCCACGCCTTGTACCAGCACGTTGTCGTCCTCGGAGGCGGTATAGTCGCCACGGCTGGATTTGGGTTTGCCGACGATGGCTTCGGTAAAATACTCGAAGGTGCCGGAATCCGTACCCGCGCCGAAGAGCTTGATTGGCGCATCGGGCCAGGCGGCATTGATCTGGTTCCAGCGCGTCACCTTGCCTTGCGCGCCCGGCTCCCACAGCTTTTTCATTTCCGCCACGGTGGCCGACTTGAGGAAAGGATTCTTGGGATGGATCACGATGGTCAGCGCGTCGTAGGCCACGGGCATTTCGAGATACGTGATGCCCATCTTCGCGCATTCCGCCATTTCGCGCTTGGTGATCGGGCGCGAGGCATTGGAAACGTCGGTTTCGCCGCGGCAGAATTTTTTGAACCCGCCGCCAGTGCCCGAAATGCCGACGGTGACGCGGGTCTTGCCCTTGGTCGACTTCTGGAAATCTTCGGCCACCGCTTCGATGATCGGAAACACCGTGCTGGAGCCGTCGACCTTCACCAGTTGCTGCGCCTGCAGTGTGCCCGCAGCCAAGCCCATCAGCACACCGGGCAGCAGTCGATTGATATATAACTTAGTCATGTCTTACCTTTCGCCATTAAACGATTAAGCCCCTAAAACCACCGCAGTGTAGGTCCCGTATGTTACGGCTTGATGACATCTGATGGCGCTCGGGGATCAAACATAAGTATATGATTTAAAGGTAATTATTCGTTGACGTTCTTAATTCGTCGTTCCCCGAGACTATAATGTGCGCCCGCCGCTTGAGGACGTCCGCCATGAACATTACGCCCCCGTATGGCTATGAAGAGATCGTTCCGCTAAGCGCCGAACATCGCGTGACATTGCCCGACGCGGCTCTGGTGCCGCCGGTGTTTCGCGGCATGATGGTGATACCACTGTCCTATTCGGAGTTTGCGGTCGCGGGACATGATTACCCGATGGTCTTCGTCAGCGGCGATCAGGGGAAATCCGCCGCCGTGATGGCCGTGGTCGGGCTGGAACAACAACAGAACCTGTTCGTGACGGCCGGCCAGTCGTGGGACGCCACGGTTTACCTGCCGGCCTATGTGCGGCGCTACCCGTTCTGCATGACGCGCGTCAACGTCGACGGTACCGAACAGGCGGAGCGCATCGCCTGCGTCGAAAAGCGCGCCATCAGTGTCGACGGCCAGGCGCTGCACGATGCCGAGGGCAAGCCCACGCCGGCGTGGGAGGCTCGCCGCAAGCTCCTGTTCGAATTCGAAGCTGATCTCGCGCGGACGGAGGCGCTCTGCCGCATGGTGGTTGAACTTGGTCTGCTGGAGCCGTTCACCATGCAGGCCACGCCCAGCGCGGGCGCGCCGCTGTCACTCGCCGGCATGTACCGTGTGCAGGAACAAAAACTCGCCGGGTTGGCGGCCGACAAGTTGAAGGAACTGGTGAACAACGGCGTGCTGCCGCGCCTTTACGCGCACCTCATGTCGATGCCGAATTTCAACCGCCTGCTGGCGCGCCGCGCCACGCGCGCAGCCGGCGCGACAGCGCGCCAGGGTTGATCGCATGGCGCATGCGTGCCGCGCCCGCTGCATCGCGCGCAGGTGCGCAAGACCCACCGCCGCGGGCACCCGCGCAGGCGAAAACAAGTCTGTTGGTTATTTTGAACACCACTCAATCCGAGACTGCGGAATTGGCGTATATTTCGCGTCGGCGCAGGGAACTTAATGGTAATCTTCCTGCTCCATCAACGGGTTGGCTTCGCGATCTGAACTGAATTATATTAAGTCGTGAAGATATTTTTATTTGCGCGAGTAAATGACACAAGGAGACGCGATGTTCAATACTAAAGACACGCTGTTCGGCAAGAAGGACGAGCTTGGCTCGAAAGACAGCAAACCCGCCAACCTGCAGCAGCCACGCCCGTCAACCACGCCAGGCCGTGCTGATACAACAGTGCCGTCATATGTTGCGGAATCGTCTGCTCCCGCCCCCGCCAGCGTGTCGACGGGATCGGCGCAATCCGGCAGCAAGCTGATCGTGGGTCCGGACATCAAACTCAAGGGCGTTGAAATCACGGATTGCGACACGCTGGTGGTTGAAGGCCGCGTCGAGGCCTCAATGGACAGCCGCGTTATCCAGATTGCCGAACATGGTGTGTATTCGGGCACGGTGGGCATCGATGTGGCCGAAATTCACGGCCGTTTCGAGGGCGAGCTCACTGCGCGCAAGCAGTTGATCATCCACGCCACGGGACGCGTGTCCGGCACCATACGCTACGGCAAGCTCACCATCGAGGACGGCGGTGAAATTTCCGGCACCGTGAGCACGCTGTCCGGCAATGGCGCGGCGCTGCAAAGTGCCAAGGGTTCCCAATCGGACGTCATGTCGTCGCATGAATCCTTTGCCAATTCGTCGAAATCCAGCATCAAACCGTCAGCACCGACGCACTAGATTTCGTTTAAGGCCGATCACAATTGGGGGGCGCTGGTCGCCCCCTGATTTTTTTGGGGGCTGGCACGCCATTGCCGAACCGTCACCCTTTGGCGCGGCAGGCCCACGCCATCAGCGCAGCGCCCAGCAACACCATGGGCAGTGACAGCCATTGTCCCATCGTCCAGCCCATTGCCAGCAAGCCGAGGAAGCTGTCCGGCTCGCGCGCATATTCGACCGCAAAACGAAACACCCCGTAGCCGATCAGGAACAGCGCCGACACCGCGCCGCGCGGACGCGGCCTGGCCGAGAACCACCACAGGATCGCAAACAGCGTCAAACCTTCGAGTGCAAATTGGTACAGCTGCGAGGGGTGGCGCGGCTGTTGATCGACCAGTGGAAAAATCATCGCCCACGCCACATCGGTGGGCCGGCCCCACAGCTCGGCGTTGATGAAATTGCCCAGCCGTCCCGCCGCCAGACCCAGCGGCACCAGCGGCGCCATGAAGTCGGTGAGGTCCAGCCAGTGCTGTTTGCGGCTGCGTGCGAACCACGCCAGCGCGACGATCACGCCCAGCATGCCGCCGTGAAATGACATGCCGCCTTCCCACACATAAAAAATCTTCCACGGCACGCTGAGGTAATCGCCAAGCTTATAGAACAGCACATAGCCCAGGCGCCCGCCGAGGATCACGCCGAGGATGCCGTAGAACATCACATCGTCCAGATCCTGCTGCGTCCACCGGCCGCCGGGGTTGGCGCGAATGCGCGAGCGGCCGAACCACCACACCAGCGCGAAGCCCACCACATACATCAAGCCATACCAGCGTATGGCAATGGGCCCCAGACTGACGGCGATGGGGTCGAATCCGGGATGTACAAACATGAGTGTCGATTCGGGGATGAGTTAAAATTCCGCTCCCATTATATCGCCGCTTACTTACGTCTTTTTCACGTCATTTTCCGGAGAATACCCATGGCCGCCGCCAAGCCCCTGAACAAACGCAGCCGACTCATTACCGCTGGCGTCGCGCGCGCGCCGAACCGCGCGATGCTGCGCGCCGTGGGCTTTGGCGACAGCGATTTCGACAAGCCCATTGTCGGTGTCGCCAACGGGCACTCCACCATGAACCCGTGCAATGCCGGCATCCAGCCGCTGGTGGATCGTGCCATTGCTGCCTTGCATGAGGCCGGTGCCATGCCGCAGGTGTTCGGCGTGCCGACAATAACCGATGGCATCGGGATGGGCACCGAGGCGATGAAATATTCGCTGGTGTCGCGTGAGGTCATCGCCGATTGCATCGAGACCGCGGTCAATGGCCAGGCGATGGATGGCGTGCTGGTGTGCGGCGGCTGCGACAAGAACATGCCCGGCGGCATGATTGCCATGCTGCGCATGAATGTACCCGGCATTTACGTCTACGCCGGCACCATCAAGCCGGGCAAGTGGAAGGGCATCGATCTGACCATCGTCAGTGCGTTCGAGGCGGTGGGCTCGTACGCCGCGGGCAAAATGAGCAACGAGGATTTCGTCGGCATCGAAAAGAATGCCTGCCCGTCGGTGGGTGCCTGCGGCGGCATGTATACCGCGAACACCATGTCCAGTTCGTTTGAAGCACTGGGCATGAGCGTGCTCGGTTCGTCGCAGATGGCGTCGCCGGATCGCGAGAAGGCCGATTCCGCCGCCGATTCCGCGCGCGTGCTGGTCAATGCGATCAAAAAAGACATCAAGCCGCGTGACATCGTCACGCGCAAATCGATCGAAAACGCCGTCGCGCTGATCATGGCCACCGGCGGTTCCACCAACGCCGTGCTGCACTACCTCGCCATCGCACATGCGGCACAGGTGAAGTGGACCATCGACGACTTCGAGCGCATGCGCAAGAAGGTGCCGGTGCTGTGTGATCTAAAGCCTTCCGGCCGTTATGTGGCGGTGGATTTTCATCGTGCCGGTGGCGTGCCGCAGGTGCTGAAAATGCTTTTGAAACATGGCCTGCTGCACGGCGACTGCCTCACCATCACAGGCGAGACCATGGCGCAGGCGCTGGCCAAAGTGCCCGATAACCCGCGCAGGAATCAGGATGTGATCCGCCAGTGGGACAACCCGATGTACAAACAGGGCCATCTTGCGATACTGAAAGGCAACCTGTCGCCCGAGGGCTGCGTTGCGAAGATCACCGGTCTCAAGTCACCCAAGATTACCGGCCCGGCGCGCGTGTTCGACTCCGAACGCGAAACGATGGATGCGATCATGGCCAAGAAAATCAAACATGGCGATGTGCTGGTGATCCGCTACGAAGGCCCCAAGGGCGGCCCCGGCATGCAGGAAATGCTGGCGCCCACTGGCGCGCTGATCGGGCAGGGTCTGGGCGAAACCGTGGGGCTGATTACCGACGGTCGCTTCTCGGGCGGCACTTGGGGCATGGTGGTCGGCCATGTGTCACCGGAAGCCTATGTGGGCGGCCCCATCGCGCTCGTGAAGGAAGGCGACTCGATCACCATAGATGCAACTAAGTTATTGATTAAATTGAATATTTCGGCAAAAGAGCTGGCGGCCCGCAAAAAGAAGTGGACGCAGCCCAAGCCGCGCTACACACGCGGTGCGCTGGCGAAATTCATGAACACGGTATCGACCGCAAGCAAGGGTGCCGTGACCGACTGAGCGACTACCTCGGCGCGCATCGCAAATGCCCCGTGACGTGTTCGCCGCGTTCGCGTCTGAGCCGCAAGAGACCATACTGCGTGCGGCGCTGGAGGCACACGGGGTCGCCGTCAACGGCCTGCCACTGGGCGCGCATCTGGAGACGGCCATACAGCAGGCCATGCGCGCTGCCGAGCCTCCGTTACTGATAATCGATCTTGCGGTGTTGGCGCAATTGCACGGTAGCGCCGCGGCGTTCTGCGCTTGGAAAGGCCGCGCGTGCGCGCCAGCCGATTTGCTGCTGTATTGCAGCGGCCAATATGCCGTGCAGACGCCGGCACGTGCCTGGGCGCAAGCCATGGGCGCGCGCGATCTGTTGCCCGGCTGCGACCTCGTGCACTGCGGCGAATCGTTGCGACCCGCGCTGGACACCATCCTCGCCCTGCTCGGTGCCGGTCCCGCGGATTGGCCCGCCGCCGAAGTCGCGCTGCAGGCATTGCCGGCGGGCCTGGATCAAAGCACGCAGGTTGCCCAGGCATGGCAGCACGTGGATGTGCTGCGCAGCCACGGATTCGAGGCTGCCGAACTTGTGGCCCTGATGCGAGGCGCTCAGGGTGTGGAGATTCGCGCGCGCCGCTACCGCGCCAAAACCTACGACGAATGTTTTGTCGGCACCGATTGCGTGAACTGGCTGATGCGTACCGCCCAAATCGGTCGCGACGACGCCCTTCGCGTCGGCCAGGCCCTGTTTGCGCTGGGATACATCTATCACGTGGTGCGTGAGCAGCCGTTTCGCGACGGCCATTTCTATTACCGCCTGCGCGCGCAGTCGCCCCGAATCGATGCGCTGGATCTGCGCGCCGTAGTGGACCAGCTGCGCAGCGCGGTGCCGATTCGCGACCGCAAATATCGTGGCCATAGTTATCAACAGTGCTTTGTCGGCGCGGCGGCGGTATCGTGGATGCGCCAGACTTGGGCGCTCAGCCAGAACGAAGCATTGACGCTGGGCGAACGGCTGCTGGAGCTGTTTGTCATCCACCATGTTCTGGAGGAACATCATTTCCGCGATGGCACCTTCTTTTATCGGTTTTGCGAGGACGAAGCGTGAGCTGCTCTCCGGACAAGTCGCGCCCGCCCTGAAAAAACATCATGCAAATTGATAATCATTTTGATATACCCATGCCGCCTGCACAGGCCTGGCCGGTGCTGATGAACGTACCGCAAACCGCCGCATGTTTTCCGGGCGCGAGCCTGATCGAAACCCTGGCGGACGATCAGTACCAGGGAAGGGTCACGGTCAAACTGGGGCCGCTGACCATGGTTTTCGCGGGCAAGCTGCGCATCGAAGACCGGGACGACACGTCGTTGAGTGCCACCGTTAAAGCCAACTGGAGCGAAACCCGGGGGCGCGGCAACGCGGCCTCCGTCACCCGCTTTGCATTGCTGCCGGACGGGGCAAACACCCGGGTTTCGGTGCAAACCGAGCTCCAATTGGCGGGTCAGGTCGCGCAATACGGGCGCGGCGCGGGCATGATTTCCGCGATTTCTGCCCAGCTGGTCGCGGATTTTGCCCGGAATCTGCGTACCACCATGGAGGCTGCCGCATCCGGCGCGCCTGCGGCCGGGGCCAGCGCCCCCATTTCCGGGATAGCGCTGGTGGCCCAGGCGCTGAAAACGCAGCTTAAGCGTTAGAATACCGACTTCTCACACACACGCGTGACCTGTGGCGCCTGGATCAGGCTAATGATGACAGACGCAGTAATCAAGCAGAGCAGATGACGTGATGGCAAGCAAGCCAGGTGTCACAACCCGTGTCACCACCAGCCGAGGCAAGATCTACAGGCGGCCACCAACCCGCAAGCGCGCCTGTCTGATTCAATATACCGGTGATGCGCTGGGCCGCCGCTACGTGCTGGAGGGGGCCGAAATTACGCTTGGGCGCGGGGCCACCAATGGCATTGTGATTCTTGATGTCAGCGTGTCGCGTGACCACGCCCGGTTTTACGCTCGGCACAACGCGATCGAAATCGAGGATCTGGACAGCAGCAACGGCACCTTCATCAACGACATTCCTGTGAGTTCCCGCACCGAACTGCGCGATGGCGACATGGTGCGGCTGGGTTCCATCCAGTTCAAGTTTTTTGCGCACGATAATGTCGAGAGCGTGTTTCACGACCAGATCTATCGCATGGCGACGATCGATGCCGGCACGCAGATTTTCAACCGCAATTATCTGCTGGAGACGCTGGAAAGCGCCTTCAATTACAGCCGCAGCTATGACCGGCCGCTGTCGGTAATCTATTACGATCTGGATTACTTCAAGAAGATCAATGACGCGTACGGCCACAGCTGTGGCGACTATGTCCTGCGCGAAAGCGCGCAGGTCGCGCAGGCCTGCCTGCGCAAGGATGACGTCATCGGCCGTCTTGGCGGTGAAGAGTTTCTGGTGGTGCTGCCCAATGCCACTGCGCGAAAGGGCGTCGAGCTGGCGGACCGAATCCGCGAGTCCGTCGAAAGGCATGAATTCGAATTCGAGGGCAAGCGCCTGGTGCAGACCATTTCCATCGGCGTATCGGAGATTCAGCCGGCGTTCCGGACCTACAAGGATCTGCTGGATGACGCCGACCGCAAGCTGTATCAGTCCAAGAATGACGGACGCAACCGCGTCACGGCCTGACTAAGCGGCACTCGCGCCCGCTGCCGCCCGCGCCAGGCGGTCGCGCACCGCCGTCCACGCCGCATCGGCCGGCGGCGCCTCCACCAGCATCACGTCGCAGCCCGCGGTGTCGAGTTGCCGCAGATTGGCGTAGAGATCATGCGCATAACCCGCCGGCGCATCCGGCGCGGCGATCCACGCCAGTCCGCCCAGCATCGGCTGCCGCGCGTTGCGCGCGAGTACCGCGACGCGTTTGCCCATGCGCGCGAAACTGCGTGCGAGTTCGTCGATGACATCCGCTTCGACCAGCATCACCGGCGTGCGCGGCGCGTAGTGTCTGGCGAGCGTGCCCGGGGCGCGCGGTGACTGCGCGCCGGGCGCGGCGAGCGGCATTCCCAAAGCGTCTTCAATCTGCGCCGCGCTGATGCAGCCGGGGCGCAGCAGCGCGGGCTGCGGATTCGACAGATCCACGATCGTCGACTCGATGCCCACCGCGCACGCGCCGCCATCGAGCACGCAGTCCACCGCCGCGCCGAATTCGTCGCGCACGTGTTCAGCCGTGGTGGCCGACACATGGCCAAAGCGATTGGCCGACGGCCCCGCCACGCCGCCGCCGAAGGCGCGCAGCAACGCCTGCGCCACGGGATGCGCGGGCACGCGCAATGCGATGGTGTCCTGTCCGCCGGTCACGCGTGTGTTCACCGCCGGCGCGCGCTTGAGTATCAGCGTCAGCGGTCCCGGCCAGAATTTTTTCGCCAGCGCGAGCGCTGCCGGCGGAATATCACGCGCCCACGCCGACAGCTGTCCAACGTCGGCGATGTGCACGATCAGTGGGTGATCATGCGGTCGCCCCTTGGCGGCGAACACTTTGCTGATCGCGTCGGGGTTGGAGGCATCGGCGCCGAGACCGTAGACTGTTTCCGTGGGAAACGCGACAAGCCCGCCGGCGCGCAGCACGGCGACGGCGCGCGCGATTTCATCGGTTGTGGGTTCACCCGCCATGCCGGAATAAAATATTCAATAAAAACATATACTTACATCATACACCCAGAGTGGGCGCTAGCGCGGCGGCTTGAACTGTTTGCTCAGTTTCAGCCCCTGCGCCTGATAGTTGGAGCCGATGTTCACGCCGTAGAGACGCTCCGGTTTGCCGAGCAGGCGTTCGTAGATCAGGCGCCCCACGCCCTGGCCGTGTTCGATCAGGAACGGCACTTCGTGCGAACGCACTTCGAGCACCGCGCGGGCACCGTTGACGTCGTTGTTGCCATAGCCGAAGCCGGGGTCGAAAAACCCCGCGTAGTGAATCCGGAATTCGCCCACGGATGGATCGTACGGCACCATCGAGGCGGCAAAACTCGGCGGGATGCGAATGCGCTCGCGCGACATCAATATATAAAAGTCGTCGGGATTGAGCACCAGGCTGTGGTGCGCCTCGCCGCGCAGCGGCTCCCAGAACTCGCCCGGCTCGTAGTGATTCACGCGGCTCAAATCAATCAGCGGCGCGTGCTGTTTGGCGCGGTAACCCACGATGCCGCCGCTGCTGTCACCCTCGAGATCCACCGATATCCACAGCCCGTCATTGACCACGGCGGTCATCGGCGTATCGGCGTCCGAGTAGACAATGGCATCCAGCGAATTGAGTTCATCCAGCTTGTGGTCGGACGGCGGCGGGTTGCCGCGCACAAAGCGCATCTGATTCAGCCGCGTGCCCGCCTGTGCCAGCACGCTGAAGGTGCGCGGCACGATTTCCAGATACAGCTTGCCGCGATAGCCCTCGGGCACGCTCTCGAACTCGGTGCCGCCGTCGGCGATCAGCCGCGTGAAAATATCCAGCCGGCCGGTGGAGCTTTTCGGATTCGACTTGCCGGATATGTCCGCGGGCAACCGCAGTTCCTCCATCAGCTCGGCAATGTAGACGCAGCCCTTCTCGAACACCGTGGGCTGCGTCAGATCGATGCGATGCATCATCATGCGCTCGATCTTGGCGCTGACCGGCGATCCCTTGCCCGGCAGAAAACTCGCGCGCACGCGCCACGCCGTGGTGCCCAGGCGCAGATCGAGGCTGGCGGGCTGTATCTGCGCGTCCTCGACGGGCGCGGCGGCGGTGATGCGTCCGCCATTTACCAGCTGGACGATATCCTGATACGGCAAAATGCCGGTGGTGAAATCGGCGGTGTACGGCTTGAGGTCCTTCTCAAGCTCCGGAAACAGATTGCCGATTTCGCGTTTCATCGAGCGCCGCCGACAGCTACTGCGTCAGCAGCCGCTGCACTTCCCGGTACTTTTCCGAGGTCTTCGCCAGCACATCCGCCGGCGGCACCGGCGCGGGCGGCTTTTTGTTCCATCCGGTCGTTTCCAGCCAGTCGCGGATGATCTGCTTGTCGAAGCTCGGCGGGCTGATGCCGACGCGATACTCGGCAGCAGGCCAGAAACGCGACGAATCCGGGGTGAGGATTTCGTCGATCAGCACCAGCTTGTTTTGCGCGTCGACCCCGAATTCGAATTTGGTGTCGGCGATGATCACGCCGCGCGTCGCGGCGTAATCGGCCGCTTCGCTGTAGAGCTGGATCGACACATCGCGCACCCGTGCCGCGAGTTCCGCGCCGATGATGACTTCGACATCCGCGAAGGTGATGTTTTCATCGTGTTCGCCGGCCGGCGCCTTGCTGGAGGGCGTGAACAGCACTCGCGGCAGCTTCTGCGCCTGCTGCAAGCCCGCAGGCAGATTGATGCCGCATACCGCGCCGGATTTGCGGTAATCGTTCCAGCCGGAGCCGATCAGATAGCCGCGCACTACCGCTTCCACCAGCAGCGGTTTCAGGCGTTTGACCACCATCGAGCGGCCCGCCACCTGCGGCCGGTCCGCGGCCGACACCACCGATTCCGGTGCGATGCCGGTCAGGTGATTGGGAATCACGTGGCTCAACTTTTTGAACCAGAAATTCGATACCTCGGTCAGCACCTGTCCCTTGCCGGGAATCGGCACCGGCAGAATGACATCGAAGGCCGACAGGCGGTCGGTCTGGACCACCAGCAGTTTGTCGTCATCCACGGCGTACAGGTCGCGCACCTTGCCGCGGTGCAGGAATGGCAGGCTCTTCAGATCGGAACGCAATAATGCGTCGCCGGGATTCATGGCGTCATCGCTAAACGGGTTGCAGGCGGCAACAGGGATGCCGCGCGTGTATGGCAATAGTACCACCAAGCCCGGGGGCCTGGCCACGCACGCCGGGCCTCGCGCTACCCATCAGAACTTCTCATCGCGCAGCACTTTGACGTCCGGCAGGAACGGCACCATCACGCCGTCGCTCAGCCCGCGCTCAAGGCCGGTCTCGCAAATACGGGTCAGCAGTCAGCGTTTGGCGCTCATGCTGATCCGCCGTCAAGTCAGGGCGTGGCAGCCAACGGATGCTTTGCCAGCGTCACGCCGCTTTACAGGCCGATGGCGAGCAGCAGATAAATCGACAATGCATGTCAGTCCGACGCCAGCGCAAATGACGGGCACAGCGCGGCGCGCAGCGCCAACGCTTCAGCGAGCGCCGTCTCCGCATTGTCGCCCAGAACGGTGAAGTGGCCCATTTTGCGGCCACGCCGGGCTTCGTGTTTGCCGTAGAGATGCAGTTTGGCACGCGGGTTGTCGAACAGGCGCCGCCAATCGGGCACGCCGCTTTGCCACGCATCGCCCAGCAGATTGACCATCACCACCGGCGACAGCAGGCGGGGGTCACCCAGTGCGAGGCCGCACAGCGCGCGTGCCTGCTGCTCGAACTGCGAGGTGGCGCAGGCGTCGATGGTGTAATGCCCGCTGTTGTGCGGGCGCGGCGCAATTTCGTTGACCAGCAGTTCACCGTTGCGCGTGACAAAAAATTCCACCGCCAGCACGCCCACGTAGTCCAGCCGCTCGGCGATCAGCATGGCGGCCCGCTCCGCCTGCACGGCCAGCGCCGGCGCGATGCGCGCGGGCACGATGCACACGTCGAGTATGCCGTCCCGGTGCTGGTTTTCCGCAACGGGAAACACGCGCGTGGCGCCCTCCGCGCCGCGCGCCACCACCACCGACACTTCGCACACCAGATCCACCAGGCTTTCGAGCACGCAGGTGTCGGCGCCGAACGCCGCAAATGCGGCGCGTGCCGCTTGCACATCGGCCACGCGCGCCTGCCCCTTGCCGTCGTAACCGAAGCGCGCGCGCTTAAGAATGCCCGGAAAAAGCGTCTCGTCGGGCTGGGACAGGTCGGCGGCCGTTTCGATCACCGCGCAGGGCGCGATGCCAAGGCCAAAGTCCGTGAAAAAGGCCTTTTCGCGACTGCGGTCCTGTGCCACGGCCACCGCATCACCGGCGGGGCGCACCGTGCAGTGGCTCGCCAGCCAGCGCAGACTGTCGGCGGGCACGTTCTCGAACTCGGTGGTCACCGCGGCGCAGCTGTCGGCGAGGTGCTGCAGCGCCTCGCGATCCTGATACGCAGCTTTCAGGTGCACGTCGGCAATCGCGCCGGCGGGGCTCAACGGATCGGGATCGAGCACGGTGACACGGTAGCCCATGCTGTGCGCGGCGAGGGTGAACATGCGGCCCAGCTGGCCGCCGCCCAGCATGCCGAGCATGGCATCAGGAAAAATCATTTCTTCACGGGCAGTTTCATGGCGCGCACGGAGGCCGTCTGTTTGCGGCGGAAGGCGGTGAGTTTTTGGGCGAGCTTCGCGTCGTCGCGCGCGAGCATGGCTACAGCGAACAGGCCCGCGTTGGCCGCGCCTGCCTCGCCGATGGCAAAGGTCGCCACCGGCACGCCCTTGGGCATTTGCACGATCGACAGCAGTGAATCGAGCCCACGCAACGCGCGCGAGGTCACCGGCACACCCAGTACCGGGACGATGGTTTTCGCGGCCAGCATGCCCGGCAGGTGCGCCGAGCCACCGGCGCCGGCGATGATGCACTGCAGACCGCGGCCGGCAGCCTGCTCCGCGTAGCGATAGAGCAGATCGGGCGTGCGATGGGCGGACACCACTTGCGCCTCGCACGGCACGCCGAATTGTTTCACCATAGCCACGGCATGTTGCATCACGTCCCAGTCGCTTTGACTGCCCATGACGATGCCTACCAGCGCTTTGCTCACTGCCGTCCCCCCGATGCAAAGCGGCATTGTACCGCACGCTCGCGCGGGAGATGCGTGGCCGCCCGGACTGTTAAAATGGGCCGGTCCATTCAAGGTGAACCCCATGCAAGTGACACAGACACTGGCCCGGCACCTCGTCGCGGCGCGCGCGCAAGACTTGCCGCCCGACGTGGTGCACGAAGCCACGCGCGCCCTGCTCAACTGGCTGGGCTGTGCCATCGGTGCCGCGCATCATGAAACGGTCGATAACGCGGTGGCCGCGCTGCAGCCGTTTTTCGGCCCGCCACAGGCGCAGCTCTTGGGCCGGCGCGAGCGTGCGGATGCGTTGCGCGCGTCGCTGATCAACGGCATCAGCTCGCACGTGCTCGATTTTGACGACACCCATGAGCGTGCGGTGCATGTGAGCGCGCCGGTGTGGCCGGCACTGCTGGCGTTCGGAGAATGGAAGGGCGATCCGCACGTCTCGGGAATGGACCTCATTCATGCCTTCGTTCTGGGCGTGGAGACCGAGGTGCGGGTGGGCCTGTCGGTGTTTCCCGAGCACTATGCGCGCGGTTATCACATCACCGGCAGTGCCGGCGTGTTTGGCGCGGCGGCGGCGATCGGCAAACTGCTCGGATTGTCCGAGCAGCAGATGGTGTGGGCGCTGGGCATCGCCGCCACCCAGTCGGCGGGCCTGCGCGAAATGTTCGGCTCCATGTGCAAGAGTTTTCA
>CADECM010000033.1:42323-53386 GCA_902825845.1 uncultured beta proteobacterium
CGCGAGCTCAAGCTCAGCGGCGAGGAGATCAAAAAGATTTCGCTCACGGTCAATCCGATCGTGCTGGAACTCACCGGCAACAAAAAGCCCGTCGACGGTTTGCAGGGCAAGTTCAGTGTATTCCACGCCTGCGCGGTGGCCATCGTGCATGGCGCGGCACTCGAAGCGCAATTTGCCGACGCCGTAGTGCGTGACCCGAAAGTGATCGCCGTGCGCGACCGGATCGATGCCACGCCCGACGCCGGCATCCGCAAACTCGAAGCGCGCGTGCGCATCGAACTCCACGACGGGCGCGTGGTGGACCGGCATGTCGAGCACGCGCTCGGCAGCACTCAGCATCCGATGAGCGATGCCGATCTCGAAGCCAAATTCCGCGGCCTGGTGGACGGCGTGATCCCCGATGCGCAGGCACAGCGGCTGATCGACCTGTGCTGGCAGTTCCCCACGCTGAAGGATGCATCGCAATTGCCACGCGCGGCCGCAATCATGTAACATGTTGATTTTAAACAACTATTTTTGAGGGCAGGTATGGCCAAGAAGAACGATTCCGAGATCTCCCCGGTAATGAAAACACTGGCGACGTATATCGCCCAGGCCGGCAAAAAGCCGATGCCGAAGGAAGTGGTCGAGCGCACCAAGCACCATCTGCTCGACACGCTGGCGGCAATGGTGTCGGGTTCGCGCCTGCCGCCGGGACGCGCGGCCATTTCATACATCAAGACGCTGGGCGGCACCAAACAATCGACGGTGATCGGCAGCAAGTTCGTCACCACGGCAGAACACGCTGCGCTCGCCAACGGCATGCTGGCGCACGCCGACGAAACCGACGACTCGCACGCGCCCTCGCTCACCCATCCGGGCTGCGGTGTGGTGCCGGCGGCGCTGGCGATGGGCGAACGCGAACACGCCAACGGCACGCAACTGCTGCGCGCGGTGGCGCTGGGGTATGACGTCGGCAGCCGCCTGTCGCTGTCGCTGCACGCACACGATTTTCGCGAGGCAGGGCATTCCACCCACACTTTCGGGCCGATGTTCGGCGCGGCGGCGGCGGCGGGTTCGCTCGCCAAACTCAATTACGACCAGTGCCGCTGGCTGCTGTCGTACACCGTGCAACAGGCCTCCGGCGTGTCATGCTGGATGCGCGACGAGGAACACATTGAAAAGGCCTTCGATTTCGGCGGCATGCCGGCAAGGAACGGCACCGCGGCGGCCGCCATGGTATCGCACGGCTTCACCGGCGTGGAAGACGCGCTGTCGGGCGAGCGCAATTTCTTTCATGCCTACAATGAGGAGCGCCGCATCGGCAAGCCGCCGCTGCCGGAGCGCCTGATCGAGGAACTCGGCTCGCGTTATGAGGTGATGCGCACCAACATCAAGCGCTGGTCGGTGGGTTCGCCGATCCAGGCGCCGCTGGATGGCTTGCTGGAGCTGATCCGCGCCAACAACGTCAAGGCGGACCAGGTGGACAGCCTCACCGTGCGCGTGGCGCATCAGGGCGCCAACACCACCGACAACCGCCACATGCCCGACATCTGCATGCAGCACATGTGCGCCATCATGCTGCTCGACGGCATCGTCACGTTTGAATCCGCGCACGACGAAAAACGCATGAAGAACCCGAAGGTGCTGGCGGTGCGCAGCAAGGTCAAGCTGCTGGGCGACGATGAAATGGCCGCCGCCATGCCCGCGCGCCAGTGCCGCCTCGCGCTCAAACTCAAGGACGGCCGCGAACTCAACATCCATATCAAGGCCGTGCTCGGCACCGCGCAAAACCCGATGACGCGCGCGCAGGTCGACGAGAAATGCTTTCACCTGATGGCGCCGATTCTCGGCAAGGCGCGCGCGCGCAAGCTGTGCGATACGGTGTGGGCGATCGAGAAGCTGAAGGATGTGCGGCAGTTGCGGGCGTTATTGACGGCGTAGCTTGACGGCGTAGCGGGCACCGGCTCGACCCGGGCCGGGGAAACGCGTATAAGCGTGCCACTGAAATCCGGGAGAAGCTCGTGTCAATATCGCCAACCACGCTGGACGCACAGGATGAAGACGGCGCGCTGATCCCGCATCCCTTTGCCGCGCTGCGCACGATCGATGGCCTGTCCGCCGTGGGCTGGCGCTCCGAGGCCGGCCTGCCGCCGCCCAAACGCGTGGTGCTGGTCGATGACACCATGAAGGCCGACATGGCTTACCGGCTCGCGTGCGAGGGCACGGCGATGCTGTGGCGCGGTGATTTTCACAATGCCAAGCTGTTTCTGCAGGCCATCGCGCGGCGCGCGGATCACGAAAGACGCAAACCGCGCAAATCAAAAGATGCGGTTGAGCCTTCAAAAACCGAAATCTTCAACCGCTTTCGCCTCGCCAGATCGCAGCGCGCACGCACGCTGGGCATGCTCCTGATACCGTTTGATGCGGACCACGGCATCCCGCTGGGACGCGCCCCCGATGTGCGCGATGCCTGCGCAGCCGCCTATGGTACCCATGGGGCGGGCAGCGAACCCTACGTCGCTTCGCTGCGCGAATTGCTTGGCATCATCGGCGCGCACGAATGGCAAAAGAAGGGCGTCGAAGTAGCGGCACTGGGTGCGCGCGTTTATCCGCACTACGGCGTGTTCGCGCCGGTGCGCAGCGAGTATGTGCAGCTGGTGGCCGATGCGCCATTTCCTTCGGCCACATTGCCGGCGCTGGCCTTCGACATCGGCACCGGCACCGGCGTGCTGGCGCTGGTGCTGGCACGCCGCGGGGTCGCGCGCGTGATCGCCACCGAACACGACCCGCGCGCGCTGGCCTGCGCACGCGACAACGTCGCCCGCCAGTCGCTGGGCGATCAGATCGACGTGGTGGAAGCGGATCTGTTTCCCGACGGGCGAGCGCCGCTCATCGTGTGCAATCCGCCGTGGATCCCGGCGCGGCCCGCCACCCCACTGGAGGGCGCTGTCTACGATTTTGAAAGCCGCATGCTGCGCGGCTTCCTCAAAGGATTGGCGGAGCATCTGTCACCCGGCGGCCAGGGCTGGCTGATCCTGTCGGACATCGCCGAGCACCTCGGGCTGCGCACGCGCGCGGATTTGCTGGCGCTGATCGATCAGGCAGGATTGAGCGTGCTGGAGAAAATCGACATCAAGCCCGGCCACCGGCGCGTTTTCGATGCCAGCGATCCGTTGCATGCAGCGCGCGCCGCGGAGGTGACGTCATTGTGGCGGCTGGTGCCGCGGAACAGTTAGTCCGCGAAAGACCCCGAATCGTTGGTTGTAAATCCTTTGTTTCGTTTACGGAAACATTGCCCAGCCCACACGATCGGTCTGCGCCTTGAACACGTGGCCGTTGGTGCTGGTGACGAACACGGTGGTCATGTCCGGCCCGCCGAAGCACACATTGGTCGGGCGGTTGGCGGCGACCGGGTGCGTTTCCAGCACGCGGCCTGCGGGCGAGAACACATACAGCATCGGTCCCGATCCGCTCACTTCCCAGCCGGCGGTGGCGATGATATTGCCTTCGGCATCGAGGCACATGCCGTCAATGCCGCGATGCGGGCCGCGTGCGTCTTCGGCCCAGCTGAACAGCACGTCGCACGCGCCGAGACTGCCGTCATCCTTGATGGGGTAGGCGCGCAACTGGCGGTCGATGCCGCGCGTGGAGCCGCTTTCGGCGACATACAGCCAGCGCTGATCGCGCGAAACGAGGATGCCGTTGGGCTGCGTGGTGTCGAAGGTCGCGCGCGTGACCTTGTAGCTGCCGTCCGCCTGCGGAACGGCGCACAGCACTGAGCGGTGGTCGAGTTCCTCGACCTCGGTATTGTCCCAGTTGCCGTCGTTCACCGGATTGGTGAACCAGATGCGGCCCTTGCGGTCGACGGCCAGGTCGTTGGGCGTGCTGAGTTTCTTGCCGTCAAGCCGGTCGGCGACGACGGTGTTTTTGCCGTCGGCATCGAAGCGCACGATTGAGCGCCCGCCCGAACAGCAGCCGAACAGCCTGCCGTCGGCGTCGAAGCACAGGCCGTTGGTGCGGTTGGTGCCCTCGCGCCACACGCTGAAGGCGTTGTTCTTCAGGTCGTAGCGCAGGATGCGGTTCTGGCGGATCTGCGTGAGCAGAATTTCCTCGCCCGTCCATACCGGGCCCTCGGTGATCATCAATTCACTGCCGGGTTTCATAATCAGTTCAAATTTCCAGGCCATGGCGTTTCCTTGGTTAAAGACTCATTTCGAGCGTATACAAGCCGCCGCTGAAGCGATCCACGGCGTAAACAATATTACGGTCGTCGACATAGACGTCGTTCATCTGGATCGCGCCCTTGGGCGACAGCGCCGGCGCGCCAGGCACGAAGTAGGCGACTTCTCGCGGCTGAAACTGGTTGGAGATGTCGTAGACGCGAATACCGGCGTTGAAGCACGAGGTGAAGATGATCTCTTCGGAACGGAACGCGTGCTTCGCGGGATAGTTTTCGTACAGGTTATGCGCGCCGAAGCGCCCGCCGCGCTTGCCGAAGGCTTCCACCGGCGGCAGCGGCAGCGTCGACAACGTGACCAGGTTGGTCTCGTCGCGCATGTCGGCGATCCAGTTGAACTTGGGCCAGTCCGCGCCGTCGTCCTTGTTGCACTCGTCGGCCAGCACCATCAGCCCGCGGCCATGCAGCGGCATCGCGGTGTGCGACATGCCGGTATAGGGCGGTGAAATCTTCAGGCGTGAGACTTCCTTCGGATGCGCCTTGTCGCTGATGTCTAGGATCACCACGCCGCCGTCGATGTAGCCCATGTAGGCGCGATCAGGGCGCGCGGGATAGACGCTGATGTTGTGCGGGCGGTAACCGCCGTCGAATCTGGGATGGCGCGGCACTGGTGGCTCGGCGTCGCCCTCTTTGGTGCCCGGATACCACCAGCGGCCGGCTTCCACGGGCTTGGACGGATTGCGCACATCGACGATGCGATAGATCTGATGGTCCTTGGGGTTGCGCGGCTGATGATCCGGCGCGCCGCAGCTCAAGTGCACAAACTCGCCATCGACAAACCAGCAGCAATGCGCGCCCAGCGAGTGCGGGCCGGAGGCATCGAAATGCGAAATCAGTCTGGGTTTTTCCGGCGTGCTGATGTCGAACAGATCAAAGCCCGCCGGCTTCATGCCGGCATTCTGCTTGATTGCGTTGGGGTCATTGGGATTGCCCTTGCCGCCGCGCACCTGATAACACACCACCATCATGTCGCCGACGATTTCCAGCGAATTCGAGCGCATCTGTGCGTGGGGCAGCTCGGTCTGGATCACCACTTTGGGCTGGCGCGGATCGCTGACGTCGACGCCGGTGAAATTCTTGGGCGCGGATTCATGCGCCAGCCACAGGATGCGCCGTCCGTCCTGCGTCAACTGCATGGTGCAGCCTTCGCCAATGCCGCCAAAACCGTCGAGCTCGTTTTGTGCCAGCAGTTTCATGTTCAACGCCAGCGTGCGCGAGGCTTGTCCCTCCGGATTGAGCGTTCCTCCTGTGGTGCCCGTTGCCATGCCGTTCTCCCCCGAAAATAGTTGTTTCGCAAGTGTAGCGCTGCTTGCGCCCGGGCGCGTGACTTGTGACAATCGCGCCTCCCCGCAGTCACCCAAAGCCGGTCATTTCATGGACTTCAATTTCACGCCCGAACAACAACAGTTTCGTGATGCCGTCAGTGGTTTCGCGCAGAAGCATCTGAAAGCGGGCGCACTGGCGCGCGCGCATCAGACCGAGCATCCGTTTGATATCGCCAGGCTGATGGCCGAGCAGGGGTTGATGGGCATTGCATTTCCCGAAGCCGATGGCGGGCAGGGCGGCTCGCTGATGGATGCGATCCTCGCGATTGAGGCCGTGACCGAAGCCTGCCCGCGCAGCGCTGACGTGATTCAGGCCGGTAACTTCGGCCCGGTGCGCGTGCTCGCCGAGTACGGCACGCCGGACCAGAAGCAGCGCTATCTCACCAAGATTCTCAAGGGCGAAGCCGTGATCTGCGTCGGCATGACCGAGCCGGATGCGGGGAGTGCGGTGACCGATCTCACCACCAGCGCCAAGCCCGATGGCGAGGGTTATCGCATCAACGGCGTGAAGGTGTTCCAGACCCACGCCACGGCCGCCGAGGTGATGCTCACCTATGTGCGCTTCGGTCCCGGCGTCGGCGGCATCGGCTCGGTGCTGATTCCGCGCACCTCACCCGGCTTCAAGCAGGGCGCGGCGGCGAAGTTTTTCAATGGCGAAGAATGGGTGCAGACCTATCTCGACAACGTCTATGTCGGCCCGGAAAACGTGCTGCTGAAAGAAGGCGGCTTCAAAAAGCAGATCGCGGGTTTTAACGTCGAGCGCATCGGCAACACCGCGCGTTCGCTCGCATTCGGGCGCTACGCCTACAACATCGCGCGCGAGTGGGCGATGACGCGCAAGCAGTTCGGGCGCCTGCTGTGCGAGTTTCAGGGCATTCAGTGGAAATTCGCCGACATGAAAATGAAACTCGACGCCGGGCAATTGCTGATCCATCGCGCGGCCGCCAATGCGGTGAACGGCATCCCGTCGGCGGAAGACACTGCCATCGCCAAGGCATTTTGCAATCAGGCCGGATTCGATATCTGCAACGAAGCGATGCAGATCATGGGCGGCATCGGCTACACCGAAGAAACGCTGGTGGAGTACTGCTTTCGCAAATGCCGCGGCTGGATGATCGCCGGCGGCTCGATCGAGATTTTGAAGAACCGGATTGCGGAAGGCGTTTTCGAGCGCAGTTTTTCGCAGCGACCGCCAAAAGAAAGATAACTGTTTAAAATCATATGGTTATTCATTAGCGCTAAGGAAAACCAACTCAATCCTTGTTGGCGAATGACTATTTTATCCGTATTTTTTACTTTTTATATAAATTACGGATAAAAAGACGTTTTACATGGTTATGTGTCAATTTTTATCTGTAGAATGCAATTGTCACTGTTTTTACGGATAAAAGGAACGTGCCGTTCAGCGATGCCCATCGCGTGATGCTCGCCAATCTCGAGCAACAGTACGACGCCTGGGTGGACGCCGCCCGGCGCGCGGCAGCGCTGGATTTCGTGTTTCAGATCAAACGCCAGGCGCATCAAGGCGCCGACGGCACGCAGACGCAGTACCAGTATCTTTACCGCATGACCGACGCCGGGAAGGGCTTGGGCAATTCGCTGGGCCGTCTCACCGCCGAGGGTGAAGCCTTGGTACAGCAACACACGCAACTGAAAGTGGACGCGCTTGCGGACGAACGCGAACGCCTGCACCACCTGAATAATCTGTGCCGTCAATATCGTGCCTTGCGTCTCGTGGGCAATGCACGCATGGGTGTCATCAGCAGTGAAGCCGCTGCGATCCTGCGCATGATGGATGTCTACGGCTTTCTGGGGCAGCGTTATATGGTGGTAGGTACCAACGCCATGCCGGTGTATGAGATCGAAGCCGGTGAGCGCTTTGCCGTGGGGGTGGACGCAACGGAAGATTTCGATATGGCGTGGACTGCCGGCAAACTGGATTTGCAGGCGGGGCTGCCGACGGCGAAATGGGACGCCGTGCGCATTACAGGCCTCGCCGCCGACGCACCGCTGCTGCAGTACCTCAATACCCCGCCGCGCTCCCTGCGTGAATTGCTCAAGCGTCTCGATGTCACCTACACCAAAAACAGCGAGCGTCCTTTTCAACTGCGCAATCGCGCCGGGTATGAAGTCGAAGTACTGCTCGCCAAGACACTCGCAGACCAGTATCCGGGCAGCGAACAACTGGCGCCGATTGCGCTGGAAGAGCAGGATTGGCTGCTGCTGGGTCAACAAGTCGCGCATGTCATCGTCGGGCGCGACGGCGCGGCGGCCAAGGTGATCGCGCCCGACCCGCGTTACTTTGCGCTGCACAAGCTGTGGCTCGCTGAGAAACCCACGCGTTCGGCCCTCAAGCGGCCCAAGGATTTCAATCAAGGCAACCTGGTGCTGGATGCCGTGCGTGATTACATGCCGCAGTTTCCACTATCGGATGAATTTTATGAGGCCTTGCCGGGACCCCTGAAGAAACACTACGCCACTTGGGCGGACACCCGCGCAACGCCGCCCGCGCAGAACACGGCGCGGCCACGGTGGTAGTCAGCCATTTCGAGGCGCATACAAACGACAAGGCGCGGTGTCAGGCAAGTGATAGCATTCTTGATGTTGGCGGCAGTGGTTCCCATCCTTTTCGAATCTTAAATTAATTAATAAAATCAAATACTTATGCATAACGACGCCTTGGCGATTTTGCGCCAGCAAGTTTTCTCCCCGCGCTCGGTTGCCCTCATCGGTGCCTCCAGCGACGCCACCAAAAATACCTCGCGCCCGCAGCGCTACATGCGCCGCTATGGTTACGAGGGGAAATTGTTCCCGATCAATCCGGGCCGCGAGGAAATCTTCGGCGAGAAATCGTATCCCGACGTTACCGCGGTGCCGGATGCGATCGATCACGCCTTCATCATGGTGCCGGCACAGCGCGTGGCCAAGGCGCTTGAGCAATGCGTGGCGAAAAAAATACCGGTGGTGACGATTTACACCGACGGCTTCGCCGAAGTCGGCGCCGAGGGCCGCGCCATGCAGGAGGAACTGCAGCGCATCGCCAAGGCCGGCGGCGTGCGTCTGATCGGCCCCAACTGCATCGGGCTTATCAGCAGCCAGACTCACCTTGCGCTGTCGGTCAACGCGGTGCTGGAAAGTTCCGACATCAAGGCCGGGCCGATCACCGTGGTGTCGCAAAGTGGCAGCATGATGGGCGGCCTGATGTCGCGCGGACTGGGGCGCGGCATGGGCTTTTCCAAGCTGGTGTCGGTGGGCAACGAAGCTGACATTGGCGTCGGTGAATTCGCCGACATGCTGGTGGACGATCCGCACACCGGGCAGATTCTGTTGTTCATGGAAACCATCCGCGACGCCGAACATCTCGCGCGCGCGGGCCGGCGCGCCTTTGAGAAAGGCAAGCCGATCATCGTGTTCAAGCTCGGCCGCTCCGAGATCGGACAGGATTGTGCGGCGTCGCACACTGGCGCGATGGCCGGTTCCGACGAACTCGCGGATACCTTTTTCAAGGCCAACGGCATCCTGCGCGTGGACATGCTGGAGACGCTATTTGAACTGGGGCCGATGATCACCGGTGTCAAGCCCGGCAAACGCCATCGCGTGGCGATCATGACCACCACCGGCGGCGGCGCTGCCACGGTCGCGGACCGGCTCGGCACGCTGGGCGTGGATGTGGTCGCGCCGACGCAAACGGTGATCGACAACCTCAAGAACAATCACAACATCACCATCAGCCACGCGCGCGTCACCGACCTCACGCTGGCCGGCGCGAAAAAGGAAATCTACAGCGCGGTGCTGAACGAACTGCTGGCGTCCGACCACTGCGACCTGGTGATCCCGATTGCCGGCAGTTCGGCGCAGTTTCACCCGCAAATCGCGGTGGCACCGGTGGTGGAAGCTGACCGTCGCGGCAAACTGATCGCGGTATTCCTCGCGCCGCATGCGGAAAAATCGCTGAACCTGCTGACCGAGGCCAACATCGCCGGCTTTCGCACGCCGGAATCCTGCGCGGATGCGATTCGCGCCTGGCGCGACTGGACACCGCCGCAAGTGCCGCCCGCCATCGACAGCGCGCGTGTCGGCGAAGCGCAAAAATGGCTCGCGGCGGCCAACAGCAAACAGCTCAACGAGTTCGATGCCTGCCGGGTGTTTGCGGCACTGGGTGTGCCGCAGGCTGCAACCGCGGTGCTCAAATCGCCGGACGATGCAGCGAACGTGCCGTTCCCGGTTGTTGCAAAAATTCTCTCGCCCGACATCGCGCACAAGACCGACGCCGGCGGCGTGGTGCTGAACATTGCCGACGCTGCGGCGTTGAAGACCGCAGCGCGCGACATTCTCGATCGCGTCGGCAAAAAGCATCCGCAAGCCAAACTCAACGGCATCCTCGTGCAGCGCATGGAAAAGGGCCTTGCCGAAGTGATCCTCGGCTTCAAGCGCGATCCGCAGGTGGGGCCGGTGGTGGTGCTGGGCATCGGCGGCGTGCTGGCGGAAATCTACAAGGATTTTGCCGCGCGGCTGGCACCGGTGAGTGTGGAAGACGCCGCAAAAATGATCGAGCAGGTCAAAGGTCTGGCGCCGATTCGCGGCTATCGCGGCATGACCAAGGGCGACTGCGAGGCGCTGGCCAAAACCGTGAGCGACTTCTCGCAACTGGCGTATATCGACAGCGTTGCCGAGGCGGAAATCAATCCGCTGATCATCAAGCCGGAAGGCTCGGGCGTGGTCGCGGTGGATGGCCTAATCGTAAAGCAGTAGTATCTTAAGTATCTGTTTTTAAAAAATAACTTAAGGTGGCCGCGAGAGCCTGACGGTTCACGGTGGCGCCAGCGTCAACTGCCGTCGATCTGCGCCAGCACTTCCTCCGCCATGCTGCGCATCTCAACCGCTACATCCAGCAACGCATCTTTTTCGCCACTGGCGGCGCGCAATGCCAACGCAAAAGGCTGCAGGTAGTCGGCGTATTGGCTGCGCCCCATCAAATCGACCAGTGATTTGGACAATCCAATGGCGTTGCACTCAAAACACTGTTCTTTCAGCTCGTAGAAAGCGCGCTCATCACCGCTGCCGGCGCGTTCTGCCAATGCATCCAGCGCTTGCAGCGCCAAGTCGCTATTGCCCAGCCAGCAATGCGCTTGCAGGCGCAGGTTGTCGTCATGCTTGGCAACCAGGGTCAACGATTGCCGGTACAGTTCGCTGGTTTCGCTGCTTCGTTCCAGGGTTGCCAGTAATCGCGCCAGATTTGCGATTGGGAAGGGGTTAGAGGGATCGCATCCGATGGCTTTCCGATAAGCCTGCTCGGCGTCATCGTGACGGCCAAGATTATCGCCTAGTAAATCGCCCAAGCTGTTCCACAGGTGCGCCGATTTCGGATCGAGTTCGATGGCCTTGCGGTAGGCCGCCTCGGCTTCGTCGTAGCGCTTCAGATTAAGGTGCAGCAGAATGCCCAATCCGCCCCATGGCCACGCCCATTTCGGATCGAGTTCGATGGCCTTGCGGTAGGCCGCCTCGGCTTCGTCGTAGCG
>CADECM010000034.1:0-11637 GCA_902825845.1 uncultured beta proteobacterium
CGGGAAAGGAGGCTCGAACTCCCGACCTCAACCTTGGCAAGGTTGCGCTCTACCAGCTGAGCTATTCCCGCATGACCGGTGGGCGATTATAAATAAGTCCCTGTTGCGGCGCAACCAATGTATTTAAGCCCGGCTCATGGGACTTTATCGACAGAATCGCCCAGCCGGATCACACCGCCAGCATGCGACAGCATCCCCACGCCAAAAGTTGGCTCTTTTTGCGCGAACGCCCGCACCAAGGTTTGCATCACGGGCAGATCGCGCTCGCCGGTGCGCGGATTCGCATGTGTCGCGAGACAACGCACTTTCGGCACCACTGTTACGAATTCGACCTCGCCCACCCGCAAGTGGCCGCCAACCCACGACTGCTCCTCCCACGCGGCCACACCGTCGATCACGATATTGTGACGAAAACGCTGCTCATCGAGATTCACCTCGCCCAGCGCCACGCCCGCCGACACAAGACTCTCGCGGCTGTGCAATGTCACCTGACCGGCCTCATTATCCTGATAGCGCGGTGTCCTGCCATCACCGACCAACTTGAGCGGCAGTCGCACAGGCTGTTCCTTCAGCGGCTGTTCGTGCTGCGCCAATACGAACGCGGTAATCGCCTCCGCCAATCGCCTGCGCCCAGCATCGGTCAGCGCATCACTCATAAGTAATTGATTTTTATAATAAATTTTAATCTCATCGGCTTGCTCATCGAACGCTGCCTGCAATAATGCCAAGGCCGGCGTATTGGCCAGCACCACGCCATGATACTTGCGGCACCACTCGGTATCGGCAGCCGGCGCATCGGCAAATCGGAAATTCAGCACGCGATCACCGGCCACGCGCCCGCCGGGCAATACGGTGAGTTGCTCCACAGCCTGCGCCGGGAAGCCTTTGACGGGATAGCGATACAGCGCAACGACTCTGGACATGATGGGCGCCATTTTACCGCGTGCGGCGCAGCGACGGATAAGCTGGCCGGGTACGCGGCTCCGCCCCCATTTGGCGTAAACTCGCCTTCATCATCGACAACACGCAAAGCATCAGGGAAAACACATGGACCTCAACAACAGTATCGGCATCACCAGCCCCGGCGACATGGGCCAGGGTGTCGCAATGTGCATCAAGGCATTGGGCTTCAACGTTTGCATGGCCTCGGAAGGGCGCAGCGCGCGCACACGCAGCCTCGGTGAAAAAGCCGGTCTCACCGACTGCAAGACGCTGGACAAACTGGTCGAGACCTGCGACATGGTACTGTCGGTGCTCGATCCCGGTGCCGCGGTCACCAATGCCAACGCAATCGCCGCAGCGTGCAGAAAAACCGGCCGCAAGATCGTGTTCGTCGAATGCAATGCCATCGCGCCGCAGACCATGCACGACATTACCGCGATCATGACCGGCGTGGGTTGCACAGTCGTGGACGCCGGCATCATCGGTCCGCCGCCGCGCAACAACGCCAAGCAGCGCTTTTATGTGTCGGGGCCGCACGCAAGTCTGATGAACCGCATCAACAGCCCGCAAATCAACGTGCGCGTGGCCGGCGAAAAGATCGGTGACGCGTCAGCGGTAAAAATGTGTTACGCCGCCCTCACCAAGGGCAGCATCGCGCTGGGCACGGAATTGCTGATTGCCGCGCGCAAACTGGGCGTGGATCAGGCGCTGGAAGCGGAATTCACAAGCAGCCAGGCCGAGCTGCATCAGTCGGTACTCAGCCGCGCCGCGGGCATGCCGTTCAAGGCATATCGCTGGGTGCCCGAAATGAATGAAATCGCCAAGACCTTCGAAGGCACCGGCATGACACCACGCATCCTGCAGGGCGCGGCAGACCTTTATGCGCAGATCGCGGGCACGCCGCAGGGCAAGGAGTCGCCGGAAGAGGCGCGTGCCAAGAAGCGCAGCGGCAGCGACGTCATCAACGGGCTGGCGGACACCATCTAGCTGCCGGCGCTCCCGGCCCTACTAGGGCCGGAATCGCGAGCGCTGATCGCGCTGGAACAAAACGATACTTTCGACACCTTCGGCACGGCTGCGGCCGAGGCGGATTTCGCCGTTACCGTCGAGCACGATTTCGCCGCGCAACAGGTGAATTTCGTCGCCGCTGGAGAATGTGACGTAGGTGCCGTTGACGCTGTGATCGACGAGGTAGAAATTCGAACGCGTGAGCCGTATTGAACAATGCCGGCGCGAGGCGACCTGGTCTGTCACTGCGATATCACTCGCCGTATCCCGCCCCAGTGTCAGCAGCGGATGCCAGCGGTCCACCCGCAGCTTCACATCGTTGAGCGTGACCAGCAGGCTGCCCGCATCGGCAGGCAGCACGCGTGCGGCGCGCAGATTGATCTGCGTCATCTCCATCGCGTCCTGCGCCCACACCACATGGTAAATCGACGATTCACCGGTACTGCCCTTGAGCGTCGCGCGAAACAAGGGACGCACCAGCGGCTTGAGATGTGCCGGTAATTCCGCTTCGGTCGAATCAGACAACAGAATCTGACCTGCAACCGCCACGTTGGTGAGAAAAGCTGCCGCGTTGACCGTATCGCCAAAAACATCGCCGTCTTCGATCAGCACGGGTCCCGCGTGCAGTCCCACGTGCAGGCGGGTCTGACTCGCTTCGGACTGCTCCATACGGGTCACCAGCGCCTGCATTTCGGCGGCGGCATTCACCGCGTCTGCCGCGGTAGGGAATACGCACATAATCGCGTCGCCCAACGTCTTCACCAGACGCCCGTGAAATCGCGGCAACAGGCTGGCCAGCGACTCAAGACATGCTGTAATCACGCTGCGCGCCTCGTCATCGCCCAACTGATGGTACAGACGGCTGCTATCGGAAATGTCGGCAAACAGCACTGTCAGGGTCTGTGATTCGCGGGCCATGGCGCCATCCTAGCGTTAATGCTTGAGTTTGCGCAACTATTTGACGCGAAAGGCGTCGACTTTTGGAGCCGCCTTCATCACAATGGCTGCACTCACTTTCAGGAACCTCGATGACCGCCACGGCTGATACCCGTAACATGGCCCTTTTCTGCGACTTTGAAAATGTCGCCCTGGGCGTGCGCGATGTGCACCGCGATGCGTTCGATATCACCCGCGTGCTTGAGCGGCTGCTGCTCAAGGGCAGTATTGTGGTCAAGAAAGCCTATTGCGACTGGGAACGCTATCGCGAGTTCAAGAAAGACATGCACGAAGCGGCCTTTGAACTGATCGAAATTCCGCACGTGCGCCAGTCAGGCAAGAATTCGGCCGACATCCGCATGGTGGTGGATGCACTAGACCTGTGCTATACCAAGGCGCACGTCGACACCTTTGTCATCATCAGCGGCGATTCGGATTTTTCGCCGCTGGTATCCAAATTGCGTGAAAACAACAAGGTCGTGATCGGCGTCGGCGTCAAGCAGTCCTCTTCCGATCTGCTGGTCGCCAACTGTGACGAGTTCATCTTTTACGACGACCTGGTGCGCGAAAAAAAGCGCAAGCAATCACGCCAGAAAAAAGCAACTTCGCCCGCCGCTGCGGCCAAGGCGGCCCCGGAAGCGGACAAGACCACGGAAGCGCTGGACCTGATGATGGAGACGATAGAGGCCCTGTTCGCCGAACGCAGCGCCGAGGAAAAAATCTGGGGATCCATGGTCAAGCAGGCGCTCAAGCGCCGCCGTCCCGGCTTTAACGAAGCCTTTTACGGCTTTCGCTCGTTTGGAAAATTGCTGGATGAAGCCGAGGCACGCAAACTGGTATCGCTCGAGCCCGATGAAAAGTCGGGCGGCGTGATTATCAAGAGCTTCAACCCCGACTACTGACCGTCGACGTTCGTATCGCGCATGCAAGCCCCGCACAACTGGTTCACACGGCTGTTGCTGACGCTGACCACGGTGGCGCTGGTGATCGTGGGTTTCTTCTTTCTCACCGCGGCGCTGGTGGCCGGGGCACTGATCGCGCTGGTAGTGGGTGTGCGCCTGTGGTGGACACTGCGCAAACTCAGGCGCGCGCAAACCGAAGCGGGTACTGACAGCGGCGTGCTGGACGGCGAGTTCGAAGTGGTGCAGCGCGATTCAACGGCCGAGCGCCTGCCGCCTAATAACACTCCACCTGCACCGTAGACAGCCGCGCGCGCTCCACGATGTCCGCGGTATCCGCCGCTTTCGCGCCGGCCTGCGCGGTCTGATAGTCGACGCCGTGCGCATCGAGAAAACCGCTGAGCGTGGCGAGATTGATGCCGAAGTTGACGTTCTGCGCGTTGATGCGCGTGGTGGAAAGCAGGCGCTGGCGCACAATCCCGACGACGTTGCCGCCACGGTCAAAAATCGGCCCGCCGCTGGAACCCGGCTGCACGGTCGCCGAGATTTGAAACGCGGAGGTATCGTCTTTGACACCCGTCATCGCGTTGACGATGCCAGTGGTCACCACGGCGCCCGAGGACAGCAGTCCCTTGAGTGGATAGCCGATGGCGATAACGTCATCGCCCAGGCGCAAGCCGCGTCCGCTGCGCAGTCGCGCCGGTGTCAGCGCATCGCCGTCCGTCTGCAACAACGCGAGATCGTTGCGCGTATCCTTCGCCAACAGCCTGACTTCCACCCCCTGCGGCCGAATGCGGATACGGCCACAGTTGTTGATGACATGCTCGTTGGTCACGATGTGTCCCGCCGCGCTCACCACCACGCCGCTGCCATACACCCCCGTGCGCGGCGCGCCGCTGTCGGGCCGGTTGCCAATGCGCGCGGTAATTATTCTTAGCGTATTGGCACCGGCCACCTGCTTGGCCTGCTTTTCGGCTTCCTGCAATTCGCTGTCGCTCAGGACTTTCACCAGCCGTGCCTTGCCTGCCGCGGCACTCTTGACGATGGCCGCATCGGCGTTTGACGGTATCGCACCATACCAGGCGTAGGCCAGCAGCGGATTCTTCGCGACGCCGCCGCGCCCGAATTCATACACGCTGGCAATCCAGCGAAAAGCGTCGTAGTGGTTCACGGCGGCCGCGCGGCGCAGCCAGCGCAGCGCCTCGGTACCGTCCGCGCTGACGCCGCGTCCCAGTGCATACAGGCGCCCGGCATTGCTCATGCCCGCGACGTTGCCCAGATTGCCCGACTTTTTGTACCAATCGAGCGCCAGCAGATAGTCGCGTACGATGCCGGCCCTGCCGAATTCGGAATAGTTGCCCATCGCGTTCATGGCTGCGGCATTCTTCTGTTCCGCCGCCAGTTTGAACCAGGCCAGCGCGCTGTCCTCGTCCTTCGCATAACCCTGCGTGCCGTTGGCAAGCCAGAGTCCGATCCTGAACTGTGCCGCGGACTCGCCCTTGTCCGCCGCCTGCCGGATAAGGCCCGCACCCTTCTCTTCGTCGCGCGCAACCAGATTCCCGCTCAAGTGCATTGTGCCCAGCAGAAAGGTTGCGCGTACATTGTCCGCCGCATGCGCGCGCGTTATGTAATCCCGGGCCTTGAGTTCGTCACGCGTGCCGCCCAGACCGCGCATCAGCATTTCACCCATGTAGGCCATCGCCTGCGCATCGCCCGCTTCAGCCGGCGTGACGAGCTCCCGGCGCGCATCCGCATGGCGCCCGGCATTGAATGCATTCACCCCCTCCGCCACCCCGGCCCGTGCCACGCAGGGAAGCGCAATCGCACAAATCACCAACAGCCACCGCATGCCGCTCACCGTTTCGCCTCGCCGCCATCTGCCGAAATCAGCGCATCATACGCCACTCACAGGGAATTACGTTGGCGCATGATAATACCGTAAGTATCTGTTTTTGTTGCATAATTATTGTTACACCGGGGGCCGCTGCGAGGTCATATACAATACGCGCTTCCCCGCTTTGCCAAACGCAATTCGACCGTGGCTGCAGATATTCTCTGGTGCAAGATTACCCAATCGGGTGTACTGCGATTCGAAGGCCCCGACGCGCAATCCTTTCTGCAGGGCCAACTCACCAATAACATCACGGCGGTGGATGCCGCGCACAGCCAGTACGCGGGCTATTGCACGCCCAAAGGCCGCCTGCTGGCGGTGATGCTGCTGTGGCTGCATGACGGCGCCTGTCACATGCTGCTGCCGCGCGAGTTATGCGAGCCGGTGCGCAAGCGGCTGTCGATGTACATACTGCGCTCGAAAGTCAAAGCAATCGATGTCTCGTCTCGGTTTGAGTTGTTTGGATTGAGCGGCCATGGCGCCGCGGCAACGGTTGCGCACCTCGCCGGCACGGTGCCGGGCGCCGATCACGATACGGTGCACGGCAATGGCCTGTCCGCGCTGAAACTGCCGCAGGAGCGCTTTTTGCTGGTTGCGGCGGAATCCGCTTCGGCCATGGTGCAATCAACGTTGGCGGCAGCAGGCACGGACGGCGGCGATGCGCTGTGGCCGGCGCTCGATATTGCCGCGGGCATTCCCACTGTCTACGCGGCGACGCAGGAACAGTTTGTGCCGCAGGCCGTGAATTTTGATCTGATCGGCGCACTCAGCTTCACCAAGGGTTGTTATCCCGGCCAGGAAATCGTCGCGCGCGCGCACTATCTTGGACGGGTGAAACAGCGCATGATTCGCGCGCGAGTGGAAGCATCGGAAGCGCCCGCACCCGGCGATAAACTGTTTTCAGCGCCTTACGGCGATCAGGCCAGCGGCATGATTGTCAGTACCTTGCGCGCCAGTGCCGACAACCACGAGGTGCTCGCCGTTGTCCAAAGCAGCAACCTCGATAAGGGTGGCGTACATTGGCGGACAGCGGATGGCCCGCAACTGCACAGGATGCCTTTGCCCTATCCGGTGGAATGATCATATGTGTCTGATTTTATTTGCGTTCCGGGAAAGCGCCGCGTATCCGCTGGTGATTGCCGGCAACCGCGACGAGGCCTATCAGCGCCCCGCGACAAGCGCTGCATTCTGGAGCGACTTTCCTCATGTCTACGGCGGGCGCGATCTGGAAATGGGCGGCGCATGGATGGGCATCACGTTGGCGGGCCGCTTTGCGGCGGTAACCAATTATCGCGATGGCGCGCCGAAGGGTGTTGCGCCACGCTCGCGCGGCGATCTGGTTGGCGGCTATCTCACGGGCATGCAGGCTGCGCAGCCGTATTTACACAGTGTCGCGGCGCGCAAAGCGGAATATGCCGGATTCAGCACGTTGGCAGGTGACCTCGATGCGCTCTGGTATCTGTCCAACTACGGTGACGGTGTGCAGGCGGTGGCGCCCGGCGTGCACGGGCTGAGCAATCACCTGCTCGATACCCCCTGGCCCAAGGTAGAAAATGGCAGACGCGAATTGGCGGCGCTGCTGCGCGGAGGACAACTGTCGCCCGCCGCGCTGTTTGACATGCTCGCCGACCGCAGCGTAGCGCCGCCCGCGGCTCTGCCCGACACCGGTGTCGGTGTGCGCCGCGAAAAGCAGCTGGGACCGAAATTCATTGCCGTGGACGAGCGCTACGGCACGCGCGCGAGCACGGTGGTCATCGTCACGCGCGACGGTGAGGTCACCTACGCCGAACGCAGCTTCGGCGGGCGCGGCAAGTTTTGCGGCGAAGTGACACGCCGCTTCCGGCTCACCGTGTAAGCGTCAGCCGCATCTCGTAATGCGGGATGCCGGCTTCGATGAATTCCTCCCCCAGCGGCGCATAGCCGTGCTTGCGGTAGAAATCCAGGGCATGGGTTTGCGCATGCAGCCGCGTCTGCGCATGGCCCTGCTCGCGCGCCATGGCAATCAACGCGCGCAACAGCGCGCTGCCGACACCGCGGCCGCGCCACGGCTTGAGCACCGCCATGCGCCCGATGCGTCCGTCCGGCAGCAGACGGCCAGTCCCCAGTGCCACGCCGCCGGACGAGATCGCAATGACATGGCCGCTTGCCACATCCATGCCGTCCCACTCCTCGGCTTCGGGCACCTGTTGCTCGATCACAAACACCGCGCGCCGGATTTCCGCCAGCAGCGCGCCGTCGGCTGTCCACTCGGCACGCCGCACCGCAAATGCATCTTGATCCGCCATGCCGCCGATTATAATCAGCGCATGGACAGTCTGTGGACCGCAGCCGGCGCCGGACGCTGCCAAACCGACCTCGCGCTCTGCGCTTACGCTTCCCGCCTGCTGGGCAGTGACCCCGCACTGGTACTCCACGGCGGCGGCAACACCTCGATCAAATGCGATGCGCCCGAGGGGCGCGTGCTCCACGTCAAGGGTACTGGCAGCGATCTGGCGCGGGTCCGCGAGCGCGATTTCACGCCGTTGCAGCTGGACGGCGTACTGCAGGTGCTACGGCATGACGGTCTGGACAACGACGGCATGCGGCGGCGCCTGGAATCCTGCGTGGTGCGCCGTCCCGCGCCGGCGCCCTCGATCGAAACCTTGCTGCACGCCGGCTTGCCGTATCGCTGTGTCGCGCACACCCACGCCGATGCCGTGCTGGCAGCGATGAACGTCGACGAGATCGACGCGGTGCACGCCGAGGTCTACGGCGACGTCGCACCGCTGGTGCCCTATCACCATTCCGGTCACGCGCTGGCGCGCGCCTGCATGGCGACGTTTGCCGCGCAGCGTGGCGCCCATACCATCGGACTCATACTGGCGTTTCATGGCGTGGTGGCTTTTGCGGACGACGCACGCACCGCGTACGAACGCATGCTGCAGCTGGTGACGCGCGCGGAGAACTATCTCAAGACCCGCAATGCATGGACGCTGGCAAGCGCTGCGCCGGCGCCATCGGTGGGATCCGCGCGCGCGCTCAGGCCCTTGCGCGCCGCGATCGACGCGACAGCCGGCGCGCCCATGCGCATGCGCGTCATCAGCGACGCACAATGCCTCGCGTTTGCACGGCGTACAGACCTCGCTGACATTACGCAGCAGGGCCCCGCGACGCCCCAGCATGCCGTGTACACCAAACGCGTGCCGTTGCTGACGCGTGACGTCACCGGCTACGCGGCCGCCTACCGCGGGTATCTGGACAAATATCTTGGTGCAACGGCCAGCGCCCGCATCGATGCCGCGCCGCGCATTCTGCTCGATCCGCAATTCGGCCTGTGCGCTTTCGGCAAGACCGCGCGCTCGGCACAGATCGCGGCACGGATGTATCGGCACGACATCGACATCATCAGCCGCGCCAGTGCGCATGGACGCTATCGTGCCGCACCGCCCGCCGCCATGGCGCAGGCGGAATACGAGTACGGCGGCTTTGCGAAAGCGGATGCATGAAAAAAATATTCAATAAAATCAATACGTTACAATGGAACAATGGCGCGCTTGAAATGCTGGATCAGCGTCTCCTGCCATCACGGGTGGAATACCCGCGCTTCGAATCGGCGGCAGAGGTGGCGAACGGCATACGCAGCATGGTAGTACGTGGTGCGCCAGCCATCGGCTGCGCCGCTGCCTATGGCATGGCGCTGGAAGCCCTGCGGCTGCAGGCTCAGCCGCATGATGCCTTCTTTGCCGGCCTTGCACGCGCCGACGCGTTGCTTGCGGCAAGCAGGCCGACCGCGGTCAATCTGTTCTGGGCGCTCAAACGCATGCGGACCCGCCTCGACAGTTTGCGCGGCGCACAGCCGCCGGGCATCGCCGGCGCACTGCTCGTAGAGGCCCATGCCATCACCGACGAAGACGTGCGTCTGAATCAGGCGATGGGGCAGCATGGGGCCGCGCTGCTGCACGATCCCATGCGCGTACTCACGCACTGCAACGCCGGCGCCCTGGCCACCGCGGGCCACGGCACGGCGCTGGGCGTGATCCGCTCGGCGGTTGCGGCGGGCAAGCGCATCGCGGTGTATGCCGACGAAACCCGGCCGTTCCTGCAGGGTGCGCGCCTGACCGCGTGGGAACTGATGCAGGACGGGATTCCGGTGACCCTGATTGCCGATAGCGCTGCGGGCCTTCTGATGCGCCGTGGCGACATCGATGCCGTGATTGTCGGCGCGGACCGCGTCGCCGCCAACGGTGACGTGGCCAACAAGATCGGCACTTACGGCGTCGCGGTGCTGGCACGGCGCCACGGCATCCCTTTTTATGTTGCCGCGCCGCTGTCGACCATTGATGCCGGCACGGCCTGCGGCGACGCCATCGCGATTGAAGAACGCCCTGCCGCCGAGGTCACCGGCCATGGCGGCACGCAATGGGCTGCCTCCGGCGTCGGCGTCCGCAATCCAGTGTTCGACATCACACCGGCGGAACTGGTCAGCGCGCTGATTACCGAGCGCGGCGTCACTCGGACGCCCGACGGCGCAAAGATTACCGCGCTGCTCCGTTAGCAGCGCGGAACCGCCTACTATGCGTTGCAGCAAATTGGCGCTCGACAGCGCTCGGCGCGGGGCACGCTCAAATGATGTTTACCGGCGTACCCACGGGAACTCTGTCAAACAAATCAATCATTTCTGCATTGTGCAGCAGGATGCATCCGTGAGAGGCCGGTATGCCCATGGGCACACTATCTGGCGTGGCATGGATGTAGATATAGCGGCGCATGGTATCCACGCAACCCAGGCGATTGAATCCAGGCTGGCAACCGGACAGCCACAGAATACGTGTCAGGATCCAGTCTCGTTCAGGAAATTTGGCTCTTAATTCAGGGCCGTATATTTCACCGGTGGGACGCCGGCCGACAAACACGGTATTTTCGGCACACCCTGCACCGATTCTGGCGCGCACGATATGCCTGCCGCGCGGCGTGCAATTGCTGCCGTTTTGCTCGCCCGCCCCGTTGCGCGCGGTCGAGACCTTGTAGGTCCTGCAAGTTCTGTTTAATTTATTCATTAAAACAAGTACTTGTAATTCTATATTAATGTCTATTCTAGTCATTTTTCCCGCGCCGTTCCGCGAAGAACTGCCTCAACAACCGGCTCGATTCGGTCGCCAGCACGCCCCCGCTCACTTGAGCATGAAAATTAAGCCGGCGCTCGGCGAATAGGTCAAGTACGCTGCCCGCTGCGCCACTCTTGGGGTCAGCCGCACCGTATACGACTTGGCTTATCCGAGCATGCAGCATCGCGCCGGCGCACATGCAGCAAGGTTCCAGCGTGACATAAAGCATGCAGCCTGGAAGCCGGTAATTGCCCATGTGCAGCGCAGCATCCCGCAGCGCGATCACCTCTGCATGGGCAGTCGGATCATGGCTGGAAATCGGCCGGTTATAGCCGCGTCCGATGACCACGCCATCGCGCACCACGACTGCACCGACCGGCACCTCGCCGATGGCCGCCGCCTCGCGGGCCAGCGCAAGCGCTTGTTCCATGGCATCGATATCGTGCGGCGCGCCCGGCACGCTGGGCGCTTGGTACGGCCCGCTATTCGACGACCCGTTAATGGCGACCTCGCGGACTTACGCGCGCCCGTAGACGTCCTCGAAGCGCACGATGTCATCCTCGCCCAGATACTCGCCGCTTTGCACTTCGATCATCACCAGATCCACGACCCCGGGATTTTCCAGGCGGTGCTTGTGTCCTGCCGGGATGTAGGTGGACTCGTTGGTGGACACAAAAAACGACTTATCGCCGTTGACGACGCTGGCCATGCCGCTCACCACCACCCAGTGTTCATTGCGGTGATGATGCATTTGCAGGCTCAAACTGGCCTTGGGTTTCACCACGATACGCTTGATCTGGAAGCGATTACCCTCCTCCAGTACGGTGTAGGTGCCCCACGGACGATGCACCGTGCGGTGCAGCTTGTAGGCATCGTG
>CADECM010000034.1:11647-40352 GCA_902825845.1 uncultured beta proteobacterium
CTTTCAATGCGGCATAGAGGCGTCCAACGTCCTGCGAGCGCCCCTTGTCGGCAACCAGCAGCGCATCCGGCGTATCCACGATCACGAGATTGTCGACGCCCACCGCACCCACCAGCCGATCGTTGCTTTGGATATAGCAATTCGTGACGTCTTGCAGCAGGGCCTCGCCCTCGACGCGATTGCCATCGTCGTCCGCGTCGGACAGATCGCCCAGCGCGCCCCAGGAACCGATATCGCTCCAGCCGATACTGCATGGCACCACGGCAACTTCCGCGGATCGCTCCATCACCGCATAGTCGACGGAAATACTGGGCACCTGCGCGAACGAGGCCGGATCCAGTTCCAGTTGCGCGGAGCCGTGGCCTTCAAGCATGCGCGAGTGCCCGACGCAGGCCGCGGCAGTTGCCAGAATATCCGGACAATGCCGCTCCATTTCCTGCAGCATGGTCCCGGCGGCAAAGCAAAACATGCCGGAATTCCAGAGATAACGCCCGGATGTGAGATATTCCTGTGCTTTGTCAGCCGACGGTTTTTCCACAAACTTCAACACCGTATGGCCGTCCGCTTCGATGTAGCCATAGCCGGTTTCCGGCGCATCCGGGGTGATGCCAAAGGTGACCAGCTTGCCCGAGTTCGCCAGCACCATGGCCTTTGCCACGACGTCGGCGAATGCGGCCTGTTCCGTGATCAGGTGATCGGCGGCCAGAACCAGCATCAGCGTATCCCTGCCATGCTGCTTTGCAACGTGCAGCGCCGCCACGGCAATGGCCGCCGCGGTGTTCCGTCCCACCGGTTCCAGGATAAAGGCGGTCGACACGGCAGCCCTGTTGACTTCGGCAAACTCATCCTTGGTCTTGAACAATAGCTCCCGATTGGTCACCGTGAGCACCTCGGACACGCCGGGCAGCGCGACACCGCGAAGAAAGGCCTTTTGCAACAGGCTCTGCCCGTCCGCCAGACGGATAAACGGCTTGGGATGCAGTTCCCGTGACACCGGCCACAGACGCGAACCCGCGCCGCCGCAAAGTATGGTTGGAATGATCACTGGATGATGTCGCTTTGGTTTCGGTAGCGGTTCAGTGCTGCAAGAGCGCTTATTTCAGGCCCCAAAAGAATACGCGATACGGCTGCAACAAGCGTCGCAAATATTACCATACCGGGTCACCGCACCCGCGGCGGCTGAATGCGTTCCCGGTGCGGCCCATCCGCTGGCACCGCGCGGCGCAACCGGGCCCTTACACGCGCGTAAACGAAAAATCGACCTCGGGTGACAAACCGCTGATGATGCGCGCAATCGACTTTCCGGAACCGCAGGCATGCGTCCAGCCCAGTGTGCCGTGGCCGGTATTCAGGTAGAGATTGGGCAACCTCGTCTTGCCGATCAGGGGCACGTTGCCCGGCGTTGCCGGACGCAGACCTGTCCAGAATTGCGCCTGGCTGCTGTCGCCCGCACCAGGGAAAATATCCTCCACCCGCCTGACGATGGCCTCGCAGCGCACGCGATTCAGATCCCGGTCGTAGCCATTGAGTTCGGCTGTGCCTGCGATTCGCAGGCGATTCCCCAGGCGCGAATACACGAGCTTGAATTCGTCGTCGGTCAGCGACACCTGATTGGCTTTCGTGTCGTCCTTCACCGGCAAGGTAACTGAATAGCCTTTCGCCGGATAGATCGGCAAGCGTATACCCAGCGGCGCGGCAAACAACGGGCTTACCGAGCCCAACGCCAGCACATAGGCGTCGCCGCGGATGCGCTGAAAACGCCCGTCACTGTCCGTAACCTCCACATGCTCGATCCGCGCTCCAGTGCCGCCACTGTCAGTGCGCAGCGCCGTTACCGTGTGACTCATCAGAAAGTGCACGCCGCGCTCATGGCAAAGTTGCACGACCGCCCGCGCAAACAGATTGGCATCCCCGGATTCATCTTCGGCCGTGTAGGTGGCGCCGGCCAGCCGCGGACGCACATGCGCCAGCGCGGGTTCAATGCGCACTGCTTCGTCGGCGTTGATCACGCGCCGTTCACAGCCAAGTTCGCGCATCAATTCAGCCGGTTTCAATGCCGCATCGAACGCCTTCTGACTGGTATAAAAATGCAGGATGCCTTGCGTACGGTGATCGTAGGCAATGCCGGTTTCACGGCGCAGCGCCTGCAACTGTTCTCGGCTGTAGATGCCCAGCCGCACAATTTGTTCTATGTTGTGCCGCGTGCGCGCCGGCGTGCATTCGCGCAGGAATTGCAGGCCCCACAGCCATTGCCGTACATCGGCACGCATCCGAAACAGCAGCGGCGCGTCTTCCTGCGCCATCCATTGCAACACCTTGAGCGGCGCGCCCGGATTGGCCCACGGCTCGGCATGGCTCACTGATATCTGCCCGCCGTTGGCAAAACTGGTTTCCGCCGCCGGCGCCGCCTGTCGGTCGATGACCGTCACCGCATGTCCCAATTGCTGCAGGTAGTACGCCGAAGTGACGCCCAGCAATCCGGCACCGAGCACCACGACTTTCATTTGCGCATCGCGTCCAGTAACGACCGGCTGGTGTCGTCGTCTTGTGCGGACAGTCCCGCGATGACACCATCCCGATCCTGCGGCTGCCGGTTCTGGCTCATTTTCCACTTGCCCTGCAGGCGTGTGATAGTTATCTCGATGCCCACAATGGCCTCTAGCATGGCGTCAACATAGTCCCTTGGTGCATCCGTTACTTGCCACGGGTTGGCGCGCTGTGATTCCTGCCGCGCCGTCAGTTGCGTCACCAGTGCCCGCAGCCAAGCGGCGTCCTCATGAATACGCAACTGCCCATGAGCATGTACCACCGCATAGTTCCACGTGGGTACCACTTTTCCCGTTTGCACCTTGCTCGGGTACCACGACGGCGTAATGTAGCCGGCCGGCCCTTGAAATACCGCAAGCACCTCGGACCCTGCACAAACAGTACGCCACAGCGGATTGGCACGCGCGACATGGCCGCGCAAGGTGCCGAATGGCCCGGATTCGGGTTCGACCAGCAAGGGTATGTGATTCGCTTCCAACCCCTGCGCAGTGAGTGCCACCAGGGTCGCCAGCGGGTGTACGCCGATCAGCGCGTGCATCACCTCGACGCGCTCTTCCCGAAACGCTGCAACCTCGTACATGCGCCGGTGGCCGGTAATGTGACTGGCGGACTATTCCACCGTTTCCAGCTCAAGCGCGAGTTGCTGCGCAGCCGACTCCTGCGCGCGCTTGCTGCTGTCGCGGCGCTCCTGCTCGACGCCATCGAGATAGGCCTGGGTGATATCACCCGTCACGTAGACGCCGTTAAAGCACGAGGCTTCGAAATTCCTGATTTTCGGGTTGACGCTGCGCACGGCCCCAATCAGCGAATCAAGATCCTGATAAATCAGTTCATCGCAGCCGATTTCGCGCGCGATTTCCTCGTCGTTACGGTTGCTCGCGATCAGCTCTTCGCGCGTGGGCATGTCGATTCCGTACACGTTGGGAAACCGCACCGGCGGCGCCGCCGACGCGAAGTACACCTTGCGCGCTCCCGAATCGCGCGCCATTTGCACTATCTCGCTGCTGGTGGTGCCGCGCACGATGGAATCGTCGACGATCAGCACATTCTTGCCCTTGAATTCCATGTCGATGGCGTTGAGTTTCTGGCGCACCGACTTGCGGCGCACGGCCTGTCCCGGCATGATGAAGGTGCGGCCGATGTAACGGTTCTTGATGAAGCCCTCGCGATACGGCAGGTTCAGATGCTTGGACAGTTCCATTGCCGAGGGCCGGCTGGAATCCGGTATCGGAATCACCACGTCAATATCCAGGCCGGCATGTTCGCGCTTGATCTTCTCGGCCAGGCGTTCGCCCATGCGCAGCCGTGTTTCGTACACCGAAATACCGTCGATCACCGAGTCCGGCCGCGCCAGGTACACAAACTCAAAAATACACGGATTGAGCGACGCTTTCGGCGCGCACTGGTTGCTGAAGAAATTGCCATCCATGTCGACAAATATGGCCTCGCCCGGCGCCACGTCTCGCACCACTTCGTAGCCCAGCGCGTCAAGCGCGACGCTTTCGGACGACGCCATGTACTCAAATCCGGCATCGGTTTCCGCGCGTCCGAAAATCAGGGGACGGATGCCAAACGGATCGCGAAACGCCAGCATGCCGTAACCGGCGATCATCGCCACCACCGAATATGCACCGCGGCAGCGGCGATGCACCCCCGAGACCGCGGCAAAAATCGTCGCCGGATCAAGCTTGTAGTTGGTGGCGTTGTTCTGCAACTCGTGCGCCAGCACATTCAGCAGCACTTCCGAATCCGACCCGGTATTGACGTGGCGCAGATCGGAGCGGAACAGATCAATCTTCAATTGTTCGGTGTTGGTGAGATTGCCGTTGTGCCCGAGCACGATACCGAACGGCGAATTCACGTAGAACGGCTGCGATTCGGCAACGGACGAGGCATTGCCTGCGGTCGGATAACGCGTGTGACCGATGCCCGCGAAGCCGCTCAGCGCGCGCATGTTGCGGGTACGAAAGACGTCTCGCACCATGCCCATGCCGCGATGGGAGTGAAAATTCGCGCCGTCGGCGGTGACGATGCCCGCGGCATCCTGGCCGCGATGCTGCAGCACCAGCAGCCCGTCGTACAGCAACTGGTTAACCGGCGTTCTGGCTACGACACCAAGAATCCCGCACATCGCCCGGCCTCAGTCTCAATTGTAAGTAATGTATTTCGCCCACGCCTGCGGCAGCCACTGTTTGGCGAACTCCGCAAACTGCTCCAGCGGCGCGGCGAGCATAGCATCTTTCCACACCGGCTGGCGCGGCAACGCGGTGAGCCCAGCCAGCATCACCAAAGCCAGCACCACCAGCAGACCACGTGCCAAGCCGAATAACCCGCCCAGTACGCGGTCTTCGGCGCCCAAACCGGCACCGCGGATCAGTCGCGACACCAGCATCGCAATCACGCTCATCGCGACCAGTGCCAGGAAAAAAGCCACCACCACGCCCGCCAGCGCGCGACTGCTGGCATCCGTGATCTGCCGCTCCAGCAATGCGGCAACATCACCACCCAGCGCACCTGCGGCCACGAAGGCCACCACCCATGCAGCGAGCGAGATCAGCTCCCGGCTCAGTCCGCGCATCACCCCCAGCGCTATGGAAACGCCGGCGATGGCGAGCACGGCATAATCAAGCAGGGTCATGGGCAATCGTCAGCGTCGCGATTGGCGGCATTTGAAACATTCCTGAAACCGGCAGCCTCAACACACTGCGAACACGCGGGCGGCAACACTAATACGCAGCAACTTTGCCCTCGAAGCCAATCCCCTGCAGCCGGGCCTGCGCCTTGTCCGCTTCCTCACGCGTGGCGAACGGACCCGCGCGCACGCGCGTAACCTGCCCGCCCCCCGCCGCCACGGTTTCAGTATAGGCGCGCACGCCGGACCCGGCGATTTTCTGTTGCACCTGCCTTGCTTTGTCGGCTTCCGACAGCGCGATTACCTGGATGAAAAACGCTCCGGGACCCGCTTTGGCCACCGCTGCGGGCGCCTTCTCTGGCGCCTTCTCCGCCGCTTTCTCGACCGGTTTCTCCGGGGGTTTCGGGCGCGCCTTGTCCGGCGTGGCTTTCTGCGAGCGCGACAATGCGACGTCGTTTGGGTCTTCGGCGGCTTGCACAGCAGGCTTCGCCGCGGGCGGCTTGGCTTCGGGTTTTTCGGCCGCCGGCTTGCCGGCTGTCTCGGTCTTGGGCACTACCGGCGGCGCCATCTTGGCCACCGCGGCACCCTTGGGCTCGGGCGACGGGATCTGAATGTTGATGTCCTGCGGTCCCGGCTTGGGATCGGAGTCCAGGATCATCGGCAACAATGCAGTCACCGCCGCAACCAGTGCGATGGCGCCGATCAGCCGCCGCCGCGCGCGCTTCTTGAGCTGTAATTCTTCTTCGCTGACGGACTTCGCCATACCAATCCTGCTTGCGATTAACCTTGCGTCCTGACGTGCAGCACCTGCATGACGTCCGACACGGTGTAAAACGATCCGAACGCCAGTATTTTATCATCAACCGCCGCCGCCTCGCGCGCCGCGGCAAGTGCCGCGGCGATGCTGGCGCAGCAAGTAACCGCAGTGACACCGGCAGCGGCAAGATGTTGCGCCATCGCCTCTCCGCTGGTGCCGCGTGGCATGTCGATGCCGGCAACGTACCAGCGGTCTATGCGCGTCTTCACGGCTTCGATCACGCCGGCAATATCCTTGTCCCCGAGCATGGCAAATACGGCCAGCGTGCGACCACCGCGCGGCAGGCGCTTGAGGCTGTCGGCCAGCGCCAGCGCGGCATGCGGGTTGTGCGCGACATCCAGAATCACGGTGGGCTGTCCCGGCAGCACCTGAAAGCGGCCGGGATTTTCCGCCGTCAGCAGACCGCTGCGGATATCGTTTGCGGTCACCGGGCAGATTTGCCGAAGACTGTCGAGTGCGGCGATGCACGCCGCGGCGTTGGCCAACTGGTAGGCGCCACGCAGGGCAGGCCATGGCAGACCATGGCGCGCGCCGCCCGGCCCCCGGTAGGACCACTGCGTTGCCCCGGGCCGGGCGTCGAAATCCCGCCCGCGCAGCAGCAGTTGAGCGCCGATCGCTGAGGCATGATCGGTCAGTGTTCGCGGCGGGTCAGGATCGGCGCAGATCGCGGGCTTGCCGGCGCGATAGATGCCGGCCTTTTCGAATCCGATCTGCTCGCGCGTATCGCCCAGATAGTCCATGTGATCCAGCGCCACGCTCATCACCAGGGCGCAATCCGGTTCGAACACATTGACGGCATCGAGCCGGCCACCGAGTCCCACTTCAAGGATGGCGACGTCGACACCTGCCTCGGCGAATAGCCATACCGCCGCCAGCGTGCCGAATTCAAAATAGGTCAGGGTCACCGCGGCCTGCGCGCGCGCGCGTTCCACCGCCTCGAATGCACGCACCAGTCGAGCGTCGTCCGCGACTTTACGCGCGATACGCACGCGCTCGTTGTAGCGCAGCAAATGTGGAGAGGTGTAACACCCGGTGCGGTACCCTGCCTGATGCAGTATGGCCTCGAGCATCATGCAGGCCGAACCCTTGCCGTTGGTGCCGCCCACGGTGATGACGGTAAACGACGGATCGAGCCGCATTGCGTCTTGCACCGCGCGCACGCGCGACAGGCCCATGGCGATGGGCTGCGGATGACCCCGTTCAATGTGGGCCAGCCACGCCTCGAGCGATTTCAGGGATTCACTCACGGCGCCTTGAATCTGTTCTATTAAGTATCTGTTTTTATTAATATTTTTAGGATACGGCCGGCAATTTCAATAGCAGGGTCAGCAGGTTCGCGAGCTTGTCGCGCAGCTGTCGCCGGTCGACGATCATATCGATGGCACCATGCGCCAGTAGAAACTCCGCGCGCTGAAATCCCTCCGGCAGTTTGCCGCGCACCGTCTGTTCAATCACGCGCGGTCCGGCAAACCCGATCAGCGCGCCGGGTTCTGCAATCACCACGTCCCCAATCATGGCAAAACTTGCCGACACGCCGCCCATGGTGGGATCGGTCAGCACCGAAATGAAGGGCAGCTTTTCCTCTGCCAGCTGCGTCAGCGCGCCGCAGGTTTTGGCCATCTGCATCAGCGACAGCACGCCTTCCTGCATGCGCGCGCCGCCGGTCGCGGTAAAACACACCAGCGGCAAGCGCTGATCCAGGCACACCTGCGCGGCACGCACAAAGCGTTCGCCGACCACGGAACCCATCGATCCGCCCAGAAAGCGGAACTCGAACGCCGCCGCCACCAGCGGAATGGTTTTCACGCTGCCCTGCATCACAATCAGCGCATCCTCCTCGTCACTGGCTTCGCGCGCCTCCTTGATGCGGTCGCTGTAGCGCTTGCTGTCTTTGAACTTGAGCGTATCCACCGGCACCACCTCGGCGCCGATTTCATAACGCCCTTCGATATCCAGCAACCCGTCAAGACGCTCGCGCGCAGTGATGCGGTTGTGATGATTGCATTTGGGACAGACGTAGAGATTTTGCTCGAGGTCGGTGCGATACAGCACGGCCTCGCAGGCATCGCACTTGCTCCACAGGCCTTCGGGCACGGCCTTTTTCGGGCCGCCCCCGCCGCTATCGCGCTTGATCTTGGGCGGCAGCAGCTTCTGCAGCCAGCTCATGCGGCCTTCGTATCCACAATGGAATCCATGGCGCCGCGGATACCCGCGAGCAGCGCCTGCACGCGCGCAGGGGCGTCGTTGCCGGCATCGATGATCTCCTGCACCAGGCGGCTCCCGATCACTACCGCATCCGCAACTTCAGCCACACGCCTGGCGGATTCGGCATCCCGAATGCCGAAACCCACGCCCACCGGCAAGCCGGTGAATGTACGAATGTGATTCACGCGCTGCGCGACTTCAGCGACGTCGATATTGCCTGCGCCGGTCACGCCTTTGAGCGACACATAATAGAGATACCCGCGTCCCAGCTCACCCACCTGCCGCAAACGGGCATCGCGCGTGGTGGGCGACAATAAAAATATGGTATCGAGCGCACGCGCGTCGAGTAGCTGCACCAGCTTTTTTGCCTCTTCGGGCGGGTAATCAACCACCAGCGCGCCATCCACGCCGGCGGCCTTGGCCCGGTTTGCAAACTGCTCCATGCCCATCGCTTCAATGGGATTGGCGTAGCCCATCAGCACCACCGGCGTATGCTGATTGGTCTTTCTAAATTCTTCAGTAAAATCAATTACTTGCTTAAGGGTAACGCCCTGTGCCAGCGCACGTTCGCTGGCGCGCTGGATCACCGGCCCGTCCGCCATCGGGTCGGAAAACGGCACCCCCAGTTCGATCACATCCGCACCGCCCGCCACCAGCGCATGCATCAGCGGAACCGTCATCGCCGGGTGCGGGTCGCCCGCCGTGATGAACGGAATCAACGCCTTGCGGCCCTGCGCCTTCAGTTGCTCGAATGCCGCGGCTATACGGGACATGAATAAGCCCGCAAGGTGTGCACGATGCGGCGTGATGCGTTGCGCCGCACCGCCATCCCGTGATTCTGTCCAGCTTTCATTTTTGCCTCGCGCCGTTCTAGAACTTGATGCCCGACTTCTCGGCCACGGTGTGCATGTCCTTGTCGCCGCGCCCCGACAGGTTCACCAGCAGTATTTGATCCGGCTTCATGCGCGGCGCCATTTTAGACGCGTATGCCAGTGCATGGCTGGACTCCAGCGCCGGGATGATGCCTTCCAGACGGCACAAGTCGTGGAAGGCCTGCAGCGCCTCGTCATCGGTGACAGCCACATATTCCGCGCGCCCGCTGTCCTTCAAATAAGCGTGCTCCGGGCCGACTCCCGGGTAATCGAGGCCCGCCGAAATGGAATGGGTTTCTACGATCTGGCCGTTCTCGTCCTGCAGCAAATACGTTCGGTTGCCGTGCAACACACCCGGCTTTCCCGCCATCAGCGTGGCGGCGTGCTTGCCGCTTTCCAGACCGAAGCCCGCGGCCTCGACCCCGATCAACCGCACCTGCTCATGTTCGATGTACGGATGGAAAATTCCCATCGCGTTGGATCCGCCGCCGACGCACGCGATCACCGCGTCCGGCTGGCGTCCCGTCATTTCCGGCATCTGCTCCAGCGCTTCGAGGCCGATCACCGACTGGAAGTCGCGCACCATCATCGGATACGGATGCGGACCTGCCACCGTGCCGATGATGTAATAGGTGTTTTCGATGTTGGTCACCCAGTCACGCATGGCTTCGTTCAGCGCGTCCTTGAGCGTCCTTGAGCCGCTTTCCACCGGCACCACCGTCGCGCCCAGCAGCTTCATCCGGTACACATTCTGCGCCTGGCGCCTGACGTCCTCGGACCCCATGTACACCACGCATTCCATGCCATAGCGCGCGGCGATGGTCGCGGTCGCCACGCCATGCTGGCCCGCACCCGTCTCGGCAATCACGCGGGGCTTGCCCATGCGTTTGGCGAGCATCGCCTGGCCGATCACGTTGTTGATTTTATGCGCGCCGGTATGATTGAGATCCTCACGCTTCAGATAAACTTGGGCGCCGCCAAAATGCGCCGACCAGCGTTTGGCGTGATACACCGGGCTGGGACGGCCGACATAATGTTTGAGTTCGTATGCGAATTCTTTCTTGAATTCAGGATCGTGCTGGTACTTTTCATAGGCCTCGCGCAATTCGTCGAGCGCATCAATCAGTGTCTCGGCCACAAACACACCGCCATACGGCCCGAAATGTCCCAGCCGGTCGGGCAGGTCATACATCTGCATTACGTACTCCAGTCACAAATGCCGCAATTTTGGCCGCGTCCTTGATGCCCTTCGCCTGTTCCACGCCGCTCGACACGTCCACCGCCCACGGGCGCACGGCCCTGATCGCCGCGCTCACATTTGTGGGCGTCAATCCGCCGGACAATATCACCGGCAAGGGAAGTTTTTGGGGAATCAACGCCCAATCGAAGGTGGCGCCGGTACCGCCGTGCGTGCCCTCGACAAAGGCATCCAGCAGCAACGCTTTGGCGTCGTGGTAATCACGCGCGCATTGTAACAAATCCATACCCGGGCGCACGCGCAGTGCTTTCAGATACGGCACGCCGAACTGGCGGCAATAGGCGGGCGTTTCGTCACCGTGAAACTGCAACAGGTCGACACGCGCCGCGGCAAGGATGCGTGCCACCTCGCCAGCTTGCGCATTGACAAACAAGCCCACGCTGCTCACAAAAGGCGGCAATACGCGCATCAGCACCGCCCCCTGCGTCGCGCTCACATGGCGCGGACTGCCAGCATAAAAAACCAGGCCGATCGCATGCGCGCCGGCATGCGCGGCCGCCAGCGCATCTTCAGCGCGGGTAATGCCGCATATTTTGATTGCCGTCATGCCGTACCCTCGTTCCACGGCCATGATACCCGTTTGGCCCGAGGCAGGTTCCATGCCGCGTCGTAGTCCACGCCTGTCAGATACAGCCCCGCAGCATCAAAGGTCGGCGCCGCCTGTCTGCGGTCCCGCGCGGCCAGCAGCTCGGCGATCCATGACGCCTGCCGGCGCCCGTTGCCGACGTAGACCAGGCTGCCCACGATGTTGCGCACCATATGATGCAGGAATCCATTGGCGCAAAAATCAAACACCAGATACGGCCCCTGCCGTTTGATGCGCAGTTCCTTCAGCAACCGCACCGGAGATTTCGCCTGGCATTCGGATGCGCGGAACGCGCTGAAGTCGTGCTCGCCGATCAACAACGCGCCTGCCGCCTGCATCGGTTCGACGTCGAGCGGCGCATGGTGCCAGCCGACGCGGCCATGATCGAGCGCGGCGCGCACCGCATGGTTGAGCAGCACATAACGATAGCGGCGCGCCTGCGCCGAAAATCGCGCGTTAAACCCGTCGGCCACGCATTGCGCCCAGATCACCGCCAACGACGGCGGCAATAGGGCATTGACGCCGCGCACCCATGCCGACTCGGGACGATGCGCCGCACAGTCGAAATGCACCACCTGCGCCAGCGCATGCACGCCGGCATCGGTGCGTCCGGCGCAGACCGTTGCCACCGGCGTGCCGGCAATTCGCGCCAGCGCCGCTTCCAACCGATCCTGCACGGCGCAGCCCGACGCCTGCGTCTGCCATCCGCAATAGCTGCTGCCTTCGTATTCGATGCCCAGCGCGATACGCATTAGCCGCCCAAAAATATACGGACCGCGGCAGTTTCCTGCCGCGGTCCGCCAATAGCCAGCAACTTACTTCAGCGACTGTAGCAGCTTTTGCGCCTCTGCCTTTTGTTCGGTGTCACCTTCGCGCTCCACCTCATGCAGAATTTCAATGGCGCCTTCCTTGTCGCCCATTTCCTGGTAAGCGCGTGCCAGATCGAACTTCTGCTGCACATCTTCCCAGTGCGCATCCTTGGCACCGGATGCAGCAGCAGCTGCCGGTGCCGCGGGCGCGGCGTCATCCAGATTCAGACTGATGTTGGAGAAATCCACCTTGAAGTCCAACCCGGCGTCTTCCGTCTTTGCTGCCGGCGCAGCTGCCGCGGGCGCGGGTTCCGAAGCCGCCGGCACATCGATATTGAATTCCAGCATATTGGAACTGGCCGGCGCAGGCACGGCGGGTTCCGGCACGGTCGGCGCGCTGGCCGCGGGCAATTCCAGATTGAACTCGGGCAAAACAGCGGCTGCGGCGGGCGCAGCGGGCGTGTCGGGCGTAGCCGGTGTCGCCGGTTTGATGTCGTCCCGCGTGAGAACCATGGTCTTTTCCATATCCATGCCGGCATCGTCCTTCTCCAGCAGGATATTCGCGGTCATTTCCATCGCGTCGGGCGCGGCACCACCCAAATCGAGATCCACGCCGGACGAGGCTTCGCGGTGCGCACCGAGATCCACCACTTCGCCCGTCGACGGATACAGCGGATTGGTCGGGTCGATGGCGTAGCCAAGCGCTGCCGCCCGTCCCCATTTCTCACCAACGCCGCCAGTTTGTTTATGAAAATCGCCGGCGAGCGAATTGAAGGCCGCCTTGTCGCCGCGCCCCGCATACACCTCCAGCAGCTTCAGCGAAATGTCCTCGCGTTGCGGATGCTTGACCAGTGCATCCTTGAGAATCTCTTCTGCCTGTGCGTCACGGCCATGGTCGATATAGACCTGCGCTTCGTCGATCGGGTCCACTACGTCAGCGGCACTGGCCACGGTAACACCCGGGGCGGCCGCGGCGGCTGCCGCCAGCGCGGGCTCGGGTTTGACTTCCGTGGTGACCTTGTCTGCAACAGGCTCGGGCCGCAGTCTCGGCACGATGGGCGCGACTTCATCATCGTCCTCGCCGTCACGCTTGCGCCGGCGCATCCACCACAGCCCGCCCAGACCCGCCAGCAGTGCTGCGGCCGCGCCGCCAATCGGGACAATGTTTTCCATCACTGTGTCCATCACATCCGGTTCGGGCGGCGGCGGCGGTGGCGCAATGACTTTCTTCGGAACCGGAACCGCGGCTTTGGGCGCTGGCACAGGCGTTTGGGGTGCGGGCGGCGCGTCCGCTGCCTTGGGCGCCTCGGCGACTTTGGGCGTTTCAGCTTGAGGTGCCGCGGCTTGTGGTGCTTCCGGTTTTGCAGCGGGTTGTGCAGGCACGGCCTTGGTGTCTGCTTTCGGCTCTGCACCCTTGGCGGCCGACGCCAGGGCGGCGCTCTTCACTTCCGCCAGCTTCTGCATCTCCTGCAGCGTCTTTTCGAGTTGGGCGACGCGCCCCTTGGCTTCCGCCAGCGCCTTGTCGCGCGCGGCGAGATCCTCTTCCAGCGCGCGCACGCGGTCGCCAGCGGTTTTTCCACCTTTGGCGGCCGTGCCGGCCGCGCCATCGCCCTTGGACAGAACCACCACGTCCTTGGGCGCTGCCGTTGTCGCGTTGTCGTCGACGCGCGCGGTTATTCTGCCCTTGGATGAAGGTGCCGCGTCGGCTGCGGCAGGCGCCGTATCCGCCACCCGCCTGCGATAGGCATTCCAGTTTGACGCGTGCACGCGTACCTGCTCGGCAGCCTCGCCGCGGGAAACCGACGCGAGTTGTTCGCGCTCCGGCACATTGAGTATCTTTCCGGCGCGCAACTGGTTGATGTTGCCGCCGAAAAAGGCATCGGGATTGGCACGGAACAGGCCGATCAGTGTCTGCTCCAGCGATACCCCCTCTGGCCCGACCTGCCGCGCTATTCCGCTTAGCGTGTCGCCCTGTCTGACCGCATACTGGCCGGCGGGCGCTGCGGGCGCCCGCGCCGGCGCTGCCTGCGTCTGGCGCGCGGGAACCGGAGCGGCTTGCGGGGCCGGCGCCGTGGCCGTGGTAGAGTCGCGGGCCGTTGGCGCGGTTGTCGGCGCAGTCATCGCCGCAGCCGGGGTTTCCATGCCTGGCGGGTCCAGCAGCGCCGAATATTCCCGCACAATTTTCCCACCCTGCCACGACAGCTCAACCAGAAGGTCCAGAAAAGGCTCGGTTACCGGTCGCAGTGTGGTGGCCTTGATGAAAGACGTGCCGTTCGCGCGGCGCTCTACCGATAGCCGCAGGGCATTCAGTGCGGGATTGAATTGCAGGTTTGCCGCCTGGTACGCGGTGGGGGGCGCGAGCGTGGCTTTAAGGGTGGCAGCTTCTTCCCGGGTGACATTGAGAAGATCGATTTCCCCCACAAAAGGATGCCCGAGCTGTGACATAACGTTGAGCCTTCCCAAGCCGGCGGCATCGACCATACCGGCGTGGGGTAACGACACCATCATCCCTGCGGCTACCCATTTTTTGAGCTTGAATTTCCGCACAGCGCCACCTCTGAAATTGGTCTAATTATTGGAAATAGTAAACTAACATCAAACACTTAGTGATTCAAGTTCATGTGCAAGGTGAAAATTCCCCGGGAACATGCCTTTATTTCGGACATATCCCGCTTTTCCCAAGCGGGCACCACTACCCGTAGTGGTCGTACAAATCGCAAAAAATCAACAATTTAGGCGCGAGTGTGATCCAAATACAACAAGTCCCGTGCGAGCCCCGCGCAGCGCGCCGCAACGCCCCCCGGCGCGCTTAGCCTTGTAGCAAAATCCGCAACATCCGGCGCAGCGGTTCCGCGGCGCCCCACAACAACTGATCCCCTACGGTAAATGCCGAAAGGTACTCGCCGCCCATCGCCAGCTTGCGCAGCCGCCCCACGGGAATGTGCATGCGGCCAGTGACAGCGGCGGGCGTCAGTTCGCGCTCGGTCGCTTCGCGCTCGTTGGGCACTACCCGCACCCAGTCGTTGGCGGCCCCGATCAGGCGCGCAAGCTCGTCCAGCGGCAGGTCTTTTTTAAGTTTGATCGTCAGCGCCTGGCTGTGGCACCGCATCGCCCCGACGCGTACGCACAGGCTGTCAATCGGCGTCACCGCTTTGTCAAAAGGCGCACCACGACCCAATATCTTGTTGGTTTCGGCGCCGCCCTTCCATTCCTCCAGCGTCATGCCGTTGTTCATGTCCTGATCGATCCACGGGATCAGATTGCCCGCCAGCGGCACGCCGCGGAAATTTTCACGTGGGAGGCTGCCGTCATTCTGTAGCGCCGACACCTTGCGATCAATCTCGAGAATGGACGACGCCGGATCGGCCAGCAAATCGGCCACCGCGCCATGAACCAGACCAAACTGGGTCAGCAGTTCCCGCATGTGCGCGGCCCCGCCGCCGGATGCGGCCTGATAGGTCATGCAGGTCATCCATTCCACCAGATCGGCCTGGAACAAGCCGTGCAGCCCCATCAACATGCAACTCACGGTGCAGTTGCCGCCAATGTAGTTGCGGATACCCCTGGCCATCGCAGCCTTGATCACCGGCAGATTCACCGGATCCAGCACGATCACCGCATCGTCCTTCATGCGCAAGGTCTTGGCGGCGTCGATCCAGTAGCCATTCCAGCCTGCTGCACGCAATTGCGGATAAATCGCGGTGGTGTAATCGCTGCCCTGGCACGAAATCAGAATATCCATCGCCTTCAGCTCGGCGATGGCATTGGCGTCCTTCACCGCGCCGACGGCCTTGCCGATATCCGGCCCTTTGCCGCCTGCCTGCGACGTCGAGAAAAATACCGGGTCGATCAACGCAAAATCGCGCTCTTCGCGCATGCGTTGCACGAGCACCGAACCGACCATGCCACGCCAACCGATAATCCCTACACCAGTCATAAAAACTCAATAAAATCAGATAGTTAAATAAATTTCTGCCATTGGATCGCGAGCCCTGCCAGCGTGTCGGGGGACAGCGCCACTGCCGCACGCCGCGGCATACTCTCGCTCGCTACAGCGCAGCGACTACCGCATCGCCCATTTCACTGGTGCTCAACTTGCGCGTGCCACTCTCATGAATATCCGCCGTGCGCAAGCCCTGCGCAAGCACATTTTTCACGGCAGCCTCGATTCGGTACGCCCATTCATCCAGATTGAACGTGTAGCGCAGCATCATCGCCGATGACAAGATGGTCGCCAGCGGATTGGCGATGCCTTTTCCGGCTATGTCCGGCGCGGAACCGTGAATCGGCTCATACAAGCCTTTGCTGTTGGCATCCAGCGATGCCGACGGCAACATGCCGATCGACCCCGTCAGCATTGATGCTTCATCCGACAAAATATCGCCGAACATGTTGCCGGTGACGATCACGTCGAACTGTTTGGGGTTGCGCACCAGTTGCATCGCCGCGTTGTCCACATACATATGCGACAACGCAACCTGCGGATACGCCTTGGCCACGTCAATCACGATCTCGCGCCAGAAGCGGCTGGTTTCCAGCACGTTTTCCTTGTCCACCGAACACAGCTTGTTGCCGCGCTTCATCGCGGTCTTGAACCCGATTTCGGCGATGCGGCGGATTTCCGGTTCCGAATACAGCATCATGTCGTAGCCTTCACGCTCGCCGCGCGCATTGTCGCGCCGCCCGCGCGGCTCGCCAAAGTAAATATCCCCGGTCAGTTCCCGAATGATCATGATGTCGAGGCCCGACACCACTTCGGGCTTCAACGACGATGCGCCCACCAGTTCCGGATACATCACCGCCGGCCGCAGATTGGCAAACAACGCCAGATCCTTGCGTATGCGCAGGATGCCCTGCTCCGGACGCTGCGCCCGCGGCAGCGCGTCATATTTCGGCCCGCCCACCGCACCGCACATCACTGCATCCGCCTGTTTTGCGAGCTTTAGCGTCGCTTGCGGCAGCGGGTCGCCGCAGGCGTCGAACCCCGCGCCGCCGAAAGCCGCCTGCTCCATCTCGATTTTCAGACCGTCTTTGGCCAGTGCGCCCAACACCTTGGTCGCCTGCGCCATGATTTCAGGGCCGATGCCGTCACCAGCAAGGATTGCTATCTTCATTTCTGTTCCGTGAGGGGTGAGGCGCGAGGTGCGAGACACACACGTATCGAGGTTGCGACGCCTCACGCTTCACGTCTCACGCCCCACGCAATTAAAACAGCCAGGGTTGCGCTGCCTTGTGCTTCGCTTCGAACGACCGAATCTTGTCCGCGTGTTGCAACGTCAGTCCGATGTCGTCGAGCCCGTTCAAAATGCATTGCTTGCGAAACGGATCGATGTCAAAACTGAAGCTGTCGCCGCCGGGCGTGGTGACGGTTTGCGCTTCCAGATCCACCGCCAGACGGTACCCTGCGGCCGCCGCGGTTTCGCGGAACAACTGATCGACGATTTTCGCATCCAGCCGGATCAGCAGCAGCCCGTTCTTCAGACTGTTGTTGAAAAAAATGTCCGCAAAGCTCGGCGCGATCACCGTCTGAAACCCGAACTGCTGCAGCGCCCATGGCGCGTGTTCGCGGGACGAGCCACAGCCGAAATTCTCGCGCGCGAGCAGCACGGTGGCGCCTTCAAAGCGTTTTTTGTTCAATACGAAATCCGCATTCAACGGACGCTTCGAATCATCCTTGCCGGGCTCGCCTCGGTCCAGATAGCGCCATTCGTCGAATAGATTGGGGCCAAACCCCGTGCGCTGTATCGACTTCAAAAACTGCTTGGGAATGATGGCATCGGTATCGACGTTGGCGCGATCCAGCGGTGCAACCAGACCTTCCTTGCGTATGAATTTTTCCATGATTCTCAGTTGGTTTTTCTCTGAATGGCCTCGCCGGCTTTTTCCACATCCTTGCCAAAGCCATGCACGGTGTTGCAGCCGGCAAGCAACACCGCCGACAACGTCAGAAGCACTACCGCCACTTTCTTCATGATCACCTCCATTGACGCACATCCACGAAATGACCCGCAATCGCGGCCGCTGCCGCCATTGCCGGACTCACCAGATGCGTCCGGCCGCCGGGCCCCTGACGCCCCTCGAAATTGCGGTTCGATGTCGACGCGCAGCGTTCGCCCGGCGACAACTGATCCTCGTTCATGCCCAGACACATGGAGCAACCCGGTTCACGCCACTCGAAGCCGGCCGCGGTCAGTATCTTGTCCAGACCTTCCTGCTCTGCCTGCGCCTTGACCAGGCCCGAGCCCGGCACCACCATCGCCAGCTTCACGTTCGCCGCCACTTTCTTGCCCTTCGCCACCTGCGCAGCGGCACGGATGTCCTCGATGCGCGAGTTGGTGCAGGCGCCGATGAACACTTTGTCGATCGCGATGTCGATGATCGGCGTGTTGGGTTTCAAATCCATGTATTTCAGCGCGCGCTCCATCCACTCGCGCTGCACCTTGTCGGTTTCCTGTGCCGGGTCGGGAACCTTGCCGTCGACGGTGGTGACCATCTGCGGATTGGTGCCCCAGGTCACCTGCGGCTGAATCCCCGCGGCATCGAGCGTGACCACCGTATCAAAGTGCGCGCCGTCGTCGCTCTTCATGGTGCGCCAGTAGGCCACCGCCTTGTCCCACATCGCGCCCGTGGGCGAAAACATGCGGCCCTTGCAGTACTCAATGGTTTTCTCGTCGCAGGCCACCATGCCGGTGCGCGCACCGGCCTCGATCGCCAGATTGCACAGCGTCATGCGCCCTTCCATCGACAGATCGCGGATCGCGCTGCCGGTGAATTCAATCGCGTGTCCAGTGCCGCCCGCGGTGCCGATCTTGCCGATCACCGCCAGCGCGATATCCTTGGCCGTGACACCAACGCCGAGTTTTCCCTCGACCGCAATTTTCATGTTCTTGTACTTCTGCATCACCATGCACTGCGTGGCCAGTACATGCTCGACTTCACTGGTGCCGATGCCGAAGGCCAGCGCGGCGAATGCGCCATGCGTGCTGGTGTGCGAATCGCCGCACACCACGGTCATGCCCGGCAGGGTCGCGCCGTTTTCCGGGCCGATCACATGAACAATCCCCTGCCGCTTGTCGAGAAACGGGAAGTAGACCTTGGCGCCAAATTCCTTGATGTTCTTGTCCAGCGTCTCGATCTGCAGCCGCGACACCTGGTCCTCGATGCCTTCGATGCCCTTGTCCCAGTTGCGCGTGGGCGTATTGTGATCGGCTGTCGCCACCACGCTGTCGACGCGCCACTGCGGCCGTTTGGCGAGTTTCAGGCCTTCATAGGCCTGCGGGCTGGTCACTTCGTGTACCAGATGACGATCGATATAGAGCAACGCGGTGCCGTCAGCCTCGACATGCACCACATGGGAGTCCCACAGTTTGTCGTAGAGGGTTTTTGCCATGAGCGGTTCTTATCGTAACTTGCTGTAAACGTGGGATTATCTCATAGGACGCGCGCTGTGAACCAGCGTTCAATCAGCGTCATCACTCAAACGCAATTTCCACCACAAAATCAACAACCCCGCGAGCGCCGCAGCGGACGACAGGGTAAATGTCCACGCCGGACCCAGCCCAGCCCACGCGTAGCCGCTGGCAAATCCGCCCAGCGCGCCGCCGACGCCAAAGGCGAAGCTGCCGTAGAGCGCCTGCCCGCGCGCCTGATGCCGTCCGCGGAACAATTTGTGAATCACGCCGATCGCCGCAGCGTGAAACGAGCCGAAGGTTGCCGCGTGCAGCGCCTGCGCGAAAAGCATCACCGCAACACTGTCGATCAACCAGCCGATCAGCAGGAACCGCAGCACCGCCAACGCGAAGCTCGCCAGCAAAATCTGCCTGAGCGTGAACGCGCGGTACAAATGCGGCATCCACACGAAAATGCCGATCTCGCAGATCACCCCCAGCGCCCACAGCCAGCCGGCCATCGACTTGCTGTAGCCGTGGTCCACCAGGTAAATCGTGTAGAAGGTGTAGTACGGGCCGTGCGCCACGGCCATCAGCGCCGCGGCCACGATCAATGCCAGGGCTTCGGGACGCTTCAGTATGTCCCAGATCGGCTGCGCGTCGGATGCGTGCGCCGGCGTCCTGGCCGCGGGTACCGCCCAGCACAGCGCCAGCATGCACAACATCATCCCCAGCACGATCGACAGCACCGAGCGCGGGGGCCAGGTGTCCAGCAAGTGCCCGACGCCAATCACCGCCACGATGAAGCCGATGGATCCCCACACGCGGATGCGGCCGTAACGCGCGGTCTCGTTGCCCAGGTGCGTCAGCGTCGTCGCCTCCACCAGCGGCAGCGCAGCGCTCCAGAAGAACATCACCGCCAGTAGCACCGCAAACAACCACACGAATTGCGCACTCGCATACACGCCCAGCCACGCCACCGTGCCGGCCACGCCCGCCCAGCGCGCGATGCGCAGACTGCTGCCGCCGCGGTCCGCCAGCCAACCCCATAAATGCGGCGCAACAATGCGCGTGAGCTGCGGCATCGACATCAATGCACCGATCTCCACCGCCGACATGCCGACACTGTTCAGGTAAAGCGTGAAGAACGGCGCGAATGCGCCGATGTAGGCGAAGTAGAAAAAATAAAAACCGGCGAGTCGCCGGTAGGGTAATGCGGACATTCTGCTGCGCCTTGGCGTGGATATGGAATTATACAATAAAAACATATACTTAGTGAATATTGATCGAACCTGGGCAAGTGTGACACCATTGCCTCATCATGCTCAATTCAGCCCCTGGCGATTCGCTCGTCAACCACCGCCTGCTGCTCGCTGCACGCCCGTCCGCCATTCCCGGACCCGAACATTTCACCGCCGACAGCCTGCCGGCGCGCGTACCCGGTGCGGGCGACGTGCTGCTGGAATCGCTTTACCTCTCCATCGATCCCGCCATGCGGTCGTGGATGCGTGACGGCACCGGTTATCAGCAGGGCATCCCCATCGGCGAGGTGATGCGCGGTGGCGGCATTGCGCGCGTGTTGCAGAGCCGCGCAGACGGCTTCGCGGCGGGCGATCTGGTGCAGGCGCGCCTGGGCTGGCAGACCCATCCGACAATCGCCGCACGCTATCTGCAAAAACTCGATCTTGGCCTCGGCACCGCGGAGGACTGGATCGGTCCGCTGGGACTGAGCGCCGTCACCGCCTATTTTGGTCTGCGCGACATTGGCGGCATGCGCCCCAATGACCGCGTACTGGTGTCGGCCGCCGCCGGCGGTGTCGGGCAGATCGCGGTGCAAATCGCCCGTATCGAAGGCTGCCGCGTTGCGGGCATCGCGGGCGGGCCGCAAAAATGCGCGTTCGTGCGGGACGAACTGCGCGCCCACGCCGCCATCGACTACAAGGCGGAGCCCAATCTCTCCGCCGCCATCGGCCGCGCCTGCCCTGACGGCGTCGATCTGTATTTCGACAATGTCGGCGGCGCCACGCTGGATGCCGCGCTGGAACACCTGCGCCAGGGTGCGCGCGTGGTGCTGTGCGGGCGCATCTCGCAGACGCATGCCGAAGAAGCCTATGGCGTGCGCAATCTGGGCCGGCTGGCGGCGGCGCGCGGCCGCATGCAGGGCTTTCTGGTATTCAACTATCACGACCGCTACGACGAAGCGCGCACCTGGCTTGCCGCGCGGCGGCGCGACGGCAGCCTGCAGCAACGGCTGCATGTGCTGGATGGACTCGATCAGGCGCCGCGCGGTCTGGGCATGCTGTTCCGCGGCGAAAACACTGGCAAACTGGTCGTCCGTCTCGCAACACTCGCCCCCACGCATTCTTGACACACACCCAAGGGCGGGGTACCTTTACCTCACGCGCCGATTTGAATATCAGCTTGCGGGCGCGCTACAAATTCGGCTAAACGAGACAGGAACCCGGTCCGCGCAAGCTGATCGGGTTTTTTAATGGAGTGTTCCGGTCATGAGCAACGGTTTTACCACGACGATTCTGCATTCGGATCTGGCATCGCCCATCGAGCACTTTTCGGTGCACAAGCCCATGCATGTTGCCGCGGCGTTCGGTTACGAGGATGCGCGCGATCTGGCCAAAGTGTTCAAAGGCGAAATGCCGGGCTACAGCTACGGCCGCCAGGGCAATCCCACGACCACCGCGCTGGAAGCGAAGATCAGCAAAATGGAAGACGGCATCGCCACCGCCACCTTCAGCACCGGCATGGCGGCCATTGCCGCCGCGTTCATCGCCCTGCTGCGCGCCGGCGACCACGTGGTATCGAGTTCCTTTCTGTTCGGCAACACCAACAGCCTGTTCGGCACGCTCAACACGCTGGGCTGCGACATCAGCTTCGTCGATGCCACCGACGTGCAAAACGTGGCGCGCGCGCTGCGTCCGTCTACACGCCTGGTATTCGTCGAAACCATCGCCAACCCGCGCACGCAGATCGCCGATCTGGCGCGCATCGGCGAACTGTGCGCGGAACGGGGCCTGCTGTATGTGGTGGACAACACCATGACTTCGCCCTACCTGTATCGTCCGAAGAAGCATCGCGCGGGCCTGGTGATCAACTCGCTCACCAAGTGCATCGCCGGCCACGGCAATGCGCTGGGCGGGGCGGTGACGGACACCGGCCTCTTTGACTGGACGCGCTTTTCCAACATCTACGACAACTACAAGAACGTCCCGCCCGCGCAGTGGGGCATGCAGCAGATCCGCAAGAAGGGCCTGCGCGACGTGGGCAGCACGCTGGCCGCCGAGCCGGCACATCGCATTGCGACCGGCGCCGAAACCCTCGCGCTTCGCATGGACCGCGCCTGCGCCAACGCGCTGCAGCTGGCACGCTTTCTCGCGGCGCATCCCAAAGTGACCAGAGTCTATTACCCTGGACTCGACAATCACCCGCAGCATGCGTTTGCCATGGAGCATTTCAAGGCCTGTGGTGCGTTGATGAGCATTGAACTCGCGGACGGTATCGACTGCTTCGATTTCCTCAACCGGCTGCAACTGGTGATTTCGTCGAGCCATCTCGGCGACAACCGCACGCTGGCGATCCCGGTCGCACACACCATCTTCTGGGAAATGGGCCCGCAGCGCCGCGCCGAAATGGGCATTGCCGACTCGCTGATCCGGCTGTCGATCGGCATCGAGGACCTTGACGATCTGATCGGCGATTTCCGGCAGGCGCTCGCCTGACAGCGGCGGCGATTGACCCCGCGCCGCCGCGTGCTATAGTTTCCGCCCTCACCCAACATCCGATACGAGGTGCGCCATGCTCTACGAACTGCGTCGCTACGATGTGGCCCCCGGCAAACTGCCGGCCCTGCTGGATCGCTTTGGCAACTTCACGGTGCACAAGTGGAAGGAATTCGGCTTTCGCCTGATCGGCTTCTGGACACCGATGCTGGGCGAAAAGAGCAACCAAGTCGTCTACATCTGGGGCTGGGAAAGCTACGAGGAGCGCGCCAGGAAAAATGCCGTGTGGCGCGCCGACCCGGAACGCGTCAAGAAATGGGTCGAGACTGAAAAAGACGGCCCGCTGGTCAATCGCGTCTACAACCAGTTGATGGAACCCACGCCTTACTCGCAGCTCGACAAGGGTGAAGCCTACGGGCCCGATGCCGCCTCGCGCGCGCCGTATTTTTTTGAACTGCGGGAATACCAGGCCATGCCGCAGAAAATCACCAATGTCTCGGACCGCTTCGGCGGCTTCACCTGCGAAGCGTTCAAGAAACACGGATTCCGCCAGGTGGGGTACTGGCTGAATCGCATCGGCGGCAACGATCACCAGCTCATCTATATGCTGGCATGGGAGAACATGAACGAGCGCGTGGCCAAGTTCGACGCGTTCGGCAAGGACCCGGACCGCGCGCGCGTGTTTGGTGAAAGCGAGAAAAACGGTCCGATAGTGCAGCAGGTCACCACCACCATCCTGCGTCCGACGGCGTTTTCGCCGATGAAGTAGGCCGGGCCAACGCCGGCAGGACTGAAATCAGGAGAACTGGTATGGACAGGCTGCCACTGGTCAGGGACCACATGGACAGGCACGTGCCGACACTGCGTCCCGAAACCGATATTCTGGATGCGGTTGGTTTTCTCCTTGAAAAGCGGATCACCGGCGCGCCGGTGGTGGACAGGGCCGGCCGGCTGGTGGGCATCCTGTCGGAAAAGGATTGCCTGCGGCTGGTGGCGGCCGGCGTGGAAGGCAACCTGCCTCACGGCAACGTTGAAAACTTCATGTCGCCGAATCCGGAAACCATACCGCCGCAGATGGATGTGTATTTCGCCGCCGGCATCTTTCTCAAGCGCACGTTCCGGCGCCTGCTGGTGGTCGACGACGGTAAACTGGTGGGCGCGATCACGCGCTTTGACATCCTGCGCGTTATCCAGGCGAATCTCACCAACGTGCGCTAAGGCGAACCGCGGCCGCGGCGTCTGCTCACGCGCCATTTATCCGCGCCTTGATGCCCTGTGCAATGTCGTACACCGCCATCGCATAGTTCGTGCTGCGGTTATAGCGCGTGATCACATAAAAGTTTTTGAGTCCGAACCAGTATTGCATGCCGCCCTCGGTCTCCAGCGGCAGCAGCGCGGCCGGCATGTCCTCGGACACCGACGCCGCCGGCACAACCCCGAGTTTGCGAAATTCCGCGATGGACAGTTTGGGCGTGATGTCGTCGGTGAGCGCGGCGTCCGGCGTGGCAGTGACCTGCGCCGGCACCACAACCGCCGCATCCGGCTGCCAGTCGTGCAACTTGTAGTAATTGGCAACACTGCCCACCACATCGGGCACGCTGCGCCACAGGTTACGCTGGCCATCGCCGTCAAAGTCGACTGCGAACTTGCGAAAACTGCTCGGCAGGAATTGCGGCATGCCCATGGCGCCCGCATAGGATCCACGCAGGCGGGCAATATCGAGCGAAGTCTCCTTGCCGATCAGAATGTACTGCTCGAGCTCATCGCGAAAAAACGCCGCGCGCTTGGGGTAATCGAACGCCAGCGTCGCCAGCGCATCCAGTATTCTGACGTCGCCGGTGTAGCCGCCGTAATGGGTTTCGATGCCGACGGTGGCCACCAGAATTTCCTCCGGCACGCCGAAGTCGCGGGCCGCGCGCGCCAGCGTGGGTGCATGCGTTTGCCAGAAGCGCACGCCGCCGTCGATGCGTGCGGCGGTGACATGACCCTTGCGGAATTCGTGCCACGGCCGCGATGTTGACGGTGCGTTCATCGCGCGGATGATCCACGGCAGCGATTTCACATCGGCAAACAGGCGCTGCAACTGCGCGCGCGGCACGCCGTGCTTCTCCGTCATCTCCGCGATGAAGGCTGCGTAATCGCCGCGCAGCGTGGCTTGCGCGCGCACCAGCCCCAAGGTCGCCACGGCCGCACCCGCGCCCGCCATCGATTTTAAAAAACCACGTCGAAACAACGGCTTGCAATAATCAGGCACCGATGATCACATCCATGTCTTCGGCGTAGGAAGCCGCCGGATAATGAAACGGTACCGGTCCATCCGGCCGGCCGCGGATAAACTGATGCACAAACGGATCGGTGGACGATTTCACCGCAGCCGTCGCACCCTCCGCGGCCACCACGCCGTCAGCGAGAAAATAAACGTAATCGACGATTTTCAGCGCTTCAGTGGCGTCGTACGACACCACGATCGAGGTCACGCCCAGCGCATCATTCAACGTGCGAATCAGATTGCCGACCACGCTGCAGGATATCGGATCAAGGCCCGAGAACGGTTCGTCATACATGATCAGCGCGGGATCCAGCGCGATCGCGCGCGCCAGACCGACGCGCCGCATCATGCCGCCGGAGAGTTCGGACGGCATCAGATTGGCCGCGCCGCGCAATCCCACGGCGTTGAGCTTCAACAGCACCAGATCCTGAATCTGCGATTCGGACAAATCGGTTTTCTCGCGCATCGGGAAAGCCAGATTTTCGAATACCGACAGATCGGTGAACAATCCGTTCAGCTGAAACTGCATGCCGATCTTGCGCCGCAGTTCGTACAGCGCGTCCTGGCTGATGCGGTGCACGTCCTGCCCCATCACCTTGCACACGCCGCGCGACGGCCGCAATTGGCCGCCGATCAACCGCAGCAGCGTCGTCTTGCCGCAGCCGCTGCCGCCCATGATGCCGGTGATCTGCCCGCGCGGGATCGTCAGATTGACATTGCTGAAGATTTCGCGCGTCGGATAGGCGAACGCGAGCCCGGAAATATCGACAATATTTTCAGCAGCGGTTGCCATGGCATCAGTTTAACTCAAATGCTATATCATCGATTGGCCGGCATTAAACCGCGCCGCAGTGCGATACGTACGGCACTGCATCGAGCAAAATGCCGGCATGCCGCCTTAACCATAAAGCCGAACATCATGAGCGAAGCGAGAAGACTGGTCTATCAACTCACCTTGCCCGTCCGCTGGGCAGACATGGACGTCAACGCGCACGTCAACAACGTATGCTTTTTCACCTACTTCGAGTGCGCGCGCCTCGACTGGGCGGAATCGGTGCGCACGCGCGCGCTGCGCGGCGCGGAAGGCCTGGTGGTCGCTCAGGCAAGTTGCAATTACAACCGCCCCATTCCCTACCCGGAAACCGTGCGCGTCGATTTGTACACCAGCGCGCCGGGACGTACCAGCTTCACCATGTACTACAACCTGCTGTCGGCGGGCGATCCGGATATCAAGTATGCCGACGGACAAACGGTCATGGTTTGGGTAGATCGCGACAGTGGAAAATCACTGCCGCTGCCGGATTACATGCGCGGCGCGCTTGCACCCAAAATCAAGGAGCGGTAAAATAATTCAATAAAATCAATTAGTTAGTTCGTCCTCTCTATTATTCGTTGACTGGTTTGTTGGTTGGCTAATCAGTTCATAACACATCATCGCTTGCGCAGCGCCATCCACTACACAGCGGCCGGCACCTTGCTGGCTTTGACTCCCGGTTCGGGCAGCGCGCAATATCTGGCAGCAGCAGCGGACGCGGTGCATCTGAAAATGGCGCCCACACCATCGCCGCCGCGCACAGTGTCGGCCAAGGGCAGCGCACCAGGCAATCCGCCACTCGAATTAAGGCGGGTCGCGCAGGCGTCCGCAATCCCGGCAGCACCGGTGCCAACGCCGCTACCCGGCGTTCCGCAGTCGCCTGCCCTGCCCGCCGTACCGGCCTACGTCGACCGCGTGCTCGACGACAGCAGCATGGAAGACGATCTCGCGGCAAGCGCGCGCGAGGCGCCGCCGCAAGAACCCAAGGGCCGGCGTTTCCTGTCCGCCGACTACAAACTGTATTCGCGCGACGCCTCGGGCGCGGGCCGTTCGCTCGAACAAGGCACGGCGCTGCGCTACCGCCGCGAAACGCAGAACTACGGCGAGCTCTACCTGGATGCGGAACTTCGCCATTATCAGCCGGCGCCGATTGACTTTCAGCCCGCGCAGGGCCTGCGTTCACGCGTCACCCTGTCGCAATACCGCCATGCACTGACCGAACGGCTGCAGATGGACAATGCGCTCGGCGTGGTCCGCAACAACACGAATGCGCTGTTGAGTTCGTCGTTTCGCATCCAGTTACCCTCATCGATACTGCAGGGCGTCACCAGCACGGTCTACGATCGCAATTCGGAATTTCGTTTCAGCAGCGGGCGTCTCGGCCAATTGAGCGGCATCGCCTCGCAGCAATTCAACCTCAGCCGCGGCACCCTCACCGGGGGCGGCTATACCGGCAATCTCAACAACAACTGGGCAGCGTCCGCACAGATCTACAGTCTCAGCGGCCACGAAACCGTGGCCGATCATCAGAGTGCCGCGTGGGCCGCGCAGTACCTCACCGACAACCGCGGCGCGCGCTATCAGATGCACGGCCTGCACGACAGCAAAGGCCACAGCGGCCTGTGGTTCGACGCCGATCAGCGCCTGGGCCTGCTGCAAAACCGTTACGGCGTGTTTCGCATGGCGCCGCGGCTGCTGTGGACCGATGCGGTCATCGTCTCGGATCAGCAAGGCGCGTACTGGCGTTCCGACTATCGCACGCAACGCTACACCGTTTCCGGCGGCGCCGACTACACCGACAACAATATCGACCGTGACCCGGCACGCGGCGGCACCCACATCAGCAACGCGTTTGTATCGGGGTTCCGGCGCGTGGATCGCACCCTGTCGGTCAACGCGAATGCCAGCGTCAGCCACAGCACGCCCAAATTCGCCGTGCCGGGCACCGCGGCAAGCACCACCTATCTCGCCAACGCGAGCCTGAGCAAGGCGCTGGGCATCGGCGCCACGCGTGTGCAACTCTCGCATACGCAGACCGATTCGGCGGTGAACCCGGCACGCGAGGAAGTGCTGCGCTGGGATCACGATTGGGCGGTATCCAGCGCGCTGCAGGTTTCAAGCACCCTCGCGCACAGCTGGGCAGTGAACAGCGGCATCCGTTCCACCCACCCCACGCTGGGCCTGTTGTTCCGGCATTTCGTATCGCCCGCATTTCGCTGGGATGGCAATATCAATTACAACCGCGTGCGCGACGATACCGGACGCGTCGACAACAACACCAACGCCGCGCTCAACGGCAACTGGTCGATCAGCCGCGACTGGTCCGCGCAACTGCAGTTGGTATGGAATCGCGTGGACAACACCAATCCGGTGGCGCCAGTATTCACCCGCGACAAGACACTGCTGTTCATGCTGCGCTACGAAACCGCCGGCGGCACACCCCTCACACAGCTGGGGCAATCCGGTGGCGGACTTGGCAGCGGGCGCATCTCCGGCCGCGTGTTCTACGACGACAATGGCGATGGCGTGCGCCAGGCCACGGAAAAGCCCGCCGCGGGCCTGACCGTGCTGCTCGACGGACGCTACCCGGTCACCACCGACAACGAAGGCCGCTTTTCATTCGGCCCGGTGGGCACCGGCGCGCACGCCGTGTCGGTCAACGTCGATCGCGTGCCGCTGCCGTGGGGTCTGCTGGATGAGGCGCCGCGGCGCGTCAGCGTGCCGCTGCGGGGTGAAGGCGTGATCGACATTCCGCTGAACAAGCTGAATCAGTA
>CADECM010000034.1:40452-53262 GCA_902825845.1 uncultured beta proteobacterium
CAGGCTCAGGGCGCGATCACGGTATAGACCGCCTGCCCGCGCAAATCCTGAATCACGGTAATGTGGCGCATGTTGCTGCGCAGTGTCACGGCCGGTTGATCGGGCAACGCCGTGGCACTGCGCGCACCGCGCATCACACTCGAAAACGGCGCAAGCGCGTTGGATGCCGGGACGCTGGCGCCGGCCGCCACATTGAGCGCCAGCACCTGCGGAATCACGATCCTGAAATTGACGCTGGCAGAAGCAGACAGCGCCGCCTGCCCCGTGCCAGTGGACGACTCGGCGAGTCCGGCCACGGGCCAACCCAGCGCCGCGGCAAACCATACCGCGCGCGCGCGCGCAACCTGCATGACATCTCCCCGATGTTTCGAGCGAATGTCACCTTATCGGCAGGTGGTGCGAAAACTTGAGGCGGGGCTTACTGAACCGTGGTGTCGATGGCTTGCTTGCCGCCGTCCCACTCGATGGTGCCTTTCAGCTTCAGCGGGTAGGTGAACTGCACGGTCTTGTTGGAATTGTCGGGATCGGCCGGCCAGATGGGCACTTCGCGTGTCTGGCCCGGCAGAATCGGCGATGGCGACACCACAAACTCCAGCTGCTTGCCGGTCTTGTCCACCGCATCCAGCGCGCCTTCGGGTCGGCCATGCGCATTGCCGCCATTGTGAAACACCGCCACGGGCGTGGGTACATCATTCACCTTAGCCACCTTCACGCCGCGAAATTCCAGTTTCGGTTTGGCGTCGCCGACAGCCACATAGACCACCAGCCCCACGCGTCCCTGCACCGGAAATTTGAGCTGGCCCGCAGCCACGGTTGAATCCTGTTCGGGCGCGGCACCGATCAAAATCGCAAAGCGGCACTCGCCCACCGGCGCATCGGCGGGAATGTGCACCTCAAACCGATACTTGCGGTTACCGCGCGCATTCAACGCCACCGTGCGCCGCTCGATGCGCGTCCATGGACGGCAGCTGTTGGGACCGAGGCCATCGGTGAACGCCACACTGCCGCTCTCGGTCAGAGTCCAGTCCGAAGTGGAGAATTCGTACTTGGCGACAAAGTTTTCCGGGTTGCTGATGTCGAACGCCTCAGCCAGCACCTGCCCTGCCTTGCCCTTGAGTTCGAAGCGCGGCGGCGACACCAGCGCGGAAAATCCCTGCGCGCCGACAGTCGTGGCGACAAGCAGCAGCAGCAACGCCGCCAGTGCCCGACTACTTGACGATTTCCAGTTCGAACTGCGGATCAAACTGCAATCTCCCATCGAGGAATTGGCCATCAATTTTTATTGTAAAATCAAATACTTCCGACATCATGGCCGCGGGCACCACGCCCTGGAATATGAGCGCGCGCGATCCCGGCTGGGTGGCGCCGGGCGCGAGCAGGCCGCGCGTTTGCCATTCTATACGCATTCCCGCCGGACTCTTCAAACCCTGCACCTGCACCGGTATGGTCAGAAATATCTGCGCCGACTTGCCCACATAAGCCGAGGTGTTCAGACGAATCTCGAATCCCGGAATGCGCGTATGCAACGCGCTCAGTTCGCTCAGACTCAAGCGGCGGTTCGACGGAATATCATTGGTCCACTGCAATTGCACGTCGGCGCGCTGGCGCGGAGACATCGAATCATCGAGTTTGACCGCGAACACAGACGCAGCAAAGGCGGCCAGAAACAGCAGTGCACAGACGCGCGTCATGGCATGGTGATGGTGTAGGTAATGCGCCCGGTGTAGGTCCCGGGCTGCAAAATCTGCGTGTTGGCGTAACTGAAGGTGTGGAAGTTGTACATCTGGACATTGGTCGGAAACGTCACGATCAACTGTCCGGGACTGCCGCTGAACGTGCCGGCCGGTATCGAGGCATCACTGGTGGTCCAGCTGATTTGCGAAAACGACAATGTGGAGGCGCCATTGGCCAGCGGCACGGAGGAATCCGCCACCACCTGCACCGTGCGCGTCCTGGTGTCCCGGGCAGCAACGTTGACCAGCACCGCCGGCGTGCCCACCACCGGCGTGCCATCGCCGACGTTCGCGGCGGTGAGGGTGAAGGTCACCCGGTCAATGGTGCCGCCCGAAGTGCCGATCTGGACCAGGAGGGCACGCGAGCCGGGCGCGATGCTGAAGGTAATGGCGTGACTGTGCTGTATCACTGCCAACCATGGCAGCAACAATGACACGAATCGCGCGAGCTTGGTGCGCCTGGACATGCGCCGATTCTAGTCTGTTAGCCCGGCCTCAGTCCACGCGCGGGAGATCAGGGTGAAGACGCCGTATAGGTCACGCGCCCGCCGGTGCCGGCACCGCCGGTACCATAGGTTCCCGCATTGGGCACCGTGGTGTTGGCATAGGTGTAAGTCCAGGTGGCGCTGCGATTGGTCACTGTGCCTGCCGACAGCGACGGGGTCACCGGGGTGCCGCCGGCATTGCTCAGCACCGGTGCGGGCAGGCTCCCCGCCGCGCTGCTGCTGGTGAGAATTTCGGCGTAAGAAATCGTTTGCCCTGCCGTGCCGTTGCCCAGACCGAGGCCGCCGCTGTTATTGGTCGGAGTGATGGTGATCTGCCCCGAGTTCGCGCGCACGGCAACGGTAACCGTGCCCGCGCCCAGGTCGCCGCCGGCGCCAGCCTGCGCGGCACCGCTGCCGACATTGGCCGCGGCCACATTGAACGTGATCTGATTGACCGTGGCACCCGCCGTGCCCACCTGAAACTGCAAAAAACGCGGCACCACAATTGCAAAATCGAGACGCGCCGAGGTCGAGAACGACCCCGCGCCGCCAAACACAATGGACGACTCGGCGCGTAACCCCTGCATCGGCAGCGCCGCACCCGCCAACAACAGGGCAACTGCGGCGCGCTTCAGCATGGCCATGAGGAAATTACTTAACTATTTGATTTTAAACAATATTAAGGCGTTGTCGCGGTGTACGTCACACGTCCGCCGGTGGCCGCGCCGCCAGTACCGTAGGTGCCCGCATTCGGCACCGTGGTGTTGGCATAGCTGTAGGTCCAGGTTGCGCTGCGGTTGGTGACGTTACCCCCGGTCAGCGACGGTGTAACCGCCGTGCCGCCCGCATTGGATAACACCGGCGCCGGCAAGGTACCCGCGGCATTGCTGGCGGTGAGAATTTCCGTATACGGAATCGTCTGCCCGGCCGTGCCGTTGCCCAGACCCAGACCCGCGCTGTTGTTGGTCGGCGTGATGGTGACCTGACCCGAGTTCGCCTTGACGTTGACCGTCACCGCACCCGCGCCCAAATCGCCACCGGTGCCCGCCTGCGCCGTACCGCTGCCGACGTTGGCCGCGGCGACGTTGAAGGTGACCTGATCGACGGTGGCGCCAGCCGTGCCCACTTGAAACTGCAGGAAACGCGGGATCACAACCTGAATATCCACCTTTGCACCCGTGCTCAGCGCGCCCGCGCCGCTGGTGAGGCTCGATTCGGCGGACGCCGCTTGCGAAAACATACCGAGGGCAGCAAGGGTTGCCGCCGTGGCAGTCAGTTTGATGCGCTTGGTCATTTTGCTCATATTCATCTCCAGTTAGTAAGATTCGACCCTGCTTGCGATTTGCGCTGCCTGCTTTCCGCGTTCGATACCAGCGCAAGGAACGAAACGGAGTCTACGAAGGAATGCTGCGCCGCGCTGTGATACAAATCACTGAAAATTCATGGATTTGTGTACCAGCTGCAAACTGGGTGACCTGCGTCACACTTTGCACAAGAATCTTCTTGGGAAGCGGTCCCGCAGTGCCGATAGCGATAAATGCACGCAGCGCGCGGCGATCATGGGTAGCGAAACGCGCTGCATTGCGCAGCGGCGCATTGCGGGGTCGTGCGCAGGGCCTATCGACAGGCCGCAGCAGTGATTACGCGACGACCTTCGCTGCGCGCAAGGTTTCGAGGCGGCGAATGTCGTACCCCGGCAGCGTCGACAGCAGCGCGTCGGTATGCTGCCCGGCGACCGGCACCGGCCCCAGCCGTCCCGGCGTTTTCGAGAGCTTGATGGCGAGCCCCGGCACATGCATTTCACCGGCCACGGGGTCCTGCACTTTCACCAGCATTTCGCGCTCCCACAGGTGCGGATCCTTCACCACCTGCGGAATGGTTTGCACCGGTGCCACCGGTATGCCGATCGCGATAAGCTTGTCGCAGATATCGCTGACCGTGTGACGCTTGCACCATTCGGTCAGTACCGGATTGTTGTGGCCAAACAGCGAGCCGCCCGCGCCTTGCGGTGCCTGCGAATCGCGCCCAATCAACTCAGCCAGCCGCTCGGTGAGTTTCGCGGTAACGCCGCCCGTCACCACCACCCATCCGTCTTTCGCTTCATACGGCAGACGGCCCGACTCGCCACCCTCTTCGCCGGTATCGAGGTAATAACACGCGGGAATTTCCACCATGGTCATCGCGGAATCGAGCAGGCAGACGTCGATGATCTGCCCTTCGCCTGTCTGGTCGCGATGACGCAATGCGCCCAGCGCGCCAATGGTCGCGTGCAATGCAGTGGTGCGATCCACCAGTGAAAACGCCGTGCCCACGGGCCGGCCCAGAGGCTTGCCGGTGAGCGACATCAGTCCGCTCATCGCCTGCCCCAGCGGATCGAACGACGGCCTGTCCTTGTACGGCCCGTGTTGTCCGAATCCACTGCAGCGCACCAGGATGATGTCCGGCTTGACCTTGATCAGTTCCTCGTAACCAAGACCCATGGCCTCGATGGTGCCGGGGCGGAAATTTTCCAGCACAAAATCCGCGGTCTTCAACAGATCAAAAAATACCGCCTTGCCCTCGGCCTTCCTCAAATCGAGGCAGATGCTCTTCTTGCCGCGGTTATACACGCTGAAATAAACGCTTTGTCCGCGCACGATCGGCGCGGATTTGCGGGTTTCTTCACCGCCGAATTTCTCGATCTTGATCACTTCGGCGCCCAGGTCCGACAGCACCATGCCCGCGCGCGGCCCTGCCTGAAAGCGCGCCAGCTCCAATACCCTGATTCCATCCAGACAGCCCGGCACCATGGTCATCCTCCCGTTTGTTGTCAGGCAGGCAGCAGCCCGTCGATGTTTTTGCGATCCTGCTTGAGCTCACCGCGGTCGATGCGGCGCACCAGCGCCGTCAGCGCCGCGTGTGTCGGCGCGGGCACACCGGCTTCGGCGCCCTTCTCCGCCACCAGTCCATTGGTGAAATCAATTTCCGACCGCCGTCCGCGTGCCACGTCACGTCCGACCGAAGATTGCGACGGTTCCAGCAACGTGGCCATCCACGCGCTCAATCCGTCCTGCACCGTTTTGAGCGCCGCGGCATCGCCCTGGTCCGCGCCCAGCCAGTCGTCGGGCTGAATGCCGAGCACTGTGCCGAGCTGATAGCCCTGCGCGCGGCCTACCGCGATGGCTTCGGCGGCCAGCCGGATGCCGAGTCGATGCTCGTAACCGCGCTCCACGTACACCACACGATTGTCCTGTCCGGTAGCGCCCAGCATGCCGTGGGTAATGGTGTTGGCGGTCAGCTTGGTCCAGCGCTCACCCCACAGGTTCTGCGTCACATCGGCGCTGTCCACGGCGCCGAGAATTTTCGCCAGTTCGGTCGCGCGCGCGGTCACCCGCCCATGCACCTCGCCCACGCGAAACACCCTGTGATGGTCGCCGCCCGGCTGCTGATAGCGGCTGATATGGCCGGGCTTGTAACAGTTGACACTGATGGTGCTGACAATGCAGCCGACCGTCTTGCCCCAGCCCGCCACGCCGGCGAGGCGTTCCTCGTTGACGCCGTTCTGCATCGACACGATGTAGCCCTGCGGCTTCAGATACTGCCTGATCATGCGCGCCGCCCATTCCGTGTCGTACGACTTGGTGCAGATGATCGCCACATCGATCGGTTTGCGTACAAAGCTTTGCACCTCGTGGATGTGCATGGCCTTGACGCGCACCACATGCTCGCCCTGCGATCCGCCGAGGCGCATGCCGTCGCGGTTGATGGTATCGACATGCTCGGACCAGGGGTCGACCAGCGCAATATCTTCCCCGGCGCGCGCGAGGTGCGCCCCCACATAGCCGCCCACCGCGCCGGCGCCTACAAATACGATGTGCTTGCCCATAGTCTGACTGTCCTCAAGAAATCGTGGTCACGCCGCCCCACCCCGCTCATGCGAAAAACCCATTGAGATTTTGCATCCCCCGCCCGATCTCGCCGCGCTCCACTTGTTTGACCAGTGCCGTCAGCCGCGCCTGTGTCGGCGCGGGCTGTCCCACCTGCTCACCCATCGCTGCCACATAGCCGCAGGTGTAATCGATTTCAGTACGGCGCCCCTTGACCAGATCGTGCCCCACCGAACCGTAATGCGGTTCCTTCGAGCGCTCCATCCACTTGAACCAGCCGCTTTCGATATCGCGCAACGACTTCGCGTCGCCATCGGCCGCGCCGCACCACAGCGCGGGCGGCATGCGCAGGATCGGCTCCAGTTCATGGCCCAGCGCCTGCGCCACGCGGATCGCCTCGCCCGCACAGCGGATCGCCAGCGAACGCGTCTGCGGGTCCTGCATCAGCTGATGATCGTGAATGCCGGTCGCGCCAAGGATGCCGTGATGCATCGAATTGGTGACCAGCTTGGCCCAGCGTTCGCCCCACAGATTGCTGGTGACTTTGGAACTGTCCACCGCCGCCAGTATGCCCGCCACCTGCTGCGCGCGCGGCGTCTCGCGCCCGTGCATCTCGCCGACGCGAAACACGGTATAGGATTCGCCGCCCGGCGTGCGCGCACGCTCGATCACGCCGGGGCCGGTCACGCTGACACTGATGGTGCTGGCGATGCAACCGAGCGTGCGCTCGGCGCCGACGATGGCGGCGATTTCATGTTCATTCAAACTGTTCTGCACCGACACCACGCAGCCGCTGTCACGCAAATAGGGCTTGATCATCTGCGTGGTCCAAGCGGTGTCGTAGGACTTGGTGCACACGAACGCGATATCGACCGGATCGCGTATGAACGACTGCACCTCATGCAAATGCATCGCCTTCGCAGGCACCACCACCGAGCCCAGCGGATCGGTGAGACGGAGGCCATGCGCGTTGATATGGTCCACGTGTTCGGCCCAGGCATCGACCAGCGCCACGCGGTAACCCGCGCGCGCCAACTGGCCGCCGACATACCCCCCCACTGCGCCCGCGCCCATGACCACCAGACGCAACGATTTTGCATCAGTCATAACGTTTGCCTTATCGAATTAACGTGGTACCGGCGCTACAATAGCCGGCGGCCGACGTGGCCCTTCACGGAATGCGCCCTGCAATGCTACCCGATTTCATTCAAGGTTTGCGCCCACGCCGGCACGCACCGGGCACCCTCACCAAGTCTGCACTGTGGCTGACCATCGGCGCCATCCTGCTGTGCGCGGCGCAGCACGGCTATGCGCAAGCCTATCCGAACAAGCCGCTGCGTTTCTTACTGGGCTTCGCACCTGGCGGCGCGTCGGACATCGTCGCGCGCATTGTCGGCGCGCGCCTGGGCGAGGCGCTGGGCCAGCCGGTGGTGATCGACAATCGTCCGGGCGCCTCGGGTTCCACCGCTGCCGGCATCATCGCCCGTGCACCGGCCGACGGCTACACCATGCTGCTGGCCGCCACCAGCACCATGGCGGTGAATCCCAGTCTCTACAAAAACCTGCCGTATGACTCGTTGAAGGATTTCACCTACGTCGCGAATTTTGTGTCGATGCCCAATCTGCTGGTGGTGCATCCCACCGTGTCTGCGAAGTCCGTTACCGACCTCATCGCGCTCGCGAAAACCGAAAAGGGCAAGCTCGCGTATGCGTCCGCGGGCGTCGGCAGCGCGAATCATTTCACGGCCGCCCTGTTCGGCTACATGGCAAAGATCGACATGACGCACATCCCGTACAAAGGTGGCGGCCCCGCGCTGATCGACGTCGCCGGCGGACAGGTACCCGTCATGTTCGCCACCATCGTTTCCGTGATCCCCTACGTCAAGGCCGGCCGCCTGCGTCCCTTGGGCGTGACCTCGGCCGAGCGCTCACCCAGCATGCCGGATGTGCCCGCCATCGCCGAAGCCGGAGTACCCGGCTACGAAAGCACGATCTGGTATGGCAGCGTGATGCCGACCGGAATACCGAAGCCGGTTCTGACGCGGCTGACGGGCGAAATCGACCGCCTGCTCAAATCGCAGGAGGTCGTGGACCGCTTCAGAACACTGGGCGCCAGCGTGTTCTACATGAACCCCGAGCGTTTTACGGCCTATGTGGCAGCGGAAATCCGCAAATGGCGGGCGGTGGTGCAGGCGACTGGGATGCGGGTGGATTAGCACCCTGACAGTAAAGCCCGAGCCCGACTGCGTGGACCACGTTATATCCGGGTTCCACGCTGGGAGCGTATCGTCCGCACGTAACGTGAATGTGAACAACCGTTACTCGTGATGTAGGGCTTGTCCTGACACCTTGCATGAGCGCCGTGTGAAGGCATGAATTGTGTCGTAATCTTTTACAGATTTCACAGGCCAATCCACCCTTTTTCATACCCATCCTGTTGCTTTTGCGGCATAAAATACTTGCGTCATTGTCTTTGAAATCGGCGTGGGTTAAGGCCAGCAGGGCAAAACAAAAACTGAGGTTGTTGGCGCCAGCACGGCGCCAAACTCACGCGGCTGCACACACAGGGAATCCGCATGAAACGTGTATTTCAATTGCAGCCGATGGCGCTGGCGATATCCAGCGCACTCACGGTGATCGGCAATCCGCTTCATGCGCAGGGGTTTGACCCCAACAGCGCGGCGGTGCGTCAGGCCTATACCGGCATCGCGACGCAAGAGAAGAAGGATGCGGCGTTGGATGGTTTGGTGCAATTGGCCAATCAAGTACGCTGCACGCAATTTTGCAACATATCCGGTGGGGGTGGCTCTGCATCTGTGATCATTACGGTCGGCGGAGGGGGTGCTTTCGGATTTACCTTTTCGCCGGTTATCAGCACGGTGATTCAACCTGCCAACGATGGCGATCTGGGGGTACCGGGCGCCGCCATTACACTCAACAACACATTGCTGCGCACGCTTGCGAGCTTCAGTACAGCACGCAATGTTTTCGTTGGCACTGGCGGCGCTGTTATCGACACCAATGGCTTCGATCTGTCGGTTTCCGGAAATCTGACAGCGAACGGAACATTGGCAAAGTACGGGTTGGGCACACTCTCTCTAACAGGAAACAATTCCTGGGACACGCAGCCGTACGTCGAGCGCGGGGTGCTTGAGGGTAGCCATACAAGCCTGCAAACATCCATCTTTATTGGCGACGGTGCCACTGTCCGCTTCAAGCAGGGCAGCGATGGAACGTACGCCGGCGTCTTAACCGGAGCAGACCGCTTTGCCCACGGCAATCTTGAGAAAACCGGCTCCGGCACACTGACACTTTCGAACACGCAGTCCTTCAACGGCACGACATCCATATTGGGTGGCACACTCGCACTACGAGGTTTCGGTTCACTGGGTGACAACCGGGCGCTGAACATTGGTGCGGGTAGCACATTCGACATCAGCGGATCGGCAATTAACATCCACCAAGCGGGCAGGCTCGCAGGCGGCGGAAATATCGAACTCGGCGCCAACCGTATCATAGCCAGCGCCGATACCGATTCGACATTTTCCGGCTCGATATCCGGCTCAGGTGGACTCAACAAAGCAGGCAGCGGCACGTTGATACTGTCAGGACTCAATACCTACACGGGGGCCACAAACATCGCCGACGGCACGCTGGCTCTGACGGGACAGGGAAGTTTGAATCCTGCGAGCAGCCTAACCATCGCTGCAGGCACGTTCGATATTTCCGGATCCATTGGTTCGCGGGAAGTCGGGTCGATCAGCGGGTCTGGCCTCAGTAACATCAGGCTTGGATCGAACACCCTGACGGTTGGCTCTGACAACTCAAGCCAAATCTTTACCGGGATCATTGCAGGAAGCGGGGGAATCACCAAGACCGGATCGGGTGATCTGACGCTTGATCTTCGCAGTACATACACCGGTGCCACAACGATCAATCAGGGCAATCTCATCGCCACGGCGCAGAGTATCAGCGACAGCGTGGTAAACAATGCCAAACTGACTTTGGCAGAAGTCAAAGGGATTTCAGCGCCCTTCATCAGCGCGTATTCTGGCACCATAAGCGGTAGCGGGCAGCTCGTAAAATCGGGCGACGGGTTGATTTGGCTGCGCGGCCGCAACACCTACACCGGCGGCACCGAGGTCAACGACGGTGTCCTCATCGGCAATACCGACAGTCTGCAGGGCAATATCACCAACCATGCCGCGTTGGGCTTCTATCAGGTCGACAATAGCACCTATGCCGGCAATCTGAGCGGCAGCGGCGTGCTGTTGCAGTACGGGCCGGGTGTGCTGACGCTCACCGGCAACAATTCCTACAGCGGCGGCACCGCCATCAGCGGCACGTTGCGGGTGTCGCGCGACGCCAATTTGGGGGCGGCCAATGGCTCGCTGCTATTGGGCGGCGGTACCCTGCAGATTGCGGCGGACATGACGACCGCGCGCAATATCACGCTGGCGCCAGCCGGTGGCACCTTCGACACCAGCGGAAATCTCACGGTCAACGGCAACATCAGTGGTCCCGGCGCGCTGGCCAAGACCGGCGCGGGCGCCCTCACCCTCAACGGCGCCAACAGCTATGCGGGGGCGACGACGGTCAATGCCGGCCGGCTTGAGGTGAACGGCTCGATCAACAGCCGCCTACTGATCGCCGCCGGCGCCGAACTGGGCGGCAGTGGCCTCATCAGCGGCGATGCCATCGTCAATCGCGGCCGTCTGTCGCGTGGCAGTGGCATCGGCGACATCCGGGTCGCGGGCAATGTCTCGTTCGAGGCGGGCTCGGTCTTCACCGTCAAAGCGAATGCCGCCGGCGAGAGCGATCGTTTGCTGGTCGCCGCAACGCCGGGACAATCCGCGGCATCGGGACGTGTCGCCATCAATGGCGGCACAGTCGAGGTGCTGGCCGGGAGCGGCGACTACCGGCGCGAAACGCGCTACACCATCGTGACTGCCGCACGCGGCGTCGGTGGGCAGTTCACCGGCGTGACCTCGAACTTCGCGTTCCTCAATCCCGGCCTTGCATACGACGCCAACAATGTGTATCTGACACTGGCGCGCAACGATTTGAACTATGCCGCAGTGGCGCAAAATCCCGATCAGTCGGCGGTCGCGCAAGGCCTCACGCGCATGACCGGGGCTACCGGTGACGCGGAAACAGTAATTGCCGCGCTCGACGGGCTGTCGGCCGCGCAGGCACGGGCAGCCTTTGATTCCATCGGTGCCGCCGGACGCGCCGCGTTGACGCAGTCGGGTTTATACAATCAGCGCGCGGTAAACCAGAATCTGATTGCACGTCTGGGCATTGCCGAAGGCGGTGGCACAATGGCGCCGGCAACCGGTGTGGCCGGTCGCGGGCTGCAAATCGCCTTCGAGGATGGCGTGCGCAACGACGCGGCGCCGGTGTACGCGCAGGCGGGTCTGCGCGCGGGCGGTCAGGGCTTGCGTGCGGCAGCCGATCCCAACAACGGCTTCTGGCTGCGCGGCTACGGCGGCACCGGCCACCTGGATGGCGATGCCACGGCACCCGGCGCGAAATACCACTATGGCGGCACCCTGTTCGGCTACGACCGCAAAGTGGGCGACACGCTGAGGCTGGGTGTGTTCGGCGGCTACGCCGAGCCACGCTTTACGCAGGACGTCGCCACCAGTTCGGCACGCACCCGCACGGGTCAACTCGGCGCCTACGGACGCCTGCACGGCGGCACGTGGCATGTGGATGCCGTCGCCAGCTACGCGCGCAATGACACCCGGACATCGCGGGTGGTGAGCGTCGGCACGCTCAGTCGTGCCGCCAGTGGATCGTTCACCGGCGACACCCTTTCCGTGCAACTTGAAACCGGCTATACCATCAAGACCAGCGCGTTCGAAGTGCAGCCACTGGCGGGATTGTCGTGGGTGCGCCAGACCCAGAACGCCTACAGCGAAACGGGTGCGGGCGCGCTGAATCTTGTGCTGCCCGGGCAAAGCCGCGAATCGCTGCGTTCGAGCCTTGGCGTGCGCACCCTGCACCCGTTCCAGGCCGGTGCCACGCACGCAGTGTTCGAGACGCGTGCCGCGTGGTCGCATGAGTTCAACGCCACACGCAACATTGATGCCTACCTTGCGGGCGATCCCGCCGCCGCGGTGTTTACCGTCAGCGGGCCGTCGCTGCCGCGCGACAGCGCCGTGGTGGGCGTGGGCATTGCCGCGCAAGCGTCACGCAGCCTGCGTCTTTACGCCGATCTGAACGGTGAATTCAATGGCCGGGTACGCGCGGGTGCGCTCAGCGTGGGCTTGCGTTATCAGTGGTAGCGGTGGCGCGACGGAAAGAGATTAAAAAGTTGTTTAAAAACAATTACTTATAATAACATAGTCGATACACCAGGCGTGGCGCCGCACGTCTCACCCCGCCTTTCGCAGCAACCGCACCACCGCCCAGCCGCTCGCCGTTGAATCGCCGCGCTGGTCAACGGCTTCAATCTCCAGCTTCACCGTGCCTGCCGCGTCATCCTTGCTCACCACCTTGCCGCGGCAGGTGGTGAGATCGCCGATCATGTTAAAGCGCCGCACCTCGCAATACAGTTCCTTCAGGAACCCGTCGTCGCCGATCCAGTTGGTGAGCATGGTGGCAATCCATGCCACGCGCTCCGGGCCGTAGTCATAGGCTTCCGGCACGCCCACCGAGCGCGCCAGCGGCGAATCCCAGTGCACGGCCTCCGGCGGCTCGGGAATGTTGTAGGTGTTGGGA
>CADECM010000035.1 GCA_902825845.1 uncultured beta proteobacterium
CGTTGTGGCGAAGGTAATCGAATAACAGGATTGTGGATACAGGATTGCGGATTGAGCCGCGCTGCTGCTCAATCCTGATGACGCAATCCTCAATCGCGAAGTTAAAAGGCCAGTAGCTCAATTGGCAGAGTATCGGTCTCCAAAACCGAGGGTTGGGGGTTCGAGGCCCTCCTGGCCTGCCAGAATTGGTATACCGGTGTTGATGTATTGCGCCGCACGAGCAACACACGGGATGGTTTCCCGGAACGAGATGGTTCATAGGGTCCGGCTGACGGTCCACAAAGATGGCTGAAAAGATCAACGTTGTAGCAACGATCAAAGTGGTGGTTTCGGCACTGCTGGTGGTCGCTGGAATTGCCGTCTTCTATTATTTCGCCGACAAACCCCTGATCGTGCGCGTGGGCGCGGTGCTGGCCGGCATGGTGGCCGCGGCGTTGTTGTTTCTCACCACGGAATGGGGCCGCCAATTCAAAGGCTATGCGCGGGAGTCGGTGGAAGAAACGCGCAAGGTGGTGTGGCCGACACGCAAGGAAACACTGCAGACCACGGGTATCGTATTCGTGTTCGTGGTGATCATGGCTTTGTTCCTGTGGCTGGTGGACGGCAGCCTGTTATGGGCCATCAAGAAGCTGATCGGGCGAGGGGAAGTATGAGCAAGAAATGGTATGTGGTACACGCCTACTCCGGCTTTGAAAAGAGCGTGCAGCGCGCGCTGGCAGATCGTATTTCACGGCAGGGCATGCAGGACAAATTCGGGCAGATACTGGTGCCTGTGGAAGAAGTGATCGAGATGCGTGCCGGGCAGAAAAATACCAGCGAGCGCAAATTCTTTCCGGGCTATGTGCTGGTTGAAATGGACATGGATGAGCAATCCTGGCACCTGGTAAAAAACACGCCGAAGGTCACCGGATTCGTCGGCGGTACAGCGACCAAGCCGACACCAATCTCGGACAAGGAAGTGCAGAACATTCTGCAGCAGATTCAGGATGGCGTTGAAAAACCGCGTCCCAAAGTACTGTTCGAGGTGGGCGAGGCGGTGCGCGTGAAAGACGGGCCGTTTGCGGATTTCCACGGCAACGTCGAAGACGTCAACTACGACAAGAGCAAGTTGCGGGTGTCGGTCACAATTTTTGGCCGATCCACGCCGGTGGAGCTGGAGTTCAGTCAGGTGGAGAAGGCTTAAGGGCAGTGAACGGTAAACAGTAAACGGCAGCCCACTCATGGTGGGGTTACTGTTCGCTGTTAACGATTCACGGTTCACGGTGGTCAACAGGGGAGGCTGCGCATGCAGCCGTTAACACCCACAAGGAGACGAATATGGCAAAAAAGGTCGTAGGCTTTATCAAATTGCAGGTGCCGGCGGGAAAGGCGAATCCGTCGCCACCGATCGGCCCGGCGCTCGGTCAGCGCGGTTTGAATATCATGGAATTCTGCAAGGCGTTCAATGCGGCCACACAGAAAATGGAACCGGGCCTGCCGGTGCCGTGCGTGATCACCGCCTACGCCGACAAGAGCTTCACCTTCGTGATGAAAACGCCGCCGGCGTCCATCCTTATCAAAAAGGCGGCGAAGATTGAATCCGGCAGCAAGACGCCGCATACCGACAAGGTGGGCAAGATTACGCGTGCCCAGGCCGAGGAAATTGCCAAGCTGAAAATGCCTGATCTAACGGCTTCGGATCTGGAAGCCGCGGTGCGAACGATTGCAGGTAGTGCCCGCAGCATGGGCGTCGACGTGGTGGAGGGCTGATCATGGCTAAGGATTCCAAGCGTTACAAGGCGGTGCGCGGTACGGTTGATCGTGAAAAACTGTATCCGGTGGCGGACGCGTTGAAAGTGGTCAAGGAAAACGCAACGGCGAAATTCAATGAATCGATCGACGTGTCGATCAATCTCGGCATTGATGCCAAGAAATCCGATCAGACGGTTCGCGGCGCCATCGTCCTGCCCAAAGGCACGGGCAAGGACAAGCGCGTGGCGGTGTTCGCGCAGGGCGATAATGCGGCGAAGGCGAAGGAAGCCGGCGCTGATATCGTGGGTTTTGACGATCTGGCCGCGGAAATCAAGGGTGGCAAGATGGACTTCGACGTGGTGATCGCCACACCGGACGCGATGCGCGTTGTCGGTGCGCTCGGCCAGATTCTCGGGCCGCGCGGCCTGATGCCGAACCCGAAGGTGGGTACGGTTACGCAGGACGTGGCGGGCGCGGTGAAGAACGCCAAGGCGGGACAGGTGCAATATCGCACTGACAAGGGCGGCATCGTGCAGTGCACGATCGGACGTGCCTCGTTCACTGTCGAAGCCCTGGAAGAAAACATCAAGGCGCTGGTGGACGCGGTGAACCGTTCGCGGCCCGCGACCGCCAAAGGCGTGTTCCTGAAGAAGATCTCGGTGTCGAGCACCATGGGTGCCGGCGTGCGGGTCGATCAGTCGAGTTTCACGCAGCAGCAGACGTAAGAACTTTGGGCTGCCGGTGCGCGCGTGTTGCGCGTGCCGGTGGATTGTCAAAGACCGTAGGGACCAGCCGGTGGGGTGTGGGGCGTGAGGCGGGCAGGTATCGCAACATGCCTTGCAAGCGCCTCACTGGCGGTTTAATCGGTTGTTGAAAGGAGTGGGTATGGTTGTGGCAACGGGGTTACACCTCACGCCTCACGCCTTGCGCCTCACGGATGCAACGCCCAACGCAGACGGTGTGCCCGAAACAGGTCGAACATTGATGCAATCATGTCTGACTTCTGGTTCACAGGTCGCCGTGGGTGGCGATGGATGGTTTTGTCGCCGGTATTAACAACAGGAGAACGACCTTGAGTCTGAATCTGGAGCAGAAGAAAGCAGCCGTAGCCGAGATCGGCGCCCAAGTGGCGAAGGCCCAGGCCATTGTGCTTGCCGAGTACCGCAGTCTGCCGGTGGAAGACATGACCGTTTTGCGCAAGAAGGCGCGCGAAGCGGGTGTGTATTTCCGGGTGTTGAAAAACACGCTGGTGCGCCGCGCGGTGGCCGATACGCCGTTCCAAGGGCTTGCCGACAAGATGAGCGGGCCGCTTGCCTACGGCATATCGTCCGATCCGGTGTCGGCGGCAAAAGTCTTGCATGAGTTTGCCAAGACGAATGAAAAGTTCGTGATCACCGCCGGAGCGATGGCGGGTTCGATGATGTCGCCGCAGCAGGTCGCGGCGCTGGCATCAATGCCCAGCCGCGAAGAGTTGCTCGCAAAATTGGTCGGCACCATGCAGGCGCCGATGGTCAAGTTGGTCCAGACACTGAACGAAGTGCCGGGCAAATTTGTGCGCACCATGGCGGCGCTACAGGAACAAAAGGGTAAGCAGGCTGCTTAAATAATTGTTTTAAAACAAATACTTAATTCAAAGTAATCAGGAGAACGACATGAGTGCTGTGATTGATGAGGTGATTGAAAAGGTGTCCGGCATGACGGTGCTGGAACTGGCCGAATGCATCAAGAAGATGGAAGAAAAGTTCGGCGTGTCCGCGGCTGCCGCGGTTGCCGTTGCCGCGCCGGCGGCCGGTGGTGGCGCTGCTGCCGCCGCGGCTGAAGAAAAGACGGAATTTTCGGTCGTCCTGCTGGCGGCCGGCGAGAAAAAAGTCGAGGTAATCAAGGTGGTGCGTGCTGCCACCGCCCTCGGCCTGAAGGAAGCCAAGGATCTGGTCGATGGCGCGCCGAAGCCGGTGAAGGAAGGCATACCCAAGGCTGATGCCGAGAAAGTCCTGAAGGATTTGCTCGCAGCCGGCGCTAAAGCCGAGATGAAGTAAACGGGTGATCCCGATGAGGTCGGGCGGTGCGGCCGGCGCGATCAATGATTCGCCGGCCCCCGCCTTCCCCTTGTTCATTGACCGCTATTGCAGAAAATTTTTAGCTATACGCCGTTTTCATCCTGTGCAGGCCGGAATTTCCGGCGCGCAGGATGGTCTGCGTACGGTGGTTTTGTATTTGTGTTTTAAGTCTGTCGTCGAATCAGCCCGCTAACCTCTCCGGAGTTCACATGGCCTACTCCTTTACCGAGAAAAAACGTATCCGCAAGAGTTTCGCCAAGCGCGACAACGTGTTGCCCGTGCCGTACCTGCTGGCGACGCAAATCGCGTCGTTTGCGGCGTTTCTGCAGGAGCATACCGTGCCCGAAGCGCGCAAGCCCGAAGGCTTGCAGGCGGCATTCAAGTCGATATTCCCGATCGAGAGCCATTCCCGCAACGCGCGCCTCGAGTACGTGAGCTACGTGCTCGGCGAGCCGCCGTTCGACGTCAAGGAGTGCCAGCAACGCGGCCTGACCTACGCAGCACCGCTGCGCGCCAAGGTCAAACTCGTGATCATGGACAAGGAGGCGGCGAAGCCTTCGATCAAGGAAGTCAAGGAGCAGGAAGTTTACATGGGCGAAATTCCGCTCATGACCAACACCGGTTCGTTTGTAATCAACGGCACCGAGCGCGTGATCGTGTCACAGCTTCACCGCTCACCCGGCGTGTTTTTCGAGCATGACCGCGGCAAGACGCATTCCTCCGGAAAACTGTTGTTCTCCGCGCGCGTGATTCCCTACCGCGGCTCGTGGCTGGACTTCGAATACGACGCCAAGGATTACCTGTATTTCCGCGTCGATCGCCGCCGCAAGATGCCAGTGACGATTCTGCTGAAGGCGCTGGGCTACACGCCGGAACAGATTCTCAAGGAGTTCTTTCTTTTTGACACGTTTCAGTTGTCCAAAGACGCCATTGAATTCGAACTGGTGCCGGAACGCATGCGCGGCGAGACCGCGCGCTTTGATATCGCGATCAAGGGCGGCAAGGTGATCGTGGGCAAGGACAAGCGCATTACCGTGCGTCATGTACGCGAGATGGAACAGGCCGGCTTGAAACAGATCGTGGTGCCGGAGGACTTCTTCATCGGCCGCGCGCTGGCCACCAACGTGATCGACACCAGCACCGGCGAAATCATCGCCAACGCCAATGATGAAATCACCGACACCGTGCTCGCCAAGCTGCGCGAGGCGAACGTGGAGACGGTGCAGACCATTTACACCAATGATCTGGACCAGGGGCCGTACATTTCCACCACGCTGCGCATCGACGAAACCACCGACCAGGTGGCGGCGCAGGTCGCGATTTACCGCATGATGCGTCCCGGCGAGCCGCCCACGGAAGAGGCGGTGAAGTCGCTGTTCAATTCGCTGTTCTTCTCGGAAGACCGTTACGACCTGTCGGCGGTGGGCCGCATGAAGTTCAATCGCCGCGTGGGCCGCGCTGAACTGACCGGCACCTCGACGCTGTCTCCCGAAGACATCGTGGCGTCGATCCGGATTCTGGTCGAGTTGCGCAACGGCAAGGGCGAAATCGACGACATCGACCACCTCGGCAATCGCCGTGTGCGCTCGGTTGGTGAATTGGCGGAAAACCAGTTCCGTGCCGGCTTGGTGCGCGTGGAACGGGCGGTGAAGGAACGCCTGTCGCAGGCCGAATCCGACAACCTGATGCCGCACGACCTGATCAATGCCAAGCCGGTGTCGGCCGCGGTGCGCGAATTTTTCGGCTCCAGCCAGCTGTCGCAGTTCATGGACCAGACCAATCCGCTGTCGGAAATCACCCACAAGCGCCGCGTGTCTGCGCTGGGACCCGGCGGCCTGACGCGCGAGCGCGCGGGCTTCGAGGTGCGCGACGTGCATCCGACGCACTATGGCCGCGTATGCCCGATTGAAACGCCGGAAGGTCCGAACATCGGCCTGATCAACTCCTTGGCGCTGTATGCGCGTACCAATGACTACGGTTTCCTTGAGACCCCATACCGCAAGGTGGTTGACGGCAAAGTCACCACCCAGATCGACTACCTGTCGGCGATCGAGGAAGGCAAGTTCATGATAGCGCAGGCAAATGCCTCGCTCGACAAGGAAGGTCGCTTTACCGACGAGCTGGTGTCCTCGCGCAACCGCAACGAATTTACCCTGGCCACGCCGGACCGCATCGAATACATGGACGTGGCGCCGGCACAGGCCGTATCGGTGGCAGCTTCGCTGATTCCGTTCCTGGAACATGACGACGCCAACCGCGCGCTGATGGGTTCCAACATGCAGCGCCAGGCCGTGCCCTGCCTGCGCGCGGAAAAGCCGCTGGTTGGCACGGGACTTGAGCGTACCGTGGCGGTGGACTCGGGCACGGCAGTGCAGGCGCGCCGCGGCGGACTGGTCGACTACGTGGATGCCGCGCGCATTGTGGTGCGCGTGAACGACGACGAAACCTCGGCCGGCGAAGTGGGCGTTGATATTTACAACCTGGTGAAATATCAGCGTTCCAACCAGAATACCAACATCAACCAGCGGCCGCTGGTACGGGTCGGCGACAAAATTGCCAAGGGCGATGTGGTGGCCGATGGCGCCTCGACCGACAAGGGCGAACTCGCGCTGGGCCAGAACATGCTGGTGGCCTTCATGCCGTGGAACGGTTACAACTTCGAGGACTCGATCCTGATCTCGGAGCGCGTGGTGGCGGAAGACCGATTCACCTCCATTCATATCGAAGAGCTGTCGGTGGTGGCGCGCGATACCAAACTGGGGCCGGAAGAAATCACCCGCGACATTTCCAACCTCTCCGAAGGGCAACTGGGCAGCCTGGACGAGTCGGGCATCATTTACATCGGCGCCGAGGTTGAGGCGGGCGATGTGCTGGTGGGCAAGGTCACGCCGAAAGGTGAAACCCAGCTCACGCCGGAAGAAAAGCTGCTGCGCGCGATCTTCGGCGAGAAAGCGTCGGACGTGAAAGACACCTCGCTGCGCGTGCCCTCGGGCATGGCGGGCACGGTCATCGATGTCCAGGTGTTCACGCGCGAAGGCATTGAGCGTGACAAACGCGCGCAACAAATCATCGACGATGAATTGAAGCGCTACAAGCAGGATTTGGCGGATCAATTCCGCATCGTTGAAAACGATGCGTTCGAGCGTCTGGAGCGCCTGCTGATTGGCAAGACCGCCAATGGCGGCCCGAAGAAACTTGCCAAGGGCACCAAGGTAACCAAGGCCTATCTGCAGGAAATCGACCGCCATCACTGGTTCGACGTGCGCCTCGCGGCGGAGGATGCCGCGCAGCAGGTCGAGCAATTGCAAGAGAGCATCAAGCAGACCACGGTGCTGTTCGACAAGGCGTTTGAAGAAAAGAAGAAAAAGCTGACCAGCGGTGACGAACTGGCGCCGGGCGTGCAAAAGATGGTCAAGGTGTACCTTGCGGTGAAGCGCCGCCTGCAGCCGGGCGACAAGATGGCCGGCCGTCACGGCAACAAGGGTGTGGTGTCCAAGATTACCCCGGTGGAAGACATGCCGTACATGGCCGACGGTACCACGGTGGATATCGTGCTCAATCCGCTGGGCGTGCCTTCGCGCATGAACGTGGGGCAGATACTCGAAACCCATCTGGGCTGGGCCGCCAAGGGGTTGGGGCATCGCATCGACAAGATGCTGCGCCAGCAAGCGGCCGTTGCTGACATACGCGCGCTGATGGACAAGGTCTATAACAGCAGCGGCCGCGCCGAAAGTCTTACCAGCCTGAGCGACGAGGAAATCACGGAACTCGCGGGCAATCTGACGACCGGTGTACCGTTTGCGACCCCGGTGTTTGACGGTGCGACGGAGGCCGAGATACGCCAGATGCTGGATCTGGCGTATCCCACGGATGATCCGAACACCAAACGCGTGGGCTTTACGCCGGCCAAGACGCAGGTCACGCTGTATGACGGCCGTTCGGGCGAACCGTTCGAGCGCTCGGTGACCGTGGGCTACATGCACATGCTCAAGTTGCACCATCTGGTTGACGACAAGATGCACGCGCGTTCCACCGGGCCGTACAGCCTGGTCACGCAGCAGCCGCTGGGCGGCAAGGCGCAGTTCGGCGGCCAACGCTTTGGCGAAATGGAAGTGTGGGCGCTGGAAGCTTACGGCGCGGCGTACGTGCTGCAGGAAATGCTGACGGTGAAGTCGGACGACACCGAAGGCCGCCGCAAGGTGTACGAATCCATCGTCAAGGGCGAGCACAAGATCGAAGCGGGCATGCCCGAATCATTCAACGTGCTGGTGAAGGAAATTCGCTCGCTGGCAATCGATATCGATCTGGACCACAAGCGCTATTAGCCGAAGCGATGCAGGTGTAGTTACGTAAGTATTTGTTTTTGCAGGATAATCTGAACTCGACAGGAGTCACGGATGAAAGCATTACTGGATTTGTTCAAACAGGTTACGCAGGAAGAAGAATTCGACGCGATCAAGATTGGACTCGCGTCGCCGGAGAAAATCCGTTCGTGGTCGTACGGCGAAGTGAAAAAGCCGGAGACCATCAATTACCGCACGTTCAAACCGGAACGTGACGGCCTGTTCTGTGCGAAGATTTTTGGTCCGGTCAAGGACTACGAATGCCTGTGCGGCAAATACAAGCGCCTGAAGCATCGCGGCGTGATCTGCGAAAAGTGCGGTGTGGAAGTGACGCTGTCCAAGGTGCGCCGCGAGCGCATGGGCCACATTGAACTGGCGAGCCCGGTGGCGCATATCTGGTTCCTGAAATCGCTGCCGTCGCGTCTGGGCATGGTGCTCGACATGACGTTGCGTGATATCGAGCGCGTGCTGTACTTTGAAGCCTACGTGGTGACCGACCCGGGTATGACGCCGCTCAAGCGCTGCCAACTGCTGACGGAAGATGATTACCTCGCCAAGGTGGAAGAGTTCGGCGACGATTTCACGGCGTCGATGGGTGCCGAGGGCGTGCGCGAGCTGCTGCGCAGTCTGGAGCTGAAGCGCGAAATCGAAACCCTGCGTACCGATCTGGCTGCCACCAGTTCCGAGACTAAGATCAAAAAGATTGCCAAGCGCCTGAAGGTGCTGGATGCATTCAACAAGTCCGGCATCAAGCCTGACTGGATGGTGATGGAGGTGCTGCCGGTGCTGCCGCCGGAATTGCGTCCACTGGTGCCGCTGGATGGCGGGCGCTTTGCGACGTCCGATTTGAACGACCTGTATCGGCGCGTCATCAACCGCAACAACCGCCTGAAGCGCCTGCTCGAACTGAAAGCGCCGGAAATCATCGTGCGCAACGAAAAGCGCATGCTGCAGGAAGCCGTCGATTCGCTGCTCGACAACGGCCGCCGCGGCAAGGCGATGACTGGCGCCAACAAGCGGCCGCTGAAGTCGCTCGCCGACATGATCAAGGGCAAGGGCGGCCGCTTCCGTCAAAACCTGCTGGGCAAACGCGTCGACTACTCCGGCCGTTCGGTGATCGTGGTCGGTCCGCAATTGAAGCTGCACCAGTGCGGCCTGCCGAAGAAGATGGCGCTCGAGCTGTTCAAGCCGTTTATTTTCAACCGCCTCGAAGTGATGGGCCTGGCGACGACGATCAAGGCCGCCAAGCGCATGGTCGAGTCGGAAGAAGCCATCGTCTGGGACATTCTCGAAGAAGTGATCCGCGAGCACCCGGTGATGCTGAACCGCGCGCCGACGCTGCACCGCCTGGGCATCCAGGCGTTTGAGCCGGTACTGATCGAAGGCAAGGCGATCCAGTTGCATCCGCTGGTGTGCGCGGCGTTCAACGCCGACTTCGACGGCGACCAGATGGCGGTGCACGTGCCGCTGTCGCTGGAGGCGCAAATGGAAGCGCGCACGCTGATGCTGTCGTCGAACAACGTGCTGTCGCCCGCCAACGGCGACCCGATTATCGTGCCGTCGCAGGATATCGTGCTGGGTCTCTACTACACCACGCGCCAGAAGCTCGGCGCGCGCGGTGAAGGCTCGAACTTCATCAACGTCGCCGAAGCGCTGCGTGCTTACCATACGGGGCACGTCGAGATCGGCGCCAGCGTCAAGGTGCGCATCAAGGAGTACTCGCTCGACGAACACGGCGAAAAAATCGAAAAAGTCACGCGCTATGACACCACCGTGGGCCGTGCCATGCTGTCGGAAATTTTGCCGGTGGGCCTGCCTTTCGAATTCATCAACAAGTCGCTGAAGAAAAAGGAAATCTCGAGGTTGATTAACGCCAGTTTCCGGCGCTGCGGTCTGCGCGAAACGGTGATTTTCGCCGACAAGCTGATGTACAACGGTTTTACCATGGCGACTCGCGCGGGTCTGTCGATCGCGGTAAACGACATGCTGGTGCCGCCGGAGAAAGACACCATCATCAACGAGGCGGAAAAGGAAGTTCAGGAAATCGAAAAGCAGTACACCTCGGGGCTGGTGACGCAAGGCGAGCGCTACAACAAGGTGGTGGATATCTGGGGCCGTGCCGGCGACGTGGTGGCGAAAGCCATGATGGAGCAACTGTCGTCGGAGCCGGTACAGGATTGGGATGGCCGCAACAACAGCTGGAAGCCGCGACTGGACGACAAAGGGCAGCCGGTGATGCAGGAATCGCTGAACTCGATTTACATGATGGCGGACTCCGGCGCGCGTGGTTCCGCGGCGCAGATTCGCCAGCTGGCCGGCATGCGCGGATTGATGGCCAAGCCGGATGGGTCGATTATCGAGACACCGATTACCGCAAACTTCCGTGAAGGTCTGAACGTATTGCAGTACTTCATCTCGACCCATGGCGCGCGCAAAGGCCTGGCTGATACCGCGCTGAAGACCGCCAATTCGGGCTATCTGACGCGCCGTCTGGTCGATGTGACGCAGGATCTGGTGGTGACCGAGGAGGATTGCGGCACGGAGCAGGGCGTGGTGATGAAGGCGCTGGTCGAGGGTGGCGAAGTGGTGGAGTCGCTGCGCGAGCGCATATTGGGCCGCGTGGCTGTCGCCGAGGTGATCAATCCGGAAACCAGTGCCACGGCGTATGCGGCCGGAACGCTGCTCGACGAGGATGCGGTGGACGCGATCGAGGCGCTGGGCATTGACGAAGTCAAGGTGCGCACGCCGCTGACTTGCGAGACGCGTCACGGGCTGTGCGTGCAATGCTACGGGCGCGACTTGGGCCGCGGCTCGGTGGTGAACGTGGGCGAGGCCGTGGGAGTGATTGCGGCGCAGTCCATCGGCGAACCGGGCACGCAATTGACCATGCGTACCTTCCACATCGGCGGCGCGGCATCACGTCAGGCTGTGGTGAGCCAGATCGAAAGCAAATCGGCGGGCGTGCTGCGATTCGCGGCGGGCATCCGTTATGTCACCAACTCCAAGAATGAACTGGTGGTGATCTCGCGCAACGGCGAGGTGGTGATTCATGACGACAACAACCGCGAACGCGAACGTCACAAGGTGCCGTACGGTGCGATATTGATGGCGCGCGACGGCGAAACACTCAAGGCCGGCCGCGTGTTGGCCACGTGGGATCCGCATACGCGCCCGATCATCACCGAGCACGCGGGCCGCGTTCGCTTCGAAAACGTCGAGGAAGGCGTTACCGTGGCGCGGCAGGTGGACGAGGTCACCGGACTGTCGACGCTGGTGGTGGTTGACCCCAAGCGCAAGAGCGGCTCGCAGTCCAAGGGCCTGCGGCCGCAGGTCAAACTGCTCGATGCATCCGACAATGAAATCAAGATCGCAGGTTCCGATACCTCGGTTGCCATCACCTTCCAGATCGGCTCCATCATCACGGTGCGTGCGGGGCAGGAAGTGGGCGTGGGCGAGGTGCTGGCGCGGATACCTCAGGAAACCTCCAAGACCCGCGACATTACCGGCGGTCTGCCGCGGGTGGCCGAATTGTTTGAAGCGCGGTCGCCCAAGGATGCCGGCATGCTGGCGGAGGTCACCGGCACCGTTTCCTTCGGCAAGGACACCAAGGGCAAGCAGCGGCTGGTGATTACCGATCTGGAAGGGATCGCGCACGAGTTCCTGATAACCAAGGACAAGCACGTGATGGCGCACGACGGCCAGGTGGTGAATCGCGGCGAAGTGATCGTGGATGGCCCGGCCGATCCGCATGACATTCTGCGCCTGCTCGGCGTGGAGGCGCTTGCCCGTTACATTTGCAATGAGGTGCAGGATGTGTACCGCTTGCAGGGCGTGAAGATCAACGACAAGCACATCGAGGTGATTGTGCGTCAGATGTTGCGCCGCGTCATCATCGTCGATTCCGGCGACACGCGCTTTATCAATGGCGAGCAGCTGGAGCGCGCGGAGGTGTTGGAAGAAAACGAAAAGGTCGAGCACGAGGGCAAGAAGCCGGCGTCCTACGATTTCATGTTGCTCGGTATCACCAAGGCGTCACTGTCGACGGATTCGTTTATCTCTGCAGCTTCGTTCCAGGAAACGACGCGTGTATTGACCGAGGCCGCGATCATGGGCAAGCGCGACGAATTACGTGGACTGAAGGAAAACGTGATCGTGGGACGGCTGATACCGGCCGGTACGGGACTCGCGTATCACAAGGTGCGACGCGCGCAGGCAATTGCAGCAGAACAAGCGGCGGCAGAGGCGGCACTTGCGGCCACACAACCCGCTGTGGAAATGGAAGACCAGGAGCAAGTTGCTTGACAGGGGTATGTTAACCCCATAAAATCGATAGTCTTTTTAGGTCGCGAACGGCCCGCAAATACGCAATAGCGGCGCGCAGCGCGCAGCGGCAAACACAGGCTGGGACGGTGCTTACGGGTTTATGGGCGCCGTCTCCGCTTTTTGGGGGCGCCCCAATTAATCGTGCCGCGACGCCATGGGTGTCGGAATTCCTCGCGTTGGGTATGTAATAAGATAATGGAAACAAATAGTTATGCCTACAATTAACCAGTTGGTGCGTAAAGGCCGTCAGGAACCGGTGGTCAAAAGCAAGGTGCCGGCGCTGGGTGGCTCACCGCAGCGGCGCGGCGTATGTACTCGCGTCTATACGACGACCCCGAAGAAGCCGAACTCGGCGCTGCGCAAGGTGGCTAAAGTGCGGTTAACAAACGGGTTTGAGGTCATCGGTTATATCGGGGGCGAGGGCCACAACCTGCAGGAACACTCGGTGGTGCTGATCCGCGGCGGCCGTGTCAAGGACTTGCCCGGCGTGCGCTACCACGTGGTTCGCGGCAGCTTGGATACTGCGGGCGTGAAAGACCGCAAGCAGAGCCGCTCGAAGTACGGCGCCAAAAAACCCAAAGCCGCTTAAAAGCCCGCTCTAGAGAACCCATGGCTGCGTAACGCGCCAACCTACCGCCCAGTGTAGAGGAACGAACAGATGCCCCGTCGTCGAGAAATACCCAAGCGCGTGATTCTTCCGGACCCCAAGTACGGCAGCGAGGATATCGCCAAATTCATGAACGTCGTGATGTACGGCGGCAAAAAGTCGGTTGCCGAGCGCATCATTTACGGCGCGCTTGATCAGATTAAAAAGAAATCCAACAAGGATCCGCTCGAAGTATTCAACCTGGCGATGAACAATGTGAAGCCCGTGGTCGAGGTGAAAAGCCGGCGCGTCGGCGGTGCAAATTATCAGGTGCCAGTGGAGGTTCGTCCGGTACGCCGCATGGCACTGGCCATGCGCTGGATACGGGACGCCGCCCGCGGGCGCAGCGAAAAGTCCATGCAGGGCCGTCTTGCCAGCGAGTTGGGCGAGGCTGCTGAAGGGCGCGGCGGTGCCATGAAAAAGCGCGAGGAAGTGCATCGCATGGCAGAGGCGAACAAGGCATTCTCACATTACCGCTTCTAGGCGTAGTGATCAGGGAATTACGGAACAAAGATCGTGGCACGCAAGACTCCTATTGAACGGTATCGCAACATCGGTATTTCGGCGCACATTGACGCCGGAAAGACGACGACCACCGAGCGCATCCTGTTCTACACCGGCGTCAATCACAAGATTGGCGAGGTGCACGATGGCGCCGCTACCATGGACTGGATGGAGCAGGAGCAGGAGCGCGGCATTACGATTACGTCCGCCGCGACGACGTGTTTCTGGAAGGGCATGGACTTGTCCATGCCGGAACACCGCATCAATATCATCGACACGCCCGGGCATGTGGATTTCACCATCGAGGTGGAACGTTCCATGCGCGTGCTTGACGGCGCGTGCATGGTGTATTGCGCGGTGGGTGGCGTACAGCCACAATCCGAAACCGTGTGGCGTCAGGCCAACAAATACAAGGTGCCGCGCCTGGCGTTCGTCAATAAAATGGACAGAACAGGCGCCAACTTTTACCGCGTGCACGATCAGATGCGTCTGCGGCTGAAGGCGAATCCGATTCCCATCCAGATTCCCATCGGTGCCGAAGAAAAATTCACCGGCGTGATCGATCTCGTCAAGATGAAAGCCGTGGTATGGGACGAAGCCAATCAGGGCACGAAGTTCGAGTATCGGGATATTCCGGCCGAACTGAAGTCCGATGCCGATGAGTGGCACGAAAAGATGGTGGAAGCGGCGGCCGAGGCCGATGAGGACTTGATGAACAAGTACCTCGAGGGCGGCGGACTGGATGAGTCTGACATCAAGCGCGGCCTGCGCAAGCGAACCATCGCCGGCGAAATCGTGCCCATGCTGTGCGGCTCCGCCTTCAAGAACAAGGGTGTGCAGGCGATGCTCGACGCGGTGATCGAATTGCTGCCGTCCCCTGTGGATATTCCGGCGGTGACGGGCACTGACGATGACGAAAAGGTAGTTACGCGCAAGGCCGATGATGAAGAAGAATTCGCGGCGCTTGCGTTCAAATTGATGACCGACCCGTTTGTCGGCCAGCTGACCTTCATACGCGTTTATTCGGGCGTGCTGAAATCCGGTGATTCGGTTTACAACCCGATCAAGGGCAAGAAGGACCGCGTGGGGCGCCTGCTGCAGATGCATGCCAATCAGCGCGACGAAATCAGTGAGGTGCGCGCCGGCGATATTGCGGCCTGCGTGGGTCTGAAGGAAGTGATTACCGGTGAGACGTTGTGCGATCCGGACCATCCTGTCATCCTCGAGCGCATGGTGTTTCCGGAGCCGGTGATTTCACAGGCGGTCGAGCCGAAGACCAAGGCGGATCAGGAGAAAATGGGCATCGCGCTGCAGCGACTGGCGCGTGAGGATCCGTCGTTCAGGGTGCGTACCGATGAGGAATCGGGCCAAACCATTATATCCGGCATGGGCGAGCTGCATCTGGAGATTATTGTCGACCGCATGAAGCGCGAGTTCAGCGTTGAAGCATCGGTGGGCAAGCCGCAGGTCGCCTACCGCGAAACCATCAAGAAAGCCTGCGACAAGGTCGAGGGCAAATTTGTCAAGCAGTCGGGCGGCCGTGGCCAGTACGGGCATGTGTGGCTGAAGGTGGAGCCCAACGAAAAAGGCAAGGGTTTCGAATTCATAGATGCGATCAAGGGCGGCTCGGTGCCGCGCGAGTACATACCGGCAGTGCAAAAGGGGGTTGTAGATACCATCCCGAACGGCGTGCTGGCGGGCTTTCCGGTTGTGGACGTTAAAGTGACCTTGTTCGATGGTTCGTTCCATGAAGTTGACTCGAACGAAAACGCGTTCAAGATGGCTGGCTCCATGGCGTTCAAGGAAGGCATGCGTCGCGCCACACCGGCGCTGCTCGAACCGATCATGGATGTTGAGGTGGAAACACCGGAAGATTTCATGGGCAACGTGGTGGGCGACCTGAATTCCCGCCGCGGTGTGATCATGGGAATGGACGATATCGCAGGCGGTGGCAAGACCGTGCGCGCGGAAGTGCCGTTGTCGGATATGTTCGGATATTCCACGACCTTGCGTTCGCTTTCGCAGGGCCGTGCGACCTACACCATGGAGTTCAAGCACTACGCCGAGGCGCCGCGCAACGTGGCAGAGGCGATCATCAACAAGTACAGCGGCAAAGAAGACAAGAAATAGGCGAATCGGAAGGAACTGACTATGGCCAAGGGCAAATTTGAGCGGACCAAGCCGCACGTGAACGTGGGCACGATAGGGCACGTTGATCATGGCAAGACCACGCTGACGGCGGCGATGACGCACGTGCTGGCGAAGAAATTTGGTGGTGAAGCGAAGAACTACGACCAGATAGACGCGGCGCCCGAAGAAAAGGCCCGCGGCATCACGATTAACACCGCGCACGTCGAATACGAAACCGAAAAGCGCCACTATGCGCACGTTGACTGCCCGGGGCACGCCGACTACGTCAAGAACATGATTACGGGCGCGGCGCAGATGGACGGCGCCATACTGGTGGTGTCGGCGGCCGACGGCCCCATGCCGCAGACACGCGAACACATCCTGCTGGCGCGCCAGGTGGGCGTGCCGTACATCATCGTCTTCATGAACAAAGCGGACATGGTGGACGACAAAGAACTGCTGGAACTGGTTGAAATGGAAGTTCGCGAACTGCTGTCCAAGTATGAATTTCCGGGAGACGACACTCCGATCATCATCGGCAGCGCGCTCAAAGCGATGGAAGGGGACACGGGCGAGATGGGCGAAGGAGCGATCTTCAAGCTGGCCGAAGCGCTCGACAGCTACATTCCCGAACCGAAGCGCGCGCTGGACGGCACCTTCCTGATGCCGGTGGAAGACGTATTTTCGATCTCGGGGCGCGGCACCGTGGTGACGGGCCGGGTGGAGCGCGGCATCATCAAAGTGGGTGAAGAAATAGAAATCGTGGGTCTGAAGCCGACGTTAAAGACCGTGTGCACGGGCGTTGAAATGTTCAGGAAGCTGCTGGACCAGGGGCAGGCGGGGGACAACGTCGGGATACTGCTGCGTGGCACCAAGCGAGAAGAAGTGGAGCGCGGGCAAGTGCTGGCCAAGCCGGCGAGCATCACGCCGCACACCAAATTCACGGCAGAGATCTACGTTCTGAGCAAGGACGAAGGGGGGCGGCACACACCGTTTTTTGATGGTTACCGCCCGCAGTTTTACTTTCGCACGACGGACGTCACGGGGAGCATCAAACTGCCGGAAGGCACGGAGATGGTGATGCCCGGGGACAACATCTCGATCACGGTGACGCTGATCCAGCCGATCGCGATGGAAGAGGGACTGCGCTTTGCGATACGCGAGGGCGGCAGGACGGTGGGCGCCGGCGTTGTGGCGAAGGTAATCGAATAACAGGATTGTGGATACAGGATTGCGGATTGAAACCGCCGATTTTAGTCAATCCAACGAGCCCGATCCGACATCCCGAAACTATATCCCTGAAAGAGTAATCATTAATGGCCGCTCTAAAAAGTCAAAAAATCCGTATCCGTTTGAAAGCGTTCGACTACCGGTTGATTGATCAGTCCGCGCTGGAGATTGTGGAGACGGCCAAACGCACTGGTGCGGTGGTCAAAGGGCCGGTGCCCCTGCCGACGCGCAAAGAGCGTTTCGATTTGCTGCGTTCGCCGCACGTCAACAAGACGTCGCGCGACCAGATGGAAATTCGTACGCATTTGCGTTTAATGGACATCATTGATCCGACAGACAAGACAGTGGACGCGCTGATGAAACTCGATTTGCCTGCCGGCGTGGATGTGGAGATCAAGTTGTAGAGATTGGGAATTCTTTGTGGGGCGCCGGGCATCTGGATGGGCCTTTTCTAAATCGAAGCCTGGTACCCGAAGTGCTGCTGTATTAACAACGCTCATCAATTGCAATGAGCGCCTTTTAATAAAAAGGTAATAAAATCATGAACTTAGGACTTGTTGGCCGAAAGGTCGGCATGACCCGCGTTTTCACCGATGAAGGCGATACCATTCCGGTGACTGTCGTGGACGTGTCGGATAATCGCGTTACCCAGCTGAAGACGCCGGAAAACGATGGGTATGCAGGCGTGCAGGTGACGTTCGGCAAACGTCGCGCCAGCCGTGTGGTGAAAGCCGCCGCGGGCCATTTTGCCAAGGCGGGCGTTGAAGCTGGCTCCGTGTTGCGCGAGTTTCGCGTTGGCGCGGATAAACTTGCCGACCTGAAGGTGGGTGGTGTGGTGGGCGCGAGCCTGTTCGAAGTGGGCCAGATGGTCGACGTGAGCGGCGTATCGCAGGGTAAGGGATTTCAAGGTGCGATCCGTCGGCACAATTTTTCGTCTAATCGCGCCAGTCACGGTAACTCCCGTTCGCACAACACGGTGGGATCCATCAGCATGGCGCAGGATCCAGGCCGCGTCTTCCCCGGCAAGAAAATGCCGGGGCACATGGGGGCGGTAAACCGCACTGTGCAAAGCCTGCAAATCGTGCGCATCGACGCGACACGGCAGTTGCTCATGATTCGCGGCGCAATACCGGGTTCCCGTGGTGGCAATGTTGTTGTGGTACCGGCGCGGCGCGCCAAGAAGACTGTGGCAAAAGCTGCTGCCGCCCCTGCTGCAAATGTGAAGAAGTAGGGGAGGGACACCATAATGGAACTTAATCTCATCGATGAACAGGGCAACGCTACTGCAAAGGTTGCCGCATCTGATACGACCTTTGGCCGCGAATACAATGAAGCGCTGGTGCATCAACTGGTGACGGCATACATGGCCAATGGCCGCAGTGGCACCCGCGCGCAGAAGGATCGCGGCGAAGTGCGGCACTCGACAAAGAAGCCGTTTCGCCAAAAAGGCACGGGACGCGCGCGGGCCGGCATGACCTCCAGCCCCTTGTGGCGCGGTGGCGGGCGGATATTCCCCAATCGCCCAGACGAGAACTTCAGCCAAAAGCTAAACCGCAAAATGTATCGCGCAGGATTAAGTGCGATCCTTTCGCAACTGGCGCGCGAAGAGCGGCTGGTGGTCGTGGATTCGTTTGCGCTGAGTTCGCCGAAGACCAGGCTTTTGGCACAGAAGCTGAAGGGCATGGGGCTTGAAGACGTGCTGATCATCACCGACGCATTGGATGAAAATCTGAGACTGTCTTCACGCAATCTGCATCGTGTCAGCGTCGCGTCGGTGCGTGAAGCCGATCCGGTGACCCTGATTCGACATGAAAAGGTGGTGGTGACCCGCAATGCGGTAGCCAAGCTCGAGGAGATGCTGGCATGAAAGCCTATAGCCAGGAAAGACTGACGCAAGTGCTGCTCGCGCCGGTGGTGTCGGAAAAGGGCACCTTTGTCGGCGAGAAAAACAACCAGTTCGTGTTTCGCGTTGCGCCGGACGCGACCAAGCCCGAAGTCAAAGCTGCGGTGGAACTCCTGTTCAGCCCGAAGGACAAGAAGCTCGAAGTAGAGGGTGTGCGCATTGTCAACGTCAAGGGCAAGGAAAAGCGCATGGGCAAATTTGTCGGGCGCCGCAGCGGATGGAAGAAGGCGTATGTGTGCCTGAAGGCCGGGCAGGATATCAACTTCGCCGAAGGGGAAAACAAATAATGCTGATCAAAGTCAAACCCACGTCGCCGGGCCGCCGTGGGCTGGTAAAAGTAGTCACCCCCGGCCTGCATAAAGGCAAACCCGTGACGGCGCTGCTTGACCGCCAGTCGAGGAAGGCGGGACGTAACCAGCATGGCCGTGTCACGATGCGTCATCAGGGCGGCGGCCACAAACAACACTACCGGCTGGTTGATTTCCGCCGCAACAAGGACGGGATCGTGGCGAAGGTTGAACGCATAGAATACGACCCCAATCGCAGCGCGCATCTTGCATTGTTGTGTTACGCAGATGGCGAACGCCGCTACATCATCGCGACCAAGGGACTAACGCCCGGCACGCAGCTGATTTCCGGGTCCGAAGCGCCGATCAAACCGGGTAATGCCCTCCCATTGCGCAATGTGCCGGTGGGCAGCACCATTTGTTGTGTTGAGATGCTGCCAGGCAAGGGCGCGCAACTCGCGCGGTCGGCGGGCACCTCGGTGCAATTGTTGGCGCGCGAAGGCGACTATGCACAACTGCGTTTGCGTTCCGGCGAAATCCGCAAGGTGCATGTAAATTGCCGGGCCACTTTGGGCGAGGTGGGCAACGAGGAACACTCGCTGGAGTCCATCGGCAAGGCAGGTCGTGTGCGCTGGCGCGGTGTCCGGCCAACCGTGCGCGGTGTCGCAATGAACCCCATCGACCATCCGCATGGCGGCGGGGAAGGCAGAACCGCCGCTGCACAAGCGCCGGTAAGTCCGTGGGGCGTAATGTGCAAGGGCTACAAGACGCGCAAGATCAAGCGTACCAACAGCATGATCGTTCGCCGGCGCAACGCCAAGACGTCGTCGTAGCAGGCTCGGCGTAACCGCATAAGGAATACAGGGTAATCATATGGCACGTTCCATCAAAAAAGGTCCGTTCGTCGATCATCACCTGATGCACAAGGTGGAGACGGCACGCGCGGCTTCGGACAAACGCCCCATCAAGACCTGGTCGCGCCGTTCTACGGTGCTGCCGGATTTTGTCGGGTTGACCATTGCCGTGCATAACGGCAAACAGCATATTCCGGTGTATATCACCGAAAATATGGTGGGGCACAAGTTAGGCGAGTTTTCGCACACGCGGACATTCAAGGGCCACTCCAAGTCTGGCGCTGCAACGGCGGATAAAAAATCCTCGCCGACGCCAGCGGCCAAATAGTCAGCGGAGAACAGCATGCAAACAACAGCAAAATTGCGTGGCGTCAGACTGTCGGCCCAGAAGGGCCGTCTGGTCGCCGACATGGTGCGGGGGCAGGCGGTCGAGAACGCGCTGAACATTCTGCAGTTTTCCCCGAAGAAGGGCGCCACGATTATCCGCAAGGTTCTGGAATCAGCAATCGCCAATGCGGAACACAACGATGGCGCGGACATCGACGAACTCAAGATTACCAGCATCTGTGTCGAAAAGGGCCCGGTGTTGAAGCGCTTTCATGCGCGAGCCAAAGGGCGCGGCGTGCGTGTGCTTAAGCACTCCTGCCATATTTTTCTGACGGTCGGTGACGGAAGGAATTCGTAATGGGTCAAAAAATACATCCGACAGGCTTTCGTCTGGCGGTGACGCGTGACTGGTCGTCGCGCTGGTATGCCAATGATCGCAATTTTTCGGGCATGCTGCTTGAGGACCTGAGTGTTCGCGATTACCTTAAGCAAAAGCTTTCGCATGCCGCGGTATCCCGGGTCATTATCGAGCGTCCGGCGAAGAACGCGCGTATTACGATTTACAGCGCCCGTCCCGGTGTGGTGATTGGCAAGAAGGGCGAGGACATCGAGTCGTTGAAGTCGGCGCTGCAAAAGATGCTGCATGTGCCGGTTCACGTGAACATTGAGGAAGTGCGCAAGCCGGAGCTTGATGCCCAGCTGATCGCCGACTCCATTTCGCAACAACTGCAAAAACGCATCATGTTCAGGCGCGCGATGAAGCGCGCGATCACCAACGCCATGCGGCTGGGCGCGCAAGGCATCAAGATCATGAGCGCAGGACGCCTGAATGGCATTGAAATCGCGCGCACTGAATGGTATCGGGAAGGTCGCGTCCCGTTGCATACGTTGCGCGCCGGCATTCAGTATGGCGTGTCCGAAGCCAAGACGACCTACGGCGTCATCGGCATCAAGGTATGGGTCTACCAGGGCGAAGTTCTGGGAAAGAATGAACAACCGGTAACGGCGCCGGGCGGCGCGCCGGCGGACGCCCCGCCGGCATCGAGGAAACCGCGCGGCAAGCCAGGAGTGAAACGTGCTACAGCCATCCAGACGTAAGTACCGCAAAGAACAAAAGGGCCGCAACAAGGGCATCGCAACCCGCGGAGCCAAAGTCAGTTTCGGGGACTTTGGGTTGAAAGCCATCGGTCGCGGCCGTCTGACGGCCCGGCAGATCGAGGCGGCGCGGCGTGCCATGACGCGTCACATCAAGCGTGGCGGCCGCATCTGGATACGCATTTTTCCGGACAAGCCCATTTCGCGAAAACCGGCTGAAGTGCGCATGGGCAATGGCAAGGGTAATCCCGAATACTGGGTGGCCGAAATTCAGCCCGGCAAGGTGCTCTACGAAATGGACGGCGTCAACGAAGTGATTGCCAAGGAAGCATTCAGACTGGCGGCGGCCAAACTGCCGATCGCCACGACTTTCGTGCATCGTCAGGTGGGGGGCTAAACCATGAAAACGAGCGAATTGCGCGGCAAGTCCGTGGATGAACTCAAGCAGGAACTACAATCTTTGTTGAAGGCGCAGTTTTCGCTGCGGATGCAGAAGGCAACGCAGCAACTGGCGAACACAAGTCAAATCAGCAAGACGCGGCGCGACATATCCCGCGTGCGCACCCTGCTGACTGAGAAAGGAAATGGATAGAAACCGATGAGTGAAATTGCCACGAGTGAGTCCGCCAACAACCGCACCCTGACGGGGCGTGTGGTCAGCGACAAAATGGACAAGACCGTAACCGTGCTGGTGGAGCGACGCGTCAAGCACGCGCTTTACGGCAAGTTCATCACGCGCTCCAAAAAATACCATGCGCACGACGAGAAAAATGAGTTTCACGAGGGCGATACCGTAACGATTGAAGAGTGCCGTCCGCTTGCCAAGACTAAAGCGTGGCGTGTCATTCAATTGGTGGAGAAGGCCCGTACTGTTTGACGTTTACGCGCGGTTTTTCTTGCAAGAATCCTGCCTGGTGTTATAATGGGCGGTTTTCACGGTTCCCATAAATGGCAGACGTACTGTCGGGGATCGAAACTGCAAGTCCCGGACGGGCACCAATACTGATCCGATGCTTAGGGCAGCCAGTAACGTTGCCCGCTGCCGGATCAAGTTGGGCGTAGGCGAACGCGGCGCGTGATCTGCGCGGCCATGTAATTAGGCGAGAAGCGAACATGATTCAGATGCAGTCCGTATTGGATGTTGCCGACAACACCGGCGCCCGCGCCGTGATGTGCATCAAGGTGCTGGGCGGGTCCAAGCGCCGCTATGCAGGCATTGGCGATGTAATCAAGGTCAGTATCAAGGATGCGGCACCCCGCGGCCGGGTCAAGAAAGGCGAGGTGTACGACGCTGTGGTGGTGCGCACGGCGAAAGGCGTGCGCCGCGCGGACGGCTCGCTGGTAAAGTTTGATTCGAATGCTGCGGTGCTGTTGAACCAGAAACTTGAACCGATCGGGACCCGTATTTTCGGCCCGGTCACGCGCGAGTTGCGTACCGAGCGTTTTATGAAAATCGTGTCACTCGCGCCGGAAGTGATTTAAGGAACACGGCATGAAAAAGATCAAAAGGGGTGACGACGTGGTAATCATTACCGGCCGCGACAAGGGAAAGCGTGGCACGGTGTTGCGCCTGGTGTCGGACAGCCACGTCCTGGTGGAGGGCGCCAACAAGGTAAAGAAGCATGAGCGCCCCAATCCAAACAAGAACACGCAAGGCGGCATAGTCGACAAGGAAATGCCCCTGCATATCTCCAATGTCGCGCTGTTCAATCCGGCGACAAAGAAAGCGGATCGCGCGGGGGTCAAGGTGTTGGAGGACGGCAGGCGCGTGCGATTTTTTAAGTCCAATGGCGAAGTCATTGACGTATGAGCGAACAGACAGAAGCGAAAGAGCCTAAGAAGGCGAGACCTCCGCGCCAACAGCGCGCGCAAGGGGCGAAAGGTGCGGATGACGCGGGAAATTCGGCGCCTGAAGCCAGGAAGTCCGCGGGCAAGCCGGCGGGCCCCGCGCGCCTCGGTGCGTATTACAGGGACACCGTCGTCAAGGACCTCACCGAGAAATTCGGTTACAAGTCCGTGATGCAGGTGCCGCGTATCAGCAAGATTGTGCTGAACATGGGCGTGGGCGAGGCGGTGGCCGACAAAAAGATCATGGACAATGCCGTTGCCGACATGACCCGCATCGCCGGACAAAAACCACTGGTGACGAAGTCGCGCAAGGCCATTGCATCATTCAAGATCCGCGAAAACTACCCGGTGGGCTGCAAGGTCACACTGCGCGGTTCGCGCATGTATGATTTTCTCGACCGTCTTGTGAACGTGGCCATGCCGCGCATACGCGATTTTCGCGGAATTTCCGGACGCAGTTTCGACGGCATGGGTAATTACAACATGGGCGTGAAAGAGCAGATCATTTTTCCGGAAATTGAGTACGACAAGATCGACGCCATACGCGGCATGAACATCACGATTTCCACTACTGCCAGGACGGATGACGAAGCGCGCGCGCTGTTGGCGGCGTTTAAATTTCCGTTCCGGAACTGAGGTACTTCATGGCAAAACAGTCATTGATCAATCGCAACGAGCAGCGTAAGGCCACGGTGAAAAAGTACGCGGCCAAGCGCAAGGCATTACAGGATGCCGCCAACGACCAGTCGTTGGCGCCCGAAGAGCGCTACGAGGCCCGCTTGAAACTGCAAAAGTTGCCGCGTAACGCCAGTCCGGTGCGCGTGCGCAACCGCTGCGCTCTGACTGGCCGCCCGCGCGGTGTGTTCCGCAAATTCGGTCTGGCGCGCGGCAAACTGCGCGATATCGCCATGCGCGGCGAAATTCCCGGCATTATCAAGGCGAGCTGGTAAACGTAAACGACGTAAGTCAATACCAGGAAGCAGGAGAAGATTGCATGAGTATGAGTGATCCGGTCGCTGACATGCTGACGCGCATTCGCAATGCGCAGCAGTCGGAAAAACAATCGGTGGCAGTGCCGACCAGCAAGTTGAAGGCGGCTATTGCCAAGGTGCTCAAGGACGAGGGCTATATCGAGGATTTCGCCGTGCGCAGCCAGGACGGCAAGTCGCATCTCGATATCAGTCTCAAGTATTACGCGGGACGGCCGGTGATCGAAAAAATCGAGCGTGTCAGCCGTCCTGGACTTCGAATCTACAAGCCGAGCAAGGAAATTCCGGTGGTAATGAACGGGCTCGGCGTGGCAATCGTGTCAACCTCCAAGGGTGTGATGACCGATCGCAAGGCGCGGGGTATGGGCGTCGGCGGCGAAGTACTGTGCATCGTGGCCTGATGAAAGTGGAGTTCTGAAATGTCCAGAGTTGCAAACAACCCGGTGCCGATTCCCGATAAAGTGGACGTCACCATCCATGCTGCGGAAATTTCGGTCAAGGGTCCGCTTGGCACCTTGTCCTGCAAATTATCCCCCAGCGTGGTGGCGAAAAAAGTCGATAGCCGCATTGAGTTCGAGGCGAGCGACGGATCCCAGTCGGCGAATGCACTGTCGGGCACCATGCGTGCGTTGGTGTCAAACATGGTGGTGGGTGTATCGCAGGGGTTCGAAAAAAAGCTTGCTTTGGTGGGTGTGGGTTATCGCGCGCAGGCTCAGGGCGATAAGCTGAATTTGACGCTGGGGTTTTCGCATCCGGTGGTGCATCAATTGCCCAAGGGCGTAAAGGCGGAGACGCCTACCCAAACCGAGATCATCATCAAAGGTGCGGATCGGCAGCAAGTGGGGCAGGTTGCGGCAGATATACGCAATTATCGCAGTCCGGAGCCGTACAAGGGTAAGGGCGTGCGTTATGTGGGCGAGCAGATCGTGCTCAAGGAAACCAAGAAGAAGTAGGGCGGTGCGCTTATGATAGACAAAAAACAATCGCGGTTGCGCCGTTCGCGCCGTACCCGTGCCAAGATTGCCGAATTGAAGGTGGTGCGCCTGACCGTCAATCGCTCAAACACGCATATCTATGCGCAGGTGATCGATGCCACCGGCAGCAAGGTGCTGGCCAGCGCATCGTCCGCGGAAAAGAGCCTGCGGGGTGAGCTAAAGAACGGCGGCAATATTGCGGCCGCGGCCATAGTGGGAAAGTTGATCGCTGAAAAAGCGAAGCAAGCCGGTGTGGAGTCCGTGGCCTTTGACCGTTCGGGCTACCGTTTTCATGGTCGTGTCAAGGCGCTGGCGGAAGCCGCGCGTGAAGCCGGCCTTAAGTTCTAGGACCAGGAAATCGCCATGGCGAAAATGCAAGCATCGAAAATGCAGACCGGCAACGAGGAGCGTGGCGACGGCCTGCGGGAAAAAATGGTGGCCATCAACCGTGTCACCAAAGTCGTCAAGGGTGGCCGCATACTCGGATTTGCTGCGCTGACGGTGGTGGGTGACGGCGACGGCAGCATCGGCATGGGCAAGGGCAAGTCGCGAGAAGTGCCGGTGGCGGTCCAGAAAGCCATGGAAGAAGCGCGCCGGAAAATGGTCAAGGTGCAGTTGAAAAACGGCACGCTCCAACATACAGTGATTGGCAGGCATGGCGCCGCAAAGGTGTTCATGCAGCCGGCGTCGGAAGGCACGGGCATCATCGCGGGCGGTCCGGTGCGTGCCGTACTCGAAGTGATGGGCGTAACCAACATCCTCGCCAAATGCCAGGGATCGACCAATCCCTACAACGTGGTGCGGGCCACGATAGACGGTTTGACCCGTATGAATACGCCATCCGAAATTGCCGCCAAGCGCGGCAAATCGGTGGAAGAAATTACGGGCTAATGCGGGCACTGGGCGGATACTATGGCGGACGAAAAGAAAATCAAGGTTAAATTGGTCAGAAGTCTGATCGGCACCAAGGGCGACCACCGTTCCTGCGTGCGCGGACTCGGATTGCGCCGCATCAATCACACGGTGGAAGTTATTGATACGCCGGCCAATCGCGGCATGATCAATAAGGTCGCGTATTTGGTAAAAGTTATTTAGAATCAAAAGGTTACTCAATGCGTCTGAACACGATCAAACCGGCCGCCGGATCCAAGCCTTCACGCAAGCGTGTTGGGCGCGGTACCGGGTGCGGCTTGGGCAAGACGGCAGGCAGGGGTCACAAAGGACAAAAGGCCAGGGCCGGTGGCTTTCACAAGGTCGGTTTCGAAGGCGGACAGATGCCGCTGCACCGCCGGTTGCCCAAGCGCGGCTTTCACTCGCCGCAGTCCGGCGACACGGCGGAAGTTCGCCTGGGCGACTTGCAGAAACTGGATGCGGAGACGATCGATCTCGCGCTGCTGAAGCAGGCAGGTCTGGCGCATCTGGGCGCGTTGCGCGCAAAGGTGATACTTGCCGGTTCGATAGAGCGTAAGGTGGTGTTGAAAGGTTTGGGTGTCAGCAAGGGCGCGCGTGCGGCAGTGGAAAAAGCGGGTGGCAGTGTGGAAGCTGCCGCCGCAGCGACGCAGGCATAGAGGAAAAAGCATTGGCGGTTAGCGATTCACTGTTGGCATCGGGAAAGCTGGGCGATTTGAAGCGCCGCTTCCTGTTTTTGATCGGCGCGTTGATCGTGTTCCGGATCGGTTCGTTCATTCCGGTGCCGGGCATCGACCAGACCGAACTCGCCAACCTGTTCAACCAGCAGCGTGGCGGTATCTTGGACATGTTCAACATGTTTTCAGGCGGTGCGCTGGAGCGGTTTTCGATCTTCGCGCTGGGCATCATGCCGTACATCTCGGCATCGATCATCATGCAACTGATGACGGTGGCCTCGCCGACGCTGGAAGCGTTGAAAAAGGAAGGCGAAGCGGGGCGCCGCAAAATCACGCAGTACACACGTTATGGCACGGCGGGGCTGGCGTTGTTCCAGAGCATGGCGATTGCCATCGGCCTGGAAAGCCAGCGTGGCTTGGTCATTGATCCGGGCCTGCTGTTCCGCTTCACCGCGATGGTCACATTGACCACCGGCACAATTTTCCTGATGTGGCTGGGCGAGCAAATCACCGAGCGCGGCATCGGCAACGGCATTTCGTTGCTGATTTTTGCCGGCATTGCCGCGGGATTCCCGCAGGCGGTGGGCGGCACGCTGGAACTGGTGCGCACCGGTGCGATGTCCATTCCGGTGGTGTTGTTCATCGGTGTGCTGGTGGTGGGCGTGACGGCGTTTGTTTGTTTCGTGGAACGCGGGCAGCGCAAGATTTTAGTGAATTATGCGAAGCGCCAGGTGGGCCGCAAGGTTTATGGCGGACAAAGTTCGCATCTTCCCCTGAAACTGAATATGGCTGGTGTGATACCGCCGATTTTTGCGTCGTCGATCATCTTGTTTCCAGCCACGATCGTGGGCTGGTTTGGCGAAGGCACCGGGACCGGCGTCATCTGGCTCAAGAACATTGCCGCGACCTTGCATCCGGGCGAGCCGGTGTATACGTTGCTCTACGCATCGGCCATCATCTTTTTCTGTTTCTTCTATACAGCGCTGGTGTTTAATCCCAAGGAAACGGCGGAAAACCTGAAGAAAAGTGGCGCGTTCGTTCCGGGCATACGGCCGGGCGATCAGACTTCGCGCTACATCGAGAAGATTACTTTGCGCTTGACGCTGGTCGGCGCGGTCTACGTGACGCTGGTGTGCCTGCTGCCCGAAATACTGATCGTGTGGAAAAAAGTGCCGTTTTATTTTGGCGGCACGTCGCTATTGATTATTGTGGTGGTGACGATGGACTTCATGTCGCAGGTGCAGGCGTACATCATGTCGCACCAGTATGAGAGTCTGTTGAAAAAAGCCAACTTTAAGGGTGGAATGTTCCCGACGCGCTAGAATGGCAAAAGAGGAAACCATACAGATGCAGGGTGAAATTGAAGAGACCCTGCCTAATGCAACCTTTAGAGTCAAGCTGGAAAACGGCCATGTTGTGCTTGGCCACATCTCTGGAAAAATGCGCATGCACTACATTCGGATTTTGCCCGGCGATAAAGTGACGGTGGAATTAACGCCCTACGATTTGACCCGGGGCAGGATTGTGTTTCGCGCCAAGTGATTTGCGATGGAAAATAGAAAGACTGGAGCCGCAAAATGAAAGTACAGGCATCGGTAAAACGCATGTGCCGCAACTGCAAGGTGGTCAAGCGCAAGCGCGTGGTTCGCGTGATCTGCAAGGATCCGCGCCATAAGCAACGCCAAGGTTAAAAAACCTTTTAAAAACAAATAGTTACGTAAGTGGAGTCCTAGCATGGCCCGAATTGGCGGTGTCAATATTCCGAATCATCAGCATGCAGAGATTGCGTTGACCGCGATTTACGGTGTTGGCCGTGCCCGTGCGCGCAAGATATGTGTCGCGGCCGGTGTCGAGATCAGCCGCAAGGTCAAGGACCTTTCGGACGGCGAAATGGACAAACTGCGCGAACAGTTGGGCAAGTTCGCGACTGAAGGCGATCTGCGCCGCGAAGTGTCGATGAATATCAAGCGCCTGATGGACCTCGGTACCTGGCGCGGCAAGCGTCATCGTGCGGGTCTGCCGGTGCGGGGACAACGTACTCGTACCAATGCGCGCACGCGCAAGGGGCCGCGCAAGGCGGCCGTGAAACTGCAAAAAGGCACGACGGCCTAATTCCAATGTTCGCAAGATCCGCACAGTTCAGTTTACAGGTATAACACATGGCAAAAGCAAGTACGCGAGTGCGCAAGAAGGTGAAGAAGAATGTCGCCGAGGGCATAGCCCACGTGCATGCGTCATTCAATAACACCATCGTGACCATCACCGACCGGCAGGGTAACGCACTCGCTTGGGCGACGTCCGGCAGCAACGGTTTCAAGGGGTCGCGCAAGTCCACGCCCTTTGCCGCTCAGATCGCGGCGGAGCAATGCGGTAAGCTCGCAGTGGAATGCGGTGTGAAGAACCTGGAGGTGCGCATCAAGGGTCCCGGCCCGGGCCGCGAGTCCGCCGTGCGCGCGCTGAATGCCGTGGGTTTCAAAATAACCAGTATTTCGGATGTGACACCGGTGCCGCACAACGGTTGCCGTCCTCCGAAAAAGCGTCGAGTTTAAAGGGGTCCCAACGTGGCAAGGAATCTCGATCCGAAGTGCCGGCAATGCCGCCGTGAAGGCGAAAAGCTGTTTCTTAAGGGTGAAAAATGCTTCACCGACAAATGCGCGATTGAGCGCCGCAACTATCCGCCTGGCCAGCATGGTCAAAAGCAGGCACGCCTGTCGGGCTATGGCGTGCAATTGCGTGAAAAGCAGAAAATCCGCCGTATTTACGGGTTGTTGGAAGGACAATTCCGCAAGTTCTACAAGGAAGCGTCTGCCAGTAAGGGCGTGACCGGCGAGGCACTGTTGCAAATGCTTGAAAGCCGTCTGGATACGGTGGCGTTTCGCATGGGGTTTGGCGCGTCGCGTACGGAAGCGCGACAGGTGGTGCGCCATAACGGCATTCTGGTGAACGGCAAGCGGGTAAACATTCCCTCATATCTGTGCCGGCCGGGTGACGTCGTCGAAGTGGCTGAATCTTCAAAAGCGCAGTTGCGTATCAAGGCGGCCGCCGATGCCGCGGAATCGCGCGGGCGTGCCGAATGGATCGAGGTTGATACCAAGGCCCTGAAAGGAACTTTCAAAGCACTGCCGCAGCGTTCTGAGCTCCCGTCCAGTATAAATGAATCGCTGGTGGTCGAGCTTTACTCGAAGTAATCACGCGCAGTAACGATCTATTAGCGAAGGGGCACCATCAATATGTCCAGCACTGCACTTCTGAAGCCTCGTATCATCGATGTTCAGAATTTATCGACGCACCACGCGCGCCTCACCATGGAGCCGTTCGAGCGCGGCTATGGCCACACGCTTGGCAATGCGTTGCGCCGCACCCTCCTGTCGTCCATGCCGGGCTATGCGGCGACGGAAGTCAGCATTTCCGGCGTGTTGCACGAATATTCGACTCTGGACGGCGTGCAAGAAGACGTGGTCGATATTTTGCTCAACCTCAAGGGCGTGGTCCTCAAGCTGCACAACCGGGACGACGCAACGTTGTCATTGAAAAAAAATGGTGAAGGCATCGTTACCGCTGCCGACATCGAGCCCATGCACGATGTGGAGATCATCAATCCCGATCACGTCATCGCGCACCTGGCGGCGGGCGGCAACATCGAGCTGCAGATCAAGGTGGAAAAAGGCCGTGGCTATGTCGCGGCAACGACGCGCAAGGCGATCGAGGAGGAAGGCCGTACCGTCGGCAATATTCTGCTGGATGCGTCGTTTAGCCCGGTGCGCCGGGTCAGTTACTCGGTGGAGTCGGCGCGCGTCGAACAACGCACGGACCTCGACAAGCTGATCATGGACATCGAGACCAACGGCGCGATCGATCCGGAAGAAGCCGTGCGCTATGCCGCGCGCATCATGGTCGAGCAATTGTCGGTATTCTCCGACCTCACCGGTACTCCGACGCAATCGGACGATCCGAAACGCGCCTCGCAGGTGGATCCCGTGCTGCTGCGCCCGGTGGACGATCTGGAATTGACCGTGCGTTCCGCCAACTGCCTCAAGGCGGAAAACATTTATTACATCGGGGACCTGATTCAACGTTCGGAAACCGAACTGCTGAAGACTCCAAACCTCGGGCGCAAATCGCTCAACGAAATCAAGGAGGTCCTCGCCATGCGCGGGCTGACCTTGGGCATGCGCCTCGAAAGCTGGCCGCCCGCCGGACTGGAAAAGCTCTGATTCAGGGCGCGACCAGCACCAAGAACCTCAAGGAAACATCATGCGTCACCGCCACGGATTACGTAAGCTCAACCGCACCAGCAGCCATCGCCTGGCGATGCTGCGGAACATGGCGAACTCTTTGCTCAAGCACGAGGCGATCAAAACAACTTTGCCCAAGGCGAAGGAATTGCGCCGCGTCGTCGAACCGATCATTACACTGGGCAAATCGCCGACGCTGGCCAACCGCCGGCTGGCGTTTAACCGCCTGCGTGATCGGGATAACGTCACCAAGTTGTTTGCCGAAATCGGTCCGCGCTATGCGGCCCGCAACGGTGGCTATCTGCGTATTCTGAAATTCGGATTCCGCAAGGGCGACAACGCGCCAATGGCGTTTATCGAACTGGTGGATCGTCCTGCGCTTGTTGACAAGGTGGAAGCGGCCAGCGCGTAGGCAAGGCGATACGCCCTTAAAAAAACCGGCTTCAGGCCGGTTTTTTTACGTGACCAGAATCACCCGAAAGTCGTTGACGTTGGTACGCGTGGGGCCGGTTATCACGAGGTCGTCTAGGGCATTGAAAAAGCCATGGCCGTCGTTATCGGCGAGCATCGCCGCGGCGTCGAGATGCTTCTCCCGCGCGCGTTTGAGCGTGTCGGGCGTGAGTAACGCCCCCGCATTGTTCTCGGAGCCATCGATGCCGTCGGTGTCGCAGGCCAGCGCGTAAATCGTCTGCGCGCTGTCCAGATCAACCGCAAGCGACAGCAGGAACTCCGCGCAGCGGCCGCCGCGGCCCTTGCCCGTCACCGTGACCGTGCATTCGCCGCCGGAAATCAGCGCCACCGGCGCGCGCCAGGGTTTTCCGTGAAGGCTGATCTCGCGCGCCAGAGCGCCATAAACCTTTGCCACTTCGCGTGCTTCACCGGTAACCGAGTCACCGAGAATCGCCGCGGGTATGCCCTGAGCTTCGAAATATGCGGCCGCGGCTGCCAATGAAGCGTGTGCCGTGGCGATCACGCGATTCTCGACGCGCTTGAACAGCCGGTCGCCCGGTTTGGGTGTCTCCGCGATTTCGCCACCGGCGCCGCGCGTCAGATGCGCTAGGATGGCGGCGGGCGCCTGCACCCCATGGCGCTGGATGACATTCAGCGCGTCGCGGTAAGTGCTGGGGTCGGGTGCGCAGGGGCCGGAGGCGATATGCGTGGGATCGTCTCCGGTTACATCGGAAATGATCAGTGCGGTTACCGGCGCGCGGCAGGCCGCCGCCAGCCGTCCCCCCTGTATCGCCGACAAATGTTTGCGCACAATATTCATGGCCTGAATCGGTGCGCCCGATCGCAACAGCGCGGCGGTCAGTGCTTTAATGTCCTCCATGGCCAGACTCTGCGCGGGCAGGGTGAGCAGGCTGGAACCGCCCCCCGACACCAGCACCAGCAGGTGGTCATTCGGCGTGAGCGCCCTGACGCGCCGCAGGACTTCCTGGGCAGCCTTTTCGCCCGCCGCGTCCGGCACCGGATGTCCGGCCTCGATGACGTTGATGCGATTGGTCAGCAGGCCATGCTGGTAGCGCGTGATCACTAGTCCGTCCAGCAGCGCGCCGGCGGGCCAGTGCTGCTCGACAGCCAGCGCCATCGCTGCCGCTGCCTTGCCCGCGCCGACGACCAGCGTTTTGCCTTTCTGTGATGTCGGCGGCGGCGGCAGGTGTCCGCCCACGATTCTCAAGGGATCGGCCGCGGCCAGTGCCGCCTGGAAAGCACCCAGCAGCAATTCGCGCGGTGGTGTCATGCTTGCAACGTGGCTTTGAGATAGCGCGCGGTGTGGCTGTCCGCGTTCCGCGCGACGGTTTCCGGCGTGCCTTCAACGACGATACGACCGCCGCCGTCGCCGCCTTCCGGGCCGAGGTCGATGATCCAGTCCGCGGTCTTGATAACGTCGAGATTGTGTTCGATGACGACCACTGTGTTGCCGTGGTCGCGCAAGCGGTGCAGCACGTGCAGCAGCATGTCGATATCGTGAAAATGCAGGCCGGTGGTGGGCTCGTCAAGTATGTAGAGCGTGCGTCCGGTGTCGCGTTTGGACAATTCCAGCGCCAGTTTGACGCGCTGCGCTTCACCGCCGGAGAGGGTGATCGCGCTTTGTCCGAGTTTGATGTAGCCAAGTCCGACATCCAGCAACGTCTGCAGTTTGCGTGAAATGGCGGGAACCGCGCTGAAAAACTCGGTCGCGTGTTCGACTGTCATTTCCAGCACGTCGGTGATGCTCCTGCCTTTGTACAGGATCTGCAGGGTTTCGCGGTTGTAGCGCTTGCCATGACAGGTGTCACAAGGCACATACACGTCGGGCAGAAAATGCATTTCCACCTTGATCATGCCGTCGCCCTGACAGGCTTCGCAGCGCCCGCCCTTGACGTTGAACGAGAAGCGTCCTGCGCCGTAGCCGCGTTCGCGCGCAGCGGGAACACCCGCAAACAGATCGCGGATCGGCGTAAACAGGCCCGTGTACGTCGCCGGATTGGAGCGTGGCGTGCGTCCGATGGGGCTTTGGTCGACATTGACCACCTTGTCGAAGAACTCCAGCCCGCTGATACTCTCATGCGGCGCGGGCGCACTGTTGCTGCCGTAAAGGTGTTGCGCGGCGGCGGCATACAGGGTGTCATTGATCAACGTGGATTTCCCGGAACCCGATACGCCGGTGATGCATACCAGGAGGCCGACGGGAATGCCGGCCGTGACATGGCGCAGATTGTTGCCGCTTGCCCCGTGTACGACCAGCCGGCGTTTGTCGTTCATGGCGTGGCGCAGTGCCGGTACGTCGATGCGGCGGCGCCCCGAAAGATACTGGCCGGTGAGCGAATCGGCATGTGCGCTCACCTCTGCCGCCGTGCCCTGTGCGATGACGCGGCCGCCATGGATACCCGCACCCAGGCCCATGTCCACCACGTAGTCCGCGTTCATGATGGCGTCCTGATCGTGCTCGACCACGATCACCGAATTTCCGATGTCGCGCAGGCGCTTCAGTGTCTCGATCAAGCGCGCGTTGTCGCGCTGATGCAGGCCGATCGACGGCTCATCGAGCACGTACATTACGCCGGTCAGCCCCGAGCCGATCTGTGATGCCAGGCGTATGCGCTGCGCTTCGCCGCCGGACAGCGTGTCGGCAGCGCGGTCCAGTGACAAATAGTCGAGACCGACATTCACCAGGAATTGCAGCCGGTTGGAGATCTCATGCACGATCTTGTCGGCAATCGCGCGGCGCGCCCCGGTGACGTCCATCGCGGCGAAGAAAGTAATGGCGTTATCCAAAGATAAGTTACTGATTTCATGTATATTTTTATCTGAAACCATAACGTGCCGCGCTTCCCGCCGCAGGCGCGTGCCGGCACATTCCGGACACGGCTGCGTGTTCAGATACTTGCCGAGTTCTTCCCGTACCAGCACAGAATCCGTCTCGCGATAGCGTCGCTCAAGGTTGGGAAGGACGCCTTCGAACGCATGTTCGCGCACAAACGGCTTGCCGCGCTCGCCCACATAACTAAAGTGGATTTTCGTGGCGCCCGAACCGTCAAGAATGATGCGCTGTATGTCCGGCGGCAGTTCGTGGTACGGTTTTTCCAGATCAAAACCATAGTGCTGCGCGAGGCTTTGCAGCATGTCGTAAAAAAACTGGTTGCGGCGGTCCCAGCCCTTGATTGCGCCGGAGGCAAGCGACAGATCGGGAAAGGCCACCACGCGCCTGGGATCGAAAAAACTCACCGTGCCGATGCCATCGCAACGCGGACAGGCGCCCATCGGGTTGTTGAACGAGAACAAACGCGGTTCGAGTTCCGGCAGGGAATAGCTGCACACCGGACAGGCGAATTTTGCCGAAAACAAATGTTCCGTGCCGCCGTCCATTTCAACAGCCAGCGCGCGCCCGTCGGCATGGCGCAGGGCGGTCTCAAAGGATTCCGCAAGCCGTTGGCGGGCGTCCTGTCGTGCCCGCAGCCGGTCGACAATGATATCGACGGTATGTTTGAAGTTCTTTTTGAGTTTGGGCAGGTTGTCGATGTCGTACACGGTGCCGTCGATTCTGAGACGCGTAAATCCCTGCGCGCGCAACTCATCGAACAGCTCAAGCTGCTCGCCTTTGCGCCCGGCGATCAGCGGCGCCACGATCATGATGCGGGTGTCTTCCGGCAGACCGAGCACATGATCCACCATCTGCGCGACGCTTTGCGCCGCCAGGCGCCGGCGGTGGTCGGGGCAGTGCGGATCGCCGACGCGCGCGAACAGCAGGCGCAGATAATCGTGAATCTCGGTGATGGTGCCCACCGTGGAGCGCGGATTGTGACTGGTGGCTTTTTGCTCGATGGAAATCGCCGGCGACAAACCGTCGATCAAATCCACGTCCGGCTTTTCCATGATTTGCAGAAACTGCCGGGCATAGGCCGACAACGATTCGACATAGCGGCGTTGACCCTCCGCATAAAGCGTGTCGAACGCCAGCGACGATTTGCCCGAGCCGGATAAACCCGTGATCACCACCAGTTGATTGCGCGGCAGATCGAGGTTGATATTCTTCAGGTTGTGCGTGCGCGCGCCGCGTATGCGGATGTGGCCGCCGGAACTTGACGGCGTCTGCGCGGGCGTATCGATGCCGGCATGCGGCAGGCGGATTACGTTGGTATTGCTGCCCGAACCTGTAGTCACTGGCAACCTGTCGGCGGATGTAAACCTGCTAATATACCCGCCTTTGGTTTTAATTCCCTAGCAGTTTTTCCCATGTCCTCCAAGAATCGCATGAGCGCGCTGGAGTTACAGGCGAGCCTTGCGCTTGCCGGCGTTTTCGGACTGCGCTTGTTCGGCATGTTCGTGATCCTGCCGGTATTTGCAATCCACGCGGAGACGTTACCCGGCGGCGGCAATCTCACGCTGGTGGGTATCGCTATCGGGATCTACGGCCTGACCCAGGCGCTACTGCAAATGCCGTTCGGCTGGTGGTCGGACCGCATTGGCCGCAAGCCCGTCATCTACACGGGCCTTGTCCTGTTTGCCGCCGGAAGTTTTGTCGCGGCGGCCGCACCGAACATATACGTCGTCATCCTCGGCCGCGTGCTGCAGGGCGCGGGGGCGATTTCCGCGGCGGTGATGGCCTTGGCTTCCGATTTGACGCGCGAAGAGATCCGTACCAAGTCCATGGCAATGATCGGATCCACCATAGGCGTGGTGTTTGCGCTGTCGCTGGTTGCGGCACCCTGGCTCAATCGTCTTGTCGGCGTGCCGGGTATATTTGCGCTAACCGGTGTGCTGGCGCTGGGCGCAATTGGTGTGGTGCGATGGATCGTGCCGCCGGGAGTCACTGGCGTGCACAAAGCCGTGCCGGCGAGTTTGCTGGCTGACCTCAAGCGCGTGCTTGCCGATTCGAATCTCCTGCGTTTGAACTGGGGCATTTTCACGCTGCACGCGGTGCTGATGGCACTGTTTATCGCGGTGCCGTTTGCGTTGCGCGACGCGGGCATGCCGCTGGCGCAGCACTGGAAAATTTACCTGCCCGTGATGCTGGTGTCGTTTGTGCTGATGCTGCCGGCGGTAATGGGCGCGCACCTTGCGGGCCGCTTCAAACGCTGGTTCATTGCCGCAGTTGCGCTGCTGCTGGTCGCTGAACTGGCAATGCCTTGGCTTACCGGTGGTATTTGGGCGATTGCATTGTTTTTATTGATTTTTTTTACCGGGTTTAACGTGCTTGAGGCGATGTTGCCGTCGCTGGTGTCGCGCCTTGCGCCGCCTCAACTCAAGGGCGCCGCCATCGGTGTCTACAGCAGCGTGCAGTTTCTGGGCACCTTCGCGGGTGCCGCGTCCAGCGGCTTTTTGTATAGCCGCTGGGGCGTTCCCGGCATCGTGGTGCCCGGTGTTGTCCTGCTGGCAATCTGGCTTATACTCGCACTCGGTATGCAGGCACCCAGCGCGGTGGGTAGCCACGCAACGCCAGCCGCGGGCGAGCCGGCGCGATAATTTCAGGAGCAAAACATGGCATCAGTCAACAAAGTCATTCTTATTGGCAATCTCGGTAAAGATCCGGAGACGCGCTACCTGCCCAGTGGTGATGCCGTGGCCAATTTCAGCATTGCAACCACCGAGAAATTCAAGGACAAGAGTGGCGCCATGCAGGAACACACCGAATGGCATCGCATATCCTTCTTCGGGCGGCAGGCGGAAATCGCCGGCGAATATCTGAAGAAGGGATCACCGGTTTACGTCGAAGGCCGCATCCGCACGCGCAAGTGGCAGGACAAGGAAGGACAGGACCGCTATTCCACCGAGATCGTCGGTGATCGCATGCAATTGCTGGGCAGCCGCGGCGGCGCCGAAAGCATGGCGCGTGAGCCGGCGACAGCGGGTGCCGGGGCATCAGGGGAAAAGCGTGCCGCGCCCGCCAAGAAGGGCGGCGGCTTTGACGAGATGGACGACGATATTCCGTTCTAGCCCTGCGGCGAGTATCGCCGACGCACGGTGCCGGCGTCCGGTCGTGGACGATGCGGACATCAGGGCCGGACTTGTTGCGCCACCCGCGCCGTGTGGCGCGCGATCACGACTTCCTCATTGGTGGGAATGACGCATACGCTGACCCGGCTGTCGGTGCCGCAGATCATCGTATTTCCCGAGCGGTTTGAGGCTTCGTCCAGTGTGACTCCCAGCCAGTCCAGCTGGCCGCAAATGCGCGCGCGGACTTCAGGCGCATGTTCACCGATGCCCGCGGTGAATATCAGGGCGTCCAGGCCGCCGAGCGCGGCGGCGAGCGAGGCGATTTCGCGCGCCGCGCGATAACAAAACAAGTCGACGGCTTCGTTGGCCTCAGGTGCGTCGCTCACCAGCAGCTGGCGCATGTCGCTGCTCAGCCCTGAGACGCCCTGCAATCCGCAGTGACGATACAGCAGGTCTTCCATGTCATCCGCGGTCATTGCTTTTTCGCGCATCAGGTACAGCAGCACGCCGGGGTCGATGGCGCCGCAACGCGTGCCCATCATCAGCCCGTCGAGCGCGGTGAAACCCATGGTGGTTGCCACACTCTTGCGGCCACGCATGGCACACAGGCTTGCGCCGTTGCCCAGGTGCGCAACGATGACGCGGCCATCCGCCTTTGCATTCAGAAATTGCGGCAATACGCCGGCAATATGTTCGTAGGACAGGCCGTGAAAGCCGTAGCGCTTGATGCCGGCATTCGTGAGTGCCCTGGGTAGCGCAAAATGCTGCGCACGTGCATCCTGGGTGCGATGAAAGGACGTATCGAAGCAGGCCACCTGCGGCAGTTCCGGCAGCAGGGCCGTCAGCGCGCGCACGGCGGCAAGATTGTGCGGCTGGTGAAGCGGGGCCAGCGGCGTCAACGCTTCAAGCGCGGCATACACCGCTGCAGTCAGCAGCACGGGCTCGCCGAAGCGGTCGCCGCCGTGCACCACACGGTGCCCCGCGGCGGTGACCGCGACATTCACAACAGATTGCAGCCACGCCATTAGCCAGGCCAGTGCAGAATCGTGATTTACCGTGGCCGACGGCAGTTGGCCGGCGAGGGGACGACCGTGCTCGTCGTGGGCGTCGAACGCGGTCACGCCGCCGAGCCCGGTAATGGCACCCTGCAACAGCGCGCTGTCGGGTGCGCGTGCGTCAAACAGCGCAAACTTGATGCTGGATGAGCCGGAATTCACTACCAGGATCTTTTCTTGCATGATTGAATTGCCTCTCCAGATGGCGTGATCGGCGAGGTTAAATACCCTCGGCTTGGGTTCCTGGGAAAAGTTGTAGGCCTGCGCAGCCGAGGCCGCCGCGCGCTGTCCCTGCGTGTATGCTAAACGCTTGGTGTATAATCATTTTTTGGCATTTATTGCAAATTTTTCCGGTAAACAGAGTTCGCCATGCCGATTTACGAGTATCGCTGTGATAACTGCGGCTTTCAGAAAGAATACCTTCAGCGCATGAGTGATCCTCAGTTGACGGATTGCCCCGAATGCAAGCAGTCCACGCTAAGCAAGATGGTGACCGCCGCCGGTTTCCAGCTCAAGGGTGGCGGCTGGTACGTGACCGATTTCAAAGGTGGTGGTGCGGCTGCTGGCTCCAGTAAAAAAACTGAAGAAAAACAATCAGATACTGGATCCAAGCCGGAGTCATCCAGCGCTCCGTCAGGGACTGCCGACAAGGCAAAGTCCGAGACCTCTGCTTCCTCGTCCGCTGCCACCAGCACCCCGGCGTCTCCCGGCACCAGCTAAGTTTCAGCCGAAACTCGCCGTAACAATTCCGGCGGGTCCGCGTTTAACTTTACTATGTCCTGTAGCCGTCGGCGTGCAATCGCGTTGGCGGTTTCACATTACTGTCAGAAACCTCGCCTAGCATTTCCATTTTTTCCATGCCCAAGAAGAGTTTTTTCAAGCGTTACCTGATCACCGGCTTGCTGATCTGGGTGCCACTGGTGATTACGGTGTGGGTGCTCAACCTGCTGGTCAGCACCATGGATAAGTCCTTGCTGCTGTTGCCGGACGCGCTGCGCACCGAAAGCTGGCTGGGTGTGCATATCCCCGGTCTGGGTGTCATTTTGACATTGGCAGTGGTATTCGTGACCGGTGTGCTGGCGGCCAATTTCATCGGGCAGAAATTGGTCCGCTTTTGGGAAGGTGTGCTGCTGCGCATTCCCGTGGTCAACTCCATCTACAAGGCAACCAAGCAGGTCAGCGACACCCTTTTTTCCGGATCGGGACATGCATTTCGCAAGGTGCTGCTGGTGCGTTATCCGCACCCGCAAGCCTGGTCGCTGGCGCTGCAGACCAATGTGCCGCATGAAATCACCGGCCGTTTTTCGGATGAGCATGTCGCGGTGTTTATTCCCACCACGCCGAGCCCGGTGAACGGGTTTTATTTTTACGTCAAGCGCTCCGAAGTCATCGAGCTCGACATGGCCATTGACGAAGCGCTGAAGTACATTATTTCCATGGGCGTGGTGACGTCGGAAAACGGCAACAGTGAACGCTATCGCCAGATTGCCGAAGGGCGAGTCCTGCCGCCGGCAGCACCGGCGAGCCCGCGCGCCGCGAACGACTAGCGCGCCTTAACGCGAACTTCCAGGATCAAAAACGAATGCGTAGCGACTATTGCGGGCTGGTGAACCGCCAATATCTTGGGCAGGTGGTAACGGTGCAGGGCTGGGTGCACAGGCGCCGCGATCATGGGGGCGTCATCTTCATCGATCTGCGCGATCGTGAAGGCCTGTTGCAGATCGTGTGCGATCCGGACCAAGCCGAAACCTTCCGCACCGCCGAAGGGTTGCGTAATGAATTCGTGGTGAGCGTGACCGGCAAGGTGCGGCCGCGTCCCGAAGGCACGGTGAACGCCAATCTGGTGAGCGGCGAGATCGAGGTTCTGGCGCAAGCGATCGAAATCCTCAACCCGTCGCTGACACCGCCCTTCCTGATGGATGACGAATCGTTGTCCGAAAACGTGCGTCTGGAATACCGCTTTCTGGATTTGCGCCGGCCGGCGATGCAGAAGAATCTGCGCTTGCGCTACCGCACGGCGATGGCGGTGCGCAATTATCTCGACAAGCTGGGCTTCATCGACATTGAAACGCCGATGCTGACGCGCTCCACGCCGGAAGGCGCGCGCGATTACCTGGTGCCATCGCGGGTGCATGCGGGGGAGTTCTTCGCGTTGCCCCAGTCGCCCCAACTGTTCAAGCAAATGCTGATGGTGTCGGGATTTGACCGCTATTACCAGATCGTCAAGTGTTTTCGGGACGAAGATCTGCGTGCCGACCGCCAGCCGGAATTCACCCAGATCGACATCGAGACCTCGTTTCTGACGCAGACCGAAATCACGGACATGATGGAAAAGATGATCTGTGCCGTGTTCAAGGACGTCCTGGGCATCGAGTTACCGCAGCCGTTTCCGCGCATGCCGTTCGACGAAGCGATGTCGCTGTACGGTTCCGACAAACCGGACCTGCGGGTGCCGTTGACATTGACGGAACTGACGGACGCGATGAAGGACGTGGCGTTCAAGGTGTTCTCCGGACCGGCCAACACGCCGGGTGGACGGGTTGCGGCGTTGCGGGTGCCCGGCGGCGCCACGCTCACGCGCGGTGAGATCGACGCTTATACCGAATTCAGCAAGATCTATGGCGCCAAGGGACTGGCCTACATCAAGATCAACGATGTCTCGCAATTGAACGAAACGGGCCTGCAGTCGCCGATTGTGAAGAACCTGTCGCAGGCATCGCTCAAGGCGGTCATCGAGCGCACGGGCGCCTGCAACGGGGATCTGGTTTTTTTCGGCGCCGACAAAGCCAAAGTGGTGAACGAAGCGCTGGGCGCGCTGAGGGTGAAAATCGGCCACGAACGCGGCTTTGCCGAAAAATCGTGGAAGCCGCTGTGGGTGCTCGACTTTCCCATGTTCGAGTGGGATGAGGAGGCAAAACGCTGGAACGCCATGCACCATCCGTTTACGTCGCCGGCGCCTGGGCATGAAGATTTGCTAGCCGGCGATCCGGGTGCTGCACGCGCCATCGCGCACGACATGGTGCTCAATGGCTGGGAAATCGGCGGCGGGTCGGTGCGTATTCACCGCCAGGACGTGCAGTCCAAAGTATTTACCGCGCTGGGTATCGGCGCCGAAGAAGCCGAGGCAAAGTTCGGATTTCTGCTCAAGGCGCTGCAGTATGGCGCGCCGCCGCATGGCGGCATCGCGTTCGGACTCGATCGCATTGTGACCATGATGGCGGGCGCGGAGTCGATACGCGATGTGATCGCGTTTCCGAAGACGCAGCGCGCGCAATGTCTGCTGACGCAGGCGCCGAACGTCGTGGACGAGAAGCAACTGCGTGAACTGCATATCCGGGTGCGCAACCCCGCCGCGCCCGCGGCATGACATTTGTGACCGGAGGGCGCACAAGCGGGTTGTTGCCGCGCGTGCGGTCATCCGTGCGCTGCTGCAGCGCGTTACACCCGAAGGCATTTGGATCTGTGCGATGTTATGAAAATAATATTTAATAAAATCAAATACTTATGCATTTTTCTCGTGGCGGTGATGCTGATTGTGCCGGCTGCTGCGCAACTGCAGGGCGGCACGCCGGAAGCGCCGAAGCGCGTGCGGCCGAGCATGGCACAAATTGCGGTCAAGGATTTGCCGCCGGAAGCGCGCGAGGTACTGACGCTGATCGCGAAGGGCGGTCCGTTTCCGTTTGACCGGGATGGCATCGTGTTCGGCAATTTTGAAAAGCGCTTGCCGATCCGGGAACGCGGCTATTACCGTGAGTTCACGGTAATCACCCCGGGCATCCGGCATCGCGGGGCACGGCGCATCGTAACGGGCAGAGGCGGTGAAAAGTATTACAGTAGCGACCACTATGCCTCCTTCAAGCGAATAGTACCGTGAGTGTCATGAACGGAAACACTGCAAACCTGGCGGCCTCGCGATGCGGCCTTTACCGCGCACCCGCGCGCATGGACAGTGTGCGCAACGCTGCGGCTGCGGCGGGGCTCACCTGGCTGGACATGCCGTTGGCCGCGGTGACCGACAAGGCGCAGTTTCTGACGCTGTGTAAAACGCAGATGAAACTGCCGGCGTATTTTGGCGAAAACTGGGATGCGCTGGCCGACTGCCTGCGCGATTTTGAATGGCTCAAGAGCAAAGGCTATGTGCTGCATCTGAGCGGCGGCGAAAAATTTGCCAGGGCGGCTGCGGACGACTATCACACGGCGCTCGCGGTGCTGGGCGAGGCCGCTGATTTCTGGAAGCGCAAGGGCACGCCATTTCTCGTGTTTGTCGAGGGCGCCGCGGAACTGCCCGCCTTTTAGGCTGCATCACGTTGGCCTACAAGATCCCGATTTCGGTGCTGGTGGTGATACACACGCCGGATCTGCAGGTGCTGTTGATCGAGCGCGCCGACCGCCCCGGATTCTGGCAGTCCGTTACCGGCAGCAAGGATACTGAAGACGAAGCGCTGGAACTGACTGCGGTGCGCGAAGTGCGCGAGGAAACCGGGCTTGACGCCACGCGCTATCGTCTGCTCAACTGGCACAAGCATAATCAATTCGAGATATTTTCGCACTGGAGTGGACGCTTCGCACCAGGCACTACGCACAATCAGGAGCATGTCTTCAGTCTGGAATTGCCGGCGCCGCTGCCGGTGACCCTGGCGCCGCGCGAGCATACGCAGTACCTGTGGCTGCCCTGGCAGGAAGCCGCCGAAAAGTGTTTTTCCTGGACCAATGTCGAAGCAATTCGCGAATTGCCGAAAAGAGTTCTTGAAAACAGTGTGTTAAGTCACATATACCGTTGATGTCCGGTCAACGCAGGGTGGGTATGCACATTATGCCGATTGGCGCGGTGGGAACTGGAATTTGCGTCCCAATATGATATGTTTGCGCATTCCCCGATGATTTTGACTTGCTCGATCCGAATCAACAGCGCATGCGAAAGGGCGTCATGGAAACAAGCACTGTAAACCCGCTCAAGTTCGACCGTTACAAGGCGCTGGCTGACGACGATTGTCAGCCGCGCATCCTCGCCGCCAAGAACGCGCTGGGCAGCCGCGCCGTGATTCTCGGGCACCACTATCAGCGCGCCGACGTCTACCGCCACGCCGATCTTGTCGGCGATTCCCTGGGGCTGTCCAAGCTGGCGTCGCGCACCGAGGCCGAATACCTGGTGTTTTGCGGCGTGCACTTTATGGCGGAAGTGGCGGACATTTTGTCCAAGCCGACGCAATCGGTGATCCTGCCCGATATGAGCGCAGGCTGCTCGATGGCCGACATGGCCAATCTGGCGAAGGTGGAACGCGCGTGGCGCGAAATCGGCGAAGTGCTCGAGCCGGATGAAATGATCACGCCCATCACCTATATCAATTCCGCCGCCGATCTGAAGGCGTTCTGCGGCGAACACGGCGGCATCGTCTGCACCTCCAGCAATGCGCGCCAGATTTTGCAATGGGCGTTTGCGCGCCGTCCCAAGGTGCTGTTCTTTCCCGACCAGCATCTCGGCCGCTGGACCGGCTATCTGATGGATATCCCGCTGGCGGAGATGCTGGTGTGGGACCCCGACCTGCCAATGGGCGGATTGACCGCGCAGCAGATCAAGATGGCGAAGGTGCTGTTATGGAAGGGCCATTGCTCGGTGCACCAGATGTTCCAGGCCTCGCACATCCTGCGCTGGCGTCAGCAAAACCCGACCGGCGCGGTGATCAGCCATCCGGAATGTAATTTCGAGGTGTGCAAGCTGTCGGACTACGTCGGTTCCACCGATTACATCATCAAGACCATCGCGGCCAGCGCGCCGGGCACGCGCTGGCTGGTGGGCACCGAGCTCAATCTGGTGAACCGCATCGCCGAAGAATTCAAGCCGCAGGGCAAGGTGGTGCAGTTCATGGCGCCCACCGTATGCATGTGCTCGACCATGGCGCGCATCGATCCGCAGCATCTGGCCTGGACGCTCGAGAATCTGGTGGCGGGAAAGGTGGTCAATCCGATCAAGGTGCCGCAGCGGGAAGCCGACCTCGCGCGCATCACACTGGACCGCATGCTGGCGGTATCCTGATCTTTACGCGGCACTGTAAGACAGCAAGGGCGTGCCGCGAAACGGCACGCCTTTTTTGATGATCAATATCAATTCATTATCCGGCCGGTTGCGCGTCGCCACCTGCAACATTCACAAGGGCATGTCGATTTTCAACCGCCGCGTGGTGATCCACTCGGTGCGCGACCAGCTGCTGTCGCTGGACGCCGACATCGTCTTCCTGCAGGAAGTGTCGGGCCGCCACGATGCGCACGCGCGGCGCCACGGTACATGGCCGCGCGAACCGCAACACGAGTTCCTGGCAGATTACGGGTGGAAGGACACGGCGTATGGCCGCAACGCGGTCTATGACGGCGGCGATCACGGCAACGCCTTGCTGTCGCGCTTCCCCATTGTGGGCTGGGATAACCAGGATGTGTCCACCCACCGCTTCGAAAAACGCGGCCTGCTGCACGCCGAAATTGCCGTGCCCGGCTGGACGCAGCGGTTGCACTGCGTGTGCGTCCATCTGGCGTTGCACGCGCGCGGGCGCAGCCGCCAGCTTGAGCATCTGCGCCAGCGCGTGGAGCGTCTGGTACCTGCGGATGCGCCGCTGATTGTTGCGGGTGACTTTAACGACTGGCATTGGCGGCATCGCGCCACCCACGAATTTGCGCACCCACTGAATATGCAGGAAGTGTTCGAAGCCGAAAACGGCCGCCCGGCGCGCAGCTTTCCGGCGGTGTTGCCGGTATTGCGCCTGGACCGCATCTACGTGCGCGGCTTCAAGGTGTGCGGCGCCAACGTGCAGCGCGGCCGCGGCTGGCATCACAGTTCCGACCATCGCGCCTTGACCTGTGACTTGGGAATTATATAAGTGTTTGATTTTAAACAATATTTTGTTGTGGGGCGCGGCCCCCGCCAGCGCAGTCGAACGGCATGAGCGCGCCTGCCCACGCCGGCAGCGCACCGCTGCATCCGCCGCGAACGACAGGGCGCGCGCGCAGCGAATGGCGCGTGGTGCCCACGTTGCTGCCGTTTCTGTGGGAATACCGGGTGCGCGTCGCGGTGGCGCTGCTGTTCCTGGTGACAGCCAAGGTTGCCAACGTCGGCGTCCCGCTGTTGATGAAGGCGATTGTCGATGACCTCTCGCCCACGCAGCAGGTGCTGGCGGTTCCCGTCCTGCTGCTGGTGGCGTACGGCGTGTTGCGCTTTGCCAATACCCTGTTCGCGGAACTGCGCGACATGGTATTCGTGCGTGTGGCGCAGCGCGCGGTGCGGCGCGTGGCATTGGATGTCTTTCGCCACCTGCATAACCTGTCGCTGCGCTTTCACCTGAATCGCCAGACCGGCGGCATGACGCGCGACATCGAACGCGGCACGCGCGGCATCTCCACGCTGCTCAATTTCATGCTGTTTTCGATTATTCCGGTAATACTGGAATTTTTGCTGGTCGCGGCAGTGCTGTTCGCGCGTTTTGACTGGCGTTTCGTGGCGGTTACCTTTGCCGCAGTCATTGCCTATATCATCTTCACCATTTCGATTACCGAGTGGCGCACCGCGATCCGCCGCCATGCCAACGAGCTGGATTCCCGCGCCAACACGCGCGCCATCGACAGTCTGCTCAACTACGAGACCGTAAAATATTTCAACAATGAAGAGTTCGAGGCGCGCCGCTACGACGACAGTCTCACCACCTACGAAGCCGCGGCGGTAAAAACCGAAGCCTCGCTCGGCCTGCTCAACATCGGGCAAAGCGCCATTATCGCGATTGCCGCGACCACCCTGATGCTGCTGGCGGCACAGGGCGTGGCAGCGAAACATCTTACGCTGGGCGATCTGGTGCTGGTGAATGCGCTGCTGATTCAGCTCTACATACCGCTGAACTTTCTGGGCATGGCCTATCGCGAGATCAAGCAGTCGCTGATCGACATGGACCGCATGTTCCGTCTGCTCGAAGAACACCGCGAGATTCAGGACAAGCCCGGCGCGCAACCGCTCGCCGTCGGGCCGGCGACCGTGCGCTTTGACAAGGTGAGCTTCAGCTATGAACCCGAGCGCCGGATCCTGCACGAGGTCAGTTTTGAAATTCCCGCCGGCCACAAGGTGGCGGTGGTGGGCCATAGCGGATCGGGCAAGTCGACGCTGGCGCGGCTGTTATACCGTTTCTACGACGTGAGCGGCGGCGCAATTCGAGTGAATGGCGCTGACATTCGCGACGTGCAGCAGGCAAGCCTGCGCGCGGCGATCGGCATCGTGCCGCAGGACACGGTGCTGTTTAACGACAGTATCTATTACAACATCCGCTATGGCCGAGCCGACGCGGCGAAGGACGCGGTGCTGGAAGCGGCGCGCGCGGCGCATATTCACGATTTCATCGTGAGTCTTCCCGAGGGCTACGAGTCGCCGGTGGGCGAGCGCGGCCTCAAACTCTCCGGCGGCGAAAAGCAGCGCGTGGCGATTGCGCGCGCGATACTGAAAAATCCACGCATCCTGATTTTCGACGAAGCGACGTCGGCGCTCGATTCCAAATCCGAGAAGGCGATACAGGAAGAGCTCGAGCGCATCGCGCGCGGCCATACCACGCTGGTTATCGCGCACCGGCTGTCGACGGTGATGGACGCGGATCAGATCCTGGTGATGGATCATGGCCATATCATCGAACGCGGCACGCACCGCGAACTGCTGGAGCAAGGCGGCACCTATGCCCAGATGTGGGCGTTGCAGCAGCAGGAGGAGAAAGATGACAAGGACGACAAGGACGACAAGGACGAATAGCCGGCCTGGCGGCGGTTATGCAGTGGCCGGCAACGTCACTTGCGCCAGCGTGCCGCGATTGCCGGGTCCCGCAAGCAGCCGGATGTTGCCGCCGTGTCGCACCACGATTTCCCGCACAATGGCGAGACCGAGGCCGCAGCCGTCCACGCCCGTGCCCAAAACGCGGTGAAAGCGCTCCAGCACGGCTTCGCGTTCGCCTTCCGGAATACCGGGGCCATTGTCCTCTACGCCAACTTCGACGATATCCGCCGTGCGCGCAATTCTTACCGTGACGCGGCCGCCGCGCTGTGTGTAGCGCACGGCATTGTCGATCAAATTGCCGAGCATCTCGTGCAGCAGAAAGCTGTCGCCTTTGATGTTCAGGGGGATTTCGGGGCCTTCGAAGCCCAGGTCGATGCCGTGGTCGAGGGCGCGCGGCACCCATTCGGTGGTCGTGGCGCGCGCAAGCCCGGCCATATCGATGGTATCCACCGGCTGCGCGTGGCCCGCCGACGGTTCGGCACGCGCCAGCGACAATAGTTGATTGACCAGGTGCGTCGCATGCGCGGCGGCGGTTTGCAACTGGATAAGGCTGGCATGCACCTCGTCGGGCGAGGACAGGCGCAGCGCCAGTTCGGTTTGTGTGCGCAGGCCGGCAATCGGTGTGCGCAGCTGGTGTGCCGCATCGGCGATGAACCGTTGCTGCGATGACATTGCCGCGCTCAGACGCTGCAGCAGGGCATTCATGGCCTCAATGACCGGACGTACCTCGGCGGGAACGTGGCTGACCGGCAGCGGCGACAAATCGCGATGCGAGCGCTGCTCGATCTCCTGCCGCAGCAGGGCCAGTGGCGAGAGTGCGCGCTTCACCGCGTACCAGACGAACAGGAAGGCGAAAATCGCGAGTAGCGCCTGAGGCAGCGCAAAACCGGCGGCCAGTTCCCGGATCAGTTCGCTGCGCGGACTCTGATTTTCGATGACATGTACGGTTACCTGCCCGCGTACGTCTTCGGTTTCCACTGGCAACTGGATCGCGGCCACGCGCACGGCATGCCCACGGTACACATCGTCATAGTAGCTGGGCTGCCCGGTTGGCGTTGGCTGTGCCGGCTTGATATCCGGTTCGCCGGTGATGTATTCGCCATCCGGACCCGTCACCAGATAGTAGAGTTGTCCGTTCTCGCGGGTACGTAGCATCTGGATCGCCACTTCGGGCAGATCGACATAGATGCGTCCGCGCAGCACCCGTACCTGACGTCCGATATCGAGCGCCGATTCCAGCAGCGCCCGGTCATAGGCGACATTGACGTAGCGCTTGGCGATGTCGTAATCAATGAAAGCGCTGATCAGCCAGAATATACCCAGTGGCACCGACACCCACGTCAGCACCTGCCGCAGCAGCGTCGTGCCGGTGGTCATGCCTTGGGCTTATCCTGATTCTTTTCCATAAGGTAGCCCAGGCCGCGAATGGTGCGGATCTCCACCCCTGACGGCTCAATCTTCTTGCGCAAGCGGTGCACGCATACTTCAATGGCATTGGCGCCGACATCCTCGTCCCAGCCATAGAGTTTCTCGGCGAGTTGATCCTTGCTCACGACGCGACCGCTGCGCAGCATCAGCACTTCCAGCACGCCCAGTTCGCGCGCCGACAGGTCGAGCGGCCGGTCGCCCACCGTAACCCGCCGTCCGGTGACGTCAAGGTGTAATTTTCCGTTGATGATCAACGTGTTGCCGCCGGAGGCGCTGCGGCGTATCAGGGCCCGCACGCGCGCTTCGAGTTCAGGCAGTTCAAACGGCTTGGTCATGTAGTCATCGGCCCCGAGATCAAGACCCCGCACGCGTTGCTGTAGCGCGTCATGCGCCGTGAGGATCAGCACCGGCGGCGTCGCCGCGCGCCGCCGTAAACGCTTGATGACTTCAAAACCATCAATTCTGGGCATGCCCAAATCAATGATTGCAAGATCATAGGTCTGCGAGGACAGCGCGTGATCCGCCGCGCTGCCGTCATGCACGCAGTCCACCGCGTATTCGCTGTTGCGTAGTGACCGGGTCAGGCCGTCAGCGAGTACCGGATCGTCCTCTGCTATGAGTATGCGCATGGCGTGAACCCCATCAAATTATTGTGCATTCATGTAAGTCATAGGTAAGATTACTCTGGTAACATTACCTACACATTGTGTTTATTGCCTGTCGTAGAAGGCAATTGCAATCCTCGATTTTCCTCCTCGGAGGCCTTTTGGTGCAGCTATTTGTGCTGAGCAAATGACTGTATGGCCTCTTTCAACTCCTCCTCGGACACTCCGCGGAGGAGTTTTTTTTGCCCGGCACCCGGAACTCGACGGGAGCCGCGCATCGAGGCGCTGAAATACTTGAAAAACCCGCTGTAACCCTGTATTTTAAAGGGATATTTCAACGAATCACGGAGCGGCGGCGCGATGCGGAAACTGCACATCGTTATAACGCTATTTCTCGCATTATGCATAGGCGTTGCGCACGCCGCCAGCGCCAAGCAAAAGCCGCATCAGCGCAAGTCTGTGGCCAAGGCCGTGGTTGGCGCCAAGGCGGCACAAAAGCCGGTGCAACGGGTGGTGTACAAGCCGCAGGGCGCCAAAAAAGGGCGCTTCGCCCGGCGCATGGCCGCACCCCCGCCGCCGGAGGTGTTCAATCCCGACGTGCTGGACGTGCAGTCGACCGCCGCGTTGGTGATAAACCCGAGCAACGGCAAGGTCATTTACAACAAGAACACCGGCGCGGTTGCGCCGATCGCCTCGATTACCAAGTTGATGACGGCCATGGTGGTGCTCGATGCCAAGCTGCCGATGGATGAAAGCATCATGCTGACGGAGGACGACCTCGACTACCTCAAGAACACCGGCTCGCGCTTGCACATTGGCATGAGCCTGACGCGCGACGAAATGCTGCGTCTGGCGCTGATGTCATCCGAGAACCGGGCGGCGTCAGCGCTGGGGCGGGCCTACCCGGGCGGCATGCCGGCATTCATCCGCGAAATGAACCTCAAGGCCTTGTCGCTGGAGATGATGCATACCGCATTTGTGGACAGCACGGGTCTGTCCAGCAGCAATGTATCCACGGCACTGGATCTCGCCAGAATGGTGCAGGCGGCCTATCAGTACCCGTTGATACGCAAATACTCGACCGGCCACAGCTACGCGCTGGCCACGGACAGCGGCCGCACCTTGCAGTTTGGCAATACCAACGTATTGACCGTGCGTCCGGACTGGAACATCAATCTGCAAAAGACCGGTTATATCCGCGAAGCGGGCCGTTGCCTGGTGATGCACACCACCATCGCCAATTCGCCCATCGTCATCGTGTTGCTGGATTCCTGGGGACGCCTGAGCCGCGTCGGTGATGCCAACCGCATCAAGAAGTGGATTGAGTATCACGCGGAGCACACGGTTGGATAGGGCCGGCGCGGCACGCCTGCCGCTCGGACCAGCGTGGCAGGCCGTTGCATGTCCCTGAGCGCCGGCCAGGCGCCGTTCCAGTTTCACGATCTGCATCCGGACAGCGAAAATTTTCGCGACGATGTGCTCAACGGCCTCGCCCGGCTGCCCAAGGCGCTGCCACCCAAATACTTTTACGATGCGCGCGGCAGCGAATTGTTCGAGGCCATCTGCGAACTGCCCGAATACTATCCGACGCGCACCGAGCTCATGATGATGCAGGCGCACGCGCCGGAAATGGCGCGCCTGCTGGGGCCGGACTGTCTGCTGATCGAATATGGCGCGGGATCCGGGCGCAAAACGCGGGTGCTGATCGAGGCGCTGGCACCTGCCGCGTACGTGCCGATCGACATCTCGCGTACGGCGCTGCGGCAATGCGCCGCGGAACTGGCGGCGCAGTATCCGGCCGTGGCGATTGCCGCCGTATGCGCGGATTACTCGCGGCCTTTTGCAATGCCGCGGCTCGACGGCGTGGCGCCGCGGCGGCGCGTGATTTATTTTCCGGGATCCACCATCGGTAATTTCACCCGTGGCGACGCGCTGCGCTTTCTACGGCATGCGCAGGCGCTGGCGGGCCCCGGCGGCGCGATGCTGGTGGGCGTCGACCTGAAGAAAGACCCCGCGCGCCTGCACGCGGCGTACAACGACGCGCAAGGCGTGACGGCCGCCTTCAATCTCAATCTGCTCGCGCGCATCAATCGCGAACTGGACGGGCACTTTGACCTTACAGCGTTCGAGCATCATGCGTTTTATGATGTGGGCGAAGGCCGCATTGAAATGCACTTGCGCAGCTTGTGCGAGCAGACAATCGGGATTGCCGGCCGTGCCTTTCAATTCTCGAAGGGCGAAACCATTCACACGGAAAATTCATGCAAGTACGCGGTCGGGGAATTTCAGCAGCTGGCGCGCGCCGCGGGCTTTGTGCCGCAACAGTGCTGGTGCGATGCCGACAACCTTTTCTCCATACATTACCTGGTGAATGCCTGAAGCGGATCGCTGGCGCGCTGAAGCGAATCAATGTAACTATAGGATTTTAAACAAGTTTTTATTAAGGCACGCCGGATTGAATGCAATATGTTTCGATCCGCGCCGTGAAGCCTGCTACGGTGGTGGTTCAGCCCACCGCACCGCCAGCGGCGCAATCTCCCCGCGGTGCGCCTGTGCCGCCAGTTCACGTTTGAGTATCTTGCCGCTGGCGGTAAGCGGCAGCGCGTCCAGCGCGATGTAGTACTCCGGCATATCGTATTTCGACAGACCGTGATCCGCGAGGTGCACCAGCAGCGCTTGCGGCGCAAGCGGCTGGCCGTCGTGCAGCACCACCGCCAGGCAGACCTTCTCGCCCAGTCGTGAATCGGCCACCGCGAAGGCGGCAACCTTTTGCACCGCCGGGTGACTGCGCGCCAGGTCCTCGATTCTGGCGGGATGGATATTGCGCCCGCCGCGGATGATGATGTCTTTTTTGCGGCCGACGACACGCAGGCGGCCCGCGGCGTCTAGACTGCCCAGATCGCCGCTCATGAACCAGCCGCGGCGGTTAAACGACTGCTCCGTCGCCGGCTGATCGTCAAAGTAACCCAGCATCAGACATGCCCCGCGGCTGCCGATTTCGCCCACCTCGCCGACGGCGCGTTCCTCGTCGGCATTGTCCGGATTCCAGATTTTCACCGCGTAACCGGCGCAGGCCGTGCCGCAGCTTTCCTCGATGGTCTGTTCGTCGTCGCCGGGCAGGGTGTACTGGTGCGCGCCGTTTTCGGTCATGCCGTAAACGTTTTGCGGCAGGATGTTCATGCCGCGCAGGCCGCGCACCGTCTCGCGCGGGATCGCCGCGCCGCCCATGTAGAAAATCTTCACCGCACCCAGCGCGCCGGATTCGCGGCGCCGCGCCTCGGCCAGCAAATCGATGGCATGTGTCGGCACGCCCATCACATAGGTGGCGCCGGTTTCGATAATCCAGTCCAGAGGCTTCAGGCCGGGCGGCAGGTCGTTCACCACCAGCTCGAAACCGGACACCAGCGACTGCGCCATGGCGATGGTGCCGATGGCGTGGGTGAGCGGGCTCATGCTGAACAGCACAATGTCCTGGTGATGATGCCAGTCGCGCGCCATCGCCCGCGCGTTGGCCAGCAGCGTATTGTCCGAATGCATTACACCCTTGGGTTCGCCGGTGGTGCCGGAGGTGAACGCCAGCAGCACGATCTTGTCCGGATCGCTGACCGGCGGCGGCAGCGCCGGCGCGCCGCCGCCGCACCGCGGCGTGCCGGCCCGGGCTACCGGCAGCACGTTGTAGACGCGGCGTATCGACGGCACGTCATACGCTTTCGCCACCACGTTGCCATGCGCCCCGTCCGCGCCGAAACCCGGCTGCGCAAACAGTACGCGGCTGTGAATCCGGGTGAGCAGCGCACAGACGTCCGCATCCGTGTAGCTCTGATGCAGCGAGGG
>CADECM010000036.1 GCA_902825845.1 uncultured beta proteobacterium
CACCAGTTCCGCCACCGGCTTGCCGAAGGTTTTCAGCAGCTCGTTTTTGGTGACGGTGGTGTCTTCCATCACGTCGTGCAGCAGGGCTGCGGTCAGCGCCTGCGGATCGAGGTGCCACTGCGCGAGGATGCCGGCCACCGCCAGCGGATGCGAAATGTAGGGTTCGCCGGAGTCGCGAAACTGGCCGTGATGGGCGGTTTCGCTGAACTGATACGCCGATTCAAGCTGCGTGATGTCGTCCGGCTTGAGGTAGCCGGCGCAATCCTTCAGCAGTGTCGCGGCGCCGCTCATGGTCAGTGTGGGGCGAACGGATATGTTCTTTCCGTCCGGCCATTTTTATCCCGGCACGGATCAGCCGGACGATTTGACGAGTATTTCGGCGCCGTACTTGCCCGCCGCCATCTCGCGCAGCGCGATGACCGTGGGTTTGTCGCGATGGGTTTCCATCATCGGTTGCGAGCCGTTGGCGATCTGACGCGCGCGATAGGTGGCGGCGAGGGCCATTTCAAAGCGGTTGGGGATGTGTTTGAGGCAGTCTTCTACGGTGATACGGGCCATGATGGGATATTCCGGTAAATTACGCGTTCTTCGGGTTGGTCGGGTGCGCCGGGTCTGCGGGATGCAGCAAGGCATCGAGGATGTCGCGGTTACGCTCCAGTTGGCGCTCGCGCTTGAGCCGTTCGGCAACGACAATGGCAGCCAGTTCCTGCGCCGCGCGGTCGAAATCCTCGTTGATAATAACATAGTCAAAATCAATCAGATGCGCGATTTCCGCGTGCGCGTTGCGAAGCCGCCGCGCGATCACCTCGGGGGAATCGGTGCCGCGTCCCCGCAGCCGCGACAGCAACGCTGCGTACGACGGCGGCAGCACAAAAATCCCCACCGCGTCCGCATGCACGCGCCGCACCTGGTCTGCGCCCTGCCAGTCGATTTCGAGCAGGATATCCTCGCCGGCCGCGCGCCGCGTGCCGAGCCATTGCAGCGAGGTGCCGTAATGGTTGCCGTGCACCAGCGCGCTTTCGACGAACTCGCCGCTGGCGCGCATGCGCTCGAATTCGGCGACAGTGACAAAGTTGTATTCGCGGCCGTTGACTTCGCCCGCGCGCGGCGCGCGCGTGGTGAACGACACCGATTTGCGCACGCGCGGGTCGCTGTCGAGCAGCGCCGCCACCAGGCTGGTCTTGCCGGCGCCGGAAGGCGCGCTGACGATGTAGAGGTTGCCGGTCATTTTTCAGGATCGAGGCTTGAGGATCGAGGATTGAGCAACCGCGGATGGATCTCAATACTTGATCCCGATTGCGGGTTACTCAATATTCTGAATCTGCTCGCGCATTTGTTCGATCAACAATTTCAAATCCATCGCCACCTGGGTAATTTCAATGTCCGCGGCCTTGGAGCCGAGGGTGTTGGCTTCGCGATTCAGTTCCTGCATCAGGAAATCCAGCCGTTTGCCCGCCGCGCCGCCCTTGCCGAGAATGCGCCGCAATTCAGCCATGTGGGTCTTCAGGCGCGTGAGTTCTTCGTCGACATCGATTTTACCGGCGTACAAGGCAACTTCCTGGCGTATGCGTTCGTCGTCGGCGGTGGCGAGCGCGTCTTTCAGGCGTTGGTTGAGCTTTTCCTGAAAGGCGGCGATCGCTGCCGGCAGGCGCGGCGCCACCTCGGCCACGCGTTGTTCGATCGCACCGGCGTGCTGCAGAATGGCGTCTTTCAAGCGGGCGCCTTCGCGCGCGCGGGCGGCGGTGAATTCGTCCAGTGCGGCGCCGGTGAGTTCGCGGCAGGCGTTGCGCAGCGCTTCCGCCGGCAACGTGTCCGCACCCAACATGCCGGGCCAGCGCAGCACATCGGCCGCGCGCAGGCTGCCGGCCTGCGGAAACACCTTGAGCACTTCGGCGTTAAGCGCGGCCAGTTGCCGCAGCATGGCCGGGTTCAGCTCGGCCGCGGCCGGCGCAGCCGCGGCAGCGGCGAGCGTCACACGGCACTCGAGTTTGCCGCGCGTCAGGCGCGCGGCCAGCAATTCACGCAGCGCGGGTTCGATCGCGCGCAGTTCTTCCGGCAGACGAAACTGGATATCGAGATAACGGTTGTTGACCGCGCGGATTTCCACTGTCAGCGTGCCCGTCAATGTCCCTGCGGCGAGTTCGCGGGTGGCGACGGCGTAGCCGGTCATGCTGTAGATAGCGCTCACGTATAATTGCCCTTGATCCATTGAATCGGGAAGATAGCATGAGCCTGCGTCCCAGCGGAAGAAAGCCCGGCGAATTGCGCGCGATACGCATCACGCGTCATTACACCTGTCACGCCGAAGGCGCGGTGCTGATCGAAAGCGGCAATACCCGGGTGCTGTGCACCGCCAGCGTGCTGGAAAAACAGCCGCCGCACTTGCGCGGCACGCCGCAGGGCTGGGTGACGGCCGAATACGGCATGCTGCCGCGCTCCACCCATACCCGCATGGACCGCGAGGCGGCGCGCGGCAAGCAATCCGGGCGCACGCAGGAGATTCAGCGTCTGATCGGGCGCTCGCTGCGCGCGGTGGTGGATTTGAACGCGCTGGGTCCGCGTTCGATTCACCTGGACTGCGATGTGCTGCAGGCGGACGGCGGCACACGTACCGCCAGCATCACCGGTGCTTTCGTGGCGCTGCACGATGCCGTGAGCGGGCTGCTGACGAAGCAGGCCCTTGCGGCGACGCCGATCCGCGAGCATGTCGCCGCGGTGTCGGTGGGCATGCGCGAAGGCGTGCCGCTGCTCGATCTGGATTATGACGAAGACTCCACCTGCGACACTGACATGAACGTGGTGATGACCGACAGCGGCGGGCTGATCGAAATACAAGGCACGGCGGAAGGTGCGCCGTTTTCGCGCGCGCAAATGGATGCCATGGTGGAGCTCGCCCAGAACGGTATCCGGACCTTGATCGGGGCGCAACGGACGGCATTGAAGTAAGTATCTGTTTTTAAAAGGATTTTATGGATATGGACCGCTTGGTCCTTGCGTCCGGCAATCCGGGCAAGCTGCGCGAGTTCCGCCAGCTGTGCGAACCGCTGGGGATGACGCTCATTGCGCAGTCGCAACTGGGCATCGGCGACGCCGACGAGCCGCATGGCACGTTCGTCGAAAACGCACTCGCCAAGGCGCGCCACGCCAGCCGTGCCGCCGCAATGCCGGCGTTTGCCGACGACTCGGGCATTTGTGTTGCCGCGCTGGGCGGCGCACCGGGCGTGCACTCGGCGCGGTTTGCTGCGTCGATCGAGGATGTGGCGCGGTTTGCCGCGTCGATGGAAGATGCGGCGCGGTTTGCCGATGCCGCTGGCGATCGCGAGTCTCAGGACGCGCGCAACAACGCCAAGTTGATAGCCATGCTTGAAGGCAAGGCGGACCGCAGCGCCCACTACACCTGTGTGATTGTGCTGGTGCGCCACGCCGACGATCCGGAACCCGTGATCGCCGAAGGCCGCTGGCACGGCGAAATCGTGACTGCGCCGCGCGGTGAAGGCGGCTTCGGCTACGACCCGTATTTTTACTTGCCGGCGCTGGGCAAGACCGCGGCGCAATTGCCGGCGTACGAAAAGAACCGCATCAGTCACCGCGGTCAGGCACTGGCGCGGCTGGCGGCACGGCTGGGTCGCGAGGCGTGAGGCGCGAGGCGAATGTGATCGGTGCGGTACTGTCGTCGCCAGTTGCAACGGCACGCGAGTCGAGTCCTCTCACTACCCCAAGTGTGCCCGCGCCTCGCGCTTCGCGCCTCACGCAATCTGCCGTGCGGTTCACGGCCCTGCCCCCGCTGTCGCTCTACATCCACATCCCGTGGTGCATGAAAAAGTGCCCGTATTGCGATTTCAATTCGCACGCAGTGCGCGGGGCGCGCGGCGACATTCCCGAGCGCGAGTACGTGGCGGCGCTGATTGCGGATTTCGAGCAGACGTTGCCGCGCGTGTGGGGGCGGCGCATTCACAGCGTGTTTTTCGGCGGCGGCACGCCCAGTCTGTTGTCGGGGGGGGCGGTGGACGAGATACTCGCCGCGGTGCGTGCGCGCATGCCGCTCGCGCCCGACGCGGAGATCACGCTGGAAGCGAATCCGGGCACGGTGGAGGCGCAGCGTTTCCACGACTATCGTGCCGCGGGTGTGAACCGCCTGTCGCTGGGCATCCAGAGTTTCAATCCGCGCCACCTGAAGGCATTGGGCCGCATTCACGATGATACCGAAGCGCGGCGCGCGATCGAGGTCGCGCGCAGCCATTTCGACAACTTCAACCTGGATCTGATGTACGGCTTGCCGGATCAGACCGTGGATGAAGCGCTGGCGGACATCGACGCGGCGCTGGCTTTCGCGCCGCCGCATCTGTCGGCCTATCACCTGACGCTGGAGCCCAATACCTATTTTCATCGTTACCCGCCGACGTTGCCGGACGACGATAGCACCGCCGACATGCAGCAGCAGATCGAGGCGGTGCTGGCGGGCCGCGGCTACGACCACTATGAAACCTCGGCGTTCGCGAAGCCCGGCGCGCAGTGCAGACATAACCTGAATTACTGGCTGTTCGGCGACTACATCGGCATCGGCGCGGGCGCGCACGGCAAGATTTCCGCGCCGGATCGCCTGCTGCGCGAGGCGCGCTACCGCCAGCCCGCGCAGTTCATGGACAAGGCGGCCGCCGGCAACGCGGTTCAGGTTGCGGACGAAATCGGCGCCGCGGATGTGGGCTTTGAGTTCATGATGAATGCGCTGCGCTTGAACGGCGGCTTCGATGCACGTTTGTTTGCGGAGCGCGCGGGCGTGCCGCTGACAGCGGTGCTCAAACCGCTGCAGGCGGCGGAGCAGCGCGGTTTCATCACGCGCGATCCGTTGCGAATCGCGCCGACACCGCTGGGGCGGCGCTTTCTGAATGACTTGCTGCAGCTTTTCCTGCCTGCAGCGAAAGTATAAAACTGTTTAAAAACAAATACTTATGTATTTTTTGCTGGCGGACGGCGAATGTCCGGCAGCCATTTGCAGCGGCGCTTCGGGTAAAGTAGGCGTTCCAAAAAATTTCAAATCTCATCAGTGGAGGAGCAAGGCATGCAGTCCAGAATCACGCTATTGGCCGCAAGCGCGGCGTTTGCCGTCATCACCGGTGCGCCGGCAATGGCGCAGAGCTATCCGAGCAAGCCAGTTCGATTCATCGTCACCTATCCGCCCGGCGGCAGTTCTGAAGTGATGTCCCGCATCATCGGCCATCAGCTCACCGAGTTCTGGGGACAGCCGGTGATCGTCGAACCCCGCCCCGGCGCGGATGGCTCGATCGGCATGGAATATGCATCCAAACAGCCCGCGGATGGTTATACGTTTCTGCTGGGCAACTTCGGGCCGGTGGTCGCCAAGCCGCTGCTCGCCAAGGTGAGATACGACTGGAAGCGGGATTTCACGCCGGTGTCGCGCACCACAGTGTCGGCGAACATACTGGTCGTGCCGACTACGCTGCCGGTGAAAAACGCGCGCGAACTCGTCGCGCTGGCCAAGTCGCGGCCCGGCGAACTGAGCTACGGCACCAGTGGGCCGGGCAGCATGTCGCACTTCGCCGGCGAAATGTTCCAGCGTATCGCGGGCGTGAAAATGATCACCGTGAATTACAAGGGCAACGCGCTGGCGATCACCGATATCATGGGCGGCCAGATCACCACCATGTTTTCGGACGCGTTGCCGGCCATGGGCGCGCTGAAGACCAACAAGGTGCGCGCGCTGGCGGTGACCAGCGAGCAGCGCTGGCCGTTCACGCCGGAGCTGCCCACGCTTGCCGAGAGCGGATTGAAGGGCTTCGCGGCGGTCAACTGGTGGGGCATCCTGTTTCCCGCCGGGGTGGGGCGCCCGATCGTCGACAAGGTCAATGCCGATCTGGTGAAGGCGCTCGATACCTCGACCGTGAAAAGCAAGCTCGGCGAACTGGGCGTTGCCGCGATCTCGAGTACGCCGGAGGCATTCGGTGCATTCATGGCGAGCGAAACCGCGCGCTGGGGCAAATTGATCAAGGAAGCCGGGTTGCGCGTGGAGTAAGCTGGTTTGCCCGCGCCTGATCTGCCCCTATCACCACCTCAATGACCGCCTCAACGACCGCCACAACGACCGAAGCCGGACTGCCGCTTGCCGTGGACATGGCAAGCCTCGCGCAGCTGCTGTCGCGCAGCGTGCTCGACGGCATGCCCAATCCGGCGTGGGTCAAGGACGCCAACCATCGCTACCTCGCGGTGAATGCCGCGTTTCGCGGCATGTGCGAATTTCAGGTGGGCGGTGCCGAGGTCGAGGTTATTGATTCCACCGACTTCAATCTGCTGCCGCTGGAGATGGCGGAACAGGCGCTGCAGGAAGACCTCGAGGTGATCGCGGCGCAAAGCGCGAAGCGCGGCAGGCTGGTGATCTTTAATACCGCGGGCGAGGCGCGCCAGTATGATACCTATCGTGTGGCGCTGCTCGACGGCGCGGGCGGCGTAGCCGGGACGCTGGGCATCGCGATCGATGTCACCGAGTTCGCGGCGCAGCTGTCGCAGGTCAAGGAAAACGAGCGCATGCTGAGCACGCTGGTGGACCGTCTGCCGGTGGCGGCCTATCGGCGTCTGCCGGATGCCGACTGGACCATGGCGTTTGTCAGCGAAGGCTGCCGCGAATTGACCGGCTATGACCCGTCCGAGTTTTCTGCCAACGCCGTGCGCAGCTGGGCTTCCATCATTTGCGCCGAGGATTACGTGCGCGCCTGGCACGATGTGCAGGATCAGCTCGCCAACGGCAACGGCTACAGCGTGGAATATCGCGTGGTGGCCCCGGACGGCGACATGCGCTGGGTGAGCGAGCGGGGGGTCGCGAGCCGCGCGGCGGATGGCGAGGTGTCGACCCTGGTCGGCGTGATCATGGATTTCACCGAGACCCGGCATTATCTCGATGAGATGGTGCACCGGGAAACGCACGATACCCTGACCGGCGTGGCCAACCGGCCGCTGCTGCTCGATCACTTGCGCCACGGCATTGCCTATGCCAAGCGCTACGGCGGCATGGTGGCAACGTTTGTGGTGAACATCGATCACTTCAAGTATGTGAACCAGAGTCTGGGTCACGATGCGGGCGACGAATTGCTCAAGGGCATCGCGCTGCGGCTGCGCAGCGCCTTGCGCGAACACGATACGGTGGCGCGCCTGGGGGCGGATTCGTTCGCGATGACGCTGATCGACAACGAAAATCTGGGCGGCGCAGCGCAGGCCATGGCGCGCGTGCTGGAGTCGGTGCGCGCGCCGTTTGTCATCAACGCGCAGGAGATCGTGGTTACCTGCAGTGTGGGCTGCGCGCTGTTTCCGAACGACGGCCCCGATCCGGAAACGCTGTTGCGGCGCGCCGATACCGCGATGCGCCACGCGCGCAGTCTGGGGGGCGACTGCTATTATTTTTATTCGGCCGACAGCGACCGGCGCACCGAAGAGCGCCTGTACATCGAAGCGAACTTGCGGCGCGCCATCGAGAACGGCGAACTGATTGTCTACTACCAGCCGCAGGTTGCCGCGGCCGATGGACGCTTTATCGGCATGGAAGCGCTGGTGCGCTGGAACCATCCTGAAATGGGCCTGGTGTCGCCCGGCCGTTTTATACCGGTGGCGGAGGAGTCCGATCTGATCGTGACACTGGGCGGCTGGATACTGGAGGAAGCCTGCCGGCAGACGCAGGTGCTGATCGACGAGGGGTTTGAGGTGGGGCACGTGGCGGTCAATTTGTCGCCGCGGCAGTTTCGCGATGCCAATCTGATCGCCAAAGTGGGAGAGATTCTCGCGCGTACCGGCCTTGATCCGCGTCATCTGGAGTTGGAGATCACGGAAAGCCTGGCCATGAAGGACGTTGATGCCGTGGTCGCCAAACTCAAGGAACTCAAGAGCCTCGGCCTGTTGATGGCCATCGACGACTTCGGCACCGGTTATTCGAGCCTGAGCTATCTGCGGCGGTTTCCGATCGACCGCCTGAAGATCGATCAGTCGTTCACGCGCGAAGTGTCGACGTCCAGTGACGGTGCCGCCATCGCCCGCGCGGTGATTCAACTGGGCCATGCGCTCGACCTGCGGGTGATCGCGGAAGGCGTCGAATCCGTGGGCCAGCTCGATTTCATGCGCGAAAACGAGTGTGACGAAATACAGGGCTACTTGTTTTCGAAGCCGGTGGATGCGGGAACGCTGCGCCAGTTGCTGCAGGCGCGCGCTACGCCGGATGCGTCAGGCAGCGTGCTCTACGCGACGCGGGTCAGGCGTGAGACGTGATACGTGAGGCGTAAGGCGTAAGGCGTGTGGCGAAGCTTGCGCCATGGCCTGCGGCGCCGTGTGCCGCCGGCGCGCTTTTACCCCGCATGCCTGACGCACCTAAATACGATATCCCACACGCCGTGGCCGAGTTTCAAGCCGCGCGACTCGAACTTGGTGCGCGGGCGGTAGGCGGGGCGCGGCGCGTAGTCCTGCGCGGTGTTTTGCAGCTCCGGCGCCGCGCTGCAGACGGCCAGTATCTGCTCCGCGTATTCGTGCCAGTCGGTGGCGGCGTGCAGATAGCCGCCGGTTTTCAGCGTCCGTAGCAGGCGTTCCACCATGGGCGGCTGAATCAGGCGCCGTTTGTGATGGCGCTTCTTCGGCCACGGATCGGGGAAGAAAATATGCACGCCGTCGATGCTGCGCGGCGCAATCATGTGCTGCAGCACTTCCATCGCATCGTGCTGAATGATGCGCACGTTGCCGAGCTGGTTGGCGTCGATCTGTTTCAGCAGACTGCCAACGCCGGGCGTATGCACTTCAATGCCCAGATAGTCGGTCTCGGGATGTGCCGCGGCGATGGCTGCCGTGGTTTCGCCCATGCCGAAGCCGATTTCCAGTACTTTGGGCGCGCTGCGGCCGAACACGCGATCGAGATCCAGCGGCGCTTCGCTGTAGGCGATGCCGTATATCGGCAGCAGCGTCTCGTGTGCCCGCTGCTGGGCCTCGGAGACGCGACCCTGGCGCAGCACGTAGCTGCGAATATGGCGCGGCGTATCGATGTCGCGGTAACTATGTAAGTTATTGTTTTTATTGAATATTTCTACGATTTTCCGATCATGCCGCCGGTGGGCGAACTGGGCGAGGCGGAATAGAGCTTCTTCGGCATGCGTCCGGCGCGCCAGGCGTCACGGCCGGCCTCGACCGCCTTGCGCATGGCCGAGGCCATCAGCACCGGGTCTTTGGCGGCGGCGATCGCGGTGTTCATCAGCACGGCGTCGCAGCCAAGTTCCATGGCAATGGCGGCGTCGGAGGCGGTGCCCACGCCCGCGTCGACCACGACCGGCACCGTGGCGCTTTCGATGATGATTTGCAGATTCCACGGATTCAGGATGCCCATGCCGGAGCCGATCAGCGATGCCAGCGGCATCACCGCCACGCAGCCGATCTCTTCGAGCTGTTTGGCGATGATCGGATCATCCGAGGTGTACACCATCACCTTGAAGCCGTCCTTGACCAGGGTTTTGGCAGCGGCAATGGTTTCCACCACGTTGGGATACAAGGTCTTCGGATCGCCCAGCACTTCCAGCTTTACCAGGTCGTGGCCGTCGAGCAATTCGCGCGCCAGCCGCAGCGTGCGCACCGCGTCGTCGGCCGTGTAGCAGCCGGCGGTGTTCGGCAGGATGGTGAACTTCGACGGCGGCAACGCCTCGAGCAGGCTCGGCTCGTCGGGGTTCTGGCCGATGTTGGTGCGGCGAATCGCAACCGTGATGATTTGCGCGCCGCTCGCGTCGACCGCCGCGCGCGTTTCGGCGAAATCCCTGTATTTGCCCGTCCCCACCAACAGACGGGATGCGTATGCCTTGCCGCCGATCAGCAGCGGATCCATATTTTCATGCGGCGTCATAGTGCGTCCTCTTTCAGATTAACCGCCGCCGACGGCAGCGACAATTTCCACCTTGTCACCCTCGGCAAGCAGGTGTTCGGCATGGCGTCCGCGCGGCACGATTTCGCCGTTGCATTCGAGCGCCACGCGCTTGCCGGCAAGTTCCAGCGCGGCAATCAGTGTCGCGCAGGTCAGCGGCGCCGGAAACCGGCGCGATTCGCCGTTCACGGTGATGGATATCAAGGCAGGTGTTCCCGGCAACTGGGCGCTGACGTCAAATAGTGGGAGTCAAAAGCCACGCCGCCGACGCTGCGGCCCGCCACGTGGTTTGAATGCGTTCCTATTTTACCGGGTCGGCACGCGAATAGGGATAAAGCCATTTTCTCCTCACACTCCGCAATATGGATAGGTAAATGCATGATTATTTGCTAGAATTTCAAATCGCCGTCAATTAAGCGGGCTGGGCATGCAAAACGGGAAAGACACGCACGAGGCTGCCGATGTGTCGCCGCTGCTGCGAGACACGCAAAAGACCATTGCGGCACTGCCGGCTGACGACGCTGTAACCGCGGCCACGCAAATCACCGCGGCATTGGCGGCGCTGAATGCCGACAATGCGCTGCCGCCGACACAGCGCTATGCCGCCATCAGCCTGCTCGACGCCGCCGCCTTGCCCCATGCGGAGCGGATGGGACGGGAGTACCTGAATACGTCGCGTCACACCCGGCAGCGCGAAGCTGAATTGTGGCATGGTGCCCATGGCTGCTGGTGCGAACTCGCGGCCGGCTACGGGCGCTGTGTTCAATTGGATGCCGGCGCGGATGAAAGCTTGCGCGAGTGGGCGCCGGTGGCGGCGGCACGCGCAATACACGCGTTGCGCCGGCAGTTGCAGTGGCTGCGCATACGCTATACGCCATCGCCGCCGGCGTTGTGGCAGTCGCTGGCCGCAATGCTGTTGCGATGCGACGGTGCGGGCGCCACGGCCGATATCATGATGTATCCCGGCGTGAGCACCACGCTGCAGCGCGAAGCGCTGAAGACATTGACGCTGGGCGTATTGAGCACGGAAAACCTGATGCCGCCGGAGCAGGAATGGGCCGCCCACCTCGTCGACCGTTACGCCAGTGAATTTGTGCTGGCGCGCAGGCCGGACAGCGGCTGCACGCACAGCTTCGATCTCCAGCACCCGCTGGCGCCCGGCCGGATTGGCGCAGGCGTGCCGTCCGGCTCGAACCTGCGTTATTTTGGCGCCGGCACGGCGGGCGCGTCGCTCAAGGCGGCCGTGCGCGTGATGGCGCACGAGCAACAGGTGCCCGCCGCGCTGGGATTCACCGCGCCGATCGAGCCGGCCTTGCTGCTGCCGGTATTGCAGCAAGTGTCGCTGGAATGGACAGGCACACCCGAGGAGCGGCGCCAGCAACGCGAAAAGACCAATGCGCGCATTTCCGTTTTGCATGGTTTCGATCAAATCGCCGGCGAGATCGACCGTTCGACGGCCGACCCCTTTGACTTTACCGTCAAGGCCGCCGGTGAGAGCTGGATCGCCAGCGATATCAGCTCTGACGGTTTTGGCGTGGTGATGCCGGCGGTCAGCGGCGACTGGGTGAGTGTGGGCAGCGTGCTCGGCATCGGCGGCGAAGCGGCCGGCGCCTGGTCGGTGGGCATGGTGCGGCGGGTGCGCCGGCTCGATGGCGGGCAACAGCACATCGGTGTGCAGGTGTTGTGCCGCCACGCGCAAGTGGCGCGCGTCATGCGCGAGGCGGCGGAAACCGGCAATCGCGTGACGCAGCGCATGCCGGTCGATCGCGCCATACTGCTCACGCCCGATGCCATGCGGCAGCCGCAAATCGAGTTGCTGGTGAGCGATGCGGCGCTGTACGGCGATGCCACCCTGCATGTGGTGACCAGCGACGGCGCACTGCTGGTGAAGCGCAGCGCGGTCGAGGAAATTAATGCGGACTGCGCGCGTATCCGTCTTGCGGTGCTCGGCGTCGAATAAGCCTGTCGCTGACGGGACGTCCCGTGCCGCGCCCGCGCAGTGATAGAATCCGCCGCTGCAAGTGCGCGCTTGCGCGGCGGACCTTGCGCGGGTGTAGTTCAATGGTAGAACGGCAGCTTCCCAAGCTGCATACGAGGGTTCGATTCCCTTCACCCGCTCCAAACGCGCCGTCAATCCTCCAGCGGCGCCGAACTTTTGGCGGTCAAGCCGTTCACATGACTTGGCGCGACCGCCAAACCCCGTGCGCGGCTCGCTGCACAAGATGCTAATGTAAACCAATGAAAATACTGAAACTCCTGGCGCTGGCCTGTGCGGGCATCGCGGTATTGATCGGCGCCGTGGCGGCGTATGTGGCCGCGACGTTCGACCCGAATGCCTACAAGCCGCAGATAATCCAACTGGTCAAGGACAAGAAACAGCGCACGCTGAAAATCGACGGTGATATCAAACTCAAGTTCTGGCCCAGCATCGGCGCCGATCTGGGCAAGTTATCGCTCTCGGATTTTCAGCGTGACACCGAATTTGCCGCCGTCGACAGTGCGCGCGTTGCGCTCAAGCTGATGCCGCTGTTGTCAAAGAAGGTGGTGGTGGACGAGGTCGAAATCATCGGCGCGCGTGCCACCCTCATCAAGTACAAAGACGGGCGCATGAACGTCGACGATCTGTTGTCCAAGGAAGAGAAAAAGGAACAGGAGGCGGTCGCGTTCGATATTGCTCACGTCAAGATTGCGAATTCCCAGTTGCGTTATCGCGACGAGGCCCTGGGCGCGCAGTACGCGCTGTCCAACGTCAATCTCACCACGGGCCGCATCGCGCCCAACGTGCCCGGAAAAATCGACCTGTCGATGACCGTGCAGGGCGACAAGCCGCGGCTCGACCTGGGCGTGGCGCTCAACACCCGGCTGACGTTCGATCTCGATAACCAGGTGTTCGCGTTCGAGGGATTGGGGCTGGAAACGAAAGGTCGGGCGTTGGATATGAGCAACATCGACGCCAAAATCACGGGCAGTAAAGTCGATGCCAAACTCAAGGCGGGCGAACTCACCGCCAACGGCCTGGCGCTCTCCCTGGCGGCGCTGCAGGGGAAGACCAATCGCATTACGGTCAAGGGCGCGGGCAGCCTGAGCGCCAAACTCGGTGCGGGCGAGCTGACCACCAATGGTCTGTCCGTGGCGCTGACTTACGCGAACGGCAAGGACAATCTCGACCTGAAGCTCGACGCGCCGAAGCTGTTGATTACCCGCGACAAGGCGTCCGGCGACAAGGTGACGGTGGCGGCGAAACTCACCCATCCGCAGGGCGTGACGGTTGCCAACATTGTGCTGCCCGGCATCGAGGGTACGGCACAGGCGTTCAGGGCGGCCGCCATGACGCTGGATCTCGACATGAAGCAGGGTGATCAAACCGTCAAGGCGCGCGTGACGTCGCCGCTCACCGGTAACATACCGGCGCAGCAGATCAGTCTGCCGCAGCTTGCCATCAACGTCACTGCGAGCGGCCCGAATCTGCCGGGCAAGACCATCAGCGGCAATCTGGCCGGCAGCGCCAGCGTCAATGGCAGCAAGCAGCAGGTACAGGCGAATCTCTCGGGCAAGGTGTCCGACAGCACGATCAAGGCGCAAGTCGGCGTGAACGGCTTTGCGCCGCCCGGTATCACCTTCGACGTGGATATCGATCAACTGGATGTGGATAAATACGCGTCGCCCGCCGCGGGTGGCGCGGGCGCCAAGGGCGGCGCGGGCGCGGAAAAGCCGCTCGATTTGTCCGCCTTGCGCCTGCTGCGCGCCAGCGGCAAATTGCGCATCGGCACACTCAAGGCCTCCAACATCCGCGCCAGCAATGTACGGCTTGAGGTGAAGGCGGGCGGCGGCCAGGTGTCAGTGAGTCCGCTGTCCGCAAACCTCTATGGCGGTGCAATGAACGGCGCGCTTTCGGTCAACGCCGCGCAGGCGACACCCGCGTTCGCGATCAAGCAGAATCTGAGCGGCGTGTCGGTTGGACCGCTGCTCAAGGATCTGGCCAACAAGGATATGCTGGATGGCAAGGGCACGGTGAATGTGGACGTGCGCACGCAGGGAGCGACCGTCGGCGCGCTCAAGCGCGCGCTCAACGGCAACGCCGCGGTCAATCTGCGCGACGGGGCGGTGAAGGGCATCGATATCGCCGGAACCATCAACAGCGCCAAGGCGCAGTTGGGCTCGCTGACCGGAAAACAAACGAAGCAGGCGGACAACAGCAAGAAGACCGAGTTTTCGGAGTTGAGCGGCACGTTCGCGATTCAGAGCGGCGTCGCCCACAACAATGATTTGTCCCTGAAGTCGCCGCTGTTGCGTGTGGGCGGCGCAGGCAGCATCAATATCGGCGAAGACAGTATCGACTACCTGGTGAAGGCTTCGATCGTGGGTTCCCTGAAAGGACAGGGCGGCCGCGATGCCAACGATCTCAAAGGGGTCACTGTGCCGGTGCGCGCAACCGGGCCGCTGACGGCGCCTTCGTTTGCGCTGGATTTCAACGCCATGCTCACCGATACGGTGAAGCAGAAAGCCGAAGACATGGTGAAGAGCAAGATCGAGGAGCGCCTGTTCGGCAAGAAGCCCGCGCCTGCCGCGCCCGGCGCCGCGCCGGCGCCGAATGTGCGTGACGCCGCCAAGGATGCGCTGAAGGGCATTTTTGGGCGCTGACCACGGCGCGTCGCCGGGCAGCGCGGCGGCGCGCCTGATCGCCTGGCATAAGCGCCACGGCCGCCACGATCTGCCGTGGCAGGGCACGCACGACGCGTACCGCATCTGGTTGTCCGAGGTGATGTTGCAGCAGACCCAGGTGAGCACCGTCATTCCCTATTACCAGCGCTTTCTCAAACGGTTCCCCACAGTGCAGGCACTGGCGGCGGCGCCGCTGGATGCGGTGCTCTCGCTATGGAGCGGGCTCGGCTATTACTCGCGCGGGCGCAATTTGCACCAGGCGGCGGGCATCCTCGTTGAACGGCACGGCGGCAGGATGCCGCATGATCCCGCGCTGGTGCAGACGCTGCCGGGGATCGGCCGTTCCACCGCCGCGGCGATATGCGTGTTTGCCCATGGTGGCCGCCACGCCATCCTCGACGGCAATGTCAAGCGTGTGCTGGCGCGCTACTGCGGGGTGCGGGGCTATCCGGGCGACAGCGCGGTACAGGAAATTCTATGGCGCAAGGCCGAAGCGCTGTTGCCGCCGCCGGGTAAAAGCGCGCGCAATATCATTTCCTATACGCAGGGCCTGATGGATCTGGGTGCAAGCCTGTGCGCGCGCCGCAATCCGCAGTGCGGGCAGTGCCCCTGGCGCGCGGATTGTGTTGCGCGGCTGCGCGGACTGACGGGAAGTCTGCCGGAGAAAAAGCCGCGCGCCGCGTTGCCGCAACGTTCGACCGTGATGCTGCTGCTGCGCAACGCCGGCGACATTCTGTTGGAAAAGCGCGCGGCACGCGGCATCTGGGGCGGCTTGTGGTCGCTGCCCGAGGTGGAGCACGCGCGCGAGGCGCGCGCCGCGGCCGCGCAGCGCTATGGCGTGCGCGTACTCGCCGCGAGGACAGTGCCCGGCATCGATCATGGGTTTACGCACTTCAAGCTGCGCATCGAGGTAATGCTGCTGGATGTCGAGCGGCCAACGCGCGCCGCGCGCCGCGCGCGAACCGCAGCCGCTGCGTCGCCGCCGGTGGCGTGGTTGCCGCTGGCTGAAGCGGTTACCGCGGGAATTCCGGCGCCAGTGCGCAGAATACTAGTAAGTATTTGATTTTAAACAATATTGTTGGGCCGTCTTTATTGGGCTATCGGCTTCAGCGCAAAACACACCCTGCCGCTTTCATTGTGCGCCAGCGTCAGTGCGAAACCCTGCTGCGCGGCAAAGCGCGCCGCGTGATACAAGCCCACGCCCAGCCCGGCGGCGGACGACACGGGCGCGCTGAATAACTGCGCGGCAACGGCTTTGGGCACGGCGTCGCCGGTGTCCGCGACAGTGATCGTCATGCGCGCCGCATCGAACACCACCGCTGCCGACGCCGGCTTGCGCAGCGCGTTTTCGATCAGGTTGTCGACGATGTTGTCGAACATTTCGGCAGGCACCAGCGTTTCCGGCAGCGCACCCTCGTGCCGCAGAGTGACCTGGCGATGGGCATGGCGTTGCTGCAGCGCGCGCCACCAGATCGCCGCGCGCGCGTGCTGCGTATCCACCGGGTCCGGCGCGCGCAGTTTTTCCAGCGTGGTATTGAGCCGCTGCGTGATCTGCGGCAGCTGACGCTGCACCAGCTTGACCAGCTCGCCCTGCAGGGCAGGGTCCTCGTCCTGGGCCACGGCACATAGCACCTGCAGCGATTGCAGCAGATTCTTGACGTCATGGGTGAGGCGCGAACCGGTTTCATGGATCGCCTGCGTATAGGCGTTGCGGCGCTGCATCGCCTCGCGCTGCTTGGCGGCATAAAAATGGCCGATCATCTGCGCCAGCAGGCGCACGTGCAGCAGCATCGCCGGCGACAAACCCCAGCGCGTGTGGATTTGCAGCTTCAGTTCGCCGAAGGCAAAGTCCGCGTGATGCGCGCCCAAGCGCCCGCTGCTGCCGCCATCCTCGGGCGTCTCCCAGCGCAAGCCCTGCAGCCAGGGCAGTGCCTGCAAGTGTGCCGCCGCGGCAACCAAAAACGGCCGCGGCTCCATTTCGCGCTGCGCGAGGTCGGCCAGTCCCTGTACCCATTGCTCAAACGGCAGGCCGATGCTCAGCAAATAACGCGACAGCAACTGGTCGAGGCCGGCGAATCCCGCCTTGGGACGCATCAGCCACGACAGGCCGATCAGCGCGGCGGCGATCGCCACCAGCGTTTGCGCCAGCGCCATCAGGTAGCCGCCCCGGGTGGCGCCGACCAGCACCAGACTGCCCAGCACCAGCGCCGCCACCAGCAGGAACAGCATCACGCTGTAAAACAGATCGACTGCAATGGCGGCGGGCGGGCGCGGCGGCCCCTGCCGGATGAAGAGGATGACCAGGGGCGCCAGCGGCAGGCCCCAGCGCACCAGCCGTGTCTGCAAGGCATCGCCCGGCGGCTGAACCGCCAGCTGCGGTACCACCCACAACAGCAGCAGGGCCAGCAGATAGAGCGCTGCCAGCAAACTGGCGCCGCGTTGGCGCCGCGCGGCGATGCCGGGCACGCCACCGCCGATCAGCGCGATCAGCGCCGCCAGCCACAGCGCGATCAGCCACCAGCTGTTGACGACGGCCAGCAGCACGCCGTACAACACCGCGAGCACGGCCTGGCTCGCGCGCAGTTCGCCATCACCCTGCCACAAAGGCTGCCACATCAGGAACAGTCCGAAGTGCGCCAGCAGCAGTCCCGACGACCAGGCGGAGCCGATGCCCCACGCCGTGGCCGCGTGCAGCGCCAGCAGCATCAGGCCGAGCCACAGCGTTTCGTGGCGTGCGACGAACGCCACCGGCGCAAGCGGCGGGATCAGGGGCGGCGCGGATTCCGGCATGGAGGGATGTGCTCGCGACAAATCGGATTCGTTATACTGCGGCGGTCATGCAACATATACGGACCATCGCATACTATACCTTGCTCGAAGCGCGGCGAACGCGGCTGCCGCTGCTGCTGGCCGCGGCCCTGCTGCTGCTGCTCGCCGCCGCGCTGTTTGTCTCCGATCTGGCAGTGATCGAAAGCCAGCGGCTGCGCGTGGGTTTTTATGCCGCCGGCGCGCGTGTTGCCGGCGTATTCATCGTGTGCGCGCATGTGCTCGGCAGCATCACCCGCGAGTTCAACGACAAGGGCGTCGACGCGCTGCTGGCGCTCGATCTGCCGCGCACGCATTTTGTCCTTGGCAAACTCGGCGGTTTTCTGGTGATCGCGCTGCTGGTGGCGGTGCTCAGTTGCCTGCCGCTGTTCGCGCTGGCGCCGCTGCAGGCGGTGGTGCAATGGGCCGCGGCGCTCGCGCTCGAACTGTCGGTCGTGGCCGCGGTTTCCTTGTTCTGCGTGATCGCGTTTGCCCAGTTTATCCCGGCCGCGGCGCTGGTCCTCGCGTTCTACCTGCTGGCGCGCTCGCTCACCGCCCTGCAACTGATCAGCGCCCATCCCGTCAGCGGCGCGGACAGCCTGTCGCACGTCGCGGGGCGCTGGATGGTGGACGCCCTGGCCCTGGTGATGCCCGCGCTCGACCGCTGGCCGCAGACAGCGTGGCTGATCGATGCGCCCGCGCCGTGGCCGACTTTTGCCGCCATCGCAGCGCAGGCGGTGCTCTACATCGTGCTGCTGGCGGGCGCGGCGATGGTGGATTTTCAGCGGCGGAATTTTTGAGCCGCGAGCGGCGTTTGCGCGACGCGCATCCCTGCCGCATAAGGGGCAGGGGATGCCGATGCGCCAATGACAGGGTTGAAGCCATTGCGAATAGCGCTATTTGAATCCGAACGTCCGTGGCGCGGTGTGCCGCGCTGGGTGCTCGCCCTATTCGGACTGGCACTGGTGCTGCATGGCGCGATGCGCTTTGCCGAACCGCGTCCCTCGGCGGTGGCGGCTGCCTTGGACGCGCCGCTGCCCACGGTCGCGCTGCGCGTGTTGAGCGTCGGCGAGCCGCAGGTGCTGTCGCAGTGGCTGACACTCTACCTGCAGGCGTTCGACAATCAGCCGGGCATCAGTGTCCCGTTCGCGTCGCTCGATTACGCGCGCGTCAGCAACTGGCTGGAGGCGGCGCTGGCGCTTGACCCCGCCTCGCAATATCCCCTGATGATGGCGTCCCAACTCTACGGTCAGGCCGGCGATGCGGGGCGCCAGCGCGCGATGTGCGACTTCGTGCATCGCCATTTTCTACAGCAGCCGGATGCGCGCTGGCGCTGGCTGGCGCACTGCGCCATCATGGCGCGCCACCGTCTGAAGGACATGGCGCTGGCCCTGCGCTATGCCGACGACATCGCACAGCGCGCGGGCAAGGCCTCGGGCTGGGCGCGCCAGATGCGCATTTTTCTGCTCGAAGACATGGGCGAAGCGCGGCGCGCGGCCGTGTTGCTCGGAGGTCTGTTGGCGAACAACGAAGTGTCCGACCCGCGAGAACTGCATTTTCTGAGCGAACAGCTGGAAAAGCTGAAGAATGCCGGGGAAAATAAGAACGTCGAAAACTCGACACTTCCGTCGAAATCCCGATAGCTACGCTTGCGCCAGGCCATCAAGAGGTGGTCCGGGGTGTGCCCCCAGTGCAACAATCTGATTGTTGACGATTGCAAAACACATAAAAAACAATGGCATACATGTATTATTTAAGATATCGTGTTAACGAAAGGCCGATCTGCAGGCAACGGGTACGAAGCTTGCTGTGTAACGCAGTTGTAACGGGGAATCGTTCGCAGTCCTAACAAAACCAAACTGGCGAAATCTTAAGGGGCAAGGCTATGGGGAAAAGACAGAACGGGTTCACGCTGATCGAAATTGCGATTGTGCTGGTGATCATCGGGTTACTGCTGGGGGGGGTGTTGAAGGGGCAGGAATTGATTACCAGCGCACGGGTGCGGAATTTGATTTCGCAACAGGATGGGATCAAGGCGGCTTATTTTGGCTTTCAGGATCGGTTTCGCGCACTTCCGGGGGATTATGCTCAGGCAGTTGCGAACATTGGCGTTGCAGCCACGGCAGCGTGTGGCGGTGGGAACGGTAATGGCAATGGGCAAATTACGCCCGGCGGAGCAAATCTAAACGAAGATATTCTGGTTTGGGAGCATTTGTCCCGAGCTGGATTTCTCACAGGAACCTACACCTGTAAAGCCCCTCCATCTGATACGACAAGCAATCCGAGCAATCCCTATGGCGTTGTGATGCAACTCGATTTCGATAGCGTTTACGGAATAACGAGTACCGGCGTTGCGAGGCATAATCTCAAGACAGGGAACCAGATACCTGTCGATATCATGGCGGAGGTCGACCGCAAAGTTGATGATGGATTGCCGTACACCGGGGCATTTCAGTTTTCGGCATACACTGGTCCCGGCGGCACAGCGCCCACCGAAGGCAACCCTGCGGCGCCCGCCTGTACTAGTGGAAACACGGCAGCTGCCGTTTGGAATACGCCAAATGGCAGCGCCAATTGCGGTGGCGCTAGCGTATTCTAGATTTCTGCGTGTAAAACGAAAAAGCCCGCTTCTATGCGGGCTTTTTTCTATCGGCTGGACTCATGACAACACAGTTTTTTTCGCCAATTTCGAATGGAGTTTGGCGCTCTGCAGCCCAAATACTTTATGCGTGTCAGCGGTTCCCGGAACGGTGATCTGCTATACTTTTTTAATGAATTCAGCTATTCCTGTTGCTGACAGTACCATCCACGAAACCAGCTTGCGGCAGAGTATTGCGGAACCGCTTGCAGTAGCACGGCAGGTCCTCGACATCGAGGCACGCGCGTTGCAACATCTGATGACCCGGCTTGACGCCGGATTTGCTACGGCGGTGGAAAAGGTTCTGGCTTGCCGCGGACGCGTGGTGGTGAGTGGTCTCGGCAAGACCGGCCATATCGCACGCAAGATCGCCTCCACGCTGGCCAGCACCGGCACCCCGGCATTTTTTGTGCATGCGGCTGAAGCGGGGCACGGCGATCTGGGCATGGTGACGCGCGATGACGTTTTTATCGCGCTCTCGAATTCCGGCGAAAGCAGCGAGTTGATGGCGATTGTGCCGGTGATCAAGCGTCAGGGCGCGACGCTGATCGCGATGACCGGCAATCCGGCCTCATCGCTGGCGCTGCAGGCGGATGTGCATCTGTATGCCGGCGTGGAAATGGAGGCGTGTCCGCTGAATCTGGCGCCGACCGCGAGCACCACCGCCGCGCTGGCTTTGGGTGACGCGCTGGCCGTGGCGCTGATGCGCGCGCGCGGTTTCACGAGTGACGAATTCGCGCTGTCACATCCGGGCGGCACGCTCGGCCGGCGGCTGCTGACGCTGGTGCGCGATGTGATGCGCACGGGCGATGCGGTGCCGGCGGTCAAGGCTTCGGTGAGGGCGATGGACGCGATGCGCGAAATGTCGCGCGGCATGATGGGCATGACGGCCGTGGTGAATGATGAGCGCCGGGTGATTGCCATTTTTACCGACGGCGACTTGCGGCGCGCCATTGAAAAAGGCGTGGATCTGCGCCAGACGCCGGTCGAGCAGGTGATGACGCGCGACCCGCGTACCATCGTGCCGGATCATCTGGCGGTGGAGGCGGTGCAGCTCATGGAGCGCAACAAGATCAATCAATTGCTGGTGGTCGACGCCGAAGGCGTGCTGGCCGGCGCGTTGAACATGCACGATCTGTTCCGCGCGAAAGTGGTGTGACGCGGTGGCGGACAATGCAACGTCCAGCGATCCGGCGGCGCGGGCCCGCGGCGTGCGCGTGGCGGCGTTTGACGTGGATGGCGTGCTGACCGATGGCGCGCTCTACTACACCGATGCCGGCGAAGAATTCAAGGCGTTCAACGTGCTGGATGGGCAGGGCATCAAGATGCTGCAGGAATCGGGCATTGCGATAGCGATCATTACCAGCCGCAGTTCGAAGCTGGTGGCCAATCGCGCGCGCAATCTGGGTATCGCGCATTTGTATCAGGGCGTGGAGGACAAACGTACTGCCATGGAGGAGTTGCTGCGCAGCCTCGCATACGACTGGCGCGCCGCGAGTTACATGGGCGATGACGTCATCGATCTGCCGGTGTTGCGGCGCTGCGGCTTAGCGGCGTCCGTGCCCGAGGCGCCCGCGCTGGTGCGGCGCCATGCGCACTATGTGACGCGCGCGGGCGGCGGCCGCGGCGCGGTGCGCGAATTCGCCGAATTTGTGATGCACGCCCAGGGTACGCTCGACGCCGTGCTGGCGCGGTATCTGGCGTAGCGGCGCCGGCGGGCAAAGGCGGGGTGCGTAACGATGGTTGAGCGGTTGTTGAGCGTGCTGCCCGTGCTGCTGCTGGCGTTGCTTGCCGCGCTGACGTACTGGCTCGACCATGCCGTGCAGAGCACGCCCGCCGCGTCCGCCGACAAGCAGCTCCAGCACGATCCGGATTTCATCATCGAAACGCTGCTGGCAACGCGCATGGACGTGAACGGGCGCATACGCGATACGCTGCGGGCGGCAAAGATGATGCATTATCCGGACGACGATACCACCACGCTGGAGCGGCCGCATTACGTGAATCTCACGCGGGGCGAGCCGCTTAGCGTGACGTCCCGGGAGGCGCGGGTGACCAGCAATGCGGGCAACATTTATTTTCACCGCGAGGTGGTGGCGCGCCGCGCCGCGCCCGCCGGCACCGCATTGCAGGTCAACACGGAGTATCTGCATGTGTTGCCGGACGACAATATTGCGAAGACGAATCAGCACGTGACGGTCACCGATGCTAACATGAAGATCGAGGCCGCCGGGATGGAACTCAATAACGAAACGCGTGTGCTGAAACTACGGGGCAACGTCAGAGGGGTGTACTATGACGCCAATGCCGCGGCCAATGGGGAGCGTGCCGGGACCACCCGGAAATAGCGAACGCATGAAAACGATACTGTGGATGCTGCTGTTGCTGCCGCTGGCGGCGCTGGCGGAAAAGGCGGATCGCGGCAAGCCGATCCACGTGGAATCCGACCGTGTGACGGTCGATGACGTCAAGCAGTTGTCGGTGTTCGACGGCAGCGTGGTATTGACACAGGGCACCATGATTCTGCGTGGCGACCGCATGGAAGTGCGCCAGGACGCTGAAGGATTCAAGCAGGGCACGGTGTGGGGCAAGCGTGCCTACTTCAAGCAAAAGCGCGATGGCGTCGACGAATGGATTGAGGGCTGGGCGGAACGCATCGAGTACGACAGCCGTGCCGACAAGGTCCAGCTGTTTGTGCGGGCTGCGCTCAAGCGTGGCGAAGACGATGTCCTCGGCGACTACATTTCGTACGATGCCACCACGGAATTCTTCCAGGTGATCGGCGGCGGCGCCAAGGCTGCAACCGAGAATAATCCGTCCGGACGCGTGCGCACGGTAATGCAACCCAAGACCAAACCGGCCACGCCGGCGGCACCGGCGCCGAAGGCAGCGCTGCCGTTGAAAGCGGCCGATGGCATTGCGGCGCCGCGTGAGCGCCCGGTCGCCCCCCAATAAGACAAAGCGTCATGCCCGATAGCCAGCCGCTGGACACTGCCGCGACCGCCGCGGTGCGCGCCGATGCCGCGGTGCCGGCGCGAAGCGAGCTGCGCGCTGAAAACCTGCGCAAACGCTACCGTGCACGTACGGTGGTGCATGATGTGTCGCTGGAGGTGCACAGCGGCGAGGTGATCGGCCTTCTGGGTCCCAATGGTGCGGGCAAGACCACCTGTTTTTACATGATGGTGGGGCTTGCGCCCATGGACGGCGGCGAGTTGTATCTCGACGGCAAGCGCCTCACCCATATGCCGATACACCGCCGCGCGCAACTGGGATTGTCCTATCTGCCGCAGGAGGCTTCGATTTTCCGCCGCTTGTCGGTGGCCGACAACATTCGCGCGATTCTGGAACTGCAGCACGCGCGCGAAGTCGATATCAACAATGGTCTCGACGATTTATTGCGTGATTTGCACATTACGCATTTGCGCGATAACCCCGCCATCAGCCTGTCCGGCGGCGAGCGCCGCCGTGTCGAAATAGCGCGGGCGCTGGCGACGTCACCGCGTTTTATTCTGCTGGACGAACCGTTTGCGGGGGTTGATCCGATTGCCGTGATCGAAATTCAGAAAATCATCGGTTTTCTGAAGGATAGAGGCATCGGGGTCGTGATTACCGATCATAACGTGCGTGAAACGTTGGGTATTTGCGATCGAGCGTACATTATTAACGAAGGTACTGTGCTGGCTTATGGGGCGCCGGCGGAAATCGTCTATAATGAAAGCGTCAGAAAGGTTTATCTGGGCGAGAATTTCCGTCTCTAGCAACAGGGCTGGCCTGCAACCCTCCGCTGTCTGAGCGCTCCTGGGACCCGGACAGATGACCATGAAGCAATCGTTACAACTCCGGCTTTCTCAACATCTCACGCTAACGCCGCAGTTGCAGCAGTCGATCCGGCTCTTGCAGCTGTCGACGCTCGAACTCGACCAGGAGATCGAGCGTTATCTGCGCGACAATCCGTTGCTGGAGCGGGTGGACAGCATGGCCGACACCAACACCGGCATGATGCCGCTTGCGGACGGCCTGAGACCGGCCACTGACGCGTCCGCGCCAGCCGAGGCGTCGCCTGATGGCGGCGACACCGGCGCGGCGCGCGAAGCCGATGGGGATATCCTCGCCGAGATCGGTTATAGCGGCTCGGGTGAGCGCGACGACAGCGACGACAGCGACTATCCGCAAGTGGCGAGCGAAACGCCGACCTTGCGCGAGCATTTGCTGGCACAGCTTGCGTTGCTGAATCTGACGGACCGCGATCGCACATTGACCAGCCTGTTGATCGATACACTGGATGACGATGGTTATCTCACCCAGAGTCTGGACGATGTGCTGGCCATGCTCCCCGGGGAACTGTGCGTGGAGGCCGATGAACTCGCCACTGCGCTGCGGCATGTGCAACACCTTGAGCCATCGGGCACCGGCGCCCGTTCGCTGTCGGAATGTCTTGCGCTGCAACTGCAGGCGCTGCCATCTGCCACGCCGTACTGCGACAAGGCGCTGGAAGTCGTTACGCAGCATCTCGACGCGCTGGCGGCAAAGGACTTTGCCAAATTGAAGCGGGTGCTGCGCTGTGATGACGATTGCCTGCGTACCGTGCAAAAACTGATTACCAGTCTTGATCCGAAGCCTGGCCGCGACTACGGGCGGGCCGACACTCGCTATATTATCCCTGACGTAATAGTCAATAAAAACAAAGGGTTATGGGTTTCCTCTCTGAATCCGGAGGCGATGCCGAAGCTGCGTATCAACCAGATGTACGCCGACATTCTGTCGCGGGGGCGGAGCGGGGCGCAGCAGATGAACGGTCAGTTGCAGGAGGCAAAGTGGTTGATCAAGAACGTGCAGCAGCGCTTTGACACCATCCTGCGCGTGTCGCAGGCAATCGTCGACCGTCAGCGCAATTTTCTCGAACATGGCGCGATTGCAATGCGTCCGCTGGTATTGCGCGAGATTGCCGACGTGCTGGAATTGCACGAATCCACGGTTTCCCGCGTGACCACCAACAAGTTCATGCGCACCCCACGCGGCATTGTGGAACTGAAGTTTTTCTTCGGCAGCCATGTCGGCACCGATGCCGGCGGCTCGGCGTCGAGTACCGCGATCCGCGAATTGATCAAGCAACTCGTTGGCACGGAAAATCCGCGCAAGCCGCTGAGTGATTCCCAACTGTCCAGCCTTCTTGCGCAGCAGGGCATCGTCGTTGCGCGTCGCACGGTCGCCAAATACCGTGAGTCATTGCAGATTTTACCCGGCAATCTCAGAAAAACCCTGTAAAGGAGCTCGCCTCATGAACTTGCATATAACGGGTCACCACGTTCAGGTCACGCCGGCAATCCGCGATTACGTCAGTTCCAAAATGGACCGGGTTACCAAGCACTTCGATCACGTGATCGACGTCAACGTGATCCTGTCGGTCGCCAAGCTGCGCCAGAAAGTCGAGGCCACCGTGCACGTGCGCGGCCGCGATATATTCTGCGAGAGCACGGAAGAGGACATGTATGCCGCGATTGATGCCCTGATCGACAAGCTCGACCGCACCATCATCAAGCACAAGGAAAAGAACCTCGGGCACCGGCACGGCGACACGCCATTAAAGCAACGCCCCGTGGCGGACGACACGGCGGACGAGCCGCGCGAATGAGCCGGCGCACAGCCGCAACATGAATCTGGTCGCGCACATTCTGCCGCAATCCAATGTCCTCATCGACATGGATGTGTCGAGCAAGAAGCGGGTGTTCGAGCAGGCGGGATTGCTGTTCGAGAACAACCACAGCATCGCGCGCGCGCAGGTGTTCGACAGCCTGTTCGCCCGCGAAAAACTCGGGTCGACCGGACTTGGGCAGGGCGTTGCCATTCCGCACGGCCGCGTCAAAGGGCTGAAGGCCCCGGTGGGCGCGCTGGTTCGCATGAAAACACCCATTCCATTCGATGCGCCGGACAGCCTGGGCGTGTCGTTGATATTTCTGCTGATGGTGCCCGACCGCGCGACCGATGCGCACTTGCAGATTTTGTCCGAATTGGCCGAAATGTTCAGTGACAAGCCGTTTCGCGAACAATTGCTGGCCGCGCCCAGCGTTGCCGAGCTTCACGCCCTGATAACGCAATGGCGTTCCCATGCCCCAGATCAGTATCGCCAGGCTGTTTGAGGACAATCAGTCGCGCCTGCAACTGGCGTGGTGCGCCGGACAGGCCGGCGCCGGAAAGACGCTCGACAGCGAGCTGATCAAGGACTCGTCCCGGGGGCTGATCGGGCACCTGAACTTTATTCATCCCAATCTGATTCAGGTGCTGGGCCTGTCGGAGATACAGCACCTGGATACCATGGACAGCGTGTCCTGTGCCGCGCAGTTGCAGGCTGCAGCGGTGCCGGGCCTTGGGTGTTTTGTGGTGGCGGGAACATCGCGGGTGCCGCAGTGCCTGCAAGATATCGCGGAGCGCACCGCGACACCGTTGCTGGTGTCGCCCATGCCGAGCGTCGAACTTATGTGGATGCTGCGGCCTTACCTCGCGCGCGCGCTGGCCGAGTGCGCCACTGTGCATGGGGTTATGCTGGATGTGCTGGGCATGGGCGTGCTGATTACCGGCAGGTCGGGCGGCGGCAAGAGCGAACTGGCGCTGGAGCTGATCTCGCGCGGCAGCGGCCTCATCGCCGACGATGTGGTCGAACTGTATCGCGTGGGCCCGGAAAACATCGATGGACGATGCCCGCCGCTGCTCAAGGATTTTCTGGAAGTGCGCGGACTGGGCGTGCTCAATATCCGCTCGATTTTCGGGGAGTCTGCGCTGCGTCCGCGCAAGGCGCTGAAACTGATCGTCAATCTGGAGCGCCCCGACAGCGGCGAAGTGCCAGCGGAGCGGCTGCCGCTAAAGCCCGGCTCCGAAACCATCATGGGCGTGCAAATACGCAAGGTAGGAATACCGGTCGCGGCTGGGCGCAATCTCGCGGTGCTGACGGAAGCCGCGGTGCGCAACTACGTGCTGCAACTGCGCGGCGTCGACAGTACGCGCGAGTTTATCGAGCGCCAGGCGCAGCAAATGGAAGCGGTGCACGATGAAGACGACCGCCTTTAGATCACGGCGATGGAACTGGTACTGATCACGGGCCTGTCGGGCTCCGGTAAGAGCGTCGCGCTGGCGGTGCTCGAAGACGCGGGGTACTACTGCGTCGACAACTTTCCGGGAAAGCTGTTTAACAGTCTGGTCGATACGCTGGCGGCCGCCGGCCACGCGCGCGTGGCATTGACCATGGATGCGCGATCGGGTAACGACATGGCCGATTTTACCGCGCATGTGGACAGCCTGCGCGCGCGCGGCGTGAGCTTCAAGATGCTGTACATCGACGCCAAGGACGACACGCTGATCAAACGCTATTCGGAAACGCGCCGCCGCCATCCGTTGTCCGACGGCCGCCTTACGCTGGGCGAGTGCATCGCGCGGGAGCGGGAATTGCTGGCCAGCGCCGCGGCGCTGGCCAATCACATCGACACCAGCGATCTGTCGCCCAATGTGCTGCGCGCCTGGGTAAAGGATTTTATCAGCGGCGAGCGCGAGGGGCTGATTCTGTTGTTTGAATCGTTCGGCTTCAAGTACGGCATCCCGCTCGACGCGGACCTGGTGTTCGACGTGCGCAACCTGCCCAACCCGCACTATGATCCGGCGCTGAGTCCGCTTACCGGGCAGGACACGCCTGTCATCGACTTCATGAAGGCAACGCCGGAGGCGCAGCGTATGCTCGAAGACATTCGCCTGTTTGTCGCAACCTGGCTTCCGTCGTTTGTGCGCGACAACCGCAGTTATCTCACAGTGGCAATCGGCTGCACCGGCGGGCGCCACCGCTCCGTGTATTTTGTCGAAACGCTGGCGCAGGCCTTTCGCCCCACCGTGCAGGTGGTGCTGGCGCGCCATCGCGCGCTGTCCCAGCGTGCCGCGTGAGTGCGCCCGCGACAGCGGCCGCGCGCCGCCATATCCCGCTGTTTCCGCTGGGCACCGTGTTGTTTCCCGGCGGCCTGCTGCCCCTGAAAATATTCGAACAGCGCTACCTCGACATGACCAAGGCCTGCCTGCGCGACAATCAGCCGTTCGGTGTATGCCTGATCCGCGAAGGCCGAGAAGTCGGTGTGCCGGCGGCGCCCGAAAGCGTGGGCTGTCTCGCGACCATCGAACAATGGGAGATGCCCAACAGCAGCATGTTTCACCTGCTGGCGCGCGGCGGCGAACGTTTTCGCATTGTCGAGACCACGGTGGCGCCCGACGGTTTGATTTCGGGCGAGGTGGAAATGCTGCCGCCGGCTGCCCCCTGCAACCCCGACGCGGAGTGTGTGGCGCTGCTCAAGCGCGTCATCGATCAGGTGGGTGCAGAGCATTTTCCACAGCCGATACGGCTGGATGACGGTGTGTGGGTGGCGTATCGTCTTGTAGATATGTTGAATTTGCCGACAGGGTTTAAGCAACGAGTGCTTAAAGTAAATACGGTAGCTGACATTCTTGATGAGTTAAAAACGTCAATGTAACAGTATATTTAAGGGAGTTTTCCTGAGCTGACCATCCGATTGAGCAACGTAAATCGCGGGAGCCATATAACTATGTCGTCGAATTCCGTTGCTGAGACATTCGATTTGTGCCGGCTAACACTATCCCGGTCGTTGTCCGTGTTTTCTAGTTCGTCAAGGGACGTAGGGGAGGGATTTGCAATATTAGTGCTTGCGTTAGTTGCACCTCGGCCATTGTTGCCATGAGAGATCACGACCGCGACTGCAGAACTTGTCAACTGGCTGACGCATCCTGCTGTAGGGCAAACACGTAGGCCCGGGGTAGTCGTAATATTGAAGACACTATCCCTCCTCGCAAAATTTTCTACTACTGTGTAACGGAACCGATTTCCCCACGCATCCTGATTGCCCAATCCTAGAGTAGACCAAGGTAGGTTTCCCGATACAAAGGTTACCCCAGCCACTGTTACTAGATTGGGGCAACGGCCTGTAATTACATCTTCTATGCCGTCATTTGAGCCTGCACCTGCCTGTACGTCGGGGCAAGGAAGGTATCGATTTGCGATTGCGAAGCCGAGCAGTGCATCGCGTATTTCATCCAAAATCTTTTGCGTCTCGCTTATCTGACGTTGCTCCACCTGTGTGGCAAGGGGTACTAGAATACTTCCCAAAAGCAACGCCACAATAAATATTACAACAGCTAGTTCGACGAGAGTAAAGCCAAGTGGATGTTTGGAAGGCATTCTTTACGGCGCAACAATTACTAGCCGATCATTGTTAGACGTCGATAATGTTGGTTGCTGAAACACGTTGTCGCCGTCTATATTCCCAGCATCTTCGAAACAGTCAGAAACAATGGCGCAGGGACGTGCCTGACCTATTAGTGCGCGGCCAGAAATGATCACAAGCGATCCTGCGTTTGCTGATGCTCCCACAATATTTAGTCCGCCCGTTGCCAAACACGTTGCCACAGTGGTGCTGGATGTACATAAAGGTGATACCGCGTAGAAGATGTAGTCTTGCCAAGAATTGTTCGAAAACCACGGGAGGAGGGATCCGACCGCCGGATATGGAGGCAACGCAGTGCAGCCGATTATAGACGTGAGCGGAAGGCGTCCTTGGAACACTGTTGAATCGCAGGTGGACGTGGAATCCGAAAACGATGCTGCGTTTGGAAATCGATTGTTAGCGAGATAGTAATCGTTTAGGGCTGTTCGGACTTCCCTTGCAACGCGGGAGGTTACTGCGGGAAAAAAATTCTCTTGTGTGATAAGTAGTAGCTGGTCATTGAAAATGTTGGAAAACGGCCCCGTTGTAAAGTTGATGTCGCCATTCTCGTTGCCGCCCTCAAGGTAGTTTGCTGGACATATGTTCCGGGCAATGAAGGTGCCAGTTGTCACGCAAAACGCCGTAGTCGAATCCCGCTGTTGCGTGCTGGTCACCACACCTGGTGCGAAAACAATAGCGATAACGTCGGACGCCGAGGTTGTGCCGCCAACAACATATTCGCCGCCAGTGTCGCTGTTAAGCATACTTGCCGAACCTGCAAAAACATTTGAGACCGCATACAGTAGCGGTGCGCCAGTGCCATCGCGTAAGTCACCCGTTCCCAAAGTTTTCCAAGGTAAAAATCCGATTCGCGTAAGAATCGAACCAGATGTGCACGGAGTTGTTTGTTGTCCATTGCCAGTGCGGTCGGGACATGGGAGATTTCCTGGACGGGTCGTGTTCTGAACTGCGTAACCAATTAGCGCGTCGCGAGCCATTGCAAGTGAGGCTTCCGTACGCCTGCTGTTCTCAATTTGTGTGTTCCTTGGCGATAGTAGACTAAACACCGCAAGTGAAGCGACGGCTCCGAGGAGCAACACTGTAAGAAGAAGTGCCTGTCCCGATTGCTGGCGAATATTGGGGGCATGAAGGGTTGTAGATAGGTCGTGGCTGCTGGACGGGCTGCTCGACAAGCGTCGCGCAATTTCCGAATTGCATATTACTAGTGTTCCTTTCATGGGAAAGGAGCGAGGACAGTGGCAAATATTCGAAAAGGGATATCGTAGGTGCGAATTACGCAAATTTTGCCCGCCTAATTTTGTTTCTGTCGTACCGCATAAGACTCCCCAATCCTCCCCGACTCAACATCCAGCCGCTGCCCAACCTTCAAAGATGCCGCACGCGAAGCCTGCGGAATCGCCACCGACACCGCGCCGTCTGCACGCATCCCGACCACATTAACGTCACGTGAAGCGCGAATACGGCTGCGTTCGTCGATGGGCTTGCCGTTAATCCACACGGTTGACTTGCCGTCACTACGGCGGACTACGCCGTTGTAGGTGACGGTGTCGGGTCCTTGCGGGGTGGGTGCCGGTGTGGTTGCCACGGGTTCCGCTCCGGTGGGGACAGGCTGGCGCGGGTCGCGCCGTGCACGTATTACGTCCAGTTGTGCGCGCTGTTCAGGAGTGAAGAAAAGTCGCCCCAGACCGTCTGCGGCCCACAGGTGGGCCGACGAAAAAAATATCAATAAAAACAGATATTTATGTTTCATTTTTGTTCGTCCAAAGCGGGCGGTGGCTGGGCGGTGATCCACGCCAACTCGCACTCGGCATTCATATTGGGCTGGAAGCGCTCGGACGGCGTGACACTGGCGCGGCGAACGCTGCATTGGTTCACGATAAACACGCCGGCGTTTTGTTCGGCCAGATACTCGAAAAACATCTGCAGATCGCTTTCGTGCAGCATTTGAAAGCGCAGTTTCATTACGGATTGCGACAGGTTCAGCTGGCTCCCGCCGAGGGCGGCGGCGTACGGGTAGGCCTTTTTCGGCGTTATGTCGTAACTGATACCGAACAGGCCCCCTTTCTGATTGACGTTGCGCAGGGCATCGAGCCAGTTGATGCGCTGGTCGTCGCCGACAAAGCCCAGGGCGTCAAGTTTCCGGTAATTGGGCAGATAGCGGGCGATCAGCTCTTTTTCCGTGCCTGATCTTTGCACGCGCGCCTGTGCGGCTCGCAGTTGTGCGTGCTGCGTATCGAATTTGCGTTTCGCATCCTCCACGCTGTTTGCGGTCGTTTTGACTGCAATCAGCGCCGCAGCCAATGCCGCGGCCAGCGCCAGGAGCGGGAGCAGCAGTGAGTGGGATAGCCGCGTCATGCGTTGGGCCTGAGTGTGATTTGTATCGTGAACTCGGCGGTCCCAGTATGGTCGGCCGCATCGCGTGTGTCGCCTGAAAGCGCGAGATCCGGATTTACATTGAGCGGCAGCTTGAGGACTTTGATGTCCGCCACCGACGGTTCGCGCGCGAGGTGTTCCGCCACGCGATGGATCGACGCGATGGCCGAACGAAAATCACCCTGAAACGGCCTGATCTCTCCCTGCAAGGTGCCAATCTGGCGCAACGCGCCGAGGCCGGCGGGCGGTGCGGGCGGCGTGCCCGCATTTTCGTTCTGCGCCGTGCCATAGCGCCAGTGCATTTCCTTCAGAAACACTTCGGGCTGGGTATCCAGGGCGCGCGACACCAGTTGCATGAACGGTTGCGGCGAGCGTTGCGCCTGCATTACGCGTTGGTACACGTCGACGGCGCGAATAAGATTATCCGACGTGGTCGGCGCCTCGGGGAAGGTGCGCGTGATCTCCCGGTACTGAAGCTGGGCGATCGACGTATTGCGCGCGGCTTGCACGGCCTGCTGGTTGTATTCGTAGGTCTGCCACAGGTTGTAGGCCACGCCGGCCAGTCCGATTAACCCTACGGCAACGCTGGCGGCATACAAGTTTCGTTTGCGCTGCCGCAGCAGGTAGCCCGCCGTGATCGCGGGCGGGGCCAGGTTGGCCGGCAGTTCGTCCTCTGCCAGCACGCCGAGGTAAACGGTTTCAAGCGCGAGATCCAGATGTTGCGGGCTGATCGGCAAATGCCGCAGCAGTGCCGCGCGGCCGATACAGCGGCATTCCAGGCCGTGACCGCCGGCGTTGATCTCCGCCGCAATGGGCGCAAACCGGTCATTGCGGTCGAGAAACACCACGTCGAGTTGCTCATCGAGTTCATCGAGGTGCAGCGTCGACAGATACAGGCGCGTGTTCGACAGTTCCGTTGCCAGCATGCGCGCGGCTTCGCCAGGGTCACGGGGTATGTCGCGCGTGAGGCGGCTGGAGGTGAACGCGCCATTCTTGTAGAAGGTCAGCCGCAAGCCCGAGCGGTGCGGCGCGGCGATCAACACGCGCGGCTGGGTGATCTGCAGCCGCGACATCAGACCGGCCGTGAGCATGGGCGTGAGATAGATGCCGGCCACCGGCGCGCCGCGCGCGGCGATTGCCGCAAGCCATGGTTCAATCAGCGCCGCATTGGTGAGAGCGGAAAACAAATAGCGGTCGTCGCTGCGGCGTTGCCCGGTGCGGCCGAGAAACAGCGTCGATACAAAGCGCGTGCCGCGATAGAAATGCCGAATCTTGCGGTCAAGCATGGCGTTGCGGTCCGCGCCGGTGGCGTGCGGCAGGGTCTCGAAGCGATAGTCTTCTTCGACGGTATCGACTGCGATATAAGCCGGCGCGGCGCTGATGCCGCGCAGCATGCCGGCAAACGCGGCGACGCCGTCATCGTCCTGCGTCAAGGTTTCACAACGCGCGAGTTTGCCGTTCAGCCAGTGGGCTGCGACCACTTGCGTGGACGATACAACGAGCAGAATCTTGTTGGCCATGGATCGTGGGTTGGGTGATCCGCCGGCGTCGGGTAGGCGTCAATCACAAGACGCGGCAGAAGTCATCACGGGGTTGTCACACCATTGAGTGCATTCCGTAGCGCAGTTGCGGATCAGAACCTCAGTTTGCCTAGAATATCATACAGCGGCGAGAGCGTAGACCACATGATAAAGGCCATCATCAGGCCCAGGCCCAGCGTCAGCGCGGGTTCGAGCAGTTTCAGCGTTTTGTCCACCGACTCGCGCACATCCCGCGTGTAGAAATAGTTGATATTGCGCAGCGCGGCATCGAGGGCGCCGGTGGTTTCGCCCACGCGCAACATGCGGATGACCAGCGCCGGCAGCACGCCCAGATCGCGAAAAGCCTCGGACAGTGTTTGTCCCGCTGAAATCTGTTGTCCGGCGCGCGCCAGACCGGCGGCCATGTAGCGATTGCCCGATATTTCCTCGCTGGTTTTTAGCGCGTCCAGCACGGTAATGCCCGATTCGTACATCAGCGCCATAAAGTTGGCGACACGGGCGAGGATTATCTTTTCCAGAATCCGGCCGATCAGCGGGATGCGCAATTTGGCATAGTCCCATTTATAGGCAATGCGGCCGCTGCGGCGTATGGCCAGGGCCAGCCCTGCGTAGCCGAACACCGGAATCGCCAGCAACAGCGGCCACCAGCCGCGGATCACGTCGGCCACGGTAATCAGGATGCGGGTCTGCAGCGGTAACGCGAGATTCATCGTCTTCAGCAGCTGCGTCACTTGCGGCACCAGGAAGGTGAGCAGGAAGATCACCACAAAGGTCACCACCGCCAGCACCAATGCGGGATAGATCAGCAGTTTCTTGGTTTGCGAGGACAGTTCGTCCTGCCACTTGAGTGAGTCCGCCAGGCTTTTGTAGACGTCCGGCACACGCCCGGTTTGCTCGCCGGCGCGGATCAGGCTCACGAACACCTTGTCGAAGGTTTCCGGATGCGCCGCCATGCATTGCGACAGGGTCTTGCCGCTATCCATGTCTTCCGCCATGACCGTCAGCACTTCGCGAAAGCGCTTGTGGTCGATCGTGTCGCGAAGGTCGCGCAAGCCATCGATGATCGGAATGCCGGCGCGTCCCATCTGCTCCATGTCGAAGCAGAAGTTGATCAGGTCCTGGCGCGTGATCTTCGACGCGGCGACGAGGATCGACGCGCTGCGCTCCACCTCCGTCGCCGTGATCAGGTCGAGCCCCATGCGCTTCAGGCGCAGTTCGAGGTCGACTTCATTGACGGCCTCCATGCCGCCCAGCGCCTGGCGCCCCGACCGCTCGACGGCCTTATAGCGATACGAGGGCACGGTGGCGCCGGTTACCGGAGTTGCGCGGTGAGATCCACCACGCGCGATACTTCGGCGACGGTCGTGTCGCCGTCGATGATGCGGCGAATGCCGGCTTCAGCCAGTGTCTTGAAACCCTTGCTGTTGGCGGCGTCCCGCAGTTCGCGCGCGGTGGCGCGGCGCGCCACCAGTTCGTCAAGGTCGCCATCCATCACCAGCAGTTCCATGATGGGCGTGCGGCCCTTGTAACCCTTGCCGCCGCAGGCGGTGCAGCCCACGGGCTTGTAAAGCGGTGTTGCCGTACCCGGTTGCAGCCGGAGCAGGCGGCAGTCCTCGTCGGTCGCGGTATAGACCTCGCGGCAGCGGGTGCACAGCAGGCGAACAAGGCGCTGCGCAATGATGCCGATGATGTTGCCGGCCATGATGCCTGGCTGAATGCCCAGATCCAGCAGCCGCGGAAACGCGCCCAGCGCCGAATTGGTATGCAGCGTGGTGAAAACCTGGTGTCCGGTCATGGCGGCGCGAAACGCCATTTCGGAGGTTTCCTGGTCGCGCATCTCGCCGACCAGAATAATGTCGGGATCCTGGCGCATCATCGAGCGAATACCGTTGGCGAAATCCATGCGCGCCACTTCATTGACCGACGTCTGGCGCATCAGGTTCAGGGGATACTCCACCGGATCTTCCAGTGTCATGATGTTGACGGATTCGTCGTTGATCTGCGCCAGCAGCGAATACAAGGTGGTGGTCTTGCCGGCGCCGGTGGGTCCGGTGACGATGAGAATGCCTTCGGGACGTCCCAGCAGGCCGTGCAGCTTCTGCATGGTGTCGGCGGGCAGTGCCATGTCCTCCAGACTGATGATGGATTTGTCGCGGTCGAGCACGCGCAGCACGATGTTCTCGCCGTAGATCGTGGGTTGCGTCGACAGGCGAAAATCGACCTGGCGCCCATTGAGGGTCAGCGACAGGCGGCCATCCTGCGGCGCGCGCGTTTCCGCGATATTCATGCCGCCGATGACTTTCACCCGAACGGTGATGCCGGAGGAAAAGGTTTTGTGCAGGCTGCGCACCGTTTCCAGCACACCGTCGATGCGGTAGCGTATGCGCAGAAAGGCGTATTCCGGCTCGAAATGAATGTCGGACGCGCCGCGCTTGACGGCGTCCACCAGCAGCGCATTGACCAGGCGCACCATCGGCTGGGTGTACTCATCGCCGCCGGCACGCAGGCTGTCGTAATCGATTTCGCCGGTTTCGATTTCCTGCAGGATGCCGTCGACCGAAAGCTCGTAGCCGTAGAAGCGGTCGATGCATTCCTCGACCTGCGTTTCGGCCGCGATCTGCGAGCGCAATTCAATGTTGGGGCCCACCAGCGCGCGCAACTGGTCCATCACCACGATGTTGAATATTCGCGTGGTCGCCACTGTCAGCAGCGCATCCGCCGCCGAGTAGGCGATCGGCAACACCTGATTGCGCCGCGCGAAATCCTGCGGCACCAGTTGCAGGGCTTCGGGGTCGGCGACCACGTGCGACAGATCGATCGATTCCTGTCCGACCGTGCGTGCCATGGCATCGCGCACCGCGAGTTCGGTGGCAAAACCGAGGCGTACCACAAGCCGGCCAAGCTGTATTCCAGTATTGCGTTGCTCCGCCAGCACGATATTCAGCTGATCTGCGGAAATCAGGCCCTGCTGGACCAGCAACTCGCCCAATCGCAGGCGTTTACGCTGTTCTGACATTACTCGAAACGCGAGCTGAGTTGCGTAATGCGGTCCTGAATGCGGGCGGTGTCGAAGTTGGCGGCCCCGCGGGCCGACGCAAGCTGCTGCGCCTTGCGGTAAAAGCCCAAAGCCAGTTTTTGCTGACCCAGATGCTCAAGGCCTACGGCGAGGTTGTACGCGTAATCGGGGTTTGAAGAATCCAGACTGTGCGCCTGAAAGTACGCCTGCTGCGCCTGCGGCCACAAGCCCTGATCGGCGTAGAGGTTGCCGAGGTTGAAGTACAACGGCGGCGACGGTTCGCGCGCCAGCAACTGCTTCAGCCGCGATTCCGCGGCCGACGGATCGGCACGGCCCATCAACGCGATCAGGCCTGCCTGCGCCAGTGCGTGGCGCGGATTGGCGTCGAGTATCGCCATGTAATGGCGTTGGGCATCCTCAATCCGGTTTTCCTTGTGCGCGATCGCGGCCAGCCCCAGCAGGGCGTCGCTATTGGCCGGGTCGCGACGCAGCACCTGCGTGTAGAGCCGCTGTGCGGCGTCAAACTGTCCGTTTTCCAGGGCCGCATACGCTTCGGTTACCGCTGGATTGACGCGCGGCGCGGCATTATCGCTGCGCTGCACGGCAATCCGGTTTTGCGGTGCAATGGTACGCTGCGGTCGCGCGGCGGGCACTTCCGGCAATACCGCACCCGCGCGTGGCGCCGCGGGCTGCCCGGGCTGCGGCGCCGGCCTGGCGGCAAACTTCTCGGGTACCGCGGCGGGCGCCGCAGTTGCGGATGGCGTCGTCCCAGCCGGGGAGAACACCGACGGCATCGGCACCATCGGTGCCGCCCCTGCTGGTGCTTGCGCCTGCGGTGCGGGCGCGGCAGCCGGTCCGCCCGCGGCCGGCGCCGCCACGGCCGGAGCACTGGCCAGCACCGGCGATGCCGGCGGCGTGCGCAGCAGCCATGTCGGGTGTGCGATCTGTACATACACGTAGACGGCGTACAGCAGGAATAACCCGCCCGCGACACCGCCGAAAACGTACAGCGGATGTGCGCGCATCCAGGCGGATACCCCGGCGCCGGCCGGCTGCCGCACGCCAAGCAGGGTTGCCGCATTGATCTGGGCGCTGCTGCGCGTGCCTGGCGCGGCTGGAGCAGGTCGCGTGGCGGACGGTGTGTATGCGCCGCCCGCGACGGATTTGGTATCGAGTGCTTCCAAAGCGAGCTCGCGTCCTGCCGCTTGCGAGTCGGCAGGCGCCTTTTCGCGGTCTTCGGCGGCCTTTTCCAGCGCCTTTATCAGCACGCTCATTTTGCTGCGCCGACGGCCTGGGCGGGTGCTGCCGGTTCGGACTGCGGCAGATAGCGGCGGAACATCGCGAGTTCGTCGCTGTCGAGCGAGGGATTGCTGATTACCGTGGGACGCAGGAAGATCACCAGTTCGGTTTTCCCAGCAAGTTCGTCGCGGAAACCGAACAACTCGCTGGCCAAGCCGGTGTGGTTGGGGTTGCCGATGCCGGGCACCGAATCGCGCACACGCCGTATTTCGTCCTGCATAAGCCCGCCCAACACCACGGTCTGTCCGCTGCCGATCTGCAGGATGGATTCGATTTCGCGCTTTTGCAGTTGCGGCACCCGGCTCACCACGCCGGCATTGGCCAGCGCCGGATTGGGGTCGTTGACGAAACCGAGCAGGCGCGTAATGCTCGGGCGCACGCCCAGCATGACCTGTCCGCTTTCGTTGATTTGCGGCGTGAGGCTCATCACCAGCCCGACCTCCAGCGTGTGCGCGGAGGTGGTAAAGGTGGTTTGCGTGGCGCCCGCGGTGTTGGCCAAAAGAACGGCCGGTTGCGCGGACACATGAAAGTAGACGACATCGTCGACCACTTTGAGCAGTGCCGTCTGATTGTTCATCGCCATCAGCTTGGGACTGGAGATCACGCGGGTGTTGCCAAACTGCTGCAACAAGCGGATCGCGGCGAAGATGTCGCCGATGCGCGAGGTGGTGTTGGCATAACCGATGGCGAATCCGGAGCCGGCCCTGGGGTCGAGCCGGCCGTTGAGCAACGACTGCTGGAAGGTGACGCCGCCGCTGTTCGCAAAGCGGCTCCAATCCACACCCGCCTGGTATTGATCCGATAGCCTGACCTCGACGATGGTCGCCTCGATCAGCACCTGGCGTTGCGCCGAGCTTTGAACCTGACTCAGATAGGCCTGTATCAGGCCATGCTGCGTCTCCGTGGCGTTGACGGTTACCGTGCCCACGATCGGATTGACGATGACGTCGTCACTTACCGGGTTCAGGTTGGATTGTGCTGACAAGGATTGGCGTATGCCGGTATCTGCCGCGCCCAGCACCCGAGTGGGCCCCGCGGACGCCGTTGTGGAAGCAGTCCGTGACCGTGCTTCTTCCAGCCTTATATTCTGCTCCTGCCGATACAGCGCCAGGTTGTCCGCCTTTTCCTGCCGCGACAGCACCACCGATGATGACATAATGCCGCGTACCGTAGTTTCCAGCGTTTTCCAGAAATCATTGGCGGAGATGGTGGATACCGAGGTCGTCGATTGCTGCGCGGTGGCGGTTTGACTCGCCTGCCCCGGCGTGGTCTGAGTTCCGGAGCCACCGATCTGCCCCGACATGCTGGTGATCGAGCTTGAGTTGCGCGTCATGTTCACATAGTCGATACGGTAGGTCCTGGAGTAGGGCGCGTCCGGTCCGACGAGGATGGTGTTGCCCTGGGTGCGCAACCGTATGGGAACCTGCTTGGACACGCGTTCCAGTATCGCCGGCAGGGTTTCGTTGATTGCGTTAAGGCTTACCAGGCCCGTGACACCCGGATGCACGTCGATGTTTTGTCTGGTATCCCGTGACAGGGCCAGCAGCAGTTCCTTCACCGGCACTTCATTGACCACCACGCTGTAGGTTTGCGCTTTGACCGCGGGTTTGGGTGGCGGCACAAAGGTGCTGATGCGCACCGGCGGCGGAATGTCCCTGGCCGCTGCTTCTGCCACGGGCACCGGTGCGGTGATGTGGCCCTGCGACGGAGGAATATGGGGCGGCTTGTGCACGGCACAACCGCCGATGACAATGCCCAGCAGCATCGGCGCCAGACGCCGTATCGGACCGCAACTGAGGTTGCGCAACTCGTGCCGGCCGCCGGATGCATGATCCGTTGCCGCGATGGCTACCATATGCCGCATACCTGCTCCTCCGACCATTTGCTTTGCGCGCACTTGCAGACAGCGCCGCAATTTTTTCAGGAGTGACCCGGTTCAGTTAACTTTGTCACGGATACTTTGCAAGGAGCGCGGCCACGGGCCGCTGGTCTTTAGCGGGGCCGGCAGCTCGGCCAGTTTGCGTTGCGCGGCGTTCTGGTCGTCATAGCTGCCGTAAAACACCGAAAACACCGGCTTGACATCCGCGTTTCCAGGAGCACGATACACATAAATGTTATTGATTTCAATGGATTTTCTTAAATCTTCCAGATAGTCGCGCAAATTGCCTTCGGAGCCTGTCGCAAGCACCTGCAACGTCCATGCAGTGTTGTTTTGCCGCGACATCCAGGCTGCTGTCGCGGCCAAGCGCTGCTGCAGGATGTCGCCCGCTGCCGGAGTTTCCGGGGCGGGTGCCGGCACTGGCGCTGGGTCGGGTTTTTGCGGGGCGGGTTGTGGCGTGGGCGGCTGTGGTGCAGCAGCCTGCACGGTGGCGGACCGGGCTGTTTCCGGTCCCGACGCCGCTGCCACAGAACGTTCCGCCGCTGCAGGTTCGGCGACCGCCACCGGTTTGGCGGCAGGCACGGGTGCCTGTGCAACGGCTGGTGCAAGCGCAGGCTGCGGGTTGCTGCGCTGCGCGAGCCAGGCAAAACCCGCCGCACCCAGCGCCATGCCGGCCACTCCCGCGCCGGCCCACCCCCAACGCAGGGTCGACTTCCGTGCGGGCGCGGCATCGGCGAATTCGCTGTCGCGCAGCGCGGCTTCAACGTGGCGCGGCTTGAGCGTGTGCGTATTTTCGGAGAACGCCGCCAGCAGCGTCTTGTCGGCGATCAGGTTGACGCGGCGGGTGAGCCCTGTCGAAGCGCGCGCGATTTGTTGCACGATTTTGTCGTCGAACAATTCCGGTCCGCGATAGCCCGCGGCACGCATGCGGAACATCAAATATTCGCGGATGTCGGCGGCGGCCAGCGGTGCGAGCGTGAAACTGTGGGTGATGCGCTCGCGCAACTGGCGAATATTCGGCTGGCGCAGATTGTCGTCGAGTTCCGGTTGTCCGAACAACACGATCTGCAGCAGCTTGTCATTGCGGGTTTCCAGGTTCGACAGCAGGCGGATCTCCTCCAGCGTCGCCAGTGGCATGCCCTGGGATTCCTCCACGAAAACTACCACGCGCTTGCCTTCCGCATAGCGTGCCAGCAGGTAGTCCTGCAGCGCGCGCATCACTTCCGGCCGGCTCGACTGCGGCGCGATATCCAGTTGCAGGTCAAACGCCACGGTGTGAAGAATCTCATCGGGCGACACATTGGGATTCGCGATATAGACGGATTCGACGTTCTGCGGCAACCGTTCCATCAGCATGTTGCACAGCATGGTCTTGCCGCTGCCCACTTCGCCGCTGACTTTGATGATGCCTTCGCCGTGGGTGACCGCGTAGATCAGCGCCTCAAGAATGGGTCCGCGATTGCCGCCGCTGAAGAAAAAATCAGTATTGGGGGTGATGCGAAACGGCGCCTGGGTAAGCCCGAAAAATTCGTAATACATTGTTTTTATTGATTATTTTTCAGTTCCGGGCAATGCGTAGTTCTGCATGCGGCTGTACAGCGTGGTGCGGTTCACACCCAGCATTTTGGCCGCGCGCGCCAGATTCCCCTGCGTGAGATCGAGCGCCGCTTCCACGTAGCCGCGTTCCCAGCGCGCCAGCGTCTGGTCGAGACTGAAGCCGCGCGCGGTCTGCAATTGCCGCCGCGCGCTCTCGATCAGCGCATCGTCGTCAAACGGCATGACCCCACTGCTGTCGGCGGCCACGTCCGCTTCGCCATCGAGTTCGCCGCGCAGTTGTTCCTCGTTCACGGTCATTCCGGCGCACTTGGTCGAGAGGCGAATCACGATATTGCGCAATTCGCGCACGTTGCCGGGAAAGCCGTAGCCCAGCCACATCGCGCGCGCGCCCGCATTCAGCGTGAACGGCGGCGTGCCGGACTGGCGCGCGTAGAACGCGCGGAAATGATCCAGCAACAGCAAGCGGTCCTCGCCCAGTTCGCGCAATGGCGGCACGTCGATGGTGAACACCGACAGGCGGTGGTACAAATCCGCGCGAAAACGGCCGGCACGGATTTCCGCCTTCAGATCGCGGTTGGTCGCCGCCACCACGCGCGCATTGGAACTGCGGCCCAGCGTTTCGCCGACGCGCTGAAATTCGCCGTTTTCCATTACCCGCAGCAATTTCGCCTGCAGGTCCAGCGGTAATTCGCCGATTTCGTCGAGAAACAGGGTCGAGTCCTGTGCGTCTTCGAAATAGCCGGCGCGTGCATTCTGGGCGCCGGTGAACGCTCCCTTGGCATAGCCAAACAGCGTGGGTTCGACCAGCGTCGGCGAAATGGCCGCACAGTTCAGCGCGTACAGGGTATGCGCGGCGCGCGTACTGTGTTGGTGCAGCGCGCGCGCCACCAACTCCTTGCCGGTGCCCGATTCGCCATGCACCAGCACCGGGAACGGCGACGCCGCGAACTGTGCGATCTGGCTGCGCAGCTTCTCGATTGGCGCGGTCGCGCCCAGAAGGCTGGGTGTGGCCGCGGCGGTTTTTTCGGCGGCATTGATACGCAGTGCGTCGAGCAGCAGTTTCTTCAGCACCGGCGGATCGACCGGCTTGCCCACGAATTCGATGGCGCCCAACGTCCGTGCGTGGCGCGCGTTTGCCTCGTCGCTCTGGCCGGACAGCACCACGATCTTGATCGCCGGCGAATAGGCGACCAGTTCGGAAATCAGGCGAAAACCCTCGTCGGGGCGATGCGGCGCGGGGGGCAGACCCAAATCCACCAGTGCCAGCGCCGGCGGTTCGTCGAGCTGGCGCAGCACCGCTCGCGCCTGTTCGCGCGACGCCGCGACACATACGTTAAAGTCGCGGCTCAGCACAAAACTCAGCGTGTCCGAAATCAGCGGATCGTCGTCGACAATCAACAAATCGGGCTTGCGATGGATGGGTGGCGTGCTCATGGATTTGGCGTGAATTGTGCCAGATTGGGCAAGGGGAGGGTGTATTGTCGCGGCGCAGCCGGCGCGCGCATTGTTGATGAGGCTGTAGCAGCGCTCTTGTTGTTTCGCTTGTGGCGCATGCACCGTCGGTGAAGGCGCCGCGGCGTGCGGCGCCGCCAACCGCGCGTGGGCAAGGCCGGCCACACTCGCAACGATATTATATAACTATATGATTTTAAACATATTTTTTAGATGGATTTGGCATTGCACGGCGCGCTAGCGCAGCGCAGCCGCGGGCGCGGCATGCTGCTGATGCTCGGCGCCACCCTGTGCTGGAGCATGGGCGGCATCATCGTGCGCAAGCTGTTGCTGCAGGACGTATGGGAAATCGTCTTCTGGCGCGCCTTGTTCATGAGTCTGTTTCTTGGTGCACTGCTGCTGGCATTGCGTCGCGGTAACACGCTGTCGAGTGTGCGCGGCGTCGGCGCGGCCGGTGCGGTTGCCGGCCTGTGTCTCGCGCTGCAAATCTACTTTTTTATCCTCGCGCTCAAAAATACCACTGTGGCCAACACCTTTGTGCTGATGAGCCTGTCGCCGCTGACGGCGGCGCTCGCCGGCGGGTTGTTTCTGCGCGAGCGCATTGCACGGCATACCTGGGCCGCCATCGTGTGTGCGTTGGCCGGTGTCGTCATCATGTTTGGCGCGGACTTCGGCGGTGGCCGCGGGCTGGGCAATTTTTTTGCACTGTGCGTGCCGGTTGCCTATGCGTGCCAGATCCTGTTCGTGCGCAAGGTGCGCGGCGCGCCGCGAACGCCGGGCGCGGCGCCTGACCTGTTACCCACGGTGCTGCTTGCCGGGCTGATCGCGATGCCGCCGGCGTTGGTTCTCGGCTGGCCGCTGCAGGTCACGTCGCAAGACCTTTCGCTGCTTGCCCTGATGGGCTGCGTGCAACTGGGCCTGGGTTGCTGGCTGATGACGCTGGCGGTGCGGCATCTGCGCGCCGCGGAAATGGGTCTGCTGGCGCTGGGCGAAACCCTACTCGCGCCGATCTGGGTGTGGCTCGGCGTCGGCGAAGCGCCGGACAGCGCGGCGTTGGCGGGCGGCGCGCTGATTGTCGGGGCACTGGCGGTGAATGCGGGTATTGCTCTCGGGACAGACCGTGCCCGGCCGGGTCAGGCAGCCTGATCCGCGGATCGTTTTTCCATCACGACGAGATATCCGCGGACGGAGGTGCCGACAGAGTTGCGCAGATGCGCCAATGCCCTGTGGCGGACCCCAAGATGATTCTCCGTCGCAAGCCGGTAGATGTAGTCGGACGCATGCGCGTAGCGACAGGAAGGCGCTGGCTGCAGTTGATAGTCCGCAGGCGGCGATGCGCCGGGAGGCGCGCCGGGCAGTGCCTCCAGCGCTTCCACCGAAAACGCGAACAAGCCGCCGTCAACCAACAGCCGCTGCGCTTCGCGTGCCACGTCGTCGAGTTTTCCCAGATAGATAAGGGTGTCGGCGGCAACGATGAGGTCGTAACGGGCGGCTTCTTCTTCCTGCATGATGCCGATCAGGTCGCCGTGAAGCAATCGCTGGTACACGTTTCGCGCGCGGGCTTTTTCCAGCATTTTCCCGGACAGATCGACGCCCACCAGTTGTCCCGAGAACGGCGCGAGTTCCTGCCCGACCAGTCCGGTGCCGCAGCCCAGATCGAGCACGGCCCAGTCTCCGGCCGCATCCGGCCGGCACTGTGCGATGAGCGCCGACAGCTTTTTCGGCGTGTCATAGTGGAGTTGCTGCAGCGTCGCATCGAAGTGGTTTGCGAAGCCGTCAAACAGTTTTTCGACGTATTGGCGGGGCGCGCGGTCTGGATTGCCGCCCGTCATCGACGCGGTCAGATGTTGCGCCATGCCGTTGTCCGGATCCAGCCGCAGCGTCGTCTGAAAGCATGCCTGCGCCGCCGACCGTTCGCCCAGTTCGAGCAAGGCGAAGCCGAGCGCAGTGTGCGCCTTGACAAGGTCCGGGTCGCGCGCCAGCGCGTTACGAAAGTAGACCGTGGCGTTACGGGAATCCGATCGCTCCAGCAGGGTGACGCCCAGCCCATAGTGGGCATCCACGAGATCCGGCGCGAACGTCAGTGCCTTGCGGTAGCATGCAGCAGCCTGAACGTGTTCGCCCTGGCTTCGCAGCGCATCGCCGAGCCGGCAATGCGCCTCTGCAAATCCCGGTTCAATGGCGATGGCGGCCCGGTAATGATTGGCCGCTTGTTCCTCGGCGCCTGCATTCAGGCATTGATCGCCCAACGACTTGTGCTGCGCGCTTTGGCTCCGTGCTTTCGCTTGCGCTTGTGTTGCCGCGTCGGGGTCGGCGCCATGTGCCGCCGTGGTGGACGCTGGTCGGGTAAACGACTTTCTAAGCCAGCCGAACATGGAAGGTCTGTGTCGCTTGTCGCGGATGATTGCGGCTGTTGGGGATTATGCCGTCGCCGCCACCAGCGCCATGAACGCCTGTTCCATGGTGCTTGCGTGCTGTGCGCGCATGAGTTCCGCGGGCGTTCCCGCAAACCGCACCCGGCCGCCGTCGATGACGGCGACACGGCCGCACATTTCTTCCACGTCGGCCAGCGCATGGGAGGTGAAAAAGATGGTCTTGCCCGCATCACGCAGCGCTTTCAGTTCGCGCTTGAGCAGGATGCGCGCGCGCGGATCGAGACCGCTGGTCGGTTCGTCGAGAATGTAGAGGTCTTTCAGCGACAGCATGCAGGCGGCCAGCCCCAGTTTCTGGTTCATGCCCTTGGAGTAGGCGCGCACCGGTTTGTCCAACGCCACCGGATCGAGATCCAGTGACTTGACCCGTGCCAACGCCGCGCCATCGTCATACGGTGTGCGGTGCATGCGCGCCATGAATTGCAGAAAATCGCGTCCGGTCAGGTAGTAGGGCGGATTGAAGCGCTCGGGCAGATAGGCCAGTCTGGCGCGCGCCGCTGTCTGGCGGTGCGATACACCGAAAATTTCGATACGGCCACTGTCCGCCTCGCAGAAATCGAGCAGGCACTTCAGCAGTGTGGTTTTCCCTGCGCCGTTGGCCCCCACCAGCCCGAAACATTCGCCGGGCGCAACCGAGAGGGTGAACGCCGTCAGTGCTTCGGCGCCCGAATAGGATTTGCTGACTTGATAAAACTGCAGTGCGGCCGCTGTCACAATGTTGCTCCAAAGGATGGCGCGATTTTGGCATATCGCGGTGCGCCGGGCGCCGCGCTCGGATTGTGATTCAACCATCCAGCCGTTAAAATCGCCCGCTTGTGGCGTTTTCCCCAGAATCGCCCGGACATTCGCGGTGCCAGACAAAAATATCATTGAAATCAAGGACGTCAGTTTTGCCTATGGCAAGCGTCCGATACTGACCGGCATCAATATGTCGATACCGCGCGGCGCCACGGTGGCGATCATGGGTATCAGCGGTTCGGGTAAGACCACGCTGTTGCGCCTGATCGCCGGCGTGATGAAAGCGAATCAGGGTGAGGTGTGGGTGGATGGCCAGCGGGTCAACGATCTCGATGGCGCCGGTATATATCGCTTGCGGCGGCGGCTGGGCATGATGTTCCAGTTTGGCGCGCTGTTCACCGATCTGTCGGTGTTCGACAACGTGGCGTTCCAGATGCGCGAGCACACCGATCTTCCGCCGGCGATGATCCGCGATCTGGTGATGATGAAACTGCACGCGGTGGGCTTGCGCGGCGCGCATCGCATGATGCCGGCGGAACTCTCCGGCGGCATGGCACGGCGCGTGGCGCTGGCGCGCGCGATCGCGCTCGATCCGATGCTGATGCTGTATGACGAACCCTTTACCGGGCTGGACCCGATTGCGATGGGCGTCATCCGCAATCTCATTACCGAATTGAATAGCGCGCTCGGCGCAACGTCAATTGTGGTCACGCATGACGTGCAGGAGGCGCTCGAAGTGGTCGATTACGTCTACTACCTGTCCAAGGGCAAAATGGTCGCGCACGGCACGCCGGACGAGTTCCGGCAAACGACGGACCCGCTGGTGCGCCAGTTTGTCTACGGCGAAATCGATGGGCCGGAGGCCTTTCATTACCACGCCCGCCCGCTGGCTGAAGATTTGCGGTTGAGCGCCGGCGGCGATAACTAAGATGGCGATTCACAAAGGGTTGTCGCTGCGCGGCATCGGCGCAAAGGCCATCGACAGTGTGCTGCGCCTGGGCTATGCGGCGCGCTTTATCGCACGTACCGCGGCCAGTTCCGGCACCAGCCTGCGGCGGCCGCGGCTGGTGATACGCGAACTGTATTTCACCGGCGTGCTGTCGCTGATCATCATTCTGGTGTCGGGCCTGTTCGTGGGCATGGTGCTGGGGTTTCAGGGGTATCACACGCTGCAGACCTACGGCTCGGAATCGGCGCTTGGCGTGCTGGTGGCCCTGTCGCTGGTGCGCGAACTGGGGCCGGTGGTGGCGGCGTTGTTGTTTGCCAGCCGTGCTGGTTCCGCGATGACGGCCGAAATCGGGCTGATGAAAGCGACCGAACAACTGTCAGCAATGGAAATGATGGCGGTGGACCCGATCGCGCGCGTGGTCGCGCCGCGCTTCTGGGCAGGCGTGATTTCCATGCCGCTGCTGGCGGCGATGTTCAGCGCGATGGGCATTTTCGGCGGTTATCTGGTCGGCGTGGTGCTGATTGGCGTTGACGAAGGCTCGTTCTGGTCGCAGATGCAAAGTGCGGTGGATTTTCGCGAAGACATCATGAACGGCGTGATCAAAAGTGTTGTCTTTGGTTTCGCGGTGACGTGGATTTCGCTGTTCGAGGGCTATGACGCGCCGCCCACCGCCGAAGGGGTGTCGGGCGCGACCACGCGCACGGTGGTGACCTCGTCGCTCGCCATTCTGGCGCTGGATTTTCTGTTAACAGCTTTCATGTTCCGGGGGGTGTAATGCAACGCTCTACGCTCGACTTGTGGGTGGGCCTGTTTGTCGTCGGCGGCATCGGCGCGCTGCTGGTGCTGGCGATGAAGGTCGGCAATATGAGCGGCATCGGCGTCAGCGAGTCGTATCCGCTGGTGGCGCAATTCGACAACATCGGCGGACTGAAGCCGCGCGCGCCGGTCAAAAGCGCCGGCGTGGTGGTGGGGCGCGTGGCGGCGATCCAGTTCGACAACGAAAAATTCATCGCGCGCGTGACGCTGAACATCGACAAACACTACACGTTTCCCAAGGATTCCAGCGCGTCGATCCTGACTTCGGGTCTGCTGGGCGAGCAATATATCGGACTCGAAGGCGGCGGCGACACCGTCAATCTCAATCCCGGCGACCGCATCCGGCAGACGCAATCGGCAGTGGTACTGGAAAAACTGATCGGACAGTTTTTGTACAGCAAGGCCGCGGAAGGCGGTGACAAGAAATGAGGGTGCGCGGGCTGTGGCGAGTGAATATACATAAGTATCTGTTTTTATTGGTTCTTTTTTTTTCAATCGGGTTTGCGGCGAAGGCCCAGATGCTGGCGCCCGACGCCTTGGCGCGAGCGGTGTCGGATGAGGTGTTGACGTTGATACGCGCCGACAAGGAACTGCAGGCCGGCAATAAAGAAAAGATACTAGCGGTGGTGGAAGCGAAGGTGCTGCCGCACTTCAGCTTCGCGTCGATGACGCGGCTGGCCATGGGCCGCAACTGGCGCGCGGCCAGCGCGGCGCAGCGGCAGCGCCTGACCGACGAGTTTCGCACCTTGCTGATCCGCAGCTATACCGCCGCGCTCACGCAATACCGAAATCAAACCGTCGACTACAAGCCACTGCGCATGGCGGCCAACGATACCGACGTGGTGGTGCAGTCACTGGTGAGGAAGCCGGGTGCCGCGGCGGTGGCGATCGACCTCAGCATGGAAAAGACCGACGCGGGCTGGAAAGTGTATAACGTCAAGATCGAGGGTATCAGTCTGGTGGAAACCTATCGCAATACCTTCAACACCGAAATTCAGAAGCACGGCGTCGACGGACTGATCCAGGCGCTGGCGGACAAGAACCGCGGCAACGCGCAGGCGGCGCAGAAATGATCACCGTCGACGGCAGCCGCGCCATGCTCGAAGGGCCGGTGACGCTGGCCACCATCAACGCCGTGCTGGCGGAAGGCGCGCGGCTGCTGACGGCGCCGGCGCTGACCGTGGATCTGGGCGGCGTCACCGACGTGGATTCCACCGCGGTAAGCCTGCTGCTGGAATGGCAGCGTGCCGCGCAGCGCGACAAGCGGGCGATACACTTCACCAACCATCCCGCCAATCTGAAGAGTCTGATCCAGCTCTATGGCGTGACCGAATTGCTGGCGCTGTCGTGAAGGGCCGCGCGCCGGTTGAACCCTAACTGTTATCTGTCGAGGCATACATATCATGACCACCACACCCGAGCAGCTCCAAAGCTATATCCAGAACGGCATGCAATGCGACCACGTTGAAGTCAAGGGCGACGGACACCACTTTGAGGCGGTGATCGTCAGCCCGCTGTTTCGCGGCAAGAGCAAGGTGCAGCAGCACCAGGTGGTATATCAGGCGCTGGGCGACCGCATGCGCGAGGAAATTCACGCGCTGTCGATGCAGACACTGACTCCCGAAGCGTGGTCCGGCAACGCATAAATGGAGAAGCTTGCGATTGAAGGCGGCGTGGCGCTGAGCGGCGAAGTCGCCATCTCGGGCGCGAAGAACGCGGCGCTGCCGATACTATGCGCGGCCCTGCTCACGGCTGAGCCGCTGCGGATCGGCAACGTGCCGCATCTGCGCGACGTCACCACCATGCTGACGCTGCTGGGACAGATGGGCGTGCAGATCTCGGTCGATGAGAAGCTCGGCATCGAACTGCGCGCGGAAAATATCACGCGCCCGGAAGCGCCTTACGAGATGGTGAAAACCATGCGCGCCTCGGTGCTGGTGCTGGGGCCGCTGGTGGCGCGGCTGGGCGAGGCGCGGGTGTCGCTGCCGGGCGGCTGCGCCATCGGCCTGCGGCCCGTGGATCAGCATCTGAAAGGCCTGCAGGCGATGGGCGCCACCATCAGCATGGATCACGGCTACATGATTGCGCGCGCCTCGCGCCTGAAGGGCACGCGCATCTGCATGGATCTGGTGACCGTTACCGGCACCGAGAATCTGATGATGGCAGCGGCGTTGGCGCAGGGCACCACGGTGATCGAAAATGCCGCGCGCGAGCCGGAGATACCCGATCTCGCGGCGTGCCTTACCGCGATGGGCGCGCAAATCACCGGCGCGGGCACCGACGTGATCACCATCGAAGGCGTGGAGAAATTACACGGCGCGCAGCATCGCGTGATGCCCGACCGCATCGAAACCGGCACCTTTCTGGTGGCGGCGGCGGCCACCGGCGGCAGCGTGCGTGTCACCGGCGCGCGCCCGGGCACACTCGATGCAGTCCTCGACAAGCTGCGCGAAGCGGGTGTGAAAATCGAAACCGGCGACGACTGGATCGCCGTGCGGCCCAATGGCGGATTGCGCGCGGTGAATCTGCGCACCGCGCCGTATCCGGCGTTCCCGACCGACATGCAGGCGCAGTTTGTCGCGCTCAATTGTGTGGCGCAAGGTACCGGCGTGGTCAACGAAACGATCTTCGAAAACCGTTTCATGCACGTGCAGGAGCTGCTGCGCCTGGGCGCCGATATCGAGGTTGAAGGCAACACCGCGATTGTGAAGGGTGTGCCGCACCTGGATGGCGCGACAGTGATGGCCACCGATCTGCGCGCCTCGGCCAGTCTGGTGATCGCGGGACTGGTGGCGCGCGGCACCACCATCGTCGATCGCATCTACCACCTGGATCGCGGTTACGAAGCGATCGAGGAAAAACTGTCGAAGCTGGGGGCGCGGATACGGCGGGTGAGTTGATTTAACGGCAACGGCATTTTTGACGCAGATTTACGCCGATAAACGCGGATTTTCCCTCTTGCTGTCGTTCCCGCGCAGGCGGGAACCCATAACACAGTGGCACTTGAGACACCCTATGAATTCCCGACTGCGCGGGAATGACACCAGGGGGATTTTTTCAGCGTTTGTCGGCGTGAATCTGCGTCGAATGATTTTGATTTTTCCGAGGAGTTCCAGCATGCAGGTCTACGACCCCACAGCCCCCAGCCCGGAGGCCACGCAGGATTTGCGGCGTGCACTGGGCGATCTGAAGGGCAAGACGATCGGTTTTATCGACAATACCAAGCCCAATTTCAATCTGCTGGCGCGCGACCTGGGCGATCTCCTGCAAAGCCGTTACGGCGTAAAGACCGTGATCCAGAAACGCAAGCGTAGCGTGGCGACGTCGGCGCCGGACGAGGTGCTCGACGAACTCGCGCGCGAATGCGATCTGGTGATCACCGGCTCCGGCGACTGAGGCTCCTGCACGTCGTGGAGTATCCACGACAGTGTTGAAATCGCCAAACGCGGGCGCGCGGCGGTGACGGTGGTGTCCAACGCGTTCACCGGTCTGGGCAAGGCGCAGGCGCGTTCGCTGGGGCATGCCAACCTGCCGCTGGCGGTGATCCCGCATCCGTTCGGCAGCCGCAGCCGCGAGGAAGTGCGCGCGCTGGCCGAGCAATGCGTCGATGACATCGCCCGCCTGGCTGCGTCCAAATGAGCGTGGCCCCACTCACCCGGGCCGAATTGGTTGAAGCGCCCGACGACCTCGACGAGCTGTTCGAATTTTTCCATGCGCGCCGCTGGAGCGACGGCCTGCCGATCGTGCCGCCCACGCGCGAGCGTGTCGAACGGATGCTCGCCTGCACCACGCGCAAGCCGGATGCGGTGATCGCCAATGTCGCGCCGGGGTATGGTGCGGCAACGGTGGAGCGCATTGCCATCAACGCGGTGATGGCGGGCTGCCGCGCGGATTATCTGCCGCTGCTGATCGCGGCGGTGCAGGCGATGAGCGCGCCCGAGTTCAATTTGCAAGGCATACAGGCCACCACCAACCCGGTGGCGGTGTGGCTCATTATCAACGGCCCGATCGCCGAGCAGCTCGGTGTCAACGCCGGCCCGAATTGTCTGGGGCAGGGCACGGTGGCCAATGCCACGCTTGGCCGCGCGTTGCGGTTGATTATGCAAAACATCGGCGGCGCACTGCCCGGCGACATGGATCGTGCCACGCACGGCCAACCCGGCAAGTTTTCATTCTGCTGTGCGGAGAACGAGGCGCAGTCGCCGTGGGAACCGCTGCACGTCGATCGCGGTTTCCGGCGCGAGCAAAGCACGGTGACGGTGGTGGGTGCCGCCGGCACGCACAACATGAACACCCACGCCAAGGATATCGACGACCTGCTGCGCGTGATCGCCGACACCATGGCGTTCCCCACCAGCAACGATTACTGGATCGGCGGCGAACCGTGGATCATCCTGTCGCCCGAGCACGCCGAGGTGCTGCACGCCGGTGGCTTGAGCAAGGCGGAGGTGCAGCGCCGCCTGTGGGAACAATCGAAAATGTCCGCGCGACGCATGGCGGTGCGGGAACTGGAGCGCACGCAGGCGGTGCGTGCGAGCAAGCAGGCGCCGGTGACGGTGGATACGTTGCTCGAGATTGCTGATACACCGGAGGGGGTTGGCATCCTGGTGGCTGGGGGGCCGGGGACGCATTCGGTTTATGTGCCTTCGTTTGGGGATGCGCGGGCGGTGACGCGGGAGATGATTCTGGCCTAGAACTCGTAGGGCGCACTCGCATTGCGCCGAATGAAATCTCGTGGCCGCTCCACAATAACGTCAACTTCGCCGGGAGCGGCCCGGCAGCCGGTCACTTTTCTTGCTCCGACAAGAAAAGTAACCAAAAGAAGGCGGCCCCCGGTTCGCCGGCCCTACGGGCTACCCTGCGCTGCTCGCG
>CADECM010000037.1:0-8275 GCA_902825845.1 uncultured beta proteobacterium
GTGGCCGCGCTGATCGAGCGGGCGGGCACGGCGCTGGACGCTATCGTCGTCACGCTGGATACACACCAGCGCATCGACATTGCGCACCCCACCTTCTGGCAACAGGGCGACGGTGGCGCCGTGGCCCCGTTCACGTGCATCGACGCGGCCGATGTGCGCAAGGGCCGTTACCTGCCGCGCGTGGCCGCACATCTGCCGCGTACGATCGCCTATCTCGACGCGCTGGAAGCAGCCGGCCGCTATCGGCACATGGTGTGGCCCGTGCATTGCGAAATCGGCAGCTGGGGCCACAACGTGCATGCCGATGTGCGCGCGGCTTACAACGCGTGGGAAGAAACCAACCGGCGCCCGGTGCAAAAACTCGTCAAGGGCGAAAACCCGTGGACAGAACACTTCAGCGCCATCATGGCTGAAGTGCCCGATGCGGACGATCCGGCCACGGGGTTCAATCAGGGTTTCATCGATCAACTGCGGCAGGCTGCGCATATTTATGTCGCAGGCGAGGCCGGCAGCCATTGCGTCAAGGCCACCGTTGAACACATCTTGCAGGGCCTGGAAGGCGATGGCCGCAGGCTGACGCTGATCACCGACTGCATCAGTCCGGTTGCGGGTTTCGAGGCGCAGTACCAGGCGTTCCTCGATGCCACGCGTGGCTGCGGTGCGCGGCTTGCCTCCGCGGATACCGTTGCCGCCGAATTGCTGGCAAAACCCTGAACACCAAGGCACGCGCATGCCCCCATCACAATCGATCGTCCGCAGCCTGCTGGAAAACGACCTCTACAAATTCACCATGTGGCAGGCGATCCTGCACAGCCACCCCAGCGCGCAGGCCGAGTATGAATTTGTCTGCCGCAACACGCCCGCGTTCGCGCTGGCGGCGCTGAAGGCCGAAGTCGAAGCCGAACTCGACCATCTGTGCAGCCTGAGTTTCCGCGAGGACGAACTGCAATACCTGCGCGGCCTGCGATTCATGAAGAGCGACTTTGTCGACTTTCTGTCGGTATTCCGCTTTCAGCGGCGTTTTGTTGATGTGCGCGCCGAAGGCGAGCGCCTGATGGTGGAGGCGCGTGGCCCGATGGTGCATGTGATGGGTTTCGAAATATTCGTGCTGTACATTATCAACGCGCTCTATTTCCGGCGCCTGCCCGCGGACGGTGTGCTCGATGCGGCACGCGAGCGGCTGCAGGGCAAGATCGCGCTGCTGCGCGCGCATGAGGCGGCATTCCGCGCCAGTGCCGAATTCCCCTTCACCTTTTTCGATTTCGGCCTGCGCCGCCGCTATTCGGCCGCCTGGCATGAGGAGATGGTGACCACATTGATGCGCGAGGTGCCGGATCGCTTTCGCGGTACATCCAACGTGTGGTTCGCCATGCGTCACGGACTGACGCCGATCGGCACCATGGCGCATGAATATTTGCAGGCCTATCAGGCGTTCGGCTCACGACTGCGCGATTTCCAGAAAGCGGCGCTGGAAGGCTGGGTGCAGGAGTATCGCGGCGATCTGGGCATCGCGCTCACCGACGTGGTCGGCATGCGGGCGTTTCTCGCCGACTTCGATACCTACTTTGCGAAACTGTTTGACGGATTGCGCCATGATTCGGGCGATCCGGTCGCGTGGGGCGAGCAGGCGTTGGCGCATTACGCAAAGCTGCACATCGATGCCGCGGGCAAGCGGCTGGTGTTTTCGGATGGACTCGATCTGCCGCACGCGATCGCCCTGTGGCAGCACTTTCGCGGCCGCGTGCAAACCGCGTTTGGCATCGGCACGAATCTGTCCAATGACACGCCGCACCCGGCGCTGAACATTGTGATGAAGCTGGTGCGCTGCAATGGCCAGGCGGTGGCCAAACTGTCCGATGCGCCGGGCAAAACCCTGTGCGACGACCCAACCTATCTCGCCTACCTGCGCCAGGTATTCAATCAACCCCGGGAAAGTTGACCCCATGCTGCGCATAACCCTGGCCCAGATCAATCCCACCGTGGGCGACGTCGCCGGCAACGTTGAAAGCGCCCGCCGCGCGGCGCTGCAGGCCGCGCAGGCGGGTGCCACCATGATCGTGTTTCCCGAATTGTCGCTTACCGGCTACTACCCCGGCGATTTGCTGGATGAAGCGTCCTTTCTGGACAGCGTGGACCGCGGGCTGGCCGAATTGCTGGCGGCAACGCGCGAGTTGCCGCAGTTACACTGGGTCATCGGCGCGCCGCTACAACGCGAAGGACCGGGTAAATTGCTGCACAACGGCTTGCTGGTGTTAAAGGACGGCAGGATCGTCCTGCGCTACGCCAAGCAGCTGTTGCCGACCTACGGCATCTTTGACGAACGGCGGCACTTTGAGCCGGGCCCCGATGTGACACGCGTATTGCGTATCGGCGATACGCAGGTGGGCTTCATGATATGTGAGGACGGCTGGAACGACGATAACCGCGACTACCCCGTAAATCCGTTTCAGCGGCTGGCCGATGCCGCACCGGATCTGGTGGTGTCGATCAACGCCAGTCCGTCGCATGTGGGCAAGCGCGAGCACCGGCATCAGTTGTTTGCCCGCGCATGCGCGCGGCACGGCTTTCCCCTGATTTATGTGAATCAGATCGGCGGACAGGATCAGTTGGTCTACGACGGCGCGTCGTTTGCCGTGACGCCGCGCGAGGGCGTGGTGTTCGAAGCCGCCCGCTTTCGGGAGGACATCGTCACGCTGGAATTCGCCGGCGCCATGTTTACCCTTGCCGGCGGCGCGCCGCTTCCCGCGTTTAATCGCGCCGGGCTGCCGGCACCGGAATTTTACCGGCGGCAAATCGTGCTCGGGCTGCGCGACTATGCGCGGCGTTGTGGCTTCGCCAAGGCGGTGGTGGGCTCCTCCGGCGGCATCGACAGCGCGCTGACCCTGGCGCTCGCGGTCGAAGCGCTGGGCGCGCCCAACGTGTCCGCGGTGACCATGCCGTCGCAATTTTCCAGCGGAGGCAGCGTCAGCGATTCACAGCAACTGTGCGCCAATCTGGGCATTGCGCTGCACGCGCATCCGATACGCGATCTGGTGAGCGCGTATGCCGGCGGTTTTGAGCAGGCGTTTGCCGCGCCGTTGCAGGGCCTGGCACACGAGAATCTGCAGGCACGTATTCGCGGCACCATTCTGATGGAGTACTCCAACGCGTTCGGCCACCTGCTGCTGACCACCGGCAACAAGAGCGAGTTGTCGGTGGGCTATTGCACGCTGTATGGCGATACCAACGGCGGCCTGGGTCTGATCGGCGACATCTACAAGACCGAAGTGTTCGAGTTGTCGCGGCACCTGAACGCAGCGGTGGGGCGCGAGTTGATCCCGGTGTCGATTATCGACAAGCCACCTTCGGCCGAACTGGCCCCCGGCCAGCGCGACACCGATACCCTACCGCCGTACGAGACACTGGATACCATCCTCAAGCAGCTGATCGAGGGCGCGAGCCTCGGCAGCGAGGAGCGCGCCGAGGTGCAGACCCGTTTCGCAGCGCTTGCCGCCGGCAGCGAAGGCGGGGCGCTGGTGGCGCGCATCCGGCAAATGATTGCGCGCAACGAATACAAGCGCCGGCAGGCACCGCCGGTGTTGCGGGTGCGCGCGCGTGCCTTTGGCAGCGGACGGCAAATGCCGATCGCCGCCCATTACGGTTAGCGCACGCGCCTGTGCCGGACTGCACGCTTCGATCTGCCGTAAAACAGCAAATTCCGGGGCGCGATGTGTCAATTGTTTGTCAGTGCGGCTGACGAATCGTCAACACGGCATTAAGAACCCGGTTGTCGTTGTTGCGCCACGGCCGAGCGGCCTCTAAAAAAACTAAATAAAAACAGATACTTAAAGATGTTTCGTGCGTATCGTCACAGGCTCCGAATGCACTGGCACGATCAATGCTCCACTACAGATAGCACCACCAAAAAAAGGAGAGCAATCATGATCGTTCGTGCAAAGCGGTATGGCGCAGATTCGGAGTTCAGCGACATGGACATGTTCGAGATCGATGAGGACATGGAGAACCTGACCAAAGCCTTACCGGTCATGGAACGCGTCGCGTCCCGCAACCGGCATGGAATCGCGCCGATCCTGGAACCGGAAGATGACTTCGATGATTTCGATGCGAGTGAATTTGTGGAGCGTTCGTACCAGTAGCGCTGTGGCAATGCGCTTTTCGGGGCGTGTCTACCGCCTCGGAAAACGCGTCGGCACGCTACTACCTGCGGCCTTACCGGCCACGGAAACGCAGCCTATTGACGAAATTGTCGCCGACTGAGCGTTTTTGGTGTCGCGTGAGCGCGGTAACCAGACGGTGGCTCGAACCCATTAGCGCCGAATTAGAAATAATTAATCGAATATTGATAAAATGTATTCTGCAACGCAGCAAAATGACTTGAATCCGTAACACGCCAAGCGCACAATGCAGTTGTGCCAAGCGCCAATGCTGGCACACTCCTCCAAAACCTCCTCCTTTGGTGGAACTTCAACGCAACCCTCCCGGGTTGCGTTTTTTTTATGTTGCCGAATTTCGATGCCTGCAATTGTCAATGCCCTGCTATTGTTGCGATGCAGTATTTGAGTGCTTGCCGCATACAATATTACCGGTTCACATAAGGATCATTTAAACATTAGGGGTTAGGGGGCCTGCTCAGCGGGTACCTCAAACGTGCGGGCACATTGGTTCCCAGTTGCTATACTGCATCGCCACGCAATGGCAATTTCCGTGGCGCGCATGGTTCTGTTTTGGACTTGACCACCGTCAAGGCTTGCATGGCCATGCTGTAATAGATTCGCGCCAGACACACGAGCGCGTTCCTGGTAAGGCGTTCTCCTCACGGGATCAACATGAAAATCCACGAATATCAGGCCAAGGAAATCCTCCGGAAATACGGCGTGCGCACACTTCGTGCTGTTCCGTGCTTCTCGGTCGATGAGGCGGTAAAGGCGGGCAAGACCCTTGGCGGCAAGGTATGGGTGGTAAAGGCGCAAATTCATGCGGGCGGCCGTGGCAAGGGCGGCGGCGTCAAGCTGGCGAAGTCGCCCGAGGAATTGAAGACACTGGCATCATCGATTCTGGGCATGCAGCTGGTGACACACCAGACCGGCCCCGAAGGCCAGAAAGTGCGTCGTCTGCTGATCGAAGAAGGCGCGGACATCAAAAAGGAATATTACGTCGCGCTGGTGGTGGACCGCGTGTCGCAGCGCGCGGTGCTGATGGCCTCGAGCGAAGGCGGCATGGATATCGAGGAGGTGGCTGAAAAGTCACCTGACAAGATTCATCGTGTCATCATCGATCCAGTGGCGGGCCTGACCGACGCGCAGGGCGACGACATCGCGCGCAAGATCGGCATGCCTGAGGCGGCCATCGCGCAGGCGCGCGACACTTTCAAGGCGCTGTACAAGGCGTTCGACGAAACCGACGCGTCGCTGCTGGAAATCAATCCGTTGATCCTGACCGGAGACGGGCAGGTGATCGCGCTCGATGCGAAAATGAACTTCGATGAAAATGCGTTGTTCCGGCATCCCGAGATCGTTGCGCTGCGCGATCTGGACGAGGAAAACGCGTCGGAAATCGAGGCCTCGAAATTCGGGCTGAGCTACATCGAGCTCGACGGCAACATCGGCTGTCTGGTGAACGGCGCCGGGCTGGCAATGGCGACCATGGACATCTGCAAGCTGTACGGCGGATCACCGGCGAACTTTCTGGATGTGGGCGGCGGCGCCTCCACCGAGAAAGTCACCGAGGCGTTCAAGATCATGCTGAAGAACCCGTCGACCAAGGCGATTCTGGTCAATATATTCGGCGGCATCATGAAATGCGACGTCATCGCGCAGGGTGTGGTTGAAGCTGCGCGCCAGGTGAGCCTCAAGGTGCCGCTGGTGGTGCGGCTGGAGGGGACCAACGTCGAACTGGGCAAGAAGATCCTCGCCGAATCGGGCCTGCCGATTCTTTCCGGCAACAACATGGCGGACGCGGCGCAAAAGGCCGTGGATGCGGTCAAAAAGGCGGCCTGATCATGTCGATACTCATCAACAAGAATACGCGCGTGCTGACGCAGGGCATCACCGGCAAGACCGGCCAGTTCCACACCAAGGCGGGCAAGGAATACGCGAATGGCCCCGCCTGCTACGTGGCGGGCGTGACGCCCAAAAAGGGCGGACAATCGTTCGAAGGCATTCCCATTTTTGAAACGGTGAAAGAAGCCAAGGCCGCGACTGGCGCCAATGTCTCTGTGATTTATGTGCCGCCACCTTTTGCGGCGGCGGCGATTGACGAGGCGGTGGACGCCGATCTCGATCTGGTGATCTGCATCACCGAAGGCATTCCCGTGCGCGACATGATTCGCACCAAATACAAGATGATCGGCAAGCGTACGCTTCTGATCGGTCCCAATTGCCCCGGCGTGATCACGCCCGACGAAGTCAAGATTGGCATCATGCCCGGACACATTCACAAACGCGGTCCGGTTGGCGTGTTGTCGCGCTCCGGCACGCTCACCTACGAAGCGGTCGGCCAGTTGATGGAAGCGGGCCTCGGCCAGTCATCGTGCGTGGGCATCGGTGGCGATCCGGTGAATGGTCTGAAACACATCGACGTGATGAAAATGTTCAACGACGATCCGGCGACCGAAGCGGTGGTGATGGTGGGCGAGATTGGCGGTTCGGACGAGGAAGACTGCGCGCGCTGGGTCAAGGCCAACATGAAAAAGCCGGTGATCGGCTTTATTGCGGGGCTCACAGCGCCGCCCGGCAAACGCATGGGGCACGCCGGCGCAATAATTTCCGGCGGCAAGGGCACGGCGGAAGAAAAGCTGCGCGTGATGGAGGAGTGCGGCATCAAGGTGACGCGCAATCCCGCTGAGATGGGCAAGTTAATGAAGTCGGTATTGAAGTAGGCCTTGATCCCCGCGTGCGCATGCGCGTGGGCAGTAGCACCAGAACAGCGGTACCCCTCCCCGGCATGGCGGGAACACGGCACGTCCGACGGACGCCGCCGCGCCCTGGCCCGGAGCGCTGAACGTTCAACGTGGATGGGGATGGAGGGGGCAGTTGCAACAGGGCACAATCAAAAAAGAACGCAGTGGGCGGCGCGGCCAACCCAAGGGGCGTGTGGTCGAAGCCGGCGCACTGGGCGAAGTGCAGGCGCTGCTCGGCAATGACGCGCGCCGCCGCGATCTGTTGGTCGAATACCTGCACAGAATTCAGGACAAGTTTGGCCACATCAGTGCGGCGCACATCGCAGCGCTGGCGCGCGAAATGAAACTCGCCATGACCGAGGTTTTCGAGGTTGCGAGCTTTTATCACCATTTCGATATCGTCAAGGAAGGCGAAACGGCGCCGCCCGCGTTGACCGTGCGCGTGTGCGATTCGCTGTCGTGCGAATTGGGTGGCGCGGGTGAATTGATCGCGGGGTTGAAGCGGGCGCTGGGGGATGGGGTGCGCGTAATACCGGCACCTTGCGTCGGGCGTTGCGAACAGGGGCCTGTCGCCGTTGTGGGGCAGAATCCGGTGGCCAATGCAACGGTGGAAAAAGTAATGCCATTGGTGGCGGCCGCGAGCACGCGGAGCGGCACGACCAAATACCTGACCTATCGGAAATATTTGTCCAAGGGCGGCTATACGCTTGCGGCTGCGTGCCTGGGCGGCAAGCACGAAGCCGAGGACATTATCAAGACCATGGAACATTCCGGCTTGCGCGGGTTGGGCGGCGCGGGATTTCCCGCCGGGCGCAAGTGGCGCATCGTGCGCAGCGAGCCGGGCCCGCGCGTGATGGCGGTCAATATTGACGAAGGCGAGCCGGGCACGTTCAAGGATCGCTACTACCTCGAACGCGACCCGCACCGTTTTCTCGAAGGCGTGATCATTGCCGCGTGGACGGTGCAGATTTCCGAAGTCTATATTTATCTGCGCGACGAGTACGCCGGCGTGCGCGCCATCCTCGAAAAGGAAATCGCGGCGCTGCAAAAAAATCCGCCGTGTCCACTGCCGCCGATATTTTTGCGTCGTGGCGCGGGCGCCTACATTTGCGGTGAAGAATCGGCGATGATCGAATCCATCGAAGGCAAGCGCGGCATGCCGCGGCTGCGCCCGCCGTATGTCGCGCAGGTGGGGCTGTTCGGCCATCCCACGCTCGAACACAACATGGAAACCCTGTACTGGGTGCGCGAGATTCTGGAAAAGGGCGCGCAGTGGTTTGCCGCCCATGGCCGCAATGGCCGCAAGGGACTGCGCAGTTTCTCGGTCTCGGGCCGGGTGAAGAAACCGGGCGTGCATCTGGCGCCGGCCGGCATCAC
>CADECM010000037.1:8375-51024 GCA_902825845.1 uncultured beta proteobacterium
AAGGCGCTGGGCCTGATGAATAAACCGAAGTGGGATCAGGGACTGCTTGAAGAACTGTCGGGCGCAATGGCGGACGCGTCGATCTGCGGCCTCGGTCAGGCGGCGCCGAATCCGATTCGCTGCGTGATGAAGTATTTTCCGAAGGAAATTCTGTGAAGAGGTGAAGAGGTGAATAGGTGAAGAGGTGAATGAGGTACTACTTTCACTCCTTCACACTTTCACACCTTCACCGGAGGCAACCATGACCGCAACCAGCAACCACGAACAAGCCGCCATGCCGGTTGAATTCAAACTCAACGGCAGGGATGTCACCGCGCACGCGGGCGAAACCATCATTCAGGCGGCGCAGCGTCACGGCGTCGACATCCCGCATCTTTGCTACAAGGAAGGCCTGCGGCCCGACGGCAACTGCCGTGCCTGTGTGGTGGAAATCAAGGGCGAACGCGTGCTGGCGGCATCCTGCTGTCGCGCGCCGAGCACGGGCATGGAAGTCACCACGGATTCCGAGCGCGCGCTGAAATCGCAGAAAATGGTGCTGGAGCTGCTGCTCTCCGACATGCCGGAAAAGCGCCACACACGGAATTCCGAACTCGACCAGTGGGCCGCGAAACTTGACGTGGGCAAGCCGCGGTTCGAGGCGCGGCATCAGCCGGCGGCAGATCTTTCGCACCACGGCATCGCGGTGAATCTGGATTCGTGCATCCAGTGCACGCGCTGCGTGCGCGCCTGCCGTGAAGAGCAGGTGAATGATGTAATCGGTTACGCGTATCGCGGCGATCATTCGAGCATTGTGTTCGATATCAACGATCCCATGGGTGCATCGACCTGCGTCGCCTGCGGCGAATGCGTGCAGGCCTGCCCGACCGGGGCGCTGATGCCGGCGCGCGAAGCAGGACTGGTAAAGCCCGACAAACAGGTGCATTCGGTGTGCCCGTTCTGTGGCGTCGGCTGCCAGCTGACCTATAACATCAAAGACAACAAAATCCTCACCGTGGATGGGCGCGATGGCCCGTCGAACCATGGCCGCCTGTGCGTGAAGGGCCGCTATGGTTTCGATTACGTGCATCACAAGCAACGGCTGACTACGCCGCTGATCCGCAAGCCCGGTGTGCCCAAACATGCGGACTTCACCATGGATCCGTCGCATCCGCTGGAATACTTCCGCGAGGCCACGTGGGAGGAAGCGCTCGATCTGGCGGCGGGCAAACTGCGCGAAATCCGTGATACCCAAGGCAAAGGCGCACTCGCCGGCTTCGGCTCCGCCAAAGGCACCAATGAAGAAGCGTATTTGTTCCAGAAACTGGTGCGCACCGGATTTGGCAGCAACAACGTCGATCACTGCACGCGGCTGTGTCATGCGTCGAGTGTGGCAGCGCTGATGGAAGGCGTGGCCTCGGGTGCGGTGTCGAATCAGGTTAGCGACGTGCAGCACGCGGAAGTGATTTTCCTGATCGGCGCGAATCCGATTTCCAATCACCCGGTGGCGGCGACGTGGATCAAGAACGCCGTGAAGAAGGGCGCGAAGTTCATTTACGCCGATCCGCGCCGCTCTGAGCTGTCGCGCCACGCCACGCACTACCTGCAGTTCAAGCCTGATACGGACGTGGCTCTGCTCAATGCCATGATGTACACCATCGTGCACGAGGGGTTGGTTGACGAAGCGTTCATCGCCGCGCGCACCATCGGCTACGAGGACCTGAAAAAGAACGTCGACGGCTACAGCCCCGAGGCGATGGCGCCGCTGTGCGGCATTGATGCCGAGACCATCAAGACCGTGGCGCGGCTGTACGCCACATCGAAGGGTTCAATGATCCTGTGGGGCATGGGCATTTCGCAGCATATTCACGGCACCGACAACGCGCGCTGTCTGATCGCGCTGACGTTGATGACCGGCCAGATCGGCAAGCCCGGCTCGGGCCTGCATCCGCTGCGCGGGCAGAATAATGTGCAGGGCGCATCCGACTCGGGGCTGATCCCGATGTTCCTGCCGGATTACCAGCGCACGAACGTCGACGCCGCGCGCGAGCGGTTCGAAAAATTGTGGGGCGTCGCGCTCGATCCGAAACCCGGATTGACCGTGGTTGAAATCATTCACGCCATACTCGACGGACAGATCAATGGCATGTACATCATGGGTGAAAACCCGGCGATGTCCGACCCCGATGCGCACCATGCGCGCGAGGCGCTGGCCAAACTTGACATGCTGGTTGTGCAGGAGATCTTCCTGACGGAAACCTGTTACCACGCTGACGTGATTCTGCCTGCCACTGCGTGGCCGGAAAAAGACGGCACGGTGACCAACACCGATCGCATGGTGCAGCTCGGGCGCAAGGCGCTGGATGCGCCCGGCGACGCACGACCCGATCTTTGGATCATTCAGCAGATGGCAAAGCGCCTGGGGCTTGAGTGGAATTACAGCGGCCCCGCTGAAGTGTTCGACGAAATGCGCCAGGGCATGAACAGCATTGCCGGCATTACCTGGGACCGGCTGCAGCGTGACAGCAGCGTGACCTATCCCTGCGAGAACGAAGGGGATCCTGGCCAACCTATTGTTTTTATTGATAAATTTCCGACGCCTACCGGGCGTGCCAAGTTTGTGCCCGCGGATGTGATTCCCGCCAACGAGCGCCCGGACCAGGAATACCCGTTCGTGCTGATTACCGGTCGACAACTGGAACATTGGCATACTGGCGCGATGACGCGTCGCGCGTCGGTGCTGGACGCCATCGAGCCCGACCCGACTGCGCTGATACACCCGCTGGATCTGGACGCGCTTGGTGCCAAGCCGGGCGATGTGATCAGTGTCGCGTCGCGCCGCGGCATCGTGTCGCTGTACGCACGCGCCGACGACGGTACGCCGCGCGGCGCGGTGTTCATACCGTTCTGCTTTTATGAAGCGGCGGCAAATCTGCTGACCAATCCCGCGCTGGACCCATTCGGTAAGATTCCCGAGTTCAAATACTGCGCGGTGAAACTCAGCAAGGGCGGCGAACTCATGCCAGTATCCAGCTACGGCGGCGGGCAAGCACTGACTTCTTAATAAAGTCAATTAAATCAAATACTTATATACAAATCACTGAGGGAGGGGCCATGGCCTTATCAGATATCGAAATCGCACAAGCAGGCAAGATGGAGCGGGTCAACAAGATTGCCGGGAAGCTCGGCATTTCCGACGATCATCTGGTGCCTTATGGCCATTACAAGACCAAGGTGTCGCTCGACTATGTTGATTCGCTGAAAGACAAGAAGGACGGCAAGCTGATTCTGGTGACGGCGATCAGCCCCACGCCCGCTGGCGAAGGCAAGACCACCACCACGGTGGGCCTGGGTGACGCGCTGAATCACATCGGCAAGAAAGCGGTGATCTGCCTGCGCGAACCATCACTGGGACCGGTGTTCGGCGTGAAGGGTGGCGCTGCAGGCGGCGGTTACGCACAGGTGGTGCCGATGGAGGACATCAACCTGCATTTCACCGGCGACTTCGGCGCCATCGGACTGGCCAACAACCTGCTGTCGGCGATGATCGACAACCACATTTCGCACGGCAACGAACTGGGCATCGATCCGCGCCGCATCACCTGGAAGCGCGTGATGGACATGAACGACCGCGCGCTGCGCGATATCGTGGTGTCCCTCGGCGGCACCGCCAACGGCTTCCCGCGCGAAGATGGTTTCGACATCGTGGTGGCGTCCGAGGTGATGGCCATTTTCTGTCTGGCCACCTCGCTCAGGGATTTGAAGGAGCGCCTGGGCAACATCGTGTTCGGTTACACCCGCGACGGCAAGGCGCTGCGCGCGCGCGACCTCAAGGCGCACGGCGCGATGACCGTGCTGCTGAAGGATCAACTGGCGCCCAACCTGGTGCAGACGCTGGAGAACAATCCGGCGTTCATCCATGGCGGCCCGTTTGCCAATATCGCGCATGGCTGCAACACCGTGATCGCCACCAAGACCGCGCTGAAACTCGCCGACTACGTGGTGACGGAAGCCGGCTTCGGCGCGGACCTCGGCGCCGAAAAATTCCTCGACATCAAGTGCCGCAAGGCAAACTTGAAGCCCGCGGCAGCGGTGGTGGTGGCAACGGTGCGCGCGCTCAAGCATCACGGCGGCGCGGCGCGCGACCAGTTGAGCGTGGAGAACGTGGCCGCGCTGGAGAAGGGTATGGTCAACCTTGAGCGCCACGTCAACAACGTCAAGAACGTCTATGGCATTCCGTGTGTGGTATCGATCAACCGCTTCACCGCCGATACCGAAGCGGAAATGAAGGCCCTGACCGCGCGCGTGGAAAAGCTCGGCGTCAAGGTGGTGGTGGCCAATCACTGGGCTGAAGGCGGCAAAGGCGCGGCGGACCTGGCGAAAATCGTGGTCGACCTGTGCGAGCAGAAATCCAGCCCGACGTTCGTCTATGAGGACAGCGACACACTGTGGGACAAAATGAAAAAGATCGCCACCAAGGTGTATGGCGCGGCCGACATCACCGCCGACACCAAGGTGCGCAACCGCATCAAGGAGTTGCAGGAAGGCGGCTATGGCCACTATCCGGTGTGCGTGGCGAAGACCCAGTCGTCGTTCTCCACCGACGCCAGTGTGCGCGGCGCGCCGTCGGGGCATATGGTCAATGTTCGCGAAGTGCGATTGTCGGCGGGCGCGGAATTCGTGGTGATGATTTGCGGCGACATCATGACCATGCCGGGCCTGCCCAAGGTGCCGTCTGCGCAGAAGATTGATCTTACCGATGACGGCAAGGTGGTGGGTTTGTTCTGAGGTTATGGCATGCGCTGATAAAACAAAAAGGGCGGTAGTTCCGCCCTTTTTGTTTATCGCTGCCTGGTTCTAGCGCGTGGCGTTCCGCAGCTTCGAGCTGATCGGCAGCAATTCCGAGAACGCCGTCTTGCCGTGATAGGCCGCGTAGTCGCGTGTTCCATCAGGCAGTACGCGCCAGCGGCGCGAAACCCAGCGGTAGCCTACGGGAGCGTGTGGCTCCTCCGGCACCTTTTTGGGCCCGGGTTTGACGCTGGCGGGCGTCTGTGGAAGGTCCAGAACACCTGCGTGGTGTGTCAATGTGGTCATGATGTCACCCTGCCTTTCGATGTTGGAAACGGTTATCAAGCAGTCTGCTGGGCGACTTCCTTGGGCACACGGAATGTCGTGATCCACTTGCCCAGGCCTACAACCAGCAGGGCACCAAACGCCGGTGCTACCGAGTGCAACCACTTGGCTTGGCCATCCACCCAGCCGCTGATCACCGGATCGGTAATCATCATTTCGCCCGCCACCCAGCCGAGGATGGCGCCGCCCAGGGTAATGATGATGGGCCAGCGCGTCATCAGCTTGAGGATCAGGGTGCTGCCATAGATAATCAGGGGGATGCTGATCGCCAGGCCCAGCACCAGCAGCACCACGTTGCCCTTGGCCGCCGCGGCGACGCCCAGCACGTTGTCCAGACTCATTACGAAGTCCGCGACGATAATGGTTTTGATCGCACCCCACAGATGGTCATGGGCTTCGAGGTCTTCTTCTTCGTCTTCGGGCACCAGCATTTTTACGGCGATCCAGAACAGCAGCAGTGCACCGATGATCTTCAGCCACGGCAGGCCAAGCAGGTAAACGGCGAAGAAGGTGAGGATGATCCGCAGGATGATGGCGCCGAAGCTGCCAAAAAGGATGGCCTGCTTTTGCTGCTTGGCCGGCAGCGAGCGGCTCGCCAGCGCGATCACGACGGCGTTGTCACCACTCAACACAATGTTGATCATGATGATCTGCGCCAGCGTGACCCAGAAAAACGAACTTGTAAGCATTTCCATATCTGACTCCTCCGGTTGATTGTGGCGGCGGATGACCGTCGCGAGGTGTCAGAATACGGATGCTCAATTACACAATACTGTCCTCATCATGATGTCTGGATAACAATTTCATGAATCCATGCTTACATAAATTAAGTGTTGTAAATCATGGACTTATGTTCCGACGTTACTGCAGGCGGAAAACATACCAGAAATGTATGGCCGGTGCCGTCAGCATCGTCTTGCAGCGTCACGGTTGCACCGTGCAAGCGAGCGATTTCCTTGACGATGGCCAGCCCCAGCCCGCTGCCCGGGGTGGCGCTGCCGAGCAGGCGGTGAAAGCGTTCGAACACGCGCTCGCGTTCGTGCATGGGGATGCTGGGACTGTCGTCACTTACTGCCAGCAAAGGGCTTGGCAACGCGCTCACACGCACGGTGACATGCCCGCCTTCGCGGCTATAGCGGATTGCATTGTCGATCAGATTGTCGCCGAGTTCGCGCAGGCGCGTGGCGTCGCCACTGACGAACACCGGTGCATCGCCACCTTCAAAGCCAAGGTCGATGCGCTTCTTCATTGCTTCCGCCACCCATTGGGTGCAGATGTCCAGAGCCAATGCGTTAAGGTCCAGGGGCGCCAGCGTCACCTGGTGTGCGGCTTCGGGCTCATTGCGTGCCAACGCCAGAATTTGCTTGACCACCCGCGACATTCGCGCGAGTCCGCTGTGCAGCGTTTCCAGCGCCAGGCGCATTTGCCCGGGGTCTTTTTCCCGCAGCGCCACCTCCAGTTGCGCCTCCAGCACGGCCAGCGGCGTTTTGAGTTGGTGCGCGGCATCGCCGATAAAACGGGTCTGCAGCGTCAGCGCGGCGTCAAGGCTCGCCAGCAGTTCGTTGATCGACTGCAGCAACGGCCGTACTTCGCCGGGCACACCGGCGACTGCCAGAGGGCTGTGATCGTTGCGCGGACGCGTAGCGATCGACTGGCGCACACGCTCCAGTGGCGCCAGCCCGCGCGCAACGCCCACCCACACCAGCGTGGCGGCGATCAGGATCAGCAGCACCTGCGGCAGCACCGTGCTGGCGAGTATTTCGCGCGTGAGTTCGTTGCGTTTGTTCTTGGTCTCGGCGATGCGCACCAGCGCGGCCGGGTGGTTCAGCGCCGGATTCGCCGTTACCTCACGCTGCACGATGCGCACCGGCGCGCCATTCAGTTCACCATCGTACAGCGTGTCCGTGGTGTGCTGCGCCGCCGGCGGCGATATTACTGAACCTTCCACATGCCGACCGTCGGCGGTGGCGATTTCAAACGCAACGCGGTCGGTATCATCCGCAAACAGCAGCTTGCGCGAGGTCTCGGGCAAATCGAGCGTCAGAGTGCCGCCGGCAGCGCGCAAATGCAGCGACACATCGCGCGCGATTTCCACCAGCGTGCGGTCGTTGGCGCGCCGCGAAAAATGCAGCGCGACCCAATAACTGACACATGCGTCGGCAACCAGCAGCAGGGACAGCGGAATCAGCAGCCACGCCAGCAACTGCCGCCGCAGCAGCGGCTGCTCACGCGGCATGCTTTTCGATTAAATAACCCATGCCGCGCACGGTGCGGATATCCATGCCGGAGGCCTCGAGTTTCTTGCGCAGCCGGTACACGAACACCTCGATGGCATTGCTGTTGGAAGCATCCTCCCAGCCGTAGAGGTGATCGACTATTTGCTGCTTGGTGACCACTTTGCCTTCCTTCAGCATCAGCAGCTCGATCACCGCCAGCTCCCGCACCGATAGATCCACCGGCATGTCGTCGCAATACAGACGGCGTGCCGCCATATCCAGGCGCAGCCGTCCGTGTGTGAGGGTGGAACTGGCACTGGCGTGGGCGCGGCGGATCAGTGCGCGCACCCGCGCTTCCAGTTCAGACAGATGAAACGGCTTGGCAAGATAATCGTCCGCGCCCAGATCGAGGCCGGAAATGCGATCCTCCAGCGCCTCGCGCGCGGTCATCACCAGCACCGGCACTGCATTGCGCCGGCCGCGCAGGCGCCGCAACACTTCCAAGCCATCGAGCTTGGGCAGATTGATGTCAAGCAACACCAGCCCGTACTCATAGGTGGCGAGCGCGCGGTCGGCTTCCTCGCCGTTGTACGATACGTCGACCACATGCGCGGATTGCGTGAGCGCGCGTGCAATTGCCTCCGAAAGCATGTGATCGTCTTCAACCAGCAATATACGCATCAGGTCTCCAACTGTGTCGGCGGCATTCAGGCGACCGTGATGACGGCGCCGGCGCACGCCCGGATGACATAAAACCGTCATGCACATGACAGTATGCGCTTATAAACATGAATGTCAGATAATTCAAAAATGACTATGAGACGACAATTTAATTACCAATAGCTTACAAATTGAACCGAATTTGAGTGCATTCGCAAGCGTTGATGGGTGCTGAAGCACGATGTTGATGGCGGTTTCCGACGCTACTGGGGTTTTGTAACTTATTGATATTAATGATATTTAATTCCTGTTTCTGCCGGTGATCGGGCGTCGCGCCGCGTCTTCGGACGGTGTTATCAATGTTCTTGACTCGCCCAAAGCTGCCGTGTCTAATACCGTCCGCGCATCGGGGTTAATCTCGCCGGTGTGCGACCCAAAGGGGAGTAGCTTCGGCGTGATTGAAGAACAGCGCCGCGGTAGGGCCGTCAACACGGGCTGAGACTGTTTCGATGGTCCACGACGCCCCGGTCCCATCGGCAATCCATGCTTGCGAGACCTTTGCCTGCACCTGTACCTGCGCCGTAGACGCGGAATGGGCGGTAAGGTCCGTGTGGTATTGCGCGCGCGAGGCGCGTACTGCATGCGGCCCGTTGGTTTCACTTTTGGGGAGATGCATGCGATTTTCCAGCCAGGCTTTGTACCCGGGCGCGGCCATGTGGCTATTGTCCGCGCCAGCGCACGCCACCGGCGAAGGCATCGCCGTGTTCGGCATTCCGGTGGATTTCATCTTGTTTGCCTGCACGCTGCTGGGCGTGGCGCTGTTGCATCATCACACACTGCGGGTGGCGTTGATTGGTCTTTCCAGCATCGTCGTTTACAAGCTGATGTTCACGGGCTTTAAAGGCGGCGCGGGCCTTGCCGGCTTTGGCCTGCACATGGCGCACGAGTGGGTAATCCTTACCAACTTGCTGGGGCTGCTGCTGGGCTTTGCCATTTTGTCCAAGCATTTCGAAGAAAGCAAAGTCCCGGAATGGCTGCCAAAGTTTCTGCCCGACGACTGGAAGGGCGCGTTTGTGCTGCTGGTGATGATCTTCGCGCTGTCGGGGTTCCTCGATAACATCGCGGCGGCGATGATCGGCGGCACCATCGCCATGACGGTGTTTCGTGGCAAAGTGCATATCGGTTATCTGGCGGCGATTGTCGCGGCTTCCAACGCGGGGGGCGCTGGCAGCGTGCTGGGCGATACCACCACCACCATGATGTGGATCGCCGGCGTGAGCCCGCTGGCGGTGCTCGATGCCTATATTGCAGCGGTGGCCGCGCTGATAATTTTCGGTATACCTGCGGCGATTCAGCAACACAAGTATTCGCCGATCACCAAGGATGCCGACGCGCGCGTGCATATCGACCACGCGCGCCTGGGCATCGTGGTGTTTATCCTCGTTGCGGCCATTGTCACCAACGTGCTTGTCAACAGTCACTATAAACACCTGAGCGACGCGTTTCCGTTTTTGGGGGCGGCAGTCTGGGCCGCGATACTGATTGCCGCGGTGGTGCGTAAGCCCGCCTGGTCCTTGCTGCCCGAAGCGTTCAAGGGAAGCCTGTTTCTGCTATGCCTGATTTTGTGCGCGTCGCTGATGCCGGTGGAAAAACTGCCCGCCGCGTCGTGGCAGACAGCGTTCGGCCTGGGCTTTGTCTCATCGGTATTCGACAATATTCCGCTCACCGCGCTCGCGCTCAAACAGGGCGGTTACGACTGGGGTTTGCTGGCGTACGCCGTGGGTTTTGGCGGCTCCATGGTCTGGTTCGGTTCCTCTGCCGGCGTGGCTGTTTCCAATCTGTTTCCCGAAGCCAAGTCGGTGGGCCGCTGGCTGCGTCACGGCTGGTACATCGTGGTGGCTTACGTCGTTGGTTTCATCGTGATGTTGATGATTACCGGCTGGCATCCCACCGAAAAAGGCGGCGGCGGCGCGGCACCTGCCGCACTCGTGACGCAGCCCGGCAAATAACAGCCAGTCTTAACGCGAAAGTTTAATAAGTATATGATTTTAAAAGGATAAATAATGGAAGCGATGCAGTGGATAACTCTGATTATTTTCGCAGCGACGATCCTGGTGGTAATCACCAACTGGATCGACAGCACACTGGCGGCGCTAATCGGTGTGGCGCTGATGTGCTGGCTGGGGGTGATGACCGAATCCGAAGCGTTCAAGTACGTCGACTGGAACGTGATGGCGATATTGGTGGGTATCTGGATTATCGCCGGTTACTTCGGCAAATCAGGCGTACCCAGCTGGTTATCGATTCAAGCATTAAACCTGTCGGGCGGTAGGCCGGGCCTTCTGGTCATTATCCTGACGTTCCTTGCCGGCGTGATCTCCATGTTTGTCGACAACGTGGTGACCATTCTGATGATGGCGCCGGTGGCGCTGCCACTGGCGCGCGCGTTGAAGCTGCCGCCGGTGCCATTAATTCTTATGATCGGGTTCGGCGCGAATTTCATGGGTACGGCGCTGCTGATCGGTGATCTGCCGCCGCAGATGCTGCACAGCGTCGCGGGCGCGGAGTTCTGGGACTTCCTGTGGCACAAGGGCCGGCCGTCGTCGTTCCCAATTCTTATGGTGACCTTTGTCATCACGCTGGCGTTCATGTGGTGGTACGGTTTCCGCGGCCACCAGCGCGTCTCCGACATGAAAGCGCTGGGCATCGAAGCCAAGATCGAGAATCCGCTGTTTGCGACGATTTGCGTGGTGTGGTTTGTCGGCACCGTTATCGCCATGTCCGCGCGCGAACTCATCGGCGTGCAGTTGGGATTTATTGCGCTGACCGGCGCAATTTCGCTGGTGTTGGTGCTGGCCCTGCTGGGCGACCGCGTCAAGCCCGCGCACCACTTCGAAGAATGCCTGCAGGAACTCGACTGGCGCGCGATCTTTTTCTACATTGCACTGTTCGCGCTGGTGGGCGGTTTGGAAAAGGCGCACATTCTCGACAAACTTGCGGACGCGATGAAGCCCATATTTGCGAGCAACTATGCGCTGGGCGCCACGCTGTTGTACTGGATCACCGTGCCCATCGTAGGGTTGGTGGAGCATGACGCCTACATTCTGACCTTTCTGCACACCATCAAGGACATGGCCAAGGATGGCATCGAACCGTGGCCGTTGTGGTGGATGCTGGTGTGGTCGGGCACCTTGGGCAGCAACCTGACCATTGCGGGCGCACCGGCGTTGTACGTGGCGCTTTCCCTCGGCGAAAAGGAAGAGGGGCGCAAGGTGTCGCTCAGAGAGTTCCTGGCATGGAGTATTCCGTTCACCCTGATTTGTTCCGCCGTCTGTTACGTTCTCGGCATGCTGATCTGGGTGCTGCCCTACGCCCAATAATCGCCAGGGCAATAGCCGGGCGGCGCGGCTTGATATGAATCAAGCCGCGCCGCTGGTCCACCCCTAACGTATGGATATGCAGCCTTTGCGCCCGCCCGAAAACTGAAGGAGTCGCCATGTACAAGAATATTCTGGTTCCCACCGATGGATCGCCGCTGTCGCGTGCCGCCGCCGAAAAAGCCATCAAGCTCGCCAAGACCGTCGGCGCTAAAATTACCGCGTTTTTTGCCGCGCCCGCGGCTACGCCGGTGCTCTACAAGGGGCTGCTGCCGGTGGGGCTGATGACCACCACCGAGCACAAGGCGCTGGTGGAAAAAGCGGCGGCGCAGCATCTGGGCTATATCGGGAATCTGGCAAAAAAAGCCGGCGTGCCGTTCAAGGCGACGCACTGCACCGATGAATATCCCGCCAGCGCGATACTCAAGGCGGCCAAAAAAGAAAAATGCGACTTGATTTACATCGCCTCGCATGGCCACACCGGGTTTCGCAAAACGCTGCTCGGCAGTCAGACTACCAAGGTGCTGGCGGACTCACCGATACCGGTGTTGGTGCATCGCTAAGTCCGGTTGTTGTTCAGGACAACCGGCCCCCTTCGCCACAGCGGCGTGCAGGCGCAGAGGTCGCACGGAGAAAATCCACAAGCGCCGTTGTGTTTCCCCTGCGTTTTCTTTGCGCTTTCGCGGTGGGGATTCAAGCTGCACCCCACCTTCACTTCACTAACTGCACCGGCACCCCGGCGAGGTGGATGACCTTGGTCGCCACCGAGCCCATTAACAGATTGCCGATGCCGCCCATGCCGCGCGTGCCCATCACTATCAGGTTGCAGCCCTTGGCCGTCGCCTGAGCGGCAATGGTGGGCGCGATGTCGCCGACCAGGACTTCAGCCGTATGCGCGATGCTGGTGCCTGCGAGGCGTTTACCCGCGCGCTCCAGCAGCAGCTTGCCTTCTTGTTGCTGAAATTGCGCAATCTGCTCGGCGCTCCAGAAGCGCTGTACCTGCGGCGCGTCGATCGTATCGCGCACATTGAGCAGATGCACCTCCATTTGCCGGGTTGCCTGGGCCAATACAAGCAAGTGATCGACGACACGGTTGGCGTTGTTGGAACCATCGAGGGGGGCCAGTATTTTGAGCATGGTGGACTCCAAGTTACATCGGTGACAATTTTTGCATCAGTTTGGTGCCAGCGCAGCCGCCACGCCTGACGTGGATCAAATGACCGCGCCGCGGCACTATGTGTATGGTGCAAGGGCCTATTCCGCGCGGCTTGATATCCGTCAACGCCGCCGCGCGTGACCGCATGCAATATACTCACCCAAGAGATGGATAATTTGCGTATCTCGCGTTCATATATCGTTGCTAAATCCCGCCATTGGAGAGTTTCATGCATAAAGTGCTCGTTCCGGTCGATGGTTCTGAAAATGCCCTTCGCGTGGTGCGCCACGTGCTTATGCTCGCTGCCGAAGTCAAGTCGCCTTTGGACATCCATCTGCTCAATGTGCAGCACCCTCTGCCGGGCACGATCAAGGGCGTGGCCGAGCAAGCGCGCAAGTTTCACCAGGAAGAAGGCGAGGCTGCGCTCGCCGGCGCACGCAAAATCCTTGACGATGCCAAAGTGAAATACACCTACCACGTGAGTGTGGGCGAAGCCGCGCCTACCGTCGCACAGATGGTAAAGGAACTTGACTGCGACCAGGTCATAATGGGCACACGTGGCATGGGTTCGCTGGGCAATATGGTGCTGGGCTCGGTGGCCACAAAGGTGCTGCACCAGACCGATGTGCCGGTGATGCTGGTGAAATAGCGCGCTGCCCGCTGCGGCCGAGGCTGCCGGATCACGGTAGACTCGGCGCATGGAGCTACTGGGCCACACGCCGTTTTGGCCTGCGTTCGCGCAGGTCGTATTTATCAATCTGGTACTGTCGGCCGACAATGCGGTGGTGATAGCGTTGGCGGCGCGCGCCCTGCCCGCGCGCGAGCGATGGCAGACCCTGGCCTGGGGCGCGGGCGCCGTGGTGGTGGCACGCACCGCGTTGACGCTCGCCGCGGCGTATTTGCTCACTTGGCCATTGCTGAAGATCGTCGGCGCGTTGCTGCTTTTCTGGATAGCCGTACACTTGCTTGTGCAAAACGACGGCGAGGCGCAGGTGCGGCAGGCGAAGGGCAGACTGAAAGCCGTGCAAATCATCGTCGCCGCCGATCTGGTGATGAGCCTCGACAATGTGTTGAGCGTGGCCGCGGCGGCGCAGGGCAACAGTGGCGCGCTGATGACCGGCCTGGCGTTGTCGATACCGCTGGTGGTCTTTTTTGCCACCGTGTTATCGCGGCTCATGTCGCGCTGGCCGATCATTATCGTCATCGGCGCGGGACTGTTGGGCTGGGTGGCCGGCGGCTTGCTGGTGAGCGATCCGCTGTGGCGCGAATGGATCGATGTACGGCTTCCCTGGCTCACCTTTCAGCTATTCCACTGGACGCTGGCGTGGACGCAGATATTCGGAGCCGTGCTGGTGGTGGTGATAGGCACGCGGCTCGCGCGGCGGCGCGCCACATAAAAAAAGCGGCAGGGTTTCCCCCGCCGCAATTGCGCAAATTGCCTGCAGGGCGCGTCAGTCGGCAACGGCAGCCGTCAAAGCGGCGAGCGCCGTACCGACGCCCGCCGGCACACCGTACTTTTCCAGCTTCGACACTTTGCCCCCCGCGATCACTTCCACCGGCACTTGGGCGATTTCGATGACGCGGCTGGTGACCGAATCCTCGATCAAGCGCGTGAGCGAGTTCTTGCGTGCCGTACCCATGACGATCTTGTGCACGCGCAGTCGTTGCGCCGCGCGCTGTATGCTTTGCGCGCGATCACCCACGTCCATATGCACCGCGTGGGGGAAGCTGTAACGGCGCAGCAGCTCGCGCGCCCTGGCCAGTGCCTGTTCGGCGGCCTCGCGGTGGAGCGCATCGCGGTTCTTTCTGCTCGAAAAGCGCGCGATATATTGCGTGAACGGCGGACGCACATGCAACAAATGCGCTTCCACGCCGCCGCGCGACAGCGATTGGTTGATCACGTGGCGCACCGCGCGCAGCGCGTTATCCGACCCGTCAACAGGAATTAATATCTTGGTCATCGTGTAGCCGCCGATGGGCAAGCCAGCCGGTGTTGGCGTGCACACCTTGGCTGCATCCGCAGCGGACTCCACCGCGACTGCCTGTACGCGGTGGCGTATTTCGCTGCGCGCGCGTATCGCATCGCGCGCCACCACCACGATTGCGATCAAAAACGGCAGCACCATGAGGAATAAGAACTCCGGCGGTGACGCTTCGATCCAGGTCTGAAACTCCATCCACATTGGCAACGGGGACATATCAGGTCTCCTTCGATGAAAGTCGTTGAACCGCTCAAACCGCGCTGCTTACGATCACCGCCAGTGCCGCGGCAATGCCCGCGGGCACGCCCACGCGTTCGAGCGAGGACGTGCTTTGGCCCGCGACAATCTCCACCGGTACCGGCGCGGTATCGAGCACCTTGCTCGAAACGGAATCCTCAAACATGCGCGTGAGCGAGTACTTGCGCGCCGTGCCGATGACGATGCGATCCACTTTCAAGCGTTCGGCTTCGCGCGTGATCACCTCGGCGCGCGCGCCCATATCCACATGCACGGTGTAGGGGATACGCTGCGCATCGAGCACGTCGCGCGCTGCATGCATCGCGCGTTCAGCCATGTCGCGGTGCCATCCTTCGCGATTATTCTTGTTGACGAACCACGCCACGTGCCGGGATAGCGGCGTGCGCACGTGCAGGAGATGCACATCGAGCCCAGGCGTGATCGCCGCGCGGTTGACCACGTGATTCACCGCCTGCAACGCGTTGCCGGAACCATCGATGGGGATCAACACGCGGTGCGGATTCGCGGGCCCACTGCGTGCCGCCGTCATCGGTGCAGGTTCGGCAACCGGCGTCACCACCGCATCGACCAGGTGCTGCGCAACGCGGCTGCGCGTTGCTGCATGATTGACCCAGAAGCCGGCGAACAACACGCCGCCGATCACTGCAACGTAGATAAGGATGGACAGCGCGCCAAGCGTTTCGGTGTATTCTTTAACCAGCGGTTCGCCCAGCATCATCTTCACACCGGTCCACAGCAACACCCCGGCGCCCAGATAAACAATCGAGGGGAATCGTTGCACAAAGCCCAGTATCATGGTGCTGCCCCAGATAACGATGGGAATGCTGATCAGCAAACCGAGCACCACCAGCAGGAAGCTGCCGTGCGCCGCGCCCGCCACCGCGAGCACGTTATCCAGACCCATCACGGCGTCGGCGATGATGATGGTCTTCATCGCGGCCCAGAAGCCCACTGCGGGCGCGACGTTATGGCCACTTTCGCCTTCGTCCTGATTGAGCAATAACTTATAGGCGATCCACAGCAGCAGTGCACCGCCCAATAGCAACAGTCCGGGGATTTTCAGCAGCCACACGACGATCAACGTCATCGACGAACGTACGACTATGGCGCCTACCGTGCCCCACACGATGGCTTTCTTGCGTAAATGCTCCGGCAGACTGCGCGCGGCGAGCGCGATCACGATGGCGTTGTCGCCCGCCAGCACCAGATCAATGATGATGATGGCGAACAGCGCCGAGAAAAACTCTGGTGAAAAAAGCTCCATGTCCCTGACCTCCGATTGCGTGGGTTCTTGTTAATGACGAATCCCTGCCGCGCAAGACGGAAAACGAGACCCGCCGTGCCCGGCCAAGGTCTCGCTCGCCACCAGCGTCAGCGCTGGTGGGCCGACAGGACCGGGGCTTGTTGCAAGCGCCCGTATTGACGATCCTGCCGCTTCGGAGCTACTCCCCTCGATGAGGATTTACCCGTCACGCCATGTTTCCAACGTGACAGCTGCAGTATGTGCCCACGTCAAGTCGTTGTGAAATGAAGAATATCAATGTAAGCAATTGTTTTTATTAATAATAATTTCTTTGCGCAATGGTTGGCATCAGTAATGTTGATGGATTGCGTCGCACAATTTTCAGCATTGCATTTCGTGATCGAAGGCGCGGTTGACTTCGCAAAGGGTGATGTGCAAGACTGCGCGCGCGTTGGACGTTCAGCGCACCCTACAAAGGGGAGTAGCTATCACAGCCATTGGCGCCTGTTTTGCGGCTGTGACCGTTGGGCCGTCATTCCGAGAACTGCCAGTCCCGGGTTCTCCGGTCCAGTGGGCAATCTTGACGTTCCTACGTCTAGTGTTGTTGTCAGCGAGACCTTTGCCCGGACGGGCAAGGTCTGTCTTCAGCGGCCTTTAATCTGTTCGGGGTAGAGGTCGCCATGCTTTCGGGTACGGCGAAACGACACACACGTCACGAAAGGATTGCCATGCCCCAAAGCAAAATTCGCCGTTACCTGCGTCACGGCACGCTCCCGCAAATGAGCGTTTTCGAGGCAGTGGCACGCCTCGGCAGCTTCACTCGCGCCGGCGAAGAGCTGCATATGGCGCAACCGACTGTGTCCGTACAGATTAAAAAGCTCACTGAAACCATTGGCGCTCCCGTACTGGAGCAGGTGGGCAAGAGTGTGCGCCTAACGCCCGTCGGCAGGGAGCTGCAGACGGTGTGCGGCGAAATCTTCGCGATTCTGACTCGCTTCGAGCAAAGAGTAGACGACATCGACGGCATGCAAACCGGTTCGCTGCACATTGCCGCCAGCACCGTTGCCAAGTACTTCGCGTCGCGCAGCCTGGCGGAGTTTCTGAAGCTGCATTCGGGTATCGATGCCAAATTGCACGTGGGTCACCGCCAGTCGGTGATCAGTCGTATTGCCGAAAACGCGGACGACCTTTATCTGTTGATGGACCCGCCGGCCGACGAAGGCGTCGTGAGCCTGAGACTGATGCCCAATCCGTTCATGGTATTTGCGTCTGCCGATCACCCGCTGGCCCGAGAGAAAAAAATTCCGTTCGCGCGTCTCGTGCATGAGCCGTTACTGGTGCGCGAGGCGGGCTCGGGGACGCGCATGGTTACCGACCGCGTATTTCGCACGCAAAATATCGCTCCGAACATTCGCATGGAACTGGGCAGCAATGAAGCGATTCGCGAGTCGATAGGCGCCGGCCTCGGCATTTCCATCCTGTCACGCCACGCCGCCGGCATCGACACGGAACCAGGGCTGGTCACGCTCGACGTGGAAGGCTTTCCCGTCGAGTCGTACTTCCATCTGGTGTATCCGGTAGGAAAGCAATTGTCGATCGTGGCGCAGACGTTTCTGGATTTCATGCGCAAAGCGGCGCTGCGACCAGACTTGCAAGCGCGCGCGTCAACTTGATCTTACCCGTCGCGTTGGACGTGAATCGTAGCGAATCCCGTGATGGGTTAACGGCAAAGTTGCGGCGCTGCAATATAACTAGGTGTTTTTACTAGGGATTTCATTCGCGATTGATTGGGTGTCGGAGTTGAAAACTTGATGATGGTCAATGTTTTCACGCGGGGAAGTCTGCATGATCGTGAGCGATCGATACCTGTAATAGACGAGGCGGAATTCCGCAGAAATGCCGTTTGTTACAAATATTAAAACAGCATTTTACCGAAGGAGGAATCATGCTTCTCAAGTCGCTCAGCGTGTTTAAAAAAGGCGCCCTGTTCGGGGCCGTGTCGTCTATCGGCCTGGCAATGGGTGCGGCACCGACAGCCATGGCCGCAGGGTGGGAACCGACCAAGCCAGTTGAGTTCGTGATTCCGGCCGGGACCGGCGGTGGTGCCGATCAAATGGCGCGGCTGATTCAGGGCATCGTCGTGAAGCACAACCTGATGAAGCAGTCGCTGATTCCAGTAAACAAATCCGGCGGAGCGGGTGCGGAAGGTTTCCTCGCGGTCAAGGACGCCAAGGGCGATCCGCACAAGATAGTCATTACGCTATCGAACCTGTTTACCACACCGCTCGCAACCGGCGTGCCTTTTAACTGGAAGGACATGACGCCGGTGGCGATGTTGGCACTGGATCAATTTGTGCTGTGGGTCAATGCCGAATCGCCGTACAAGACGGCCAAGGACTACATCGCCGCAGCGAAATCGGCGGCTGCAGATCCCCCAAAACGATTCAAGATGGGCGGCACGGGATCCAAGCAGGAAGATCAGATTGTCACGGTTGGTCTGGAAAAGGCCACCGGTTCCAAGTTCACCTATCTGCCGTTCAAAGGCGGTGGCGCGGTGGCGGTGCAACTGGTCGGCAAGCATATCGAGTCCTCGGTGAACAATCCGATTGAAGCGGTGGCGCAGTGGCGCGCGGGCAAACTGCGGCCGCTGTGTGTGTTTGACGATACGCGAATGCCCTACAAAACCAAGGTGACGTCCAGCATGGCGTGGAATGATATTCCCACCTGCACGGAATCCGGCGTGCCGACGGACTATGTGATGTTGCGCGGCATATTCATGCCGCCGGGCGTGACGCAGGAGCAGGTCAGTTTCTACGTCGATCTGTTCAAGAAAGTGCGTGAAACGCCGGAATGGAAGAAATTCATGGAAGATGGTGCGTTCAATCAGTCTTTCATGAGCGGCAAAGAGTTTGCTGCCTGGGTGGAGAAGACCGAAGGGCTGCACCGCAATCTGATGAAGGAAGCCGGGTTCCTGGCCAAGAAGTGAAGCTATTGATTTCAAAGCGCGGGGCACCAGCCCCGCTTTTTTTGCCATGACAAACACCGACATTACCTCAGCCGACAAGCATGCCGTGATCGGTGTGCGTGCCATGGAAATCATCGTTGCCGTGGTGATACTCGCGTTTGGTGCGGTAATCGCCTGGGCCAGTTACGATCTGGGCGCCGGCTGGGCCGACGACGGTCCACAGGCGGGCTATTTCCCGTTCTATATCGGCGTCATCATCGCGATATCAAGCTTTGTGACACTGATGCAGGCGCTGCTGACCCGTGCCCCTGACGTTGGCGCGGCGTTTGTCGAGCGCGGACAATTGAAGCTGGTGCTTTCGGTCCTGGTGCCGGCGCTTGTTTACGTGCTGGTGATTCAGTGGTTCGGGATTTATCTGGCGTCGGCGATTTACATCGCGGTGTTTATGGTCTGGCTGGGGAAATACGCGTGGTGGAAGGGGTTGCTGCTGGGCGTCATCGTCAGCGTGTGCGTATTCATGATGTTCGAAGTATGGTTTCAGGTGCCGCTGCACAAAGGGACGCTGTATAACCCGCTGAGCTTCACCGGATACTAGTACTCGCACCAGAAACAACGGGAAATCCGCTTGGAAGAAATCAACGCACTGTTTCACGGTTTTTCAGTGGCGATGACGCCATTCAACCTGATGCTGATGTTTGTCGGTGTCACGCTGGGCGTGGTGATCGGCGTGTTGCCCGGATTGGGCGGAGCCAACGGCATTGCAATATTGCTGCCGCTGACGTTCACCATGCCGCCGACCTCCGCCATCATCATGCTGTCGTGCATCTACTGGGGCGCGTTGTTCGGCGGCGCAATAACCTCGATCCTGTTTAACATCCCGGGCGAACCGTGGTCAGTGGCGACCACCTTTGACGGGTATCCCATGGCGCAGCAAGGCCGCGCCGGCGAGGCGTTGACGACGGCCTTTACCTCGTCCTTCGTGGGCGCGTTCGTCGCGGTGGTGATGATTACCTTCCTTGCGCCGCTGGTCGCGAAGTTTGCACTGAAATTCGGGCCGCCGGAGTTCTTTTCAGTCTACTTTCTGACGTTTTGCAGCTTTATCGGCATGGGCAAGGGTTCGCCATGGAAAACACTGACGGCGATGATGCTCGGTTTTTCGCTGGCCGCGGTGGGCATGGATACCGTCACCGGCCAGTTGCGGCTGACCTTTGGCCTGTCGGAACTGATGCGCGGCTTTGATTTTCTGGTGGCGGTGATCGGCCTGTTCGGCATCGGCGAGATTCTGCTGTCGATGGAAGAGGGGCTGTCATTCTCGGGCCGCAGCGCGCGCATCAACCTCAAGGTGGTGATCGAGACCTGGAAAAAGCTGCCGCAATACTGGATGACTTCCCTGCGCAGCTGCCTGATCGGCTGCTGGATGGGTATTACGCCGGGTGGCGCAACCCCGGCGTCGTTCATGAGCTACGGCGTGGCCAAGCGCATGTCCGCAAACGGTGCCCAATTCGGCAAGGGCCACATCGAAGGCGTAATCGCCCCCGAAACGGCTGCGCATGCGGCGGGCACCTCGGCGTTGCTGCCGATGCTGTCGCTGGGCATTCCGGGCTCACCCACTGCGGCGGTGCTGCTCGGCGGCTTGCTGATCTGGGGGCTGCAGCCGGGTCCGCTGTTGTTCGTGGAAAAGAAGGAATTCGTGTGGGGATTGATTGCCAGCATGTATCTGGGCAACATCGCCGGACTGATTATTGTGCTGACCTGTGTGCCGCTGTTCGCGGCGATCCTGCGCATTCCGTTTTCGATCATCGCGCCGCTGATTATTGTGATTTGCGCCATTGGCGCGTTCAGCGTGCATAACGCGATGCTCGACATCTGGTTCATGCTGCTGTTTGGCGTGATCGGCTACGTATTCAAGAAACTCGATTATCCGATGGCGCCGATGGTGCTGGCGCTGGTACTGGGTGACCGCGCCGAGGATTCATTCCGGCAGTCGATGCTGATATCGCAGGGTAACCTCAACGTGTTTTTCGCCAACGGCTTGGTCGGCAGCATCATGGCTCTCGGCCTGGTAATGTTGTTCTGGCCATTGGTGAACAAGCTACGGGAAAAATAAAGCAATAAAAACAATAACTTGGGAGAGGGGAAACTGGTATCGGTTTCCCCTTTGTCGTTGGCGAGGCTCGCGCAGCGCTTATTTCTTCTTGGCGCTGGGATTGAGGCTGGTGATGCGGCCGCTTTCGGTGCCGGCGGTCTCGTCGATTACGGCATTGATCAACGTGGGTTTGCGCGAGCGCACGGCTTCCTCCACCGCCGCGCGCAGTTCCGCCGGCGTGGTGGCATGCACACCCACACCACCGAAGGCTTCCATCATCTTGTCGTAGCGCGCACCTTTCACGAACACGGTGGGTGCGACGTCGGGGCCGCCGGTGGGATTCACATCCGTGCCTTTGTAGACGCCATTGTTGTTGAACACCACCACGCACACCGGCAGGTTGTAGCGGCAAATGGTCTCCACTTCCATGCCCGAGAAACCGAACGCGCTGTCGCCCTCCACCGCGATTACCGGGCCGCCGCTGACCACAGCGGCGGCAACCGCAAAGCCCATGCCGATGCCCATGACGCCCCAGGTGCCGACGTCGATGCGTTTGCGCGGTTTGTACATGTCGACGATGCTGCGGGTGAAATCCAGCGCGTTGGCGCCTTCGTTAACCAGCATGACGTCGGGATTGCCTTTGATCACGTCGCGCATCACATTCAGCGCGCTGTGGTAGTTCATCGGCGACGGGTTCTTCGCCAGCGTCTCGCCCATCTTCGCGATGTTCGTGCTCTTGCGCTGATCGATGGCACCCAGCCAGTCGCCGGAGGGCTTGGGCCAGTTGCCGCCGGCGGCATTGATGCCGTGTAACATCGCCGCCACGCACGAACCGATATCGCCGACCACCGGCGCATCGATTCGCACGTTGCTGTCGGCTTCCTGTGGCGAGATGTCGATCTGCACAAATTTTTGCCCGCCCCAGGCTTTGGGCGACTTTCCGCCCCAGGTGCGGCCCTTGCCGTGCGACAGCAGCCAGTTCAAGCGGGCGCCGATCACCATCACCACATCGGCTTCGGGCAGCACGTAGGAACGCGCCGCGGCGGCGGATTGTGGGTGGGTGTCGGGCAGCAGACCTTTGGCCATGGACATCGGCAGATAGGGAATGCCGGTTTTCTCAACCAGCGCACGGATATCTGCATCGGCCTGCGCATAGGCTGCACCCTTGCCCAGAATGATCAGCGGGCGCTTGGCATTCTTCAGAAGTTCCAGTGCGCGTTGCACTGCGTCCGGCGCGGGAATCTGGCGCGGCGCCGGGTCGATCACCTTGATCAGGGACTTGCGGCCGGCTTCGGCATCCATGCTCTGCGCGAACAGCTTGGCGGGCAGGTCAAGATAGACACCGCCGGGACGGCCGGACACCGCGGCGCGGATCGCGCGCGCGACGCCCACGCCTATGTCTTCGGCGTGCAGCACGCGATAGGCTGCTTTGCACAGCGGCTTGGCGATGGCGAGTTGGTCCATTTCTTCGTAATCGCCCTGCTGCAGATCGACGATCTCGCGCTCGCTGGAGCCGCTGATGAGGATCATCGGAAAGCAGTTGGTGGTGGCGTTGGTGAGTGCGTTCAGGCCATTCAAAAAGCCGGGCGCGGATACCGTGAGGCAAATGCCGGGCTTTTGCGTGAGAAAGCCGGCAATGGCCGCGGCATTGCCGGCGTTCTGCTCGTGACGGAAGGAAATCATGCGCATGCCCTCGGCCTGCGCCATGCGCGTCAGATCCGTGATGGGAATGCCCGGCAGACCGTAGATGGTGTCGATACCGTTGAGCTTGAGCGCTTCGATGACCAAGTGAAAGCCATCGATTTCTGCGGTGGTTTGCGTGTCGGTTGTCATGTCGGAATGTCGTGCCTTACGGCCGTCGGTTGAAGGTGTTTTTTCGTTGAAAGTATCATAGGCCTGCGCTTGCTGCTGCGCCCTTGACCCTGGTCAATTTTACCGGGCGCTCCCTGAACTTGGCCTGCAATATCAAGGGCTAATCAGATTTTTCCGCGGCGTTTGAGACGACTCAGGGTTTCCGGCGACAGGTTCAGATAAGAGGCCAGTTCCTTCTTCGGCAGACGTTCGGAAAGTGCCGCATTCTTGCGCATGAAGCGCTGTACCCGTCCCGGCGCATTGAGCAGGTGCAGGGTGATGGTGTGGGCCATGACTTCGCTCATCAACTTCATCACTTCGAATTCGAATTCGCCCTTGATCTTGGCGTGTCGTTCGAGAAAGGCCGCCCATTGCAGCATCGACAGTTTTGCGGCCCGCACCTTGGTAACCGCGCGGATGGAGTACGGCATGGGCATCTTCAGACGCCACGCGGCGTAGCTGGTATCGATATCGCTTTCCGCGGCGAAGCGTAGAATCATCTCCTTACCCTGCGCATTGGAGACGGCCCGCTTCAGAATGCCGTCGAGGATAAAATACTGCTCCATCGCATGTGTGCCCTGCAATTCCAGGGTTTCGCCCTTGGCGTAGTCGGAAATCTCAAGCAAGGGTTCGATTTCGTTCCACTGCGCGGCCGTGAGGTGCGTTAACACCAGGTTTTGCCGCAATTGCAGCCGAATGATTTTGTATTGAGGGTGCAGCGCAAGCTGGGTCATGCGGGGTATGAGGTACCGATGAAATTGCAGGCTGGAATTATATAACTATTTGTTTATTAAGTAAGTTTTTGGCGAGGAATCTTGACTCCGGTCAAGGCTGCGTTAACGTCCATTACCTATAGTTTCGCCCTCGCGACGGGTTACTTTTTGGAGACCAGAATGGAAGCACTCAAGGGGGTTCGAATTCTCGACATGACGCATGTGCAGGCGGGGCCTACCTGCTCGCAGCTGCTGGCCTGGATGGGCGCGGACGTGATCAAGTTCGAGCCGCCGCAGGGCGACGCCACGCGAGGCCAATTGCGCGATGTCCCCAACGCCGACAGCTTGTATTTCACCATGTTGAATTGCAACAAGCGCTCCATCACGGTAAACATGAAGAACCCGGAGGGCAAGAAAGTCTTCGTCGATCTGCTGCTGAAGTGCGACATCATCATGGAAAACTTCGGCCCCGGTGTGCTGGATCGCTTTGGATTCACCTGGGAAAAGATCCATGAAATCAATCCTAAAATCGTGATGGGGTCGATCAAGGGCTTTGGTTCCAGCGGACCCTATTCCGACTTCAAAGCCTACGAAAACGTGGCGCAGGCCATGGGCGGCGCGATGAGCACCACCGGCGTGCCCGAAGGCCCGCCGTTTGTCACCGGCGCACAGATCGGCGACAGCGGTACCGGCCTGCATCTGGCGATCGGCCTGCTCGGGGCGCTGCATCAGGCCAACCGCACCGGCCAGGGACAGTATGTCGAAGTGGCGATGATGGACGGCGTGATGAATCTGTGCCGCGTGAAATGGCGCGATCACCAGCGTCTGCAGCACGGCGGCCTGTCCGAATACTCAGTGCCAACACAGCAGGGCATGACGGAAACCCCGCGCGCGGGCAACGATTCCGGCGGCGGACAGTTGGGGAACGCGATTCAGTGCAAGCCCGGCGGTCCCAACGACTACATCTACGTGGTGGTGCAGGAAGCAGTGTGGGACGGGCTCGCCAAGCGCATCGGGCCGGAAATCGGTCAGCCGGATTTGGCAACCGACGCCCGCTACGCCAAGATCGCGGATCGGCGCAAGAATCAGAATGACATCTGGGCAGCGCTGACAAAATTCGCCTCGAAATACACCAAGCGCGAGTTCATGGCGATTCTCAATCCACTGGACGTACCCTGCGGCCCCATCATGTCCACTGGCGATCTGGCCAACGACGAACATGTGCGTGGACGCGAGATGTATGTCGAACTTGACCACCCACAGCGCGGCAAGTGGTTCAATGTCGGCATGCCGATCAAGTTGTCGGCATCACCTGCGGTGATCAAGCGCTCACCGACGCTGGGTGAACACACCGACGAGGTGTTGAAGGATGTGCTGGGTTATGCGGACGACAAGGTGGCGTCGCTGAAAACAGCAGGCGCGTTTTCGCTGCCGCCAAAGAAAGTGGCCTGAAGCAACGTCAAATGCGTTTTGGCCGAAAATTTAATATAAGTATTTGATTTTAAACAATATTTGTAATAAGGTGAATGTATGAAAATTGCCATTATCGGCCAACAAGATTTCGGCAAAGCCGTACTCGACGCGTTTCTTGCGCGCGGTGACGAAGTTGCGGGGGTGTTCTGTGCGCCGGAAAAGCCGGGTGCCAAAGCCGATCCGGTGCGCGCGGCAGCCGAAGAAAAGAAGCTCAAGGTGTTTCAGTTCAAGTCACTGCGCGAGCAGGATGCGCACGACGCGCTCAAAGGTCTGAATGTCGATCTGGGCATCATGGCCTACGTGTTGCAATTCGCACCGGATAGCTTTGTGCATTTGCCGAAGAAAGGCACGATACAGTATCACCCGTCGCTGCTGCCGAAATACCGCGGGCCGTCGTCGATCAACTGGCCCATAATTCGCGGCGATACCAAGACGGGCCTGACGATTTTCCGACCGAATGAGGGGCTGGACGAAGGACCGGTCATTCTGCAGAAGGAATGCGCGATCGGGCCGGACGACACTCTGGGAGACGTATATTTCAATCATCTGTTCCCGTTGGGCGTGCAAGCGATGCTGGAGGCGGCCGATCTGGTGTTTGCGGGCAAGCACACCGAAACCGTGCAAAACGAAGCGGCTGCGAGCTATGAAGGATGGTGCCGCGCGGCAGAATCCCGCATCCATTGGGCGAGTCACGTCGACGCGGTGTACAACGTTATCCGCGGCTGCAATCCGGCACCTGGCGCCTGGACAATGTTGAACGGCAAGAAAGTGCAGATATTCGATGCACGCAAACATCTGTTCCGGCGCTTTGCCGATGTTGCCGGAAAAATGGGCGAAGTCTCATCCGTCAATGAGCAGAGCTTCCGCGTGACCGCTCAGGGCGGCCATATTGAGGTGTTGCGTGCGCGTGGCGAAGACGGCAAAAAGATTTCCGGCGGCGAGTTTGCCAAAGCCAACAATATCGCCAACGGCATGCTGTTCGATTCTTGACGCCGGCAACATCGGAATCGGTAGTTTTGCACACCAAGGCCACGGATTCCGTGGCCTTGTCGCGTACCTGGTCGTAGCATGCTATGTATCTGATTCTATTTATCATTCTCCACGTCTACCGTGGGTTTGTGCGATGCCTTGGACAGTATCGTTGTCTCGCTATATGGATTTCTCGCGTTGCGGGCACGCATCACAAACGTGGGTTTGGTCGCTAAAAAGGATAAAAGAGTAAACTAAATCAGGCAATTGCGTTATCTTCTTAATGATATCTGTAAGATGAAGGCCATTGCATGACATTAACTGTTCGCGCACCCCGCATGTCCCGCCTTTGCTGCAATGCGCGGTGGCCGGTCGCAGACGACGGCGAGCGCTGCCGTTTTCCGGGTATTGCACTATTGCTGGTGTGTCCGTGGCGTGCGCGAGGTGCGCCATGCTGATTCAGTCGGGCAAGAGGTGCCGATAGGCCCGGATATCGATGTCGGTGACTATAATGCCCTTGCTAATCAGATCAAACAGCGGTATCAAAGCCGTCATCAGGCGACCGGGGCGCGGCTAACGGACCAACAAGACCAGTGGCCGGCGTCAAAAGCGTCCGCGGCGGCCCGGGCTTAGGAAAATGAATGAACCGTGTGATCCATCAGTTCGACATGGCAAGCGCAACCGACGTGGGGCGGGTGCGCGCACATAACGAAGACAGTATCGCGGTTGACCCCGAACTAGGCCTGGCGACACTTGCCGATGGCATGGGCGGTTACAACGCCGGTGAGGTGGCCAGCGGCATTGCCGTGGCAATGGTGCCGGCGGAAATTCGCAAATTCCACGACAGCCTCGGTGTGCGCGATCTTGCCGAACCCGAAGTGCGGGAAATGGTGGCGGCGCAGGCCAACAAAGTCAACGCCGCGATCTATGCCGCGGCACAGAACCAGGCCAACTATTCCGGCATGGGCACAACGCTGGTCATCGCGTACTGGCACGGCGACCGCGTCACCATCGGGCATCTGGGGGATTCGCGCTGCTACAGAATGCGCGGTGAGAAAATCAAGGCATTGACCCGCGACCACTCGTGGATCCAGGAGCAGATCGACGCCGGACTGATGACATATGAGCAGGCGCGCACTTCCAAGAAAAAAAACCTGGTCACGCGGGCTTGCGGCATAGATCTGAATGTCGCGCCCGAGGTGCACACGCACGACGTGCAGGCAGGCGACATTTACGTGCTGTGTTCCGACGGGCTCTACGACATGGTGTCCGACGACAATATTCACCTGACGGTGTCGTCGTTGAAGTCCAATCTGCCGCTGGCCGCGCAGCAGCTGGTGCAGCAGGCCAACGACAATGGCGGGCGTGACAATATTTCGGTCATTCTGGTGCACGTGCTGAAGTCGGGCCGTACGTCGGCGGGCTTGCTCGCGCGCGTCAAAAACTGGTTTAAATAAGTGTCGAGGACCTCAATATGGCGAAGGTGATACTCAGTCTCGAGGGCTCCGTGATCCGGGAAATGAATCTGGAGAAGGAACGCGTGACGATAGGCCGCAAGCCGCAAAATGACATTCAGATCGAAAACCTGGCGGTGAGCAGCGAACACGCGCGCATCATTACCATACTCAACGATTCGTTTCTCGAGGATCTGGGATCCACCAACGGCACGCTGGTCAACGGCAATCCGATCAAGAAGCACATCCTGCAAAACAACGATGTGATCGAAATCGGCAAATACATATTGAAGTATGTCAGTGATCCTTCCGCCGGGCAGACCTCGGCGGAAGACTTCGAACGCACCATGGTGCTGCGCATGCCCAATGCCGCGCAACGCACGGCTGCGCCGGAAAGAACCGATACCATGACGCGCATGGTTGCCGAGCCGCCGGCGCGCGCGGCCGCCGCGCCGCCCCCCGCGGCTGCCGGCGGGCAACAGGCGCACATACAGATATTGAGTGGTCCCGGCGTGGGCAGGGAGCTGGCGCTGATCAAGAATCTCACCACGTTGGGCAAGCCCGGGGTGCAAGTGGCGGTCATCACCAAACGGCCGCAAGGTTACTTCATCACGCACGTTGAAGGCGTCAACTATCCGATACTCAACGGGGCCACGCTGGATGCCCAGGCACATGCGCTGAAAAACCACGATCTGGTGGAAATTGCCGGCGTCAAGATGGAATTTTTCTTCAAGTAGCCGCGTATCGCCGCCGTTCACCGCGGCATTCTCCCGCGGCAACGGCCCATACTATTTCGAGACGAAGCAATCATGCGTTTAAAGGTAATCGGATGCAGCGGCGGCATCGGCAGCGGATTGCGCACGACGTCGCTGCTGCTGGATCACGACGTGCTGATTGACGCGGGCACCGGTGTCGGCGATCTCGATCTCGAACAACTGGTGCTGATCGACCATGTGTTTGTCACGCATTCCCATCTCGACCATGTCACGTCGATTCCGTTCCTGGCGGATACCGTGGGCGCGATGCGCAGCGCGCCGCTGACCGTGCACGCGTTGCCGGAAACCATCGCGGACCTGCGGCAGCACCTGTTTAACTGGAAGCTGTGGCCGGACTTTACGAAAATTCCTTCCGAGGCGCAGCCGTTGCTGCGGTTTTCGCCGGTGACCGTGGGCGAACCGGTGGTTATCGCAGACCGGACGATAACGCCCGTTCCCGCCAATCATGTGGTGCCGGCGGTGGGCTATGCGCTGGATTCGGGCCGCGGGAGCCTGGTATTCACGGGAGACACCTGCGGCGGCGACGCGTTTTGGCGCGCGCTCAACGCGATCGGCAATCTTCGCTATCTGATCATCGAAACCTCGTTCCCCGATGCCGAACGGGAACTCGCGGTTCAAGCGCGGCATCTATGTCCCAGTCTGCTGGCGGAACAACTGGCCCACATGAAACAGTCCGCGGAAGTGTTTATTACGCATCTGAAGCCCGGCGAATGCAGCAGGATAATGCAGGAAATTACGGCAAGTGCGTCGCGCTGGAATCCCAAAATGTTGCAACACCGGCAGTTGTTCGACTTTTGAACAGCGAACCTGTATTGAGAACGCAATCATGTTTGTGGGGATGATATGAGTACAGTACTCCAGAACAAGTCGGCTGCACAGGAGCCCATGGCCGAGAAGCTGGGCTTTCAGCAGCGGCTGCAGACCCTGACCAACAAAGTGCATGCGTCGAAGAATATCGACGAGATTCTCACCGATCTTTCAGCCGAGCTATGCGGTTTGTTTTTGGCCGACCGCTTGACGATTTATCTCACCAGCGAGGACAAGGGCTCGATCATCTCAAAGGTCAAGACCGGACTGCACTCGTTCAAGGACATAAAACTGCCGATCAACGAACAATCGGTGGCCGGCTTCGTCGCCGTAAACAAGCGCGTGCTGAATATCAAGGATGTCTACGACGACGCGGAACTCAAGTCGCACAGTCCGCAGCTGAATTTTCTCAAGGCGGTTGACGCAAAAACCGGTTACCGCACGCGGCAGATGCTGGTGGCACCCATCGTTGAAGCCAAAACGCGCGAGCTGGTTGGAATCATCCAGATTATCAATACCAAGAACGGGCAGTCGTTCCAGCCGTTCATGGAAGAAGGTGTGCTGCATCTGTGCGAGACGCTGTCCATCGCGTTCCGGCAGCGGCAGGGCGCGAGCAGCATCGTGCAGGTGCGCGGCCGTTATGACGCGCTGGTGACCGATGCGGTGATCTCGGCGGAAGAACTGGAACTCGCGCAGCGCTCGTCCCGCCGCAAGAACCTCGACCTGGAAACCGTGCTGATCGACGAATTCCAGGTCAAGGTGCCCGCGCTGGGGGCGGCCCTGGCCACGTTCTTCGGCGTGGCTTATGAAACGTTCAAGCAGGATCGCATCAAACCGCCGGACCTGCTGCGCAATATGAGCCGCGAGTTTTGCATGACCAATCAGTGGGTGCCGCTGGACGACTCCAAGGACGGCATCCTGGTGATGACGCCGGATGTCGAGCGCACGCGGGCCTCGCGCATGGTCGGCAACGTTTACCCGAAGAGCAAGATAGTCTACTGCGTCACCACCCAGCGTGAGTTTGCGGCGACCCTCGATCAGATGTTTGGCGGCATGTCGGCCCTGCAGGACTCAGGCAACATTGACGACCTGCTGGGTGATCTGGGCGAAGACGGGGAGACGGAGAGCGGCAGTGACGATATCGCGAGCGCGGCCAGCGACAACGAACTGGTGAAACTCGTCAACAAGGTGATCATAGACGCTTATCAGCAGGGCGCATCCGACATTCATATCGAACCCTACCCCGGCAAGGGCAAGACGGAAATACGCTTTCGCAAGGACGGCTCGCTGTCGCCGTACATCCAGATACCCGCGAGTTATCGCAACGCGCTCGCCGCACGCCTGAAAATCATGTGCGATCTGGATATTTCGGAACGCCGCAAGCCGCAGGACGGCAAGATCAAGTTCAAGAAATTCGGGCCGCTGGATATCGAACTGCGGGTGGCGACGATACCGACGGCGGGGGGTGTTGAAGACATCGTGATGCGTATCCTCGCGGCGGGCGAGCCGATACCGCTGGACAAGCTCGGATTGTCGAAGCGCAACCTGGAATTGTGCAAGGGCGCGATCGAGAAGCCCTACGGTTTGTTCTTCGTCTGTGGCCCCACGGGGTCGGGCAAGACCACCACGCTGCATTCGGTGCTCGGCTATCTTAATAAGCCCGACACCAAGATCTGGACCGCCGAGGACCCGGTTGAAATTACGCAAAAGGGTCTGCGGCAGGTGCAGGTGAACAAAAAGGCGGGACTGGAATTTTCCATTGTGATGAAGGCGTTCTTGCGTGCCGATCCGGACATCATCATGGTGGGCGAAATGCGCGACAAGGAAACGGTATCCACCGGCATCGAGGCATCGCTCACGGGCCACCTGGTGTTCGCCACCCTGCACACCAACAGCGCGCCGGAATCGATCATCCGCCTGCTGGACATGGGCATGGATCCGTTTAACTTCGCCGACGCACTGCTCGGCATCCTGGCGCAGCGTCTGGCCAAGCGGCTGTGCGCAAAATGCAAGACGCCCCATCGCGCATCGGACGAGGAAATCAAGGCACTGCTCGACGAATACGCGCTGGAGTTGATGAACACGGAATCGTGGAAAAAGGATCCTGAAGGCGAGAGAGCCAAGGTGCTGGAATTCTGGACCAGGGAATTTGGCGACGAAAATGGCCATCTGGTGCTGCATACCGCCAAAGGCTGTGATACCTGCGGCGGCACCGGCTACAAGGGACGCGTGGGTCTGCACGAACTGCTGATCGGCACCGATCGCGTGAAAAAAGACATCCAGGAGCATGCGCGCGTGGCGCAGATGTTCGCAACGGCGCTGGAAGAAGGCATGCGCACGCTGAAGCAGGACGGCATTGAAAAGGTCTGGGCGGGAATTACGGATATCCAGCAGGTGCGGGCGGTTTGTATCAAGTAACTTGGACTAAACCGGGGTGCACGCAACATCCGTCTGGCCAGAAAACCGGCAACTACACACCGCATCGCTGCGGGATTTATTAAGCGAAACAGCGACGATCGATTGGACGGAACAGCTCGAAGCTTGAGATGGCACAGTAGGGCGGGGTCTCTGGGAATTTCAAAATCGCGACTCTCGACCCGAATGTAGACACGGCGAGCCGATCTACGAAAGATGAGCCTTCGACCAAGGTGACAAAAATTGTCACTGTACGCCGAATTTCGTAAATGAAAACCCGCGCAGCACAGAAATCGTCAATGGTTTCTGCGGCAAATACAAGGAAGTGGCAGTAACGTTTCTCGAAGTGCGGGCTTGTGTTGACGTAATATTATATAAGCGATTGTTTTTAAAGGATTTTATTTATTTGAGTCTCTAGGCGATTGTTCTGGTACGACAATTGCTCTTAAGTATATCGGTGTGAACGTTACATTTGAGTTTTTCAATCTTAGGGAGATTTTTGCATGAAGCGCATTCAAAAAGGTTTTACATTGATCGAGCTGATGATCGTCGTCGCGATTATCGGTATTTTGGCCGCCGTGGCCATCCCGCAGTATCAGGATTACACGGTAAAGGCAAAGTTGTCCAAAGTGTCGGGATTTGCGGCTCCGATCAAGACCGCGATCGCGTTGTTCAATCAGGAAACAGGCGCATTGCCTGCAGCCGCAGTCGCGTGGGCATCGTTGGGTCTGTCTGCGGCACCGACGGCGACTAATGAAGTTACCGCTGTTACCACTGCTGCGTCTGGCGCGATTGTGTTGACCATGGGCGGAATCAAAGCGGGAACTATTGATGGCAAGACCGTAACCATGACACCTACGCCCGGCACGACGGCGATTACGTGGGCAAACACCACCAACAGCACGGAAGTTGTCGTCACCAAATACTTCCAATAGTAATTTTGTAATTGAGTCCGGATCAGTCTAAACTCCTCCGGACAGAAAAGCGCCTCCCTTGGGAGGCGCTTTTTTTATGAGCTGCCCAATACTTAAAATGATGCCATTTGCAAGCGTGTTTGATTGGTTACGGCGCGATGCCCTGAAAATAAATTTGTCGCGGCTATGCGCCGCGTTTCTGGTCTTGCTTGCGGCCGTAGTTTATGTTCCCTATATCGCAAATCCACTGATATTCGACGATTTCAATGTCATTAATGATACGACTTTTTTCGATTTTGTAACCGATTTCAAAATCGCGCCACGCTGGCTGTCGTACGCAACGCTTGCTCATACTTACGCACTGACGAGCAACAGCATCTCAGCGATGCGATGGGGCAATCTGATTGTACATGGCGCGAACGTGGTGGCGGTTTTTGTATTAATGCGCGAAATATTTCTGTCAACGGTTGCAGATGGCACGGTGAAGCGGGTCCGTGAACGCCAGGCCCTGGTGTTCGCGTCACTGAGCGCCGCCGTGCTTGCCATACATCCGCTGGCTGTCTACGGCGTAGGCTATCTGATACAGCGAACGATCTTGCTGTCGACGCTGTTTACGTTGCTGATGCTCATTGCCTATTTGCGGTGGTTGATTACCGGGCGCAGCGTGCAATGGGTATGGTCTGCCGTATGGTACTTGCTCGCGGTGTTTTCCAAGGAGCACAGTGTCACGGCGCCTGCAGTCGCGTTGCTATTGACGTTGCTTATCCATCCGCCATCGCTGTCACTCGTCCGTCGACTAGTGCCGCCGTTTGCAGTCTACGTCGTCATAGCCGCGCTGGTGACCTCCATGGTTAAGGGAGTACTGGGTACTGCGTATGAGCCCCAGGCACTCGAAATGATCAACGACATGCAAGGCCTGCAAAATGAATGGCTGCAAGCGAGCTATACGCTAAGTTTGATCACCCAGGCGTTTCTCTTCTTTAAGTATCTATTCCTATGGGTATTTCCTGTTGTAAGCTGGATGTCGATTGATATGCGCGTGCCGTTGGCGCCGTCGTTGCAAGCATGGCCCTACTGGGTGGCAGCGACAGCATTTCTCGTTTATCCAGTTTGCGCCGCAGGTATGGTATTGCGCGGTGGCGGTGTCGGGGTGGTCGGTTGGGCGCTGGTATTTCCCTGGCTGATGTTCCTCACCGAGCTTTCCACGGTGCGTGTGCAGGAGCCGTTTGTACTTTATCGCACTTACTTGTGGTTTCCTGTATTGGGTGCTGCCATAGCTCTGGCGCTCTGCCGCCTGAATATGAAGGCCACACTGGTGATAGGCCTTGCATTGGTGTGCATTTTCGTTCCGCTATCCTGGAACCGTTTGCATACGATGTCGGATACGCTGCTACTGTGGGAGGATGCAGCGAAGCTTCTCGTGAGTGGAGAAGAGCCGGGAGCGGGACGCATTTATTATAATCGGGCAACTGCGCTTTCTGCCAAGGGCCGCAACGAAGAAGCGTTGGCAGATATGGACCACGTGATCAGTCTGCATTCGAAACTTGCCCCCATCCTGCATGCCAGGGGAAGAATGTTGTTCGGTTTGAGGCGGTATGCGGACGCCGAGCGCGACATGACTGGCGCCATTAAACTGGACCCGAATCGTGCTTCGTTCTATGCGGATCGGGGTATGACGCTAATGCGACTCGGCCGCAATGATGAGGCGCTGGGGGACTTTCAGAAAAGTTGCGAAATGAAGCACGTGATCGGATGCTACGTTGTGCAACAAATTGGTACGATCGGTCTCGCCAAGCCAAAATAATCGCGCTTCCGAGCACGTGGTTTCCATGCCCGTTTTAGCGCCAGCTAGCCGCACGCGAATGCCCAATGTTGATGGGCTATGCTGCAGTCACAAGGGCTTTTGCCCTAGCGTTTACTGGAGATGCTTTGCAGGTGATGGTATCCTAACGCCCATTTGCGCTGGCGCACAAATTGTCCCGACTTGGCTAGAGCGGCGCTGAAGGGAGATGGCAGATGTCTTTATTCGCCTGGTTTGACACACGAGAAGCTGGCGCATTTGCAAAAGCAATTGCCGAGGATCTGATGGGTCGAATACCGCCGTCGAAAGACGGCGGCAACAAGGCTACCGTCGAGCGAGTACGCAATACGCATCAGGCCATCGTCAGTAGAGCCAGCGCGTTTGCCCGAGGGCACAGGCTTAACTGGTATAAGAAGGCGTACATTGGTAATACCTTTAAGTGGGTTCTGGCTGAGAAGGGGTACGATAAGGAGTTTGTAGATAATTGGACTCGCGATCTGCTGGTCGCAGTATCGCTATCAAAAGAAAAGTCTCCTTAGTTCTTGGCGCCACCGCTTCAATGCGAGATGGCCTGAATTTCGAGGGTGACCAGTCTGCCTGTGATTTGATCTGTGTGAATTAAACGAAGCTCAAGCAGATTTTTCCGGCACCAAGCTTTTACTGTCGCTCGCCGTACCGCGCTGCACTATGTGTTGTCGTGTCAAGGCCGCGCAAACACCATCAATGACGTTGCGCCAATCTCCAATCAAGGATTGACGAAATGGGCTTACCGTTGAGTACCAAGGATTGTGTGGAAGCTCTATGTGCCAGTACCAGAGTAAACCTCTCGAAAAAGGCAGCATAAGTAACACCGGTTTACCCAAAGCGGCTGCCAGATGCGCAGTCGTGTTGCTTACGGTAACAATGACGTCGCAGGCGCATATTAATGCGGCCAACCCGTCAATATCATTGAAGTTGTCGATTTCCCCTACGTGTATTAGCTTTAGCCCTGTGGAAGCGTGTAGTTCCAACTGATCTTGCGTCGTGTCTCCGTATTGCAAGTCCACAAAATCTATTTCGGGCAGGGCAAGCATCTGCGCGAGTTCTCGGAGTTTTAAGCTCTTGTCCGAACCAGTGGCTGGACTCTTGCTGAGCCAGGATAATCCACATATCAATCTATTGTCGCGGGAAATGTCACTGCGGAGTTTCATTGCGTGCCTGGCGCACGCGCGCAGATAGGGCTTTGTTCGATGCGGAAACGCGCCGATGCTTAGCCTCAAATACCGTCCCAAACTTCCCATCGGTATGTGCGCATCAAACCGCATATGAGAATCAAGGGCTTGCCTTGATAGCACTTGAAGATTTTCGAAGGAACGCTGAAAAAGCGGAACGAGCCGGCTTTCAACGCATACGGTAATGTTGTCGGAATACGGCGCGAGATCTTTGAGCATGCCGGCGAAGAAAATCTCGTCCCCGACGCCCTGCTCGTTCCACACCAGCAATGAACCACCCAGTTTCTGACCTTTCCACTCTGGCAATTGAATGTCGAGCCTCATTTTGCGAAACTTTTCAGTCTGCCAGCGCCATTCATATTCTTCCCACCCACGCGCAAAGTCTCCCAGCTGCAGCCGGCAAAGCGCTGCATTCATGTGCGTATCTGCGTGATTTGGGTCGATCTGCAGTGCTCGATCGTACTCGGCCAGAGCCATATCAAACCGCTTAAGCTCAAACAGCACGACCGCGCGTCCATTGTGGGCATCCAGGTGCGCCGGCCTTAGTGTAATCGCTCGGTTGTAGCTGGCCAGTGCCTCTTCGTGACGACCAAGGTTGCGCAATGCCACGCCACGATTGCTCAGTGCTATTACATCGTCTGGTCGTATCGCGAGGGCGTTGTCGCAATCCCTCAATGCATCTTCGAATCGGTTAAGTGCGCTCAGCGCCAACGCGCGACCGAGCAGTGCGTCCGCATAGTCCGGTAGCATCTTTAGTGCCCGGTCGTGGCTGTCGACCGCGGCGTCGTAGCGCTTCAGCTCCAATAGCGTGCAGCCGCGAAAATAGAGCGCTTCGGCGAAGGCTGGGTCGATTTCAAGCGCTCGATCGCAACTCTGCAATGCTTCATGATGTTGAATCATTTCCCCGAGCGCGATGGCACGGTTATAGTGAGCTACAGCGTGATTAGGTTCGAGCGCGAGTACCTTGTCAAAGGAGGTTACTGCTTCGCTGTGCCGACCCAATGCACTTAGTGTGATGCCTTGCTTCAGTAGTACGTTCGTGAAGTCCGGCTTGAGCCGCAGTGCTTGCTGATACTCGGTTAGTGCGTCGTCATAGCGCCCCAAAACATGAAGTATGGCGCCACGTTGATGAATTAAGATCGGATCGAGCGGGTGAACTGTAAGGGCTTGGTCAAAGTTGGTGAGGGCTGCTTCATATTGTTTCATTTCGGTCAGCGCTGCGCCTAGGCCGGCAAGCGCAGCAATATGATTGGGTTTCAGGTCCAAGGCTCGTTCGAAGCTGCTGCATGCCTCGGCTGGTCGTTTGAGGTCCAAAAGTGCCAGACCGCGGTTACAGTGCGCAAGGAGGTAGTCAGGGCTGATCGCGATTGCATTCTCGTGGTTGGTCAAAGCCTCTGCGGGCCGTTGCAACAGCCTCAGTGTTGCTCCGAGATTGTCGAGGGCATGAACGTGCGAAGGATCTATTCTGAGGGCTTGTTTGTAGCTTTCCACCGCCTCCGAGGGCCGGCCTAGATCACCGAGTATGGTCCCCCGATTGTTGAGCATGTGCGCGTCGTCCGGGCGAAGCGTGAGCGCTCGATCGTAGCTGGCCAGGGCCTCTTCATAATTTCCCAGCCCTCTGAAGCAATTGCCCCGCGACCCGTGGGCTGCGGGGTTTTTAACGTCGGCAGCGATGGCGCGCTCAATGTAACCAATTGCCGCGTGCGAATGACCGCGTTGCTCGAGCGCCATTCCAAGTCCATGTAGAAGCTCAAAGTTTTCAGGGTGTTTTTGTAGCAACGTCCTGTAAATGTCCTCTGCCTCGTTCAACAATCCTTGATGATGAAGTGCGCGCGCTTCTTCGAATTGGACGAGATCATCATTGCAAGTGTTCGATGGCTTATGTGAAAGAGGGTTGGAGTTACGCAACGCCTTACCGACCAGCCACTCTCGCAACCGCATAAGGAATGCAGCAATAGATTTAGATGGCTTTCGCATTGCGCAGATTACAAACCAAATATCGATGCGGCCGGCTGAAGTTTATGTGGCATTACATCTGACAATTGAGAAACGCTCGTCAGTTTGCCGCAGTTACGGCAAAACCATCTGGTGATTCACCTTTTAACCATCGCTCATACATCATTATGTAGGCGGATTCGATATGCTTTCGGAACCGGTCGCTATCGAAAAGCGGGTAAGTGAATCTGTTACGGGCGAGTTTGCTTCGCATATGTGCCAATAACTCGGGCGTGGTGGCTAACTTGAGCGCCAGCGCTTCATAGGCCACCAGATTTTCCGTGATCAGCTCAGGCAGGCCGACGGCGTGCAGCAGGCTGCCGGCGACGCGCCCTGCGAAAGTAGGGCCCATGCACGTGACAAGCGGCAGGCCCGCCCATAGCGCGTCACTCGCAGTGGTGTGGGCGTTGCAGGGCAGTGTGTCGAGAAACAAGTCAGCTAGCTGGTGTCGTGCCAAGTGGTCAGACAAAGCCACACGTGGTGCGAATACCAGCCGTTCTGGCGCTATACCGCGCGACTGAGCTTCGGCACGCAGATTACGGGGTGCTAAAGGATTGTCCTCAAGTAACCATAATCGACTTTGTTCCACCCGATTGAGCAAGTTCATCCAAATGCCAAAGAGTTCGGGTGTTATCTTGTAGCTGTTGTTGAAACAGCAAAACACGAATGCAGACTCTGGCAAATTGACGTCCGCTCGTGTGGGAATTTGCCGCGAAATAACGCGACTTGAGTCGTTAACTTGATAGGTATCGGGTAGACGTACCACTTTTTCGGTGTAATGGGCATCCTGTCCAGGAGGGATCACTCTCTCATCCCCGACGATGTAGTCGATATAATCGGCGCCAATCGTACCGGGAAAACCCAGCCAATTAACCTGGACGGGCGCAGGTCGGTAACTGAAAATTCCTGTCCGCCCCAAACCAACATGTCCATTCAGGTCAACGAGTATGTCGATATTCATGGCCCTGATTCTTGCGGCCGCCTCACTGTCGCTCGCACGAGAGATATCCACAATTTCACGAAAACAGCCGTTGAGGCGCTTCCTAACATCACTTTTGTCGTCCCAGCCATTGTCAAAAGCGAACAACTCAAACCGCCGCGCGTCATGACGTTCAAAAAGTTCAACCGTCAAGAAGGCGGTGGCGTGATGGCGGAACTCGCCGGCTACATAACCCAGACGGATTTTGTCGCTGCGACGGCGCTCGATGGCCAATGATGTGGGCGTCGTGCGCGGAAATCGTTCTGCAGTATATATTTCGGCGCTGCGCTTTTGGAATTCGGCAGAGGTTGAAATGGCGAGGCAACTGAAGGGTTCGGCCAACTTCTTGCCCTGTAGATTGCCGTTGATTACTTCTGATGCGATAGCCTGCAATCCGCGCCAATCACAACAGGACATCTTCGCGTGCAGCAAGTGCGATATTGCAAAACCGTAATCAGGCTGAAGTAGCGCCAGTTTCTCGAAGTCCGCGATCGCAAGCTCAGTCCGCCTTAGATATGCCAGCAGGTAACCGCGACCAAACAAGGCGGGTCGATGCTCGGAATCGATTGCAAGCGCGCGCCCAAAACTCGACAGTGCTTCCTCATATCGTCGAAGCTTACCAAGAATGACGCCGCGGTTATTATGTGCGTCTACATGGTTGGGTTCCAGCGCCAATGCCTCGTCATATCTGGCCAGGGCGGCTTCATATTGCCGCAAGTCTCCCAGCGATACGCCACAGCTATAATACACAACAGCATTGTTCGGCGCTATGGCAAGCGCGCGCTCGAACGCCATGAGTGCATCGCGGTGACGGTCAAGTTGCCTGTGGGCCGCGCCCATGCCAACAAGGGCCGGAACGGATTTTTCCTGTAATCGTAAGGCCCGTTGGAAACTAACTAATGCCTCTTCGTAACGGTTGAGCGTATTCAGCATCACGCCACGATTACAGTGCGTGTCGGGATCGTTGGGTTCCAAGGCCAACGATTCGTCGTAACACGCCAGCGCCTCTTCATAACGGCCCATATCCCCGAGCACGACACCGCGGTTGTAATGGGCGATACTATGATGCGGATCGAGGGAAAGCACATTGTCAAAAGCATCGAGAGCTGCCGCGTTCCGTTTTAGTTCTCGCAGCATCGTGCCACTATTGAGGAGCGCCTCGAGGGAGGCGGGCTGGATAAGCAGAACCTGCTCATAGCAGGCCAATGCCTCTTCATGACGCTTTAGGCCGGCGAGTGCGGCACCCCGATTGCTGTGGACAACTGGGTCATCTGCGTTGAAAGTCAGTGCGCGATCATAACAAGCCAAGGCATCTTGATATTGGCCCAAATTACTCAATGCAACCCCAAGGCCATTTAGGGTAGTGCCATCAGGCGCCAGCGTCAGCGCCTTATAGAAGCTGGCGCGTGCCTCAGATTCGCGTTTCAGGTCTGTAAGCGCCATGCCACGGTTGTAGTGTGCCGCGGCATTTTCTGGATGGACAAGAATGGCCTTGTCGTACATGACCAGCGCATCCTCGGGGCGATGCAACTCCCGAAGAATTAAGCCCAAATTGTCGAGCGCAAACAGCAGGTTGCCATTCAGCGCCAGCGCCCGTTGATAACTTTCACATGCGTCGTGGAGGCGCCCCAGGTTTCTGAGGGCGGCGCCGCGGTTGCAAAGCGTATCCGCGTCATGTGGCCCCGAAGCCAGTGCCAAATCATAGCTCGCAAGTGCCTCTTCCAATTTCCCCAATCCCAAAAGGACATTACCGTAGCTGCGACGTGCGGCATTGTTGCCTGGATTGATCTCCATGGCTTTCTGAATAAATTCAACTGCACTTGTAAATTCGCCCCGTTGACCCAGTGCCAAGCCCAAAAAGTGCAGCAAATCATGATCCCTCGGGTATTTTTCCAGTAGCGCACGGTAAATCACCTCGGCCTCTTGGAGTTGTCCGCGCTGATGAAGTTCGCGAGCCCGTTCGAAACGAGCGGCATCAGAAATCGACCCTGCTGACGGCGGAATATCCTGACTGGATTCAGGACGGGTCTCGTAATTTAGCCTTGCACGCAAGCGCGCATAGCTCTTGCGCAAGAAATTAGTCAGCGACCGCATCGCTGAGACCAGTTTTTGAATGGCGCATGATAGCAAGGTAGGTGTTTTCCAGGTCACGGGTAAAACGCGGGCTGTCAAATAGCGGCGCGGTGTCCCGGCTGGCGCGAATCTTGTTTCTGATGGCATCAAGCTTTCTACCATTGGTTGCCAGCTCAAGTGCAAGTCGATAGTAGTCTTCCATATCGCAGGCAATCAGTTCGTGTGCACCGATCGCCGACAGCAGGCTACCCGCCATGCGCGACGAAAGAGTGTCACCTGCGCAAGTAACCACAGGCAAACCCATCCAAAGTGCATCGCTGCAGGTGGTGCCCGCGTTGTAAGGAATTGTGTCCAAATACAGGTCCGCACATTGCATTCGTGCAAGATACGCTTCCGGCCCCACCTCGGGTGCCGCTATTAGCCGAACGGGTTCGACGCCCCTCTTTCTGGCTTCAAGTTTTAAGTTGGCGATGGAGCCCGGAACATTGGCGAAAAGCCAGAGGACGCTGTTCGGTAACGAACGCAACAGGCGGCACCAGACGTCAAGTACCCTGGGTGTTATTTTGTATGTTTGATTAAAGCAGCAGAAAACAAAAGCCTTGTCCGGTAATCCGCAACAAGTGCGGGCCGGCACCGCGGGCCGTGGACGTCTTCTGTCATTGGCTTGAAAGCAGTGTGGCAGGTAAAGTATCTCTTCTGTATAGTGCTTACGATGTTGCTGCGGAACCAAAAAATGGTCCGCTATCAAGTAATCAACAAAGTCAGCACCCATGGTGCCGATATATCCCAGATAGGACAGCTGACGTGGTGCCGGTCGCAAAGCGAGGATTCCGCTTCTCGTGTTGTCGGTAAACCCTGTGAGATCCACGAGTATATCGACACGGTCTGCGTAGATTCGGCGCGCGGCATCCGGATCAGACATTGCGCGGATATCGACGAATTGGTCGAACGCCGTTCGCAATCGATTCCTTAGCGCACTGCCGTCATCCGGACCATAAGAGTACGCTATGACGTGGAATTGACGGCGATCGTGCAGTTCGAACACTTCTGCCATTAGCCTTGCCACCGCATGTTCGCGAAAATCAGCCGACAAATAGCCAATATTCACCTTTAAGTTGGAGCCTCGTTCGTGATCGAACGCTGATAAAGTGCGGGCGGCGATCGCGTCTTCATACATGAATTGAACCCACTGTTCCGCGCACTGCTTTTGTTCCTCCGGGGTTACGCCAGGCAGTCCCATGAAAATGGACGGGGAAACAATATTGTGTGCCGTCAATGGGGTGGCCGGGAAGCTGTGACGCAGCGCGTCAATATTGGCGTCAAGTCCATCCCAGTAGCAGGTCTTTTGCATGAGATAGAGCATTACAGCCCTTGCCGCGCGGTGATCCGGTTTGTAATTCAGAGTCTCTCTGCAGTGTTCAATAGCTTCGCTCAGTGCCCCTTGATTCATGAGCAGCAGCGCCAAGTCATGGTGTGCCGGGAAATATTCGGGCATGATCGCCAGCGCCGTTCGATAGCAGTCCTGTGCCTCGACAGGACGCTGTAATTTCAGGAGCGCTGTCCCGCGATTACTGTGTGCTATCACATGGTGGGGATCAATTGCTATCGCCATGTCATAGCTGCCCAATGCTTCGTCATGGCGCTTCAAGTCCATCAGCGTGGCGCCGCGATTCGTGAGTGCATCAGCATTTTTGGGCGATAGCGCCAACGCTTTATCAAACGCGGTCAGCGCCTCCTCGTGCTTGCCGAGACCTTTGAGGCAGTTGCCGAGGTTGCAATAGGCGTCAGCGCGGCTGGATTCGATCGAAATTGCACATTCAATCATTTGAATGGCGCCAGTAAAGTCGCCAAGTTGGCCCCGTGCCATGCCCGACAAATGCAACAAGTCGAAGTCTCTTGGATGCCTTTCCAGCAGTGTGCGGTAAATGGACACCGCTTCAAGCAATTGCCCTTGTTGGTGAAGTGACCGCGCTTTTTCAAACTGCCCGGCATCGCCAGTGGACGCTTCGGATGGTGGTGGCATGCGCAGTGTCAACGACGGCGCTCCGAGGCCAACAATAGCCCGTATGCGGGCGAAACATGAGCGCATGAACTCGGCAATGAAACGCATGGTATCCGAAGCTTGTACAGTGAACGAAACAAAAATAGCCGACAGTAAATTACCAC
>CADECM010000038.1:0-36126 GCA_902825845.1 uncultured beta proteobacterium
GACTCGCGGTCAAGCGCCCGATTAATTTCGGTAGAAGTGCTGTAAATTGCTCGACTGTTAGCTTCGGTTTTGAGGATGCCATGGGATGCCCTTACGTTCGCTTTCCGGACATATAATACATTATGTTGTTCGATTATCAAACAATTAATTTTTCATTCATCATTTACCCAAGAAGGCATAAACGACGGTTACGCCGAAAGCGCTAAGTGCTTGAATATGCAACCGATCCGCCACCTTAGCGAGGGCCGGACGTTCAGAATCAATCACCCGAATTTTGACGTTGCCTGCGGATTTTCCCGGCTCAAGACTTATATCGAGGAAGTCAAGAGACGCGTCAAGCGTCACTGGAAACTGGCATTTGAAAATTGCCTCCTTGGCGCTGAAGGCTAAGTTTTCGCCGGTACTTCCTGATTCTGTCCAACCTGCATGATCAATTACTTCCAATTCCGCTGCCGTGGCAACATTAGCTGAGGCGGCCACTCCGAGCGGTCGCCCGTCATCAATGTCGATTCCAACCGACTCGTACTTTGAAGAACGGGCAAGCAATACTGCAATGTGTCGATGACTGTGGCTGATACTGCCGCAAAGACCGAGAGGCCAGACCGGCACACCATCCGACCTTGACAGGATTGGTGTCGGCTCTACTCCAATGAGTCGGAGCCCGCGACGTGCGGTGCTGCGTCCGGCCATCAATTCGCGTATGCGCACGTTGGTAACGTTTTCTGCGAGTTCAGCCTCGGCCCCCAAGAAGGGCGCCTGGCATCTATCAATCAGATCCACAATTAACAGCGCTTCGTCAGCCACATACGTGATGAAAGGCCAATCGATGACCATTAGCTTTTTCCTCTCACACTTCAAAATCTTATCGCAATCCATAGCGCCCCCGGCTATCCGAATGTAATATCAAGATCGGCAAGCAGCCGCATTGTCGCCGTTGGTTGTTCAGTATCCCAACGACCGCTAAGGCCGAATTGTGTGAATTGGGGTTCTGGCAGGTTTCTGGGTGCAGCAGACGTTTAATCGACAGCTATATCGCGAAGACGAACTTCCGTTCCTAGCTAATTCTCGCCCGTCGTGGAATACGCGATGAAACCTGTCGGCCGGAATTCATCCGCACTACGACTGCTTACGGTCTCTTTGCCACACGCTCGTTCAGCAACACCCGCCCCGGCCGCGCGCCGGTTGCCCGGCCGTCCACCCACACCGTCTCGCCGCCGACCATAACCGTGTGTATGCCTTTGGCGGGAGCGGTCGAACGCGTAAAGTCCGCCGTGTCGATCACCGTTTCGGCATCGAACAGCGTGATGTCCGCATGCGCGCCGGCTTGCAGCACACCGCGGCCTGTCAGTCCGAACTTCTTCGCCGGCAAACCCGTCATCTTGTAGACCGCGGTCTCCAGCGAAAACAGTTTGAGATCGCGCGCGTAGTGGCCGAGCACGCGCGGGAAGGTGCCCCACAGCCGCGGATGCGGCACGGCGTCGTGCGGCAGGCCGTCGGAGCCGATCATGGTTTCGTCGAAGGCCAGTATTCGCTGCACATCTGTTTCGTCGAGCATGAAGTAGATTGCACCCGCGGGTTTGATCTGCTCCACCGCCTGCGCCTGACTCACGCCGAGGCGGCGCGCCACTTCGTCCAGATCGACACCGGAAAACTCCGGATGCGGCTTGGACCAGGTGATGATGATGCGTGTCGATTGCGACAGGCGGTCGGCGCGCAACACGGTCGACGACGCGACATAGGGATAGCAATCCAGTCCCACGTGCTGCCCGCGCATGGCCTGTTCGATCTGCGCCAGCGTCTCGACCGAACGCCCGTGATTGGGCACGCCTGCACATTTGTGATGCGAAATGATCACCGGCACCTTGAGCGCGCGGCCGATGGCGCAGGTTTCGTCGATCGAGGCGGTGATGTGCGCGTCCTCGTTGCGCATGTGGGTGACGTAAACGCCGCCGAATTCGCCCAGCGCGCGGCATACCTCGATGATTTCCGCGGTGGGCGCGGCCGCCGCGGGCACGTAGGCGGTACCGGTCGACACGCCAATGGCGCCGGCGGCCAGCGCTTCGCGCACGCGTTCACGCATTTTCGCCGTCTCCGCCGGCGTGGCCGCGCGCGACAAATCGTCCATCACCGCGCAGCGCAGCGTGGTGTGGCCCACCAGACACGCCGCGTTGAGCGCCGCCGGCTTGGCCGCGAGTTCTTCGCAGTATGCCGCGAACGTGGGAAAACGAAACCAGCCGCCCTCATTGTCGAGCAGATCCAGCGGCGGCGTTTGCGCAGCTTTGGCGGGCGAGCAGGCCAGACTGATGCCGCAGTTGCCGGTGATCACCGTGGTCACGCCCTGACTCACCTTGGGCGCCATGGCCGGATCGGACAGCAGCATGCGGTCGTCGTGGGTATGTGCATCGATGAAGCCCGGCGCCGGGATGGGGCCTGTGGCTTCGATGTCGCGTTCCGCGGGCGCAGACTCGAGCGGTCCCACCGCCGCGATGCGCGCGTCACTTACCGCGATGTCCGCGCAAAAACGCGGCGCGCGCGTGCCGTCGATCACCGTCGCATTGCGGATCAGCAGATCGTGATTCACAAAATATTCAATAAAAACAATAGGTTATGAATTATGCGCAAACGCGCCCCATGAGCGCGCGCAGGAACGCTTCGCTTTGGGCAATCTGCTCCAGCGACACAAACTCGTTCGGCTTGTGCGCCTGCTCGATCGAACCGGGCCCGCAGATCACCGTGGGGATGCCCGCCTGCTGGAACTGCGAACCCTCGGTGCCGTACGACACCTTGCCGATTTCGCTGTTGCCCGACAGCGCCTGCGCCAGCGCCACCACCTCGGTTTCGGGACTATTGTCGAGCGCGGGTATCTGCGACATCAGCTCGATGTCAAAGCCGGCGTCTCTGTAGACGGCGCGCATTTCCGGCTCCAGCGTGTCGCTGACATAGCGTTTGAATTCGTCGATCAGTTGTTGCGGATCGTCGCCCGGCAGATGGCGGAACTCAAAGTCGAAGGTGCACTGGTGCGGCACGATGTTGAGTGCAGTGCCGCCGTTGAACACGCCCGTATGTACGGTCGTGTGCGCCACATCGAATGCACGATCGTAAGGCCCTTTGTCGCGATGCCGCCGCGCCATGCGCTTCAGGTAGGCCACGGCTTCGGCCGCCGCCTCCACCGCGTTGACCCCCGCCGGCGCGTAGGCCGAGTGCGACGCCAGGCCGCGCACCGTGGCGCGATAGCTTTTCTTGCCCTTGTGCGCGATCACCGGCTTCATCATCGTCGGCTCGCCCACGATACACGACTGCGGCCGTACGCCGGCCGCGGCCAGATCGGCGATCATGCGGCCCACGCCGATGCAGCCGACTTCTTCGTCGTAGGAAAACGCCAGATGCAAGGGCGACTTCAGATCGCGCTGCACGAATTCCGGCAGCAGCGCCAGCACCACGGCGATGAAGCCCTTCATGTCAGAGGCGCCGCGTCCGAACAGTTTGCCGTCGCGTTCGGCCAGCGTAAACGGATCGGTATCCCAGTTCTGGCCCTGCACCGGCACCACATCGGTGTGCCCCGACAGCACGATGCCGCCTGCACTGCCGCGGCGCGGCCCAAGGGTGGCAAACAGATTCGCCTTGCGTTTGTCGTCGTCGAAGGTGAGGCGCACGTCCGCGTCGAACGGCCGCAGATACTCGCGTACAAAATCGATCAGCTCGAGATTGGATTCGCGGCTGACCGTGGGAAACCTCACCAGCCTGCGGATCATCTCCACGCTGTCCGGGCGCGCCGGGGAATGGTTCATGCAACGGCTCCAAGCATTAAAGAGGCAGGATAGAAGCGGCCTGCCCCACTGTCAATCCGGGATTTTTACGGTATGCTGAACGCACTCGAAAATTTTGCACAAGGAATCCCCATGACAACAAAACGCAGTTGGGCCGCGATCATGACGTGCTGCGCGGCGCTGTGCGCTGCCCCCGCGCCGGCCGCCGCCGCCGACATCAGCATCGGGCTGGGCGCCGATGTCACCTCAATCGACCCGCACTTTCACAACCTCACGCCGAATAACAATATTGCCGAGCATATTTTTGAAACGCTGGTGACCAAGGATGCGCGCTCGAAACTGAAGCCCGCGCTGGCGGAATCGTGGCGCACGGTCGACGATCTCACCTGGGAATTCAAACTGCGCAAGGGCGTGAAGTTTCACGATGGCAGCGAGTTCACCGCGCAGGATGTGGTGTTCACGCTTGAGCGCGTGCCCAATGTGCCGAACAGTCCATCCTCGTTCGCCACCTACAGCAAGCAGATCACCGAAAAAATCGTGGTCGATCCCTACACCATCCGCTTCAAGACCGCGACGCCGTATCCGCTAATGGCCACCGACTTGAGCACGATTTTCATCGTATCGTCGCGTGCCGCCAAGGGCGCGACCACCGCCGATTTCAACAGCGGCAAGGCCGCCATCGGCACCGGCCCGTTCAAATTCGCGCGCTACGCCAAGGGCGACCGCGTGGAACTCGCGCGCAACGACGCTTACTGGGGCGCCAAACCGGCGTGGAGCAAGGCGACCTTGCGCATCATCGCGTCCGACCCCTCGCGCGTGGCGGCACTGCTCGCAGGGGACGTGCAGGCCATTGAAAACGTTCCCACCTCCGACATCGCACGCATCGCCAAAAGCAGCGACCTCACGCTCTACCGCACGGTGTCGCACCGGGTGATGTATCTCCATATGGACAGCAACCGCGAGCAAACACCGTTCGTAACCGACAAGGCCGGCAAGCCGCTGGAGAAAAATCCGCTGAAGGATGTGCGCGTGCGCCGCGCCATATCCAAGGCGATCAACCGGCAGGCGCTGGTGGAGCGCGTGATGGAGGGCGCTTCAGTCACCACTGGGCAGTTGTTGCCGGAAGGGCTGTTCGGTTACACGGCCAGCCTCAAGCCCGAGGCTTACGATGTCGCGGGTGCGAAAAAACTGCTGGCGGATGCGGGTTACCCCGATGGCTTTTCGATCACGCTGCACGCGCCGAACAACCGTTACGTCAACGACGAGCAGATCGCGCAGGCGATTGCGCAGCTGCTGACGCGCGCCGGCATCACCACCAAGGTGGACGCCATGCCCTCCAGCGTATTCTTCTCGCGCGGCAGCAAACTGGAGTTCAGCCTGCTGCTGGCGGGCTGGGGCTCGGATACCGCTGAGGCGTCGTCGCCTTTGAAGGCGCTGCTGGCCACCTTTAGCAAGGAAAAAGGCATGGGCGCCGCCAATCGCGGCCGCTATTCCAATGCGAAAATGGACCAGACGCTGACGCAGGCGCTGGCCACGGTCGACGACGCCAAACGCGAGCGGCTGTTGCAGCAGGCCACCGAGATCGCCGTCGGCGACCTCGGCATCATTCCGCTCTACCATCAGCACAATCTGTGGGCCACGCGCAAGGGCGTCTCGTATGCGCCGCGCACGGACGAACGCACACTGGCGCACGAATTCAAGCCGTTGTGAGGGACCCTTGATTCGCTCCAATAGACGAACAACGCCGGCGATGTCCACCGTTTATCTCCACCACCGCATACACTGCGCGCCACGCGCATGGAAGACGGTCGCCGAACGCATCATAGGCGCATCGGCATCTACCATCGAAGCCGGCGGTGGCTCGCTGTACGGCATCTGGCGCAGCCAGATCGGCCGCCCGCGCGACGAATTGACCGCGATCACTGCGTGGCGCGCGGCACCCGCCGACGGCACCGCCCTGTTTGTCAAACTCACGGATATCACCCGCCACACCGCCGTCGCAATGACGCCCACGCTGCGCCCAGCGTCAGCCGAGCCGCCACGGCGCCAGGGGAACTACGCCTTCCGCTGGTTCACGACGCCAACGCGCCACTGGCCCGAGTTTCTCGATCTGTGCGCCGCGGCGTGGCCCGATTTCGAGGCTGCATACGATTCGCAAATTGTCGGTTTGTGGCGCGTCACGCCGGACGACGCCGACACGGTTCGCAGTCTGCTGGTGACGCGCCGGCCCGATCTCGCAATGTGGGAGCGCTCGAAATTGCCCGCCAACGACGCTGAAGCGGAAACCCGCCGCGCATTGAGCCGCCGCTACGATTTGTGCGACGATACCGTGGTCAGCACCAGCACGCTGATCACCGCACTCGACCGCGAGGACACGGCACGCTGGACCTGAACGCGCCGCGCAGCCGCAATTGCCAACCCATCGATTGACGGATTTTCCGACCATGACCAATCTTTCCCGATCCCGCCTGCCTGGACAGCGCCATCTGCTGGCGATCATGGCCGCCGGCCTGCTGCTGTGGTTCCATGTCGCCGTGCACGCGGCGGAGCTGCGCATCGGACTGTCCGCCGACGTCACCACCATCGATCCGCACCAACTGCCCTCGCAGCCCAATCTCACCGTCGGCTATCACGTGTTCGATGCACTCACCCACGTTGATGAAAAGGCACGCATCATCCCCGGCCTCGCCGTGTCCTGGCGCACGCTCGATCCCATCACCTGGGAGTTCAAGCTGCGGCCGGGCGTGAAATTTCACGACGGCTCGGAGCTGACCGCCGAAGACGTGGTGTTCTCGCTGGATCGGCCGCCCACGATCAAGGGCGGCGGCTTCGGCTCGTACGTGGCGATGATCCAGTCCAGGGAAATCGTCGACAAGCTGACGTTGCGCATCCGCACCAGCGCGCCCTACGGCGCGCTCGCCGAGGAACTGAACTCGGTGATGATCGTGTCGAAAAAGCACGCTGCGAACGCCGCCGCCGAAGACTTCGATTCCGGGCGTGCCGCCATTGGCACCGGCCCCTACAAGCTGGTGCGCTTCGCGCGCGGCGACCGCGTCGAATATGCGCGTAACGACCAGTACTGGGGGGGGCGCCCTGCGTGGGAGAAAGTCAGCCTGCGCATCATGCCCAGCGATCCGGTGCGCACCGCGGCACTGCTGGCGGGCGACCTTGACGTGATCGAGCACGTGCCGCCGGCGGACCGCGCACGTCTGGCCAAAAATCCCAAGCTGCGCATCGATCAGACCACCTCCTGGCGCACCCTGTTCCTGCATCTTGACCAGTATCGCGCCGCGCCGCCCAACGTCGTCGATGGCGCAGGCAAACCGCTGGCGAAGAATCCCTTCATGGACGTGCGCGTGCGCCGCGCCCTGTCCATGGCCATCAATCGCAACGCAATCGCCGAGCGGGTGATGGAAAAGCTTGCAGTGCCGGCCTCGAACATCGTTTCTCCCGGCGTGTTCGGCCACAACGCGCAGCTCAAGCCCGAACCGTACAACCCCGAGGGCGCGAAGAAACTGCTCGCCGAAGCGGGTTATCCCAATGGCTTCGGCATCACGCTGTCGGGCCCCAACAACCGCTACATCAACGACGAGCAGATTCTGCAGGCGGTGGCGCAAATGTTTACTCGCGTGGGCATACAGACCCGGGTGGAAGCCCTGCCACTGGCGGTGTACTTCCCCAAGGCGCGCAAGGGGGAAACCAGCGTGTCACTGCTGGGCTGGGGCTCGTTCGCGGGCGACCTCGCGCTGCGTTCCCTGCTCGCCACGGTCGACCCCAAGCGCGGCTGGGGATCATGGAACTGGGGCAGGTTCTCCAATGCCAAAGCCGATCAACTTCTGACGCAGGCCTTTGCCACCACCGACCCCAAGGCACGTGAAGCCGTGGTACGCGAGGCCATGGCGGCGGCCATGGCCGAAGTGCCGGTTATTCCGCTGCACCATCAAATCGTCAGCTGGGCCATGCGCAGCGACATCGCCTACCTGCCGCGCACGGATGAATTTACCTTCGCGCATTTATTCAAGCCGCGCTGACGCAAGCGCATGCAAGCTGAAATTGTCGTGCTGCGGGCCATTTATGAGCCGACAATGGCCGCACTCGAACGCGAGTTCACCGTGCACAAGGCCTACGCCGCGCCCGATGCGCTGGCCTTCATCAAGCAACAGTGCGGCCATGCGCGCGCCCTGATTTCCACCACCACCACCGCGGTCACACGGGCGCACTTTGAAGCACTGCCCAGGCTGGAATTGCTCGCGTGCTACGGGCCATACGTGACGCTGATCGACTTTGCCGCCGCTCTCGAACACAAGGTCACGGTCACGCACACGCCGGATTCCACCGCGGAACCGGTCGCCGATCTCACCATGGGCATGATCGTGGCGATGATGCGCCGCCTGTGCGAAGCCGACCGCTTTGTGCGCTCAGGGCAATGGCCGCAGCGCGTGTTCCCGTCCGGCGTGGAAGTGCGCGGCAAGGCTTGCGGCATCGTTGGCATGGGGCGCATCGGGCGCGAAATCGCGGTGCGTGCCGCCAGCTTCGGCATGACCATCAGCTACTTCGGACCGCGGCGCAAGACTGATTTGCCCTACCGTTACTACGACAATCTCGAGCAGCTGGCGCGCGACAGTGATTGCCTGGTCATCACCTGCGCGCTGACCCCGGCCACGCACAAGCTGGTGGATGGACGCATCCTCGCCGCGCTCGGCGCGGCGGGCTATCTGGTCAATGTGGCGCGCGGCCCCGTTGTCGATGAGCCGGCGCTGGTCGCGGCACTTGCCAACCGGCAGCTCGCCGGTGCGGCACTCGATGTCTTTGTCGACGAGCCCAATGTGCCCGCGGCGTTGCTGCAGATGGACCATGTGGTGCTCGCACCCCACATGGGCACCTCGACCCGCGAAGTGCGCGAGGGCCGCAGCAAAAAACTGCTTGCCGACGTGCGGGCACATTTTGCCGGACAGCCGCTGCGTCATGTCGCTACCGCATAGCCTGCGCAGACGCCGCCCCCGATTCATCCGTCATCACACCGTCATTCAAAACAATCGTAACGAGGAGAAAACCATGAATCGTGTCCTGTCGCTGATCGTCGCCACCGTCTTCATCGCGGGGCCTGCCGCGGCTGCGGGCTGGCTGCCGGAAAAACAGGTGGAGATCATCGTGCCCACCTCACCCGGCGGCGGCAACGACACCGTGGCGCGGTTGATGCAGAAAATGCTGCAGGACAAAAAGCTCGTGCCCACGCCGGTGCTGGTGGTCAACAAGGCCGGCGGCAATCAAACCCTGTCAGTGGCGTATCACGCGCTGCATCGCGCCGACCCGCACTACCTGCTGTTTGCCACCTCCACCCTGTTCACCAACCAGATTCAGGGATTGATGAAACACAGCTACCGCGACTTTCCCGCGGTCGCCCTCGCCTTCGTCGACTACAGCGCCTTCATGGTGCCCGCGAATTCGCCGTTCAAATCGTTTGCCGACATGCTGGCGCGGCTGAAGACCGATCCAGCGTCGGTATCCTTCAGCGTCGTCGCGCGCGGCGGCACATCGCATGCGGTGGCAGCAATGGCGGCCAAGGCGGCCGGCGTGGATCCCAAACGGCTGAAGATCGTGGTGTTCAAAACCAGCGCCGATGCCACCGCCGCGATGATGGGCGGACACATCGATGCGGCCATCTCCTCCGCCGCCGGCTCCACCCCGCCTGTGGTGGAAGGCCGCCTGCGCATGCTCGCCATCGCCGCACCGCAGCGTCGAGCCGGCGAACTGGCCGCGGTGCCGACGCTACAGGAATTGGGCCTGAACGCGCCGGTGCTCGATACCTGGCGCTGCGTGTTCGCCGCCAGCGGCAGCACCCCGGAACAGGTCGCCTACTGGCAGACTGCGCTCAGCCGCGCGTTCGAGGGCGAGGAATGGAAAGCCTGGATGACGAAGAATCGCGTGACCGCGCCGCCGCTGCGCGGGGCCGAGCTCGGCAAGTATCTCGAAAACCAATACCAGCACGCGCACAGTGTGCTGGTCGACCTCGGGCTCGCGAAGTAAAACATCGATCCGGCGCGTGCCGTTGTGATGCCGGGCTCGGATTTCCGTCGAAATATCATCATAACTACTTGTTTTTATTGATTTTTTTAAGGCTACGCCATGGCACAACCCTTACCCACTCCATCCGGCTCCATCGACGCCCACGCCCACTGGTCCCCGCAGCCGTACATGCAATATGCCGAGCAACAGGGCGGCAAGGTTTCCGGCGGTGTGCCCAGCCCGCTGATGTATGACCTTGAAGCGCGCATGAAGTGGATGGATTCGCGCAACGTCAAAATGCATGTGCTGAGCCTGTCGGGCGGCATGCCCTGGCAATGGGCCTCGCTCGATGCCGCGGACAAGCTCGCGCGTATTGTCAACGACGCAGCGGTCGAAGCGCACCAGAACTTCCCGGAGCGCTTTATCGCCGCCGCCGCGATCCCCATGCGCGACCCCAAGGCGGCGCTGCGCGAAATGGACCGCGTGGCGGGCAAGCCCGGCATGCGCGCCATGCATCTGCCCAACTCGGTGGAAGGCATCGACTACCTGTTCACGCCGCAATACGAACCCATCGTCGCGCGCTGCGAAGAACTCGGCCTGCCGCTGCTGTTCCATCCGCTCGACGGCGAGCCCAATCACTACGGCGGCCCCGAGCGGCTCGCCGGCCCCAACTTCATCTACAACTCGCTGGGCTTTCCGTTCGAGACCGCCACCCTCGCCGTCAAATTCATCTACAGCGGCTATCTCGACAAATACCCCAAGCTCGACATCGTGCTGCCGCATTCCGGCGGCTGCTTCCCGTATATCGCCGGGCGGCTGGAACACAGCATCAAAAAAGGCGCGGTCGAAGCCGCGTCAAATTTGAAAAGCTCGATCCGCGACTACATCCGCCGCTTTCACTACGACACCCTCGCCTACTATCCCGAAACCCTGCGCTTCATGATCGAACTCGTCGGCGCCGACCGCGTGGTCATCGGCACGGACAACTACGCCAAGATGGATGTCGAGTATCCGAACGCGCTGGTGGAATCGTTGAACCTGCCAGCAGGGGATTTGCAGAAGATTTTGTTTGGGAATGCGGCGCGATTGATGAAAATATAGTCTTGTTCTCGCGCGTTCGCCTCACAGGAAAACCATATGCGTGCAATTCTCGTTTTTGCGATCAACGCGTATCGTCGATATGTTTCTCCGCACAAGGGCTTTTGTTGCGCATATGCTGTTCGGAATAAATGCGGTTCCTGTTCCGATTTTGCCCTGAGGGCTGCAAAACGTGTGAACATGTCGACATTTTTTGCATTGCTATACCGGCGGTTTACTGCTTGTCGTAACGCGTACGTTTCACTTCAATTAGCAACGCCCGACGGCGCAACTGTTGCATCCATACCCCCTACCGAAGAACCAGACCAAAAAGAGTTCTATGCGCGCTATTGCGCTGCAGATGCCGCTGCCAATGCGGCTTGTTGCATCTGGGGCCCGTAATGCACGGCAGCTTCACTTTCATTAGCCAATGTCAGGAGCTACATTTTGAATTCCGACGTCCAACTCCCCACCGAACCCACCCGCAACTGGCTCTTCAACCTCTGGCGCGCCGCAGGCTGCAGTGAACACGAAGCCCGGCTCACCGCCGATCACCTGCTCGGCGCCAATCTCGCCGGGCACGATTCCCATGGCGTGGGGATGGTGCTGCCGTATGCGCGTTCGCTGCAGGCCAACGAACTTCAGCTTAACCAGAAAATATCCGTCGTCACCGATACCGGCACGCTGCTGGTGGTGGATGGCAATCGCGGCATCGGGCAGTCGATGGCGTATCAGACCATGAATCTCGCCATCGAGCGCGCGCGTGAGCACGGCGTGGTGATCGTGGGGCTGAAGAATTCGCATCACATCGGCCGCGTCGGTCACTGGGCGGAGCAGGCGATCGCGGCGAATCTGGCGTCTATCCATTTCACCAATGTGGTAAGCCGCGCCATCGTCGCGCCACATGGCGGGCGGCAAAGCCGCTTTGGCACCAACCCGCTGACCGTGGGACTGCCGCGCCGAGACGGTCCGCCGATCCTGCTCGATTTCGCCTCCAGTGCGGTGGCGGTGGGCAAGATACGCGTGGCCTACAACCGCAAGGGGCCGGCACCCGCGGGCACGCTGATCGATCACGAGGGCAATCCCACTACCAACCCCGCCGTGATGTACGAGGAACCGATGGGCGCGCTGCTTACCGCCGCCGGCCACAAGGGCTATGCGCTGGCGATGGTGTGCGATCTGCTGGGCAGCGCCCTCTTTGGCGGCACCACGCCGCAGCCCAGCCGGCTGCGCCCGCCCGCAACCTACAACAATATGCTGGCCATCGTGTTCGACCCGGCGCGCTTCGGCGCGGGCGAACATTTCGAGCAGGAAGCGAATTCGTTTATCGAATACGTGCAGTCGGCCGCACGCCGCGACGCCAACACGCCCATCGAAATGCCGGGCGATTCCGAGCGTCGCTATCGCCGCGAGCGCGCGCAGTCGCTGCCGGTCGACACGGGCACGCTGCAGACCATGGACGAGGCCGCGCGCATGATCAACACCCTGCGCGGCGCGGCGCTGCCGACGGCGTCATCGCTCACCGCGGGCTGACGCCGCCGCACCGCGACGCGGGTTCAATCCAGCTTCACCCCTGCCGCCTTCACCACCGCGCCCCACTTCGCGCTGTCGGCTTTGAGCAGGGCGGTCACCTGCTCCGGCGTGCCCGGCGCAGGCTCGGCGCCGCGCGCCGACAGGCGCCCGCGCAAATCCTTGTCGGACAGCGCCTTGTGCAACCCGGCGTTCAGTTTGCCGATGATGTCGCGCGGCGTCTTGCCGGGCACGAAAATGCCGTACCAGTTTGACGCTTCCACCTTGGGCATGCCGGATTCCACCGCGGACGGCACATCCGGCAACAGCGCCGAGCGCCGCGCCACGGTGGTGGACAGCGCGCGCAGCTTGCCGGCCTGCACGTGCGGCAGCAGCACCGGCAGATCGGCGATCAGCATTTGCGCGTGACCGCCGAGGGTGTTGGTCACTGCGGGCGCGGCGCCGCCATAGGGCACGTGCACGATGTCAGTGCCGGTTTGCGTCTTGAACAGTTCGATCACCAGATGCGGCAGGCCGCCATTGCCGGTGGAAGCAGCGTTGAGTTGCCCCGGCCTCGCCTTGGCCAGTGCGATCAGCTCCTTCACGCTTTTCACCGGCAGCGAGGGATGCACGGTCAGCAGTTCCGGCGTGGTGGTGACCACGGAAACCGGCGCCAGATCGCGAAACGGATCAAAGGGCAGCTTCAGGTACACATGCGGATAAATGGCCAGCGATGTGCTCGACAGCACCATGGTGTAGCCATCGGGCGCGGCCTTGGCAACGTGATCCACACCGATGGTGCCGCCGGCACCGCCACGGTTGTCGATGATGAACGATTGCCCCATCGCCTCGCCATACTTGCCCATGATCATGCGCGCCACGATGTCGATCGGTCCCGCGGGCGGGAATCCGACCACCATGCGCAACTGCTTGGCGGGGAAGTTTTGCGCGCCCGACAACCCGGGCACGAGAAGTGCAGCGGCAACAAGTCCAGATGTAAAAGGTCGCACGTCGAAGTCCCATGGCATTTTGAAAGCCGCGATTGTGGGCCAACCCCTGCCGGAACTCAATCGCGGGGACGCAATCGCGGGTTGAGCCGGTGATACACGGCTGCTACCATGCGCCACGTCACTGCCTGGCCATCGGCACCACGAACACGGCCCATCCCGACGCGCGCGACGCCTGTGACACGTAGTGCACTGCTCATGGACTGCGTGCGATGCGCGCGCACCGCATGGATGCATCGGGCTGCCGCTTGCCGGCGTGGGTGGCGACGCTGCGGGTGCAAGCGCGTGGAACTACCGGCATGCCGTGACAAATAATCGCAACTTATTGTTTTTATTTAATTTTTTAATAGCATAAAGGCCCATCCATGATGAACCCACCGTCTCAGGCCGTCATCAGCGAATTCACACCCGCCGGCAAGCTGCGCATCGCGCTCAACATGAGCAACTTCCTGCTCACCGCGCGCGATGGCGCCGGCGCTCCCATCGGTGTCGCGCCCGATCTCGGCCGCGAACTGGCGCGGCGTCTCGGCGTCGCGGTAGAAATGGTGCCCTATCCAAATCCGGGCCTGCTGGCGGACGACGCCGGCAAGAACAAGTGGGATGTCGGTTTTCTCGGTGCGGAGCCGCAGCGCGCCGGTGAAATCGATTTCACGCCGGCCTACGTGGAAATCGAGGCCACCTACCTGGTGCCGCCGGGATCGAATCTCGCCACCTGCGCCGCCGTCGACGCCAGGGGCATGCGCATTTCGGTGCCGGAGCGCAGCGCCTACGAGCTGTGGCTCACGCGCAATATCCGCAACGCCGAACTGGTGCGCAGCAAAGGTTCCGATGAAGCGTTCAGGCAATTCGTCGAGAAAAAAATGGACGCCATGGCCGGCTTGCGTCCGGGGCTGGCCGCGATCTGCGCCAGCTATCCCGGCTCGCGCATTCTCGACGGCAATTTCACCGCCGTGCAGCAGGCCGCCGGCATACCCAAGGGCCGCCCCAACGCGGCGCGGTATTTGCGCGACTATATCGAGGACATCAAGGCCAGCGGGCTGGTCGCAACCACCATCGCCGGCAACAACGTGCAGGGACTGACCGTGGCGGCGCAAGCCTGATGCATTGTCCAACATTGAAACCGGCTTGAACCACCGGCCGCCACGCCTGTCCGACCGTTGTCGCCGGCCCGCAGCGGGCATGGCACGCACCTGAACATCATGCCCCGCAGTCATCCGCCATTATTCCGGCTCACCCGCCTGCGTGCCGCAACCGCTTTGTCATGCGTGCTGTCGGCGCTGTGGCTTGCGCCGGCGGCGGCGCAATTGGCGGCGCCCGTATGCGACGCGACCACCGCCTGCGAATTCCAGCTCTACATCGAGAACGACAGCATTGGCAGCGGCACCGACCGCTATTACACCAACGGCATCAAATTCGGCGGCGGTGTGAGCGCTGAACCGGTGATCGAGCACCTGTTCAAGAAGCCGGCAGAGAGCGTGTTGCGGCACATTACCGACAATCGCGGCAACCTGCAGTTCGGTCTCTTCCTCGGGCAGAATCTTTACACGCCCAAGCGCATCACCGTCGCCGCGCCGCAGCCCCTCGACCGCCCGTGGGCCGCATGGCTTTATGTCGGCGGCGTGGCACAGAACGTGGAAAACAACCGCCTGCAGACCGTCGAACTCGATCTGGGCATCGTCGGCCCCTCGGCGCTGGGCAAGCAGGTGCAAACCGAATGGCACAAACTGGTGAGCGCGGACAAACCGCGCGGCTGGAACAATCAATTGCGCGACGAAGCCGGCGTGCTGCTGGCCTATTTTGAAAAATGGCGCCATGGTCCGGCAACCGGCGTGCAGGCGGTGCCGCACTTTGGGGTCACGTTGGGCAATGTGATGACACTGGCGCGCGTGGGCGGCATCGTGCGCGCGGGCCACAACATGTCGGGCTTCGGGCCGGACACCATCGAGCCTGGCGGCGCCATGTTGCAGCGCACGCGCCTCTACGACAACGGCACCGCGCGCTCGGCGCCCGAATGGTATGTGTTCGCCGGTTTCGACGCGCGCCTGGTCGGCCGCAATATTTTTCTCGATGGCAACACCTTTCGCGACAGCGCGTCGGTCGACCGCCGCGCGTTTGTGTACGACATCACCGGCGGCGTCTCCCTGCGCATCGCGCCGCTGCGTATTTCACTCACGCACGTGCAGCGCAGTCCGGAATTCAACACAGTGCCGGGCAACGGCGGCAACCAGCGCTTTCAGTCGCTCAACGTGAGCTGGGAGTTTTGAACCCGGCAATGGTGCCGCGCATCGCGTGCAGCCGCCGCATCACAAGCCGCGCCCGCGCGCGCTAACGGATGCCGAGCCCCGCCAGCGCCGCGCCCATTTTTTGCGCGAGCAGCGCGTAACCATGCGCATCGGGATGAATTTCGTTGATCCAGTCGCCGCTCAGCGCGGTGGTTCCCGAGGCCGCGCGCTCGATGGTGTTGCGCGTGTCGACCACATGCACGCCCTTGGCGGGGTCGTGCAGCCCGAGCAGCGCTTCGGCCAGCGTGTCGAACACGATCTCGGTGACGTCCTGATGGAACACCGCGGGAACCGTCGCCGCCCGCAGCGCGGGCAGCAGCCACGGCCCGATCGCCGGGTGGCCGAGAAACGTCGCTTTCGCGTTGCGCGGCGTCGGGTAATCATAGGTATGCAGCACGATCGGCGTTGCCGCGTTCGCATCCGACGCGTCGCGCTGCGCGATGATGCGGCGGTAGCTGGCAAGCACCTTGTCCATCAGCGCCTGGAGCGCGGCGCCGTCCACATACGCGCCCGCCTTGTCGGGCGCGTTGCCGCTGCGCGGCACCAGTATCGCCGGCGCACCGCTCTTGGGCCGCAACGCATCGATCAGATCGTTGCCGCCGCCGCTGAGCAGCAGCGCGTGATAGCGCAGCGCCTGCAGTTCGAAATCCAGCGCCATGTTCTGCCGCGGGTCGCTGATATCCTGAATCACGTCACCCGAATACGCGAGACTGACGATCACCGCCGCCTTGTTGAACGTCAACTGCTCCAGAATATTCGACGACGGCGCCAGATTGAAATGCGCCCACGCGAACCAGCTGTCGCCATCGGCGAGCAGGCGATACGCATACGGCGCAAAATCGACAGGTTCATCGTTGAACTGCACATTGACTACGCGCGCCTTGGCCATGGCATCTCCCGCTGAACGGCATTATCACAACCCTGCCCGAGTTTAGTCACTTTGCAAATGCCCCGCAATTCCCGGGCGCGCCAGCGCGAGACCCGGGGCGCATCACTTTTTCACGCGCTGCGCCACGCGCAGCACAATCTCCAGGCCACGCGTGATGTCCGCCAGTGCGCGCCGTGCATGCGCGGACGGAAGTGCCGGCACATGCACGAACCCCGCGCGCAGGATACGGCGCGCGCCCGTTTGTTTCGCCGCCGCATGCATCAGGCTGTAAAACACATGGTTGCAGACGAAGGTGCCCGCGCTCAATGACATTTCCGCGCGCAGTCCCGCGCGCGCCAGCGCCGTTACGGTATCCACAACCGGCAGCGTTGAAAAGTAGGCCGCCGGGGCGTTTGTGATCACCGGTTTATCGACGGGCTGCCGTCCGTCGTTGTCGGCGATGCGCGCATGACACAGGTTCACCGCCACGCGTTCGACACTGAGCGCGTCCCGCTCTGCGGCAAGTCCCACGCACAGCACGATCACCGGCCGCTCGCGCGCGATCAATGCGCGCAGCCGGCGCGCGGCGCGCGCGAACGCGGTGGGCAACTCGGCCGTCACCACCTCGAGCCGGCCGATGCGCGCAGGCAGGCGCCGCACGGCCTCGTATGACGGATTGATCGCGTCCCCGCCGAAGGCATCAAAGCCGGTCACCAGCGCCTTTTGAACGTTTGCCATAAAATTGCTTAGATACAGTTATTGTTTCTATTCAGCCGCTAGGCAAGCAGCTGGCGCCACAGCGCGTCACGATACGCGTCCTGATTGCTGCCCATGCGCGCGCCGAATACGCTTTTGGCAATTTCAAGGCCCAGCTTGCGGTAGCTTTCCCACTGCGCCTCGTCGTAAAACTGATCAGAGGTGGCTTCCTGTGGAAATGTGCCGTGCGTGGCATGGTACTCGCCCAGATCGGCGCCGGCGTCCGCGATCATTCGCGGCTTGAGCACCACCACGCGGGCGTCGGGGCGATGCGCGCGGTGCGCTCTCTTGCTGTGATAGACATTCAGCAGCAACGCACATTTTTGTGCCGCCGCTTGCGCGGGTGCGCGAAACTCTTCCGGCGTGCCGAACACCCTGCCCAGCAGCGGATGCTGCGCGATTGGGGTGTCCACCTCGATTTCGGCCGCGAAGTCGATGCGCACCATGCGCATCAGATTGGCGAGGTCTTCGAACTGATAACGCGGATCGCAGCCGCAGTCGCAGGCGACCAGCAGCTTGATGCCGCGCGCCGGACGCAGCAGTTCGTAGAGTGCCATGTTTTCGTAATGCCCGCCGTCGGACAGATACTGCAGCGGGCGCCGCGTGCCGAAAAATCGCGCCAGCAATTCGTCCAGCAGGTAGGTTTGCGTTTTAAATGTCTGGCGCGCGACACGGCTGGCGTTGGACTGGTGGCCGTTGAACACGCCGGATTCCCACCAGCGCCCAAGACGCAGATTCGCAAGACCGTGCAGCAGCGCCCGGCCGCGGCCGCCACCGCGGCCCATGCCGGTGGCAATCGCCGCCGCCGACACGCCGATCCACTCGCCCACCGTCAGCCGCGCGGCGAGGCCGCGCGCGTCCCGCGATTCGGGCATCGGGTGGTGCACGCCGTCCAGCGCGAAGCCGGCGGGGAGGATGACCAGCGGCTTGCCCTTGCGGTCGCGCTGCACCAGCTGTTCGGCGGGGTCGATATTCTGGTTCATGCAGATGTTGATCAGGTGCATCGGCGCCAGCGGGTTGGCGTAGTACTGCTCGAGGGTGATCAGATCGCCCGCCTCGGGCTCGGTCACGCTCAGAAAACGCCGGATGCCGGCGCCCCGCGCAAAGCGCGCCCCGTTGCTCGCGCCCATGTACGCGCGTGCAATGCGCGCGCTGTAGTAGCCCTGAAACGTCGACAGGTTGAGGAATCCCGGAAAGCGTCCGACGATCACCGTCAGTGCCAGCGCCAGCGCCAGCAGCGCGCCCAGCACCTGCAACACTTCGAGATGGCCTTCCGAATCGAGCAACAGTAGACGATCCGGCGGCGCGCCGCGCCATTGAATCCACAGCACCAGTTGCGCCCAGAACACGGCCACCAGAAACAGCAGCAGCGCGGCGCCCGCCGCGATCAGGGCCTCCACGGGAATCCTGGCGAGCCAGCCCTCGCGCTCTTTTTCCGCAAAGGCCGTGGACAGGCGGCGCACCAGCCACACCAGAAGCGCCACCAGGCCGCCGCCGGCCACGCCCAGCGGCGACGCGTCATGCACCTCCGAGTCGGCCAGCGAGCGCACGGTGGCGCTGATCCAGGTAAACAGCGTGCCATGCTGCAGATACAGCGTCTGGGCCGCGGTATGCACCGTCGCAAACCCCGCGATCACCGCGACGCAGATCAGGCCGTTGACCATCGCGCGCGTGAGGCCCACGCGCTGCGCGTCAATGGTCGGATAAAAATAGGTCAGCATCTGCCACACCACGCTCATCACGGTGATGAAGCCGGCCACCGCCAGCGCGTCGGCCAGCGCGTTCCACTCAATGCCCAGCGCGCGCTGGCCGCACCAGGCGAAAGCCATCATCACCACGCCCGACGCCATCGCGCAGGCCGATGATCGCGAAAACCGCTGCGGCGGATGGGTCAGATCCTTGTCGAGCGGCGGATAGGTTATCCAGTACGCCATGCCCGCCGGCAGCAGCCACACCAGCATCAGCGGAATGATCGGCCACCACGCCGGACTCCACCAGACGGTGGTCACGCCGTCTTCGACCGAACCCAGCAAGGCAATTTCGTAGGCCCGGACCTGGTTGGGCCATCGCATGAAATCCAGCCAATGCATTATCGACACATGCGCAAACGCCAGAAATAAATAGGCGCACACCAGAATGGTTCCCAGCACATAGTGCATGGCACACCAGTTGCGGACCGCAATCGCCGCGGCATAAATACTGTCGCCGCCGGTGGCCGCCATGTAGCGTCCGTTTTCGCGCAGCCATGCCAGCGGCGCGCGGCCCGGCTCATCCGCATTGAACATGACGCCGCCATGCAGACGTCCGGGCGGATCTGCCGTCAGTACACGGTAAGCCTGCTCGGCGGTGGCCTTGTCATCGAGATCCGGGCGCGGGTCAAGACGCTGCCTGACAAACAGGCTGCCGAAAAAACTGCCGATAAAGCCGCCGCCGCTGACCGTGGACACATAGTCGAACTGCCGCAGCAGGCTGCGTTGCGCCGCGCCGCGCGCGCCCACCGCGGCGGCCGGCTGCGCGGGCGCCTCCGCCTGCGTCAGGCCCTGCAAGGCCCCCAGGCAGAACGTCGCGCTGCGAATGCCGCCGCCCGACAACGCCAGCGCCCACGGTACATCCTCGTGGCCCGGCGCGCGCACCACGCCCATGCGGGCACGGCGCTCGCGCGCGCGCGCATGTTCCGCCGCAATGTAATCCACGGGCGCCTGCGCGCCGCCAGCAACCTCATTTTCCGGCGCCATCTCGTGCCTCCCCTGTCGCGTCCCCGCGCCACGCCCAGCACAACGCGCGCTTCACCGCGCGCCGTAAATACCGGGCGTGGATCCTCTGATCAGCACCGCGTTCACCGCCTTCTTGTAGTAGGCCCGCGGGCCTACACCGCCGATGATTGCGTAGCCGTAGCCCTGCGCCTTCTGGGCGTGCAACGCGGACAGCAGCAATGCGCGGCCGATGCCGTGGCCGCGATCGGCTTGTGCCACGCCGGTGGGGCCGAAAAAATTGGGGCAGGTGGCGTCATAACAGGCGAAGCCCACGATCGCCTGCCCGCGCAGCGCGAGGTAACAGGTCACCGGCGCATGACTGAACGCAACGTCGACCTCCGCGCACCACGACGGAAACAGCGAACCCACCCACGCCAGCGTCGCCGTCCTGTCGTCCTGCAGCGCGCGGCGAATCCGATAGCCGCCGAATGCGGCCGCAACCAGCACCGGCGGCAACGGCGGCAATTCATACAGTTTCACCAGCATATCGGCCATCGCACAGTGTCCGGGGAACGCCGCGCCCCGGCTCGGCGCAGCTAAAAATAATTGTTTAAAAACAGATACTTACATGAATACTCGGTGCGCGCCGCTACTCCGCCTTGGCACCTGCCGCCTTGATCAGTCTGCCCCATTTTGCGATCTCACTGTCCACATAGGCAGCCAGTTCACGCGGCGACATCGGCTTCGCATCCGCGCCGAGCGCCAGCATGCGCGTCTTCACCGCCGTGTGTTCGAGCAGCCCGTTCACCTCGCGATTGAGTTGGCCGATGATGGCCGCCGGCGTGCGTGCCGGCGCAAACAGCGCAAACCACGCCACGGCTTCGTAGCCGGGCAGCCCGCTTTCGGCGATCGTGGGCAACTCGGGGGCAGCCGCGGACCGGTTGGCGCCGGTCACCGCCAGCGCCAGTAATTTTCCGCCACGCACGTGCGGCATTGCCGAGGCCATGTTGCCGAACATCAGATTCAACTGCCCCGCCAGCAAATCGGTGAGCGCGGGCGCGCTGCCTTTGTATGGCACGTGCACCATGCTGATGCCGGTCATGCTGCTGAACAATACCGTGGCCAGATGCGTGGCACTGCCGCTGCCGGCGGAACCGTAAACCAGTTTGCCGGGCCGTTCCCGGGCATGGGCGATGAATGCCTTCACCGAGCGCGGCGGCAGCGACGGATGCAACACCAGCACGCCGGGAATGACGCCGACCATCGCCACGGATGCAAAATCGCGCTGCGTGTCGTACGGCATCCTTGGATACAGGCTGGGATTGGTGACGTGGGTGGTGAAACACAGCAGCAGCGTATGCCCGTCCGCGTCGGCGCGCGCGACGATTTCACTGCCGATCATGCCGCTGGCGCCACCGCGGTTATCGACGACGAACGACTGGCGCAGCGCCTCTGTGAGCCGCGATGCCACCAGGCGGCCGAGGATATCGGTGCCGCCGCCGGGCGGCGCGGGCACCACCAGACGCACCGGACGCGACGGATAAGCCTGCGCCCACGCAGCCGCGGCCGGCAGTATCGCCGTCATCAGCGCCGCGGCAAGCCATCCCCAACGTGACATGTCTTCCTCCTCAGCCGCGCCTATTCTAAATGCGCGGCGCGTTACAATGCGCGCTTTACCGCCATACGGATCACGCCATGACCATGATGTTACTCGATCAGGAGACCAAAGACGCGCTGCAGCAGCTGTACAGCGAAACCATCGAAGCCATGGAACTCGCCAAAAAGAGTCCCGACCTCGACGATCTCGCTGCGGTGTTCGCGGTGGCGCTGCTCAAGCTGGGCCTCGCCACCGGCTTCGTCGAACAAAAGTATCCCGGCTTCGCCAAGGACGTCGAAGAAAAGCGCCAGCGCGTGATCACCGCGCTGACCGAACAGCAGGCGGCAAAACACTGATGGCCGGCCGCATGACCAGAAACCTGCTGCCTGCTGCGCTACTCGCGGCATTTGCGCCAGCCGTTGCATCGCAGACTTATCCGTCGAAACCGCTGCGCATCATTGTCATGTATGGCCCGGGCAGCACCATTGACATCATGGCGCGCCTGATCGGCCCCAAGCTCACCGCGGCCATGGGCCAGCCGGTGATCATCGAAAACCGCGCCGGCGCGGGCGGCGCGATCGGCATGGACCTGGCGGCCAAGGCACCGCCGGATGGCTACACGCTGACCATCGGCGCCACCGGCCCCTCCGTCACCAATCCGCTGCTCAATCCCAAAACGCCGTTCGACCCGCTGCGCGATTTTGCCTATATCTCGTTGCTCGCGACCGGACCCGCAGTGATCGCAGTGCATCCGTCGGTGCCGGCGAAATCCGTCAAGGATCTGGTGGCGCTGGCCAAGGCGCGCCCCGGCCAGCTGCTTTACGGATCACCCGGCGTGGGCACCAGCCCGCATCTGGCGGGGGAATTGTTCAAACTGGTCACCGCCACCCGCATCGAACATGTACCCTATAAGGGCAATGCCGAAGCCCTCACCGATCTGCTCGGCGGGCAGATCAGCATCGTGTTCACCGGCGTACCGCCCGTGGTACCCCTGCTGCAGGCCGGCAAAATCAAGTTGCTCGCAACCACCGGCGGCAAGCGCATGCCCGCCATTCCCGCGCTGCCCACCATCGCCGAGGCCGGCTATCCCGGCGCCGCGATGGGTATCTGGTATGGCCTGGTGGCGCCCGCGGCAACGCCGAAACCGGTCCTCACGCGGCTGCAGACGGAAATCACCCGCATTCAGGCCCTGCCCGACATCCGCGAACGCTTCGCGCAACTGGGCACCGAAGCCACCACCAACTCGCCCGAACAGTTTACCGCGCTGGTACGCAGCGAACTGGACAAATGGGGCAAGGTCATCAAGGCGGCGGGGATAAAGATTGAATGACCATCTACCTCGATAACGCCGCCACCACGCCCGTCGACCCGCGCGTGGTCGATGCCATGCTGCCGTATTTGCGCGAAGCGTTCGGCAATCCCGCCAGCGGCACGCATGGCTACGGACAGACCGCCGCGCGCGCGGTGGAGCACGCGCGCGAACAGGTGGCGGCGCTGCTCAATGCGCAGCCCGCGGAAATCGCCTGGACCTCCGGCGCCACCGAATCCAACAACCTCGCGCTCAAGGGCGCCGCCACGGCGCTGGCCGGGCGCGGCCGGCATCTGGTCACCCTTGCCACCGAGCACAAAGCCGTACTCGATACCCTGCACTGGCTGGAAACGCAGGGCTTCGGTGTGACCGTTATCGCGCCCGAAGCCAGCGGTCTGGTGTCGCTGGAAAAATTTGCCCACGCGCTTCGCCCCGGCACCACGCTGGCATCAGTAATGCTCGTCAACAACGAAATCGGCGTGATTCAGGATATCGCCGCGCTGGGCGCGCTGTGCCGAGAGCGCGGCGTGCTGTTTCACGTCGACGCCGCGCAGGCCAGCGGCAAACTGCCGATCGATCTGGCGGCATTGCCGGTCGACCTGATGTCGCTCACCGCGCACAAGACTTACGGGCCCAAGGGCATCGGCGCGCTGTATGTGCGCCGCGGCGTCACCCTCGATTGCCAGATGCACGGCGGCGGCCACGAACGCGGGCTGCGCTCCGGCACGCTGCCCGCGCATCAGATCGCCGGCATGGGCGCATGCTTCGACATCGCGCGCAGGGAAATGGCCACCGAGGTGCCGCGCATTCGCGCGCAGCGCGACCGGCTGTGGGCCGCGTTGCGCGATATCGAGGGCGTGCGCTTGAACGGCGACTTCACGCAGCGCATTGCCCACAACCTCAACATCAGCATCGCCGGCTGCGCGCTTCAGCTCGACACACTGACCGAAGTGGCGATTTCCTCGGCGTCAGCCTGTGTCGCGGGCCAGGCCTCGCACGTCATCGAAGCGCTGGGGGGCAATGCCACGGATCCGGTGATGCGCATTACCGTCGGGCGCCTGAATACCGACGCGGAAATCGACGCCGCCGCGGACTATCTGCGGACAAACATCGTCAACGGCCGCACCCGCCCTTAAGCGGGCTGCTCGGCCCGGGTGAGCAAGGCACGAACCAGCTCCGCACCCTCGCGTGCCACCACATCCGCGGGCCGGTTCCATTGCGCCGGATTCGGCGCTTCGTAACTCATATAGCCCTGATAGCCGATCGCCATCAGCGTCCTGAAGATGTCGACAAAGGGCGCCGCGCCCTTGCCCGGCGGCAGGCGGTCCACCGGCTGCCGCGAATCGGACGGCGGCCCCGGCGGCGCATCGCTGAACTGAAACGTGATGATCTGCTCCACCGGTACATCCTTGAAGCTGGCGCCGTTGCCGCCGCTGCAGTGCAGATGGTAGGTATCAAGCAGCAGCCCGCAGTTTTTCATGTTCACGGCATTGACCAGTTCCATGCCGTTTTCCAGCGTGCGAATCACCGGGTGACGGGAGTTGAATTCCAGCGCAAGCTTGATGCCATATTCAGCGGTAACCTCGGCGCAGGTTTTCAGATTCTGCTTTGCCGCAGCCATGCCGCCCGGCGCACTCTGCCCTGGCGACACCATGATCACATCGCAACCGAGCGCTACAGCCTTTTCACTGACGTAGCGCAACGATCCCAGCAGGCGTTTCAGTTCATCGCCCGCCGCGAATATCACGCCGCTCTCGGTGCCGATCACCGCCACCTTGATGTTGGCCTCGCGCACCAGCTGCACCATCGCATCCTCGCTCATCCCGGCCTGGCGGCCGCGCATGAAATCGATGTGACGCAGTTCGACGGCGTTGTAGCCGGCCTCGCGCGCGACGCGCAGCGCGTCGGCCAGCGGCGTGGTGTCCACCGTCCAGGTGTGCAGTGCAATGCGGTTGTGCAAAATATTCACAGCGTCCTCGCAGGAAGGATTGTTATAACTGTTTGTTTTTGAAACATTTCCGGTCACGTCTTGTCTGACTGTGTTGAAATCCGCTCTGATAGTATCGCACACCCCGCCCGGAAAACGCCGGGACAAACACTTAGCCATCGGAGGCCTGCTATGACAACGTGGCCAGCCCACAAGCCATCTGTTTTTCTTGTTCGAACACTGCTGGTATTGCATCTGTGCCTGCTGCCGTACGCCGCGGCAGCGCAAGGAAGCGGCAACGCGCAAGCCAAGGTAACCGCGGCGGAGCTCGATAAGGCCGCTTACGCGTTTGCCGACCGCTATACCACGCAGATTGTGGCCGCCACCGATGCCGTGCTGCGCGGCAATCCATCGCCGGAGCAACGCCGCCTAGCGCATCAGGTCAAGCTGGTCAGCGTCAGCGGCATCTACGACATCGTCACCAACGCCGAGCCGTTCGCCAAGCTGATGGACCTGCTGATGGTGGTCACCCTGCAGAGTTACCGCTGGATCGACGAAGACGAGGCGGAGCGTACCTTCGGCGTGCGCGGCGAGCCGCTGATCCAGGCGATGCGCAAGCTGCGCGTTGATATCTGGAGTGTCGCCAGCCGCGTGCTGCGCGCCGAGCAGATGCAACAGCTCGACGCGCTGATCCTCGATTGGCGCAAGCGCAATCCGCACGTCGATATCCTGTCGTACCTGCGGTTTGACGAAGTGGCCGGCCAGCGCGGCCCCAATGCACTGGAGGAAATCAAGGCTACGGGCTTCTTCGCCGAAATTGCAGGCGCGACCAAGGTTGCCGATGATGCGCGGCTGCTGGCGGAACGCGCGTTTTATCAGGCCAAGCGCATGCCGTTCCTGCTGACCTGGCAGATGGAGGCGCTGATGAACGAAATGCTGGTCAAGCCGGAATTGTCGCAATCGCTCAATGCCGCGGACTCGATCGCAAAAGCCGCCGACCGCACCTCGCTCGCCATCGAACGGCTGCCGCAGCAGATGGCCAGGGAGCGCGATGCGATCGTGAACGTGCTCGAAGACCGCAATGGGCGCCTCGCCAGGCTGCTGGGCGAAGTCCGCACCACCACCGGCGCGGCCGATGAGCTGGTCACGCGCGTGCACAAGGTAGCCGAGGCCGGCGAGCGGCTGACGCTCAACCTGCGCGAAACCGCCAGCGGCGTTACCACCACCACGCAGGCACTCGATCAACTGATGACCCGGCACGGCGGCACGCCCAATCCCAACGCCAAACCGTTCGAGATCGAACCCTTCGTCAAGGTCAGCGCGGACCTGAACCAGACGGTGACCGGGCTGAACGCCCTGCTCGGCGCCGGCGACACGCTGATGGAAAAACGGCCATGGGCAGCGCCCGCGCAGGATATCAGTGCCATGCTGAAGACGCAGATTGATTACCTGTTCTCGCGCGCGCTGATACTGCTGATCGTGTTTTTTGCGCTGCTCTTCGCCTATCGCATGGCGGCCGCGCGCTGGCTGCGGCGGCCCGCATGATGCGCCGGCTGCAGTGCACGCTGCTCGCCGCATGCGCTGCCGGCGTGGTGGCGTGCGCCACGCCGCAAACTGCCGCCACCACCAGCGCCAGGCCGCCGCAACCGGTCACACCTCCCGCAGCAGCCGCGGCGCCGGGGAAGGAGGAGACCCTGCCCGCCTACCGGCGCGTGGGAACGTTGCAGGGGGCGGTACAGTTGTCCGGCTCCTCGGCCGTGTCGACCTTTGCCCGTGCGTGGGGCAGCGCGTTCCAGCGCATTTACCCCGATGCTGCCGTCACCGTGGTGTCGAAGAGTTCCGGCGCCACGGTGGGCGATATGTCCGCCAATCCGGCAATCATCGGCATGATGTCCCGCGCCATGAATGCGGCGGAGCGCGCGCAGTATGCCAAACAGCATGGCCAGCCACCGCTGGAATTCAAGGTTGCCGTGGATGCCGTGGCCATATTTGTATTCAAGGACAATCCGCTGCAGTCCATTTCGCTGCCGCAGCTGGAGCGCATCTTCGCCGCCGCGCCGAAACGCGGCACGGCCATTCAGCACTGGGGGCAACTCGGGCTGAGCGACGACTGGGCCGGCCGCGCGGTCAACGGCATCGGCTTCGAAGCCGGACGCGGCGCGCATGAAATCATGCGCACGCTGGTACTGCGCGGCGGCAATTTCAACAGCGGCATCGCCGCCGAACCGGTGTCGACCTCGGTGGTGCAGGCCGTGGGCGTGGACCCCGGCGCCATCGGTTATGCCAGCGTGTATTACCGAACGGCGCGCACCAAGGCACTGCCGCTGCAAGTCGACGGCGGCCTGGCGCAGCCCACCGAAGCGGATGCCGCCAGCGGCAAGTATCCCCTCGCGCGCCACCTCTATCTTTATCTGGGCGTCCCCAAGGGCGGTGCCGGCGATGTTGCGCGCGAATTTGTGCGTTTCGTATTGTCGGCGGAAGGGCAGATGGTCACGCGCGGCAGTGGCGCCTTTGCGATCTCGGCGTCACTGGCACGCGCGCAACAGGCTGCGTTATCCAGCCTGCCTTAGATCGGCGCTCGGTGGCGCCACTGGCACGACAGCGCTGGATCGCTACAACGCCCTGATCGCGGCGGCGCCGGCGCACACCAGCGCTATCGATAGGGCCCTGAGCCGGGTAACAGGCTCCTTCAGCCACAGGGCCGCGATAATCACCCCGAAAATCACCGACGTTTCCCGCAGCGCGGCCACCAGCGCAATCGGCGCCCGCGTCATCGCCCACAGCGCCAGTCCGTATGACGCCAGCGTGCACGCCCCGCCCAGCATGCCGGTGCGCCAACCGTTCAATACCTGCTGCCGTACCGCGCCGGCATCGCGCGCGCCGCGCAGCAGCAGAAACAACAGCGCCGTCAGCAGGAACAGCCAGCCGGTGTAACTGAATGCATGCCCCGACAGGCGCACGCCATGACCGTCGACGAGGGTGTACACCACGATAACGCCGGCGTTGCTCAACGCGTACAGCACCGGCGCGGCACGAATCGTGCGTGCGCGCCACGCGTCACCGGCCAGCGCAATAACGCCACAGGCGATCAGCAGCACCCCCATCCAGCCGCCCGCGGTGGGGGATTCGCCCAGCAGCAGCGCGGCCCCCAGCGCGGACAGCACCGGCGCGCTGCCCCGCATCAGGGGATAGGCCAAGCTCAGGTCCGCGCCGCGATAGGCGAGTGCGACGAGCGAAAAGTACGCCACGTGAATCACCGCCGAAGCCGCCAGATACGGCCAGCTGGCCGGCGCCGGCAACGGCGCAAACGGCAGCAGCAGTGCCGTCCACACACCGGCGCCGAACACGATCAGCGTCGCATGCTGGAATTTCTGCGCCGACACGCGCACCAGTGCATTCCACACCGCGTGCAGCGCGGCGCCCAGCAACACCACCGCCATGACTTCGGATGACAAAACCGTCTTTCTCGCCGGCGCGATTGCAGTGCCGTACAGTGTGGGTTGCGCACCATGCACCGTGGCAGGCACACGCCGCGCCGGCGCGGGCGATGTGCTGTCGGCGTATTAGGCCATGACGCACCCGTCATGCGCAACGCCGCGGCGCCGTACGGCCGCACGGTGCGTTACACTGGTCACCCGCCAACGAGTCCAGCATTGGGAGGAAAGCATGCCCGCCACACGCATCGGCGATTTCGAAGTACACCGCATCTGCGAATTCGAGGGGCCGTTTATCGCGCCCGACGTGTTCTTTCCGGATTTCGATCCGGCGGTATTGCAGGCCAATCCGGATATGTCGGGTCCGCGGCTGGTCGACCCGGCCACCGGCAAGCTGGTGTTCAGCTTTCACAGCTTCGTCGTCAACACCGGCCGCCACACCATCCTCATCGATTCGTGCATCGGCAACGACAAGGAGCGTCCGACGCGGCCGCAATTCAACCGCCTGCAATCGCCCTTTATCGCGGACCTTGCCGGCGCGGGCGTGAAGCCGGAAGACGTGGACTTTGTGATGTGCACGCATCTGCACTGGGATCATGTCGGCTGGAACACCCGCCTCGACAACGGACGCTGGGTGCCGACCTTTCCCAATGCGCGCTACATCATGGCGCGGCGCGAATTCGACCACTGGCAGGCGTTCCAGAAAAGCGGCGAGGATTCACCCCATGCGCGCGCGTTCGAGGACAGCGTGCTGCCGGTGGTGCGCACCGGGCAATCGGTGCTGGTCGAGGACGACTATGCGATGGAAGATGGCCTGTGGTTCGAAAGCGCGCCTGGACACACGCCCGGCAACGTGGTGATTCATGCGCGTTCACGCGATGCACGCGCGGTATTTCTGGGTGATGTGATTCACCACCAGTTCCAGCTGATGCAGCCGTCGTGGTCCACCCTCGCCTGCACCGACCGCGAGCTGTCACGCACCACGCGCACGCGGCTGATCGAAGAGTACGCCGAAAGCGGCATGCGCCTGCTGCCCGGCCATTTTCCCGCGCCGACGAGCGGACGCATCGTGCGGCACGGCAGCAACTATCGCTATGCGTTTGATTGATCTCGACACGATCACGATCCAACAGGGGAAAAACACACCATGAGCGAAGTCGCCACCCAACAGCCTCCGGCAGCGCTGCGCGCCGCCGCCGCGCCACGCCCGTCTGCCGCCTCATCGCGTCGATTCAGGGACCTGCTGTGCCTGGACGACTTCGAGGCGCCCGCGCGCCGCTATCTGCCGCGCCCGATCTTCGGCTACATTTCCGGCGGCGTCGAAACCAATGCCTCGCTCGACGGCAACCGATCGGCGTTCAATGCGTGGGAGTTCCTGCCACGGGTCCTGGTCAACACCCGCGCGCGCCATCAGAAGACCACGCTGCTGGGCCGCAGCTACGATCTGCCCTTCGGCTTTCCACCCATGGGTTCCACGGCGCTCGCCGCCTACCGCGGCGACGATGTGCTCGCCAGGGTGGCGGGTGAACTCAACACCGTGATGATCCAGAGTGGCGCATCCCTGACGCCGATGGAACATGTGCGCAAGGTGGGACCCACCGCGTGGTTTCAAGCTTACCTGCCGGGAGAGCCCGACATCATCATCCCGCTGGTGGAGCGCGCGCAGGCCGCCGGGTTTGAAACGCTGGTGCTCACCGTGGATGTGCAGGTGTCCGCCAACCGCGAGAACAACGTGCGCACCGGCTACAGTTCGCCCCTCAAGATCACGCCGCGTCTGGCGTGGGACTGCATGGTGCGGCCGCGCTGGCTGGCCGGCAACTTTCTGCGTACCGTGATGCGGCATGGCATGCCGCATCTGGAGAACATGGGCTTTGCACGCATTCCCGTGCTCGGCAACATGGAACGGCCGCGCATGGCGCGCGACGGCCTGAACTGGGAGCACGTGGAACTGATGCGCAAAATCTGGAAGGGAAAGCTGGTGCTGAAAGGCGTGCTGTCGCCGCACGACGTGCGTATCGCGCGTGAAAGCGGCGTCGACGGCATCATGGTTTCCAATCACGGCGGGCGTCAGCTTGACGGCACGCTGTCGCCGTTTCGCGCGTTGCCGGGCGCCGTTGCCGAGGCCGGCAACATGGCGATCATGATGGACAGCGGCATCCGCCGCGGCACGGACGTGCTGAAAGCGCTCGCCATGGGCGCACATTTTGTGTTCGTCGGACGGCCATTCCTGTACGCCGCCGCCATCGGTGGCGAAGCAGGCGTGCATCATGCCGCGCAACTGCTGCGCGAGGAAATCAGCCGCAATATGGCAATGCTGGGCATTTCAACGGTGGCCGAGATGAAACGCGAACTGCTGGTGCCCAGACTGGCGCCGGTTTAAGGGAGCAACCATGAGCATTGCATTGAACGTCAACGGCCAGACCCGGAACGTCACAGCGGACCCCGAAACACCGCTGCTCTACGTGTTGCGCAACGATCTGCAGCTCAAGGGCGCGCGATTTGGCTGCGGCACCGGCCACTGCGGCACGTGCACGGTCATCATAGACGGCAAGGCCGTGCCCTCGTGCGACCTGCCGGTGTCGGCGGCGTCCGGCAAGGCCATCACCACCCTCGAAGGTCTGGCCACGAACGGCACCCTGCACCCGCTGCAGCAGGCCTTTCTCGACGAGCAGGCCGCGCAGTGCGGCTACTGTGTCAGCGGCATCATCATGGCTGCCAAGGCCCTGCTCGATGCTAACCCGCAGGCGGACGACGCCGCAATACGCGCAGCCCTCAACGGTAATCTGTGCCGCTGCGGCACCCATCACCGCATCCTGCGCGCGGTACGCCGCGCCGCCGCGACTGCTGGCGGTGCGCAATGAGCGCCGCCGGCAAACCCGCGCCGCGCAAACTGCCCGGCAGCCTCGACACCAATCGGCGGCTCGACCGCTGGCTGCGCATTAATCGCAATGAAACGATCACCGTGTATCCGGGCAAAGTCGAATACGGACAAGGGATATTGACGGCCTTCACCCAGATCGTCGCGGAAGAACTCGACGTCAAACTGGCGCGCATTCAAGTGGCCCGCACGGACACTTCCTACAGCCCCGACGAAGGCACAACCGCGGGCAGCCGCTCGTTGCAGGAAGGCGGCGAGGCGTTGCGCCATGCCTCGGCCGAGGCGCGCCAACTGTTGCTCGACAAGGCCGCACGGCAGCTGGGTGTGTCGCTGGAGCAACTGACGGTGGACGACGGCCTGATTACCGCACGCAGCGGCGGCAGCGTGAGCTACTGGAAACTCGCCAGCGACGACCTGCTTGCGCGCGAAGCGAGCGGCGACGCCGCGCCCAAGTCCCCGGCACTACATACCATCGTCGGCGCCAGTGCGCCGCGGCTGGACTTTCCGGGCAAGATGACCGGCGCGCCGTCGTACATCCAGGACCTCGACCGGCCGGGCATGCTGCATGGGCGCGTCGTGCGCCCCCCGAGCTACGGCGCGCGCCTGCTGGAACTGGACGAAGCCGGTGTGCGCGCCATGCCCGGTGTGCGTGCGGTGGTGCGCGACGGCAACTTTGTCGGCGTGGTCACCGACCGCGAGGATCAGGCCGTTCGCGCGCTCAATCGCCTGCGGCGCACCACGCAATGGGAAGAGCAGGCAACGCTGCCCGAGACGCTGGACCCGCGATTCCTGCTGCAAGAAGCGAGCAAGGATGAGGTGGTCAGCGAGATTCGCGACGACACAGCCGCCGCCGGCGCCGCTACGCGGCTGCAGGCCGAGTACACACGGCCCTACATCGCGCACGCCTCGCTCGGCCCGTCCTGCGCGCTCGCGCGCATGGACGGCAACCGGTATCACATCTGGACCCACAGTCAGGGCGTGTATCCGCTGCGCAAGGATCTCGCCGCACTGCTGGACACCAGCGAGGAAAACATTGTGGTGGAGCATCACGAGGGCGCGGGCTGCTACGGCCACAATGGCGCCGATGACGCCGCGCTGGACGCGGCGCTGCTCGCGCGCGCTGCTCCCGGCAACGTGGTACGGGTGCAATGGATGCGCGATGACGAGTTCGCGTGGGAACCCTACGGCCCTGCCATGGTGGTGCGGATGGACGCGCAGCTCGACGGCAGCGGCAACGTCGTCGACTGGCGCCACGACGTGTGGAGCAACGGCCACACCGCCCGCACCAACTGGCAAAGCGCGACCAGGAACAGCACCCTGCTCGCAGCCCGCCATCTGGCGCAACCGCTGCCGCCGCCGGCGCCGGCCAATCCGCCGCTGCCGGCGGGCGGCGCGCAGCGCAATGCGATCCCGCTCTATGTGTTTCCCAACCAGCGCATCACCAACCACTACATCGAGCGCGCACCGCTGCGGGTGGCCGCGCTGCGCTCGCTCGGCGCCCATACCAATGTGTTTGCGCTGGAATCATTCCTCGATGAACTGGCGCTGGTGGCAGGCGCCGATCCGGTCGAGTTCCGCCTGCGGCATCTGAAGGACGCGCGCGCGCGCGCAGTCATCGAGGCTGCCGCCACACTGGCCGGCTGGCGCAGCCGCGAGAAAGGGAACGGCACACGCGGACGCGGCATCGGCTTTGCGCGTTACAAGAGCCAGGCCGCCTACGCCGCGGTGATCGTGGAAGTCGAAATCGCCGGCGACGTCAGGGTGTGCCGCGCCTGGTCCGCGATCGATGCGGGGCTGACAGTGAACCCCGACGGCATCATCAATCAGACCGAAGGCGGCATCATTCAGGCGGCAAGCTGGACGCTGAAGGAGCAAGTGCGCTACGAACCCGAACGCGTGCTCACCCGCGGCTGGGCCGACTACCCGATCCTCACCTTTAGTGAAGCACCGGTGATTGAGGTCAAAGTCGTCAATCGTCCCGACGAAATGACGCTGGGCGCCGCCGAAGCCGTGCAGGGCCCGACGGCCGCCGCCATCGGCAATGCGGTGTGCAATGCCATCGGCGTGCGCCTGCGCGACATGCCGTTTACACGCGAGCGGGTACTGGCCGCACTGGCGTGAACGTTTGCGGGGTGTTGACCGGCACGCGCTTCAAGTGAACGCGGGCAACACCTGCCGTTGCGGGTAGCGGTTGTAATGGACCCGCGCATGCGCCCAATCCAGGGCGCAGAAACGATTATAAAAAATACAATAAAATCAATAATTTACAATACATCCCTTCAGCGATGATGTGAGCCTGCGCCGTCTTCGCCACGCCTCACGCGCGCTTGATTCGACCCTTGCCACGAACCCCAGCCGCGGTCATTTTTCGCTGGTGATGGTGGTGTGGCACTCGTCGGTGGCATCGCTGTCATCCGCGAGGCGGGTCACGGTGTAAGTCAGCTCCCAGTCAATGGGCTTGGTCAGCACCTTGCGCGAGAGCCGCCAGCGGACGTCTTGCTTGTCGTCCTCCTCTCCCGTGTTGTCACCAGTCCGCTCCGCGCTCCGCGACAGGGACTTGCCGGGATCCACGTCAAAGTCGTGAACCTGGGCCCAGATCAAATGGAAGAAACTTCCAAACCGCACCCTGAGCGTGTTGTTGCCATCGCCCTTGTGGCGCACGGTGTACTGAATCCTGCAGGGTACCGGCACACTCATCTTGATGGTCTGCATCAGCCACACTCCCGACAGCGTGCTCTTGAGCGTCTTTGCCATTTCGCCTCCTTATGCGCAACACAACAATGGATTCATTCCGTCAGACTCAGTTTCACGATCAAATAAAGCGTGCGGCATGACATTAAGACGCCATCACATCGTTGGCAATCCGACCTTCGACTTAGTCCGGAAGTACTAACCGCACTGCCATCCATGGGCGCGTCGGCCATGCGAAAAACATGCGGCGGCTTTCTGCATGGTTCTGCTCTATACTGCCGCGAGCAACGGCGGAAGACGCCAGCGCATCAAGGCACAGGAACGACGACAACCATGGAAGGGAATCAGATATGAACCTCGATCTCAAGGGCAAATCGGTGCTGGTCACTGGCGGCAACCGGGGCGTGGGCCTCGCCATCGCGCTCGCGTTCGCGGAGGAAGGTGCGAACGTTGCCGTGTGCGGCCGTGACAAGGCGGCGCTGGCGGAGGCGGAAGCAAAGCTGAAGGCGAAGGGGGTAAAGGCGAAGGCGGTCGCGGTTGACCTGTTCACGGCCGAAGGGTGCACGGGCGCGGTGCAGGCGGCGGTCGATGCCTTTGGCGGGCTCGACGTGCTGGTCAACAATGCTTCAACCGCGGTCAGCGGCAACATCGAAACGCTGGACGACGAGGGGTTGATGGAACGGCTCACCGGCAAAACGCTGGCCTATATGCGCTGCTGCCGCGCCGCCCTGCCGCATCTGCGCAAGTCGTCGCGCGGCCGTGTCATCTGTATCGGCGGCTCCGCCGTGCGCCATGCCGGCGCCACCGCGCTGCCCAGCGCGCTCGGCAATTCGTCCATCGTCGCCTTCGTCAAACAGTTCAGCGGGACGGTGGCGGCCCAGGGCATTACGGCCAACACCGTCCACCCGCCCTTCACCAAAACCGACCGTTACCCAAAGCGCCTCACCGCGCGCGCGAAGCAACTCGGCGTGAGTGAGGCCGAGGCCGAGGCGAGCTTCGTCAAGCAGTTCCCGATCGGCCGCCTCATCGAGCCGGCGGACATTGCGCCCATGGTGCTCTTCCTCGCCTCGCCGCACGCATCCGCGATCACAGGCCAAAGCATCGTCATCGACGGCGGCTCGACGCCTGGCATTTTCTATTAGGACAACCCACACCAGCGACCGCAAGTTTTTTCGCCACAGGAGGTACCATGCTGACCGGTGCCGTGCAGTGGACTACACAGGAACGCGTGATACACGGCAAGCCTGTTGCCGAGGCGGTGCCCGTGGAAATCGAGCGCGTGGGCGCCAAACGCGTGCTGCTGCTGACCACGCAGTCGCTCGTCAACAGCCGATTGATCCGTGAGGTCACCTCGGCGCTGGGCGACCGTTGCGCGGGCCACTTGTCGGCCATTGCCGCACACTCGCCGCGTGAAGCGGTGATCGCCGGCGCGGCGCTCGCGCGCGAGGTGGGTGCAGACCATTTGCTGGCCGTCGGCGGCGGCTCGGTGGTCGACGCGACCAAAACCATGTTGCTTGCACTGTGGCGGGGCGTGGAGGACATGCAGGCATTGTCGCGGCTGGCCACCAAACGCGGCGAGGCACCGCTTGCGGTGCAAGCCACCGACCGTGCCATGCGCATGACCGCGGTACCCACCACCCTGTCCGCCGCCGAATTCAGCAGCGGCGCGGGCATCACCGACATGCAGCGCAAGGTCAAACTGTCGTTCAGCCACCCGCTGATGGCGCCCATTGCGGTGATACTCGATCCAGCGGCGACGCTGGAGACGCCGATGGAACTGATGCTGTCAACCGGCATGCGGGCAATGGATCACGCAGTAGAGCGCTGGTGCTCTATCCGTCCGCATCCGCTGGCCGACGGCCTTGCGCTGCAGGCCATGGGCATGCTGGCGCAAAATCTGCCGGCCATCAAGGCACGCCCGGCCGACCTCGAACCACGCCTGAGCTGCCAGCTTGCGGCGTGGCTCACGCAGGTATCCAACGCGCCCGGTGTTCCCAACGGCGCGAGCCACGGCATTGGTTACATCCTCGGCGGCTATGCCGGTGTGCCGCACGGCATTACCTCATGCATCTCGCTGGCGGCAACACTCGAATGGAACGAACCGGTTAATGGTGAACGTCAGCGCGTGGTGGCCGACAAACTCGGCTGCCCCGGCGCGCGGCCGTGCGAGGCGATGCGCGATTTCGTCAAGGCGCTGGGACTGCCGACACGGTTGGGCGACGTCGGGATCACTGCCGACAGGATCTCGGAGCTTGCGCGGCAGTACGACGGCACGGGCCCGATTGCCACCAATCCGCGACCGGTGCGCGGCGCCGACGACGTCGC
>CADECM010000038.1:36226-49357 GCA_902825845.1 uncultured beta proteobacterium
GCTTGCCGCCGCCCGTTACTTTGGCGGCTGAACTACTCGGCCTGCCAGAGATGATCTATGGATTCGTCGGGGAAAAAATAGGTAAAGCCATGTAGCTCGGCATAATACTTGTCGATATTGGTGTCGCCGATATGTACATAGTGCTCCGCGTCATGTGCCGCCCTGACCTGATCCAGGCAATGCTTCAACACGGTAAACGCAACGGTGATGCCGTGCGTTTCCCACATCCGTTTTTGCATGCCGACGGTGCGGTCGGAACAACTGCCGATGATGTATCCCAAGTCCCGCGCCTGGCGCACCAAGTCCATGGTGATGCGGCCCGGCGGATCGCCGGTTTCCAGCGTGCCGTCGATATCAAAACTGATGAGCTTGGCCAACCTAGCTTCTCCTTCCGCTTAACCCGGATGTTTGCCGAACATGATCCAGCCGCCGCTGCTGGGCGTGGTAAACGCCGCCAGCGCAGTCTCGGCCCGCACCGTCACCTGACGCTTGCCGGCGGTGCCGCGCAATTGTTCAATGGCGTCGGTGTACATGGCGCAGCGCACGCGCCCCGTGCCTAAATTACCGCCGCTGGAATTAAAGGGATGCGGGCCTTCCACGCGGATGTCGCCGGCGTAAAACTTAAGGGCATCGCCGCGCTTGACGCCATGCCACTGGAAGCCCTCAAGGAAAAACTGGCTCATGGTGGCGTAGCCGTCGTACGGATTGAAAATATCGACATCCTTCGGCCCCAACCCCGCGCCCTCGTACATGCGCTTGGCGGCGATATCGGTCCACAGCTCGATTTCGTCGAGGTCCGGCTGCGTGGTGCGCTGCTTGAAGTTGTGCTGCGAATGATTCAGCACATAGACCGGCTTCTGTTTCATGTCCTTGGCGCGTGCAGCGGTGGTGAACAGATACGCGGTCGCGGTATTGACGGGACGGTCGCAATCCCACAAGCGCAATGGATTCAGGATGTAGCGCGAGGTCACATAGTCTTCGACGGTGATCGGCTCAATGCCGTGGTTGGCATTGAAGCCCCAGGGCGTAAGCATACCGTTGCGGTGCTGGTTGATCACGTAGGGCGCCAGATCATCATGCTTGCCGCCGTATTTGAGGCAGTACTGATTGTGCGGGAAGATATTGATAAAGTCGTTGCCGCCGTGATTGCCCCAGGGCACCGTCCATTGCCGCGCGCCGCGTGCATGATCTTCCGCATTTTCGCCGCCACGGCGATAGCGCCCTTCAAGATTGCCGCAGGGGTAGATCACCAGACAGTTGCTGCATACGCCATCGCCGACGGCTTGCGACGCCATGCCCACCATTTCACCGATGGTCGGCAACTTGGTGGGAGCGAACTTGACGTTCTTGAAACCCATTTGCTTGATCAGCCATTCGGCGTTCACCAGCGTCAGCCCCAGTTCGGAATCGTACGGCGGCGCAAAATACGGCCGCGGCGCCCACTTCGACGCGGAGCCGCCGCTAGGCCCGGCAATATGACTGTCGCAGCAGACTATGCCATCCACCTGATCGGCGGTGATGCCTGCCTCGTCCATCGCCTTCTGGCAGGCAAGCATGGCGTAGGCGCCCAGCGTCTTGTCCATGGACACGCCGTCCCAGCGCCGGTCGACCGGCGAGTGGCCAAAACCGGCCACCGCGACCTTGCCGCGATGTTCCCACACACCCAGCCCATCCTTCTCCCTGCGCCATTTGTATTCGTTTGCAGCAGCCATGTGTCAACCTCGCTGTGTTTGTGCTTCGGGCATCGACTTGAATATCAACTTGCCACGCGCCATTCGTGGATCAACTGACCTGGCGCCACATCTTCAAAGGTAACCTCGACCGCGGCACCCACGGGCACCTTGTACGGCGGCGTACCGGGAAGGTTGGAGTAAAAATTAATCGTGGGATCCTCGTCCAGCGTGACCATAGCCAGATTGTAGGGCTGATCGGGCATGCGACGATTGAGACGCCCGTCTTCGATCACAATGTAGGTGGCGATGTGTCCCTTGCCGCTGACCTCCTTCCAGGTCAGGCCTGCATTGCCGCAAACCTGGCAACTTTTTTGCGGCGGATATTGCAGCTTGTTGCAGGCCGCGCAGTGCTGCAGCACCAGCCGCTTTGCATTGACCGCATCCCAAAACGGTTTGCTCAATTCGTCGGCTACCGGGATAAGCTTAGGCATCGTATCGCTCCATGCTTTGTCTGATTCAATGACGCTACACACTGCATCGCCAATGGGCTTTGAATATAAACCGGGTGACTGCGTTGACGCAACAAGCGCACGATGACCGAGCGCGCAAAGCATGCCGGCGCGGGGCGCCAGTTCCGCTATGTGGCGGCGATCAAATGCGCCACTTAATGGGGCCACTCGACTGAAAAGCCGGATCGGAAAAGGCCTCGGATCTTCGTCGTTTGCGCTGACACCCCACGCATTGACACACCTGCGCCGCGGGTCTACGCTTCTTGCGGCGATGTAGCTTTCCCGAAATTAGTTTTGGTTTCCTCAACCACTTACTTGGGAGGTTAGCATGAGTGCACATCTTAGCCCTTCGCAAATTCATTCCCGTCTGAAGCACCCGGTTGTTGATGGCGATGGCCACTGGCTGGAATACACGCCGGTGTTCAGCGAAAAAATGCGCAAAGCGGTCGGCAACAAAGCCGCGGATGGCTTTATCGCAGCGATGCAGTCAACTCCCGATACGCTGAAATTGACACCGGAGACGCGCGCCAGACAGCGCGTTTCCATGCCGGCGTTCTGGAACCGTCAGGCCGAGAATACGCTTGACCGAGCGACCGCGATGATGCCGAAAATGCTCTACGAACGGCTGGACGAAATCGGCTCGGATTTCGCCGTGGTGTATCCCACCTCCGGCCTGCGCCTGCCGCGCATCAAGGACGACGAAACACGGCGCGCGGTGATTCGTGCCTACAACATTGTGTCGGCGGAATATTTTCAGGGTCTCGAAGATCGCATGACGCCCGCAGCGATCATTCCGATGCACACGCCGGAAGAGGCCATCGCCGAACTCGAATTTGTCACCCGGCAGCTGGGCGCCAAGGTCGGCATGTTCGGCAGCGGCATGTCGCGGCCGATCGCCGAGCCGCGGCCAGGCAGCGAGGGCATTTGGTACGACCTGCTGGCCCTTGACAGTCCCTACAATTATGACCCTGTGTGGGCGAAATGCGTCGAACTCAAGATCGCACCCACCTTCCACAGCAGTTCCAGCGGCCAGGGCCTGCGCAATTCGCCGAACAATTTCGTCTATAACCATGTCGGCCATTTCGCGGCGGCGGGGCACGCCATATCCAAGGCCATCTTCCTCGGCGGCGTGACGCGGCGCTTCCCGGAACTGCGTTTCGCCTTCCTCGAAGGCGGCGTCGGCTGGGGCAGCCAGTTGTTCGGCGATTTGATCGAGCACTGGGAACGCCGTGGCGCACCCGCACTCAAGCGCATGGATCCTGACAAGCTTGATCGCGCCTTGCTGATGAACATGGTCGAGAAGTACGGCTACGACGATATTGCCGCGGCCCTGCGTGAGCGCGATGGCTGGCCCGATCCGCAAGGCATGCGATTGAATGGCAATGTCGCGGACATGGACGATTTCGCCGCGTGCAAGATCACGCGCAAGGAAGACTGGGTCGATCTCTTCGCCAAGCCGTACTATTTTGGCTGTGAAGCGGATGACCGCATGAACTCGGTGGCATTCGGCCGCACCAATCCGTTCGGCGCAAAACTGAACGCGATTTACAGTTCCGACATCGGCCATTTCGACGTGATCGACTTCCGCGATCCCCTGCCGGAAGCCTATGAACTGGTCGAGGATGGCCACATCACCGAGGACAATTTCCGCGATTTCGTTTTCGCCAACTCGGTGCGGCTGTGGGGCACGCAGAATCCCAATTTCTTCGACGGCACGGTCGTGGCCAGGGAAGCCAAAGCGGTACTCGCCGCACAAGCAGCTGCTCCGGCTGCGGCGAAGGCAAAGGCTGCCTGAGCGTTAACGCTTTCAGCGCAACCACAACGCAGCGCGCGGGGCCCTATCATGGCGCCGCGCACTGCGCGCTCTATTATAATATTGTTTAAAAACAAATATTTACAGTAATTCGCGCGAAGACGGTCGAGCGGGCTATCCCGCAAACGTGGTGTGTTTATCGATGAAGTCCCAGTCGATTTCCACGCCCAGTCCCGGCCCGGACGGCGCCTGCACATGGCCTTGTGCATCAATCTGCAGTTGCCGGTAGTCCTTCAAGCCAAACTGATAGCGCTGTTCGGGTACCAGCAATTCGAGGTACTCGCAATTACGGATCGCGCATGCGCAGTGCAGCGTCGCGATGTCCATCAGCGGCGAAGCGCCATGATGGAGTTCGGTCTTGATGCCGTAGGCCTCGCACAGATGCGCGGTCTTCATCACCGCGGTAATGCCGCCGCGCCAGTAGACGTCGGCACGCAGAATGTCGCCCGCGCCCTGACTGATGTATTGCGCAGTACTGCGAATGGAGCCCGCCACCATTTCAGCGGCCACCACCGGAATCTCCAGCGCGCGGCACAGTTCGGCGTAGCCGCGCAAATCGTACGCGTTGATGGGCTCTTCGTACCAGCAAAAATTGAGTTTCTCGATTTCGCGGCCCACCCGCAGCGCCTGTTCATGATCGTATTCGCAGCTTGCATCCAGCATCAGCGCCATATCCGGCCCGACCGCGCTGCGCACGGCGCGGCATACGGCGACGTCCTTATCGGGATCGGCAAACGGGTGCAGCTTGTACGCGGGAAATCCGCGCTCGCGGCAATGCAGCGCCTCTGCCACATAGTCCGCCTCGGTCGCCAGCCGCGCTGAACTGGCATAGGCCGGCAAACGGTCGCGATAGCCGCCCAGCAATTGCCACACCGGCACGCCGAGCGCCTTGCCGGCCACATCCCAAAGGGCAACATCGATGACGCTAGTGGCGAATATGGGCAGATGATTGCCGCGGTCGAGCGCCCACAGTTTTTGCCAGACCAGCTCGCGCTGAAACGCATCCTGCCCCACCACGCGCGGTTTGGCCGTACGCAACACCGCATCGGCAATCACGCGCCCGCTGGAACCGCCAACGGCGCGTGCCACGCCGTACCCTTCCAGGCCTTCGTCTGTAATCACGCGCACCAGCGTCGCCTCCTCCTGCGTGCCGAACTGCGCGCCGCGCAGCGGCGGCGTGGGGTAACTGTAGGCGTGTACTTTTACGTCAACGATTTTCATGTGCGGGTTCCGCTGGCAGTAAAAAAACAAGGCGGGGCATCGCCCCGCCCGCGCCGAATGTCGATGGCTCAGTAATACACTGAACGTCCGGCCCCACCGGTCGCCACCACCAGTTCGCCGCTGATGGCCCACGATTTGTCCGACGCCAGAAACGCCGTGACAAACGCCACTTCCGACGCGTCAACCATGCGGCAGATCGCATTGCCGCGCGGCGAATCAGGCAGGTAGTTGCGCTTTTCGACTTCCTCCGGCGTGATCTTCATGTCCGCCGCCTGCCTGGCCAGCAGGCTTGGCGTGCGCTCAGTGCGCGTGGTGCCGGGGTGCACACAGTTGACCGTGATGCCAAAGCGGCCCAGTTGCACGGCCAGCGTCTTGGCCATGTGCACCATCGACGCATTGCGCGCGCCGCCACTGAGGTTGCCGGCATTGCGCGCATTGGTGCCGCTGATGTTGATGATGCGGCCCCAGCCCTGCTTTTTGAGATGCGGAATCACCGCGCGCGCGCAGCGCAAAGCCCCCACATACTTGGTGTTGAAATCGAGCAGCAAATCCTCATCCACCACGGTTTCGATCGGACCGATGGCGGACGCGGAACCGCCGGGCGAGGAGCCGCTGTTCACCAGGATGTGCAGCCCGCCAAACTGTTTGGCGGCTTCGGCAACCATCGCCTCGACCTGTTCCTTGCTGGTGACATCGGCGGTCAATCCGATGACACGGCCGCCGGTTTCAGCCGAAAGCTCCTTGGCTGCTGCATCCAGCGCTTCTTTTTTGCGCGCCACGATCGCGACGTTGACACCTTCGCGCGCCAGTTCGCGCGCAATGGCTTTACCGATGCCCAGGCTGCCGCCGGTGACGATTGCACTCTTGCCCTTGAGTCCCAAATCCATTGTGTATCCTCCGTTGAAAAATAAGTGTACTGATCAAATGCCGAATGATGTTGGCGTTTCGCTTCAGCCGGTCTTTTTGAAGCCGCTGACATCCGCAAACGGCGGCGTACGGTTGGGCTGCAAATCGACCTGAGCGCTGTTCAGACACATGGCCAGCATGCTGAAGTAACCGACCGAGCCGATCAGGTCCACCAGCGTGCGTTCGCCAAAGATCTTGCGCGCCTCGTCGAACGTGGCATCGCTGACAAAATGCTTCTCCAGCAATTCCATTGCGAAGGTGTAGTACACGCGTTCATCGTCGGCTTTGAAGTTGGGCTTCCTGCCAGCCGCGAGATCGTTGACCACATCCTCCGGAATGCCGGCGGCAATAGCCTTATCCACATGCGCGTTCCAGGAATACTGCGCGTCCCAATAACGGGACATCACCAGAATGCCGAACTCGCGCAGCTTCACCGGCAGCCCGCAATCGAAGCGCATGTAGTTGCTGATGGCGGAGGCCTTTTCGAACATCTCCGGGCTGTGAATCCAGACCTTGTACGGTCCGCCGAGGTAATCTCGGCGCGCGATATGCTTGGCACTCACCTCCTTCTGGCGGGGGGTGAACTGCTCCGGACTCAATACGGGTAAACGCATGGAAACTTCCTTCTTGAAAGGGTGATGGGAATTCTCTGGTGTCAGGCGCCGGGACGCTTCCAGCCCAGCCAGTCGACCACGGCGCCGCCCATCACCAGTTCGAGATCGCGGCCCTTGAGCCACGGCATCTCCTCGGTGAACATAGTCACGCACTGGCGATACGAAATTGGCATGCGCGTGATGTCGGTACCCCAAAAGCAACGCTCGGGGCCGAACGCTTCAATGATCTGGCGCAGATAGCCGTGGATGTTGGTGTACGGATACGCCTGACTCGAGGTGCTGGGCGCGCCCGACAGCTTGACCGCGACGTTGGGCAGCTTTGCCAGCGCCAGCATTTCCGCAAGGTTGGCATAGGCCGCATCGTCTTTCAGGTCGGCACGGCCGCCGCCGCGGCCGATGTGGTCGATGTGCATCCTCAGGCCCGGATAGCGGCGCGCGATGTTGCCGAACGCGGCAATGTTCGCGCCGCTCGCCAGCAAGCCCACGCGCAAATCCTGTTTCTGGCACACCGCCCAGAACCAGTCGAGCGAACCGTCGGTCCACCACGATTTTTGCTGCGCCTCGGCGAAGGTAAAGCGGAAACCCAGCATGCCGGTGCGCTTGCGCCAGTTGGCGACGATGTTTTCGCGATCGGGGCTGGTGAGATCGAAGTGACCGAGGATGCAGAACTTTTCCGGGTGCTTGCGCACCGCCTCCTCGGCGTAGAGGTTCACCGCCTCGCCCAGCGAACCGGGCGGATGGATCACCGCGCAATTGACGCCGGCGGAATCCATCTCCGCCACCGCTTCTTCGATTGAATAGGTATTGGCCTGGCGATGGTGCGGGCTCATGCGCCCGTTCTGCCAGATGTGAATCTGTGAATCGACAATCAGCATCGCACACTCCTGTTGCTCCGCATTAGCAAGAGCCTTGACCCTGCGACACATCCAGAAGCGCCTCCCTCATCCCAACCCTTCTCCCACAGGGAGAAGGGCTCTGCACCTCTCTCCCTTCGGGAGAGAGGCGGAGGTGAGGGGAAAGCCCTCTGGCCGCAAGAATGGGTAATGACAAGACCAGTTTGTAGTTTCTGGCAGGTACTAAGGCTTCAACACTTCCATGCCTTCGGACGGCTCCAGTTCCGTGGCATTGGCGGTCATGGTCAGTAGCGAGTAATAGCCGATGGTGCCGGTCAGTTCGACCAACTGGAAGTCACCAAAGCGCTGCTGCAGCGCCTTCATCACCGCGGCGTCGACGCGATGCTTATGAATGAGATCGCGCGTAAAGTCGATGATCTGCGCGTCTTCCGGCGGCACGCCGCGCGAATGTTTTTCGCGGATCGCGGTGATCGTGGATTCCGGCACGCCCTGCTTGCGTGCCGAACCCGTCTGCGCGCCCCACACGTAAAGGCAGTCGAACTCGCGCGCCACCGTCATCGCTGCAAGCACGCGCACGCGCATGTCGAGCTTGCCCTCGAAACGCACATAACCGCCCAGCGTCACCAGATGAGCCGCAATCGGTGGACAATGCATCGCCATGCTGAACGGTCCATGCACCCCGCCGCGGCTTTTGACCACGGCATCAAAGGTGTCGTGATACTCCGCGGGCACCTGGTCCTTTTTGGTAATCGACGTCAGTCTTGCCATGATGAATACTCCGGGTTGAAATGATGTTCAAATAACCTTGCGCTCGCGGAATCCCGCAATTTCCGCGTCGCTATAACCGACTTCTTTTAACACAGCATCGTTGTGTTCGCCCAGTTCGGGCGCAACGCCGATCTTCGCCGGCGTTTCGGAAAACTGCCACGGCGAGCCATGCACCTTCAGTTTCTTGCCGTGCTTGGGATACTCGACTTCGGTGATGTAGCCGTTGGCGAGCACGTCGGGATCGTTGGACGCTTCGAGCAAGGTGTTGATCGGCGCCGACACGATATCCGCTTCGCGCAGGATTTTCACCCACTTGTCGCGCGGGCCGGTCGCGAACAGCTTGTCGAGCGTCTTGAGCAGGGTCTGGCGTTTTTCGTCCGAACCGATGACCACGCCCAGATCGGCAAACCCCGCCTGCGTCAGTGCGTCGTAAAAACCCAGCGCGGTCATCGCATTCTGCCACTTGGCGGCGCCGTTCAATTGAAACACCAACGGTTTGCCGTCGATATCGTTGAAACTCGCGCTCATGCCCGGCCGCTGCGGCGTGCCGGTGACGCGCGCCTGTCCGGTGACCGGATCGCGGTTGCGCCACATCGCGGTGGTGAGCGTCCAGCCCATCAGGCGTATCTGTCCGCCGAGCAGCGAACATTCAACTTTCTGGCCGATGCCCTGCGTGCGCGCGCAATGCAGCGCCGCGAGTATGCCGCCAAACGCGAGAATCGCACAGGTTTCATCAGCCACCGAGACGATGCCGGTACGCAGCGGCTGGCCCGGCGTCGAGTACGCCTGCGCTATGCCGCCCAGCGCTTGTGCCATCGAATCGGTACCAGGCAGCTTGGCGTTTGGCCCCTTCGGGCCGTAACCGGATATCGACACATAGACGAGCTTGGGGTTGACCAGCTTCAGCTCCTCATAACCAAAGCCATTCTTCTCGGCCGCGCCGGGCCGAAAGTTCTGCCCGAAAATATCGGCCCGCGCCACCAGCTTGTGCAGGATGCCCCGCGCTTCGGGCGATTTCATGTTGAGCGTAAAGCTCTTCACGCCGCGATTGTTGGTTTCAAAGTAGATACTGGGGAAACCGGGAAACACGCTGGAGCCGCGCGAGTTATCCCCCTTGCCGGGCACTTCAATCTTGATCACTTCGGCGCCCAGATCGGCCATCAGCATATAGGGCACCGTGCCGGCCTGAGCGGTGGAACAGGCGACCACCTTTACGCCGTCGAGCGGGCCACGAGGTTGGGTCATGACGATAGTCCTCCAGTAATGTGCGCAGTGGGCGTTCCCCCCTGCAATCGGGGAAGAACGTTACCCTGGCATTTATGATTCGGTAGCTACGCTGCGGCCGCAACCTTGACCGGCATCTCCCGCAGGAAGAACGCCGCGATGGGTTCGTGCGCAGCGGCTGTGGCACGCGCGGCCTGGTCGATGTACAGCAGTTCCAGCTTGCCACCTGCCTTGCGGTAGTTGGCGGCGAAGCGCTCCGGTTCGTTCAGGGCCACGGGCGATTCCGGATCGCGATAGTCGTGCACCTGATCGGGCCGACCCTGCACCCACAGAGACGGCGGCATCACTACTTTTTCGCCGCGCTCGAGCATCAGCATCGGATTGCCTTCGGCCATGTTCTCGTCGTTCTTCCAGAATGAGCGCTGCCGTTCCGGAATGTCGCCCACCCATTTTTCGCCCTCGGCGCGCCCGCGCACCGCGTTGCGGTAACGCGACAGCGGATTGATCACCGGCCACGCCATCACCACGCAACGCACGCTCGCATCCACCGCGGGTGAGCCTGCGGGCAGCGCGATGGCGCCGTAGCGCGGGTCATGCGGGCGCATCGCCGCCAGCATGGCCAGATGCCCGCCGCTGGACGCGCCGCAAATGCCCACCAGATCGCTGCGCGTGTTCAGTTGCGCGGCACGCGCCTTCAGCCAGCGTGTCGCGTAATTGATGTCCACCAGCGCGGTCGGATAGCCATCATTGCCGTCGCGAAAATCCAGCCCCGCGACCAGCAGCCCGGCCTGCGCCAGCGCCTCGTCGCGAACTTTGCATTCTTCAAGGCTGCCCTTGCCCCACGCGCCGCCGTGCAAATCAATCACCAGTGGGAACGGGCCGGCACCACGCGGCTTATACAGCCGCAACTTCAGTCCGCGCTCGCCGTGGCGCAGGTATTCAACGTCTTCGGTGGTGAATTCATGGGTAGTGGACATCGCAGTTCCTCCAGAGTCAGGGTGGAGATCTACACCGTTGAAAATCCATGCTGCATCAGCCAGAACGGCCGGCAAGGTACGATACAACCCGCAATCTAGTCCCCGGCGGGCGAACGGTCAACCTTGCGCAATGCACGACGGCGATACAACGTGGCCGGGGCACAGCCGCCGTTCCAGCATCAATCACCTTGCGCAAGTCGGAAACTGAAAAGTGGGGCAGAATCGTGCGCGAACCGGGACGCAAGGCCAACCAACCGCATTTGTCCAAGGAGAACATGTCATGCACAAAGACCTGAAAAAAATCAAACCCACCATGCGTATCGTCAGCCGCCACAAAGTGAAAGACACGCCGGGAATTATCAAGGGCCAAACCGTGCGCCCGCTGTGCGGCGCGAAACAAACCCCGAGCGAGCGCATTCGCGTCGGGCTCGCGCAATTCAAGCCCAACCTGCACGAGCACCTGCACTGGCATCCGATTGAAGTGTTTTACTACGTGCTGAAAGGCAGCGCGACGGTGCACGATCTTGCGGGCAAGGCGTACGAGGTATCGGCCGGCGATTCACTCTACGCGCCGGCCGGCCTGGCGGGATCGCACGAATGGCACATCGGCAAGGACGGCCTCGAACTGTTGTCGATCCGTGCCACCAACGACGGCCACCGCCGCATGCAGTTCACCGTCAACCGCAAGACCGGCGAATCGACCATCGACATGCACGAACTCGGCCGCATGGACGCGATCAACTTTGAGTCGCATTATTGACGGACGAATTACAGCGCTTGATGTTGTGATCATCTGCCGAAAAGGTCACGACACCCGGATTGTTGGCGGGTCCGCCGGCGGCGGAAAACGGCCCCGTCGTGATCAACCGCGCGCGGCCGTACCTCCGCGTTCTGGACACGTGGGTCGCAACCTGTTGCAATACCGTGAATCCACTTCGGACGCGGGAACTTCGCCATGATACTCATCGATTCGCAGGTCCACGCCTATGCCGCCAACACGCCGCATAGACCCTGGCACAGGCCCCCACAGGGCTGGCCGAACCACGTCACCGGCGACGAGATGGCAGCCGCCATGGACAAGGTGGGTGTGGACGGCGCGATTATGGTCTCGCCCAATTCGCTGTACCAATACGACGCCAGCTATGCAATCGAAGTGCAGCGCGCCCATCCGGGACGTTTTGCCATCGTCAAGCCGATGGACCCGAATGATCCGGCGGCAGACGACATCATCGCCGACTGGAAAAAAACGCCAGGGGCGGTGGCCGTGCGCGTCATGTTCGCGCTGCAATCCGCGGCGGATCTCAATACCGCGGGCATCGATCGCATACTGCGCGCGGCCGCGCGTCACGACATGCCGGTCAATCTGCAGTGCGGCAACAACCTCGACATGGGCGCCACGCTGATCGATGCTCACCCGCAAACGCGTTTTGTCATCGATCATCTGGGTTTCTATCAGCCGCGCTCGAGGCCCGTGCCCGCCACCGTTTGGGCCGATCTGCCCAAGGTGCTTGCACTCGCCCGCCGCCAAAACGCGGCGATCAAGGTCAGCGGTGTGTGCACCATGTCGCGAGAGCCGTATCCGTACCCGGATATCTGGGACCCACTCGCCCGCGTGTTCGATGCCTGGGGCTTCGAGCGCTGCCTGTGGGGCACCGACTGGACCCGCACCTTCCCCCTGGTCAACTACGAGCAGGGCGTCGAACCTTTTCGCTTGACCGACCGCCTGAACGACAGCGAACGGGCCATGCTGATGGGCGGCGCTTGTGCTAAGGTCTATGGCTGGTTGCCGAAGAAAGGGCAGTGATATGACCACAGACGATCTCCCCTTTGAAGGCGTAAAAGTTCTCGATCTGTCGCAAGGCGTGGCAGGGCCGTATTGCGGCATGCACCTCGCGCGCAACGGCGCCGATGTGATCAAAGTCGAGCCCACCGAAATTGGCTGCTGGAGCCGGCGGCTGGGCAAGCACACGGACGACCACACCGCGCATTCCGTGATCGTCAATCGCGCCAAGCGCTCGATTGCCGTCGATCTCAAGACCGATCAAGGCGCGGCCATCGTGCAGCGGCTGGCCAGCCAATGCGATGTGTTGATCCACAACTATCGCATCGGCAAGATCGACAAATTCAAGCTCGATTACGAGAGCGTTAAAAAAACCAACGCCAACGTCGTTTACGCCCACATCACCGGCTTCGGCCCGAAAGGCCCGCGCGCTGATAATCCGGCCACGGATTCGGTGATGCAGGCCTACACCGGCATGATGTCGATCAACCGCGGCCCCACAGGTGAGCCGCAACGCATCGAAATGCTGGCGATCGATTTCTCCACCGGCCTGTATGCGTTTCAGGCGGTCGCGGCGGCGCTGTATCGTAAAGCGATGAAAGGCCGCGGCGCTTATATCCAGACCAGCCTCTTGGAATGCGCGCTCGCCCTGCAGGAAGGCGCGATGATGGAACACCATTTGCAAGGTGGCGCCGCCGAACCCATCGGCATGCCGGTGGGCATGTTCAAAACCAAAGATGGCTTCATGAGCGTCAACGCGCGGCGCGACGAACATTTCAAGCGCCTCGCCAA
>CADECM010000039.1:0-5720 GCA_902825845.1 uncultured beta proteobacterium
ACATGTCGACCTCTACATACAATTCTTCCAACGATCCATGCATCGGTTGCTCCTTTACTTGAATTGCGTTGCGGCAGATTTACAGCATACGGACGGGGACGTGCATATGATGCGCAAGGATATCACCGGGTGAATGTCAATCAAACCAGCGCCGTTTGTAGCTGATCTCCGGCCCGTTCGGCCCGGCGCCGTTGGGATCGATCCACAGCGACTTGCCGGGGTGTTTGAGCGGCTTGCCTTCGAATCGCTCGCGCAGCCAGTCGCACACGAACGCGTGAATGTCGGCTTCCCACACCGAGCTACGGCCTTTTTGCGTGATCGAGCCGTTGTGATGCTGGTCAGGCAGCACCCACAGTTCCGCAGGGGCTTTCATCTCATCGAACAGGCGGTACACTTCATCTACCGGCGCGCGCGGATCGTATTCACCGGCCACGATCAGTGTGGGGCAGGTAATCTTGTCCATCAGCCCCTCCATGGTCATCTTTTGCCACACGCTATCGAGTTCGGCCTCGGTCGATGACTGCGTGAGATAGGCGAACAACTGTTTGTAGCGCGGGGATTCTTCAGTCATCAGGTAGTACTTGTCGACGAACGATGCCCATGGCGCGGCGGCGGCAGCGACATGGCGGTTTGTGGCTGCGATGCGCATGCCCCAGAACGAGCCGAACGACAGCGCGTACACGCCGATTTTCTTGGCATCGACTTCCTTGCGCGTCATCAGGTAGTCGATGACCGCGCCGGCGGCCTCTTCGTAGTTGTCGTCGGTGAGACGGATGCCGCGCAGATTGCTTTCACCCTGGCCGGGGCCGTCGAACGAGAACACATGCATGCCGCGTTGCAGTGCCTGGTTGTAGTAGGGATGCGGCCACGCTTCCTTGGTCTGATCGCAGCCCGGCACGTAGAAGATCAGCGGCTTCGCGCCTGCGCCGGGGGCGAGGTGCAGATTGCCCGACACCACCGTGCCGTTCCACGGCACATTGACATGCTCGATCACGTAGGGCGCGAGTTCGCGCACCTTGTCGTAACAGCGGATCACGCCGCCGTGCAGAAATTTTTTCTCGTCGCTGGTTTCGAACACCACGTGCTGCGCGTCGGCGTACTGCAGCGCCGCCGAGTAAAACAGTTCCATCGCGGTTTCGCGGTGGCCGGCCGCCATTTCGGTCTGTGCCAGCCGCTCGGATTTCTTGGCGGCGAGGCCGACATGCTTGGCGATCATGTCGTGGCTGCGCACGCTTTTCGGCAGCCGCCCGCGGCCGTCGGGCTGGAAGTGGAAGGTCTTGCCGGTCTCCTTCACCATCCAGTCGAAGAACCATTGCTGATTGTCGCGTTGCAGATGCGGTTTACCTTTTTTGGCGCGGGCTGGGCTGGGCATGGTTTACCTGAAAATAATGTTTAAAAACATATACTTACGTTAATTGGCGTAAATTGTGTGAAACGTGACGCGAGCGTGCAGGGGATTATAATGTTTGCAACCCTGCCGCCGGAGATGCCTGAATGACGATCTCAATCAATGCCTACACGCCCAACTTTGTCGCGGAAATCTACGACGTCGATTTGTCGAAGCCGGTGTCCGCAGAAGACATTCACGCGATCAAACAGTTGTTCTGGAAGTACTCAGTGCTGGTATTCCCCGAGCAAACGCTCGCGCCGCAGGACCACATCAACTTCGCGCAGCAGTTTGGCCCGGTCGAAATGGACCGCGTGCTGGCGCAGGAAAACGCCGCGCCGCGTCTGGGTCATGCGTTTGCTGATATTTCCAATCTCAATCCGGAAGGAAAAATCTGGAACAGGGAAAGCCGCCAGCGCATGTACAAGGAAGGCAACAAGTTGTGGCACACCGACAGCTCCTTCAAATACAAGCCGGGCCTGTGCTCGTTGCTGTATTCGATGAAAGTGGTGCCCATCGGCGGCCACACCGAATTCGCCGACCAGCGCGCAGCCTACGATGCGCTGTCACCAGAGATGAAAACCCGGCTGCAGGGCCTCATCGCCATGCACGGCATCGAATATTCGCGCCGGCGCACCGGCTTCGCCAACTTTGTCGAGGATGAAGCGAAGCGCCTGCCGCCGGTGCCGCAACTGCTGGTGCGCACCATCCCTGAGAGCGGGCGCAAATCGCTCTACGTCGCCTCCCACATCGGCCGCATCAAAGGCATGCCCGACGCCGAGGCCGAAGCGCTGGTGCAACAGCTGATGGCGCATATCATCCAGCGCCAGTTTGTGCACATCCACCGCTGGCGCCCGAATGATCTGGTGATGTGGGACAACCGCTGCACCATGCACCGCGGCACCGACTTCGACGACCTGCGCTTCGTACGCGACATGCGGCGCGCCACGGTGAGTGATGTGGCAAATACCTGCGAGCAGGAAGGGGTGGCGGTGCCGGCGTAACGGACGCGCATCATTCTTGCAAAATTCGGGCGCCAGCTGGCCTATTGGCCAGGCGCACCAAGTCTATTTTTCAGGCACGAGCCGTCTGTACCACCAGCTTAACCCCCAGCGCCGCACATACCCGGCTGACGGTATCAAATCGCGGCTGTGCATCCGGGCGCAGCGCTTTGTATAGTGCCTCGCGCGTGATGCCGGATGCTTTGGCGATTTCACTCATCCCCCGCGCGCGTGCGATATCGCCCAGCGCGGCAGCGAGCAGTGCAGGATCGTTTTCGTCAAGAATCGCGGTCAGGTATTCCGCGATGGCCTGTTCGTCATCCAGGTGCTCGGAGAAGTCGAAATCGGGTAAGTCGGCAACGCGAAATTTCTTGGCCATAGTTCAATCCTCGATCATCTTTGCAAGCTTTCTGGCTTTGGCAACGTCGGCAGCTTGCGTTGATTTGTCCCCGCCGCCAAGCATGACAATCAACACCGCACCGCGCTGGATGTAGTACATGCGCCAGCCCGGCCCGAAATGTTCGCGCATCTCGAATACGCCTTCGCCTACCGGCTTGACATCGCCAAGATTGCCCAGCGTCACCTTGCGCAGTCGCGCCAGCAAGCGGCGATGCGCCAGGCCGTCTTTCATGCCCAACAACCAACGGTTGAATTCGTCGGTGCGCTTGATTTGGATCACGGATGAATTGTAATCGAACGATTACAAAACGTCAAATCAGATAACTCACGGCACCGACTTCGGCGTCTTGCGCATTTTGCGCGACAATCGGCGCGCCACGGTGAGCGACGTGGCAAATACCCGCGAGCAGGAGGGGGCGGCGGCTTGATGTTGTAGGGCGGGAGAAGCGCAGCGAATCCCGCCAAGTCGCTGATCCACGGTATTGACGAATGCCGCGAAACCTACGGGCGTTCGTCCCAGGCGGCACATGATCTACAACCCCACCATCCCCGCCCACCACTGCAGCTTGCCGTTCAGCGCAACATCGTACTTCCGCACAAAGCTGAGCTTGCCGTCGTCGCCAATACGGAACACGCTCAAGGCCGCGGGCGCCAGGCGCACGTCGTTGGCCTCCTTCACCCACATGTCGCGGATGCTGGCGGACACCAGCAACTTGCCGCTGGGGTCGATGCTGAAGGTGCGCACGTGGTGGGTTTGCGGATCGATGCTCTGGATGCGCGTGTGTTCGCCGGTCGCCTGATTGATGGCGAACACCGCAATGCTGTTTTCGCCGCCGGCAAACACCTGCTTGCCATTGAATTCCACCTTGCCGTCCGCGCGGTTGGCGGTGTAGACAAATTTGCCGTTGGGGTGCACGTGGATGGCACTGGTGGTCTGGTGCATTTTCGGGTCGCGCGCGGCGGCCAGCGACGTCTTGATAAACGCCGGCTTTTCCACAATGTTGTCGCCATCGATGCGGTGCATGTGCACTTCATTCTCGCTTTCGATGTTGGCGTAGAGCCACGGCTGCGTCGGGTGATAGTCGACGTGGCGCGGGCGGTAGTGTAAGCCGTTGTTGCCGCCGATGATGTTTTGCGCGGGTGTCAGCTGGCCGTCCTTGAAATTGTAGACTTTGATCGCGCCGGGATCTTCCGCCTTGCCGTCCTTGGCGTCGTTGCCGCGCGCGGGAAACACCACCAGTTGGTTCGACGGGGTGACCGTCACCTGATGCGCGTAGATACCGACGTCGATCTTTGCCGCTTGCTCGACCAGCGCGCCGATGGTGCCGTCGCTGTTGATGTGGTGCACGGTGATGTGGCTCGGATTGTTGAACGCGGTGAGCGCGAAGTTGCCGCTGCGGTCAACACAATGGTGAATCGGGCGTGAGGGCAGCGGCGCGCCTTTGCCGTGCAGGGCCAGTTCGCCGTTCGCGCCCACACGCACGGCACATACGAGGTGCACCTTGCCCTTGTCGGGCGAATTGCCCGACGGCGCATCGCTGGTCGACACCGTCAGGAATTTCTTTGAAGGGTGCGGCCACACATATTGCACTTTGGAGGGCAGCGTGACCGAATCGCGCCGCGTCAATGTGGCGCCTTCGACATCCACATCCCAACGGACGAGTTCTTCGCCGATGCTTTGATACAGAACGGTTTTGCTCATAACAATGCCCTCTGAAAGGTCAATAAAAACAATAACTTATGTTGGTGCTTTGGTGGCGGTCTCACGCCAGGCCGACAAACCCGGTCCACCACTGGAACCGGCCGCCGAGCTCGACGTCGTATTTGCGCGCAAGGGTGAGCCTGCCGTCCTCACCGATGCGAAACACGGTCATCGCCGCCGGCACATGGCGCACGTTGTCGCCGTCGCGCACATTCATGCTGACGATGCTGGCAGCCACCATCATCCTGCCGCTGGGGTCGATGCTGAATGTGCGGATGTGGAAACTTTGCGGATCGGCATTCTGGATCAGTGTCGGTTCGCCGGTGTTCTGGTTGATCGCAAACACGGCGATATTGTTTTCGCCGCCACGGAACACGCGCTTGCCGTTGAAATCCACCAGCGCATTCGCGCGGTTCGAGACGTACACGAAGCGCCCGTTCGGATGCACCTTGATGCCGCCCGCGGATTGCGGGAAATGAATGTCGTAGTTGCCGACGGTGGTTTTCTTGCTGAAGTCGGGTTCCGCAGCCATGCTGCCACCCTGCATGCGGTGCATGTGAATCAGGTTTTGCGACTCCACCGACACGTACACCCACGGCTTGGTGGGGTGAAAATCAAGATGGCGAGGCCCGTAGCCGAGTCCACCCCTGCCGCCCACCGGCAGCTTGGCCAGCGGTGTCAGCGTGCCGTCCCTGAAGCGGTAACGGATCAGCGCGCCGGGGTCTTCCGCTTTCTTGGCTTCAGGCCGGTTGCCGCGCGTGACCATCACCACCGCACCATTGCCGGGCTCGGCCAGAATCTGATGCGCGAATATGCCTTTGTCCAACGCGGTGCTTTGTGCCATTGGCACGCCGACCGTGCCGTCGCCGTTGATGCGATGCAAGGTGAGATTGCTGGGACTGTTGTAGCAGGTGAGGGCGTAGGCGCCCGCACGGTCGACGCTGTTGTGAATCGGGCGCTGCGGTAATGCGGCCGGTTCCCCGTGCATCGTGAGTGAGCCGTCGGCAGCCACGCGCAGCGCGCACAGGCGATGCACCTTGCCCGGGTTGGGCGCGTTGCCGGAGGCGGCATCGCTGGTGGACGCATACAGATACTTGCGCGACGGGTGCGGCCACACATACTGCACGTTCGACGGCAGGGCGATTGAGGCGCGCTGCGTCAGCGCCGCGCCATCGACGTCGACGTCACAGTGCGTTACACGATTGCCCACGCATTGGTAAAACACGGTCTT
>CADECM010000039.1:5730-12263 GCA_902825845.1 uncultured beta proteobacterium
CGCCGCTGCCGTTGCCGGTGGCACAGCCGAAAAGAGATGTGGCGGCTGCGCCCGCGAGTGCTGTGTTGAAGGTACGACGATCCATGAGGGCCTCCCGGAAAAGTGAGTGCAATCAAATAATCATAAAACTCCAGCTGATCTCCTCGGGTAGCGCTTGTGCGCCTTTTTATCGGTGAAGCGCGCGCATGGCTGCGCACATTCGCTACGCAGGCGGCGCAGCCGACAAACCCTGCACGCCGCTCTTTGCGATCCATTGCGTGACCAGTCCTTCGGCCTTTACCGCTTCGACGAAGGCGTGCAGGTACGCCGCGCCGGCCTCGCCGCGGCTGCGCGGTGTGCCGGCGGTGTGACGCACTGTCATGAAGCGGCCGTCGAGGATGCGCGAGCCGGGCATTTGCGCGACGCATTTGACCAATTCCGTTTTCAGGCCGGCCAGCGCTTCGAGTTTTTCGTTGGCAAAGTGTTTGAACGCCTCGGGCAGTCCGGGAATTGGCACCCGCTGCGCGTGTTTCAGCGTGCGCGTCAGATACAAGTCGTATCCGCTCTTGGCGCCGAGCGCGATGCGCACGCCGGGGCTGTCGACGTCTTCGATCTTTTGCAGCTTCGACCCCGGCGGCACCATGTAGGTGGCTTCGATTTCGGTGGTGGCGCCGGCGAAGGCGATGTCCTTGGCGCGCGCGGGTTCTTCGGCCAGCACCGATACGTCCCACGTGCCGCTGTTGACGGATTCCGCGAGTTCTCCGGCCGAGTGATAGGGAATGATTTCAATCGGCACGCCGAGCCGTTTCGCCAGTTCGATCACCAGATCGACGGCAACGCCGCTTTGCTCGCCGTTGGGGCCGAGTTTGGTCAGCAGCGGGTTCTGGAAATTAATGCCGGCGCGCAGCTTGCCGGTGGGGGCGAGTTCCTTGAGCGCGGCGGCGGTGGGGGCGGGAAGCGTCATGATCGGTACCTTGATAAAGGATGAAAAGTCGTTGGTCGTGAGTGCTGAAAGTCCAAAACTTTCGACACAGATTTACGCAGATGAACGCCGATTAACCACGAAAAAAATCAGCGAAAATCTGCGTTAATCTGTGTCAAAAAATGGTCTTAGGCCACACCCTCGATGATGCGCATATCGCGCTCCACCCCGTCGCCGAGCACCTTGAGTGCTTCCTGATAGGCGGGGCTGTCGTGCGCGGCGATGGCGTTCTCGACGCTGGGAAATTCGATCACCACCGCGCGCTGGGCGAGGCCCAGTTCGTAAGTCTTGGCGGGCATGCCGCGCACCAGAAATTTTCCGCCCTGCGCCTGGATGGCTGCGGGCGCGAGCTTGGCGTAGGCCGCCAGCGCATCCGGATTTTTGATGGATTTGTAGAAGGCGATCCAATAAGCTTTGGCCATGACGGGCTCCAATTGCGGGAAGTGGGTGGGTTGGCAAGTTTAACGCCAATCCTGCTTCAGCGCATATTATATAAGTATTTGATTTTAAACAACTTTTTACATGGTGGATCACAATGGTTCAACGCTGGAAAAACAGACCGGAAGGTTCCAACTGGGGCGAGTTTGGCGACGACGATCAGCAGGGGCGCATGAATTACATTACCGCCGAACGACGCCTGGCGGCGCTGAAGGAAGTGAAAACCGGACAGGTGTTCACGTTGTCGCACCCGCTGGACAGGCCCGGCGGCATGGTGCTCAACCCGAACCGCAAGCCGCCGGTGTTTCACCCCGTGTTTCGCGGCAAGGAAACCTACTTCAATCTTGAGTCGTCGAAGATCGATCCGCGTTTCAACGACGTGGGTTCGGATGAAGCGATCATGCTCTACATGCAGTATTCCACGCACTGGGACAGCTTCGCGCACAAGGGCACGGTGTTCGACGCGGATGGCGACGGCGTCGAGGAAAAGGTTTCCTACAACGGCTGGCGCATCGTCGATGACAACGATCGCGGCCTGCACGGCGCGCTCGGTGCGCGCGCGGTGTCAGTGGCGGAAATGGCCGTGACGGGCGTGCAGGGGCGCGCGGTCATGGTCGATCTGCGGCACCACTATGGCGACGCGCGCACCGCGATCACCCATGCGATGCTGGAAAAAGTGATGCGGGATGACAACGTCACCGTGCAAAAGGGCGACATCCTGTGCCTGCACACCGGGCTGGGCCAACTGATCCGCGACGCCAATGAAGGCGCGGGCAAGCTCGATGAATCCATAAAAACCAGTTGCAGCGTGCTCGACGGCTACGATAAACCGCTGCTGGAGTGGATTGCCGACAGCGGCATCGCGGCGATCGCTGCTGACAATCTGGCGGTGGAGCGATCGTCCACGCTCGGCGCCGATCCGCGTTTGCCCCACCGCGGACCGGCATTGCCGCTGCACGAGCATTGCCTGGTGAAGCTCGGCATTCACCTCGGAGAATTGTGGTATTTGACCGAACTCGCGGCGTGGCTGCGCGCCAACAATCGTTCCAGCTTTTTGCTGACCGCACCGCCGTTGTGCATGCCGGGCGCGGCGGGATCGCCGGTGACGCCGGTGGCTACCGTATAGCGGCACGGCAGCGGCGAAACCGGTAATATCGCCCGATCAATCTGGACGCATGCGGGCATTGCTTGAGCCGCCAGAACGACAACAACAGCTTCCCCATTGGAGGAATAGCATGGCCATCGACAATTCTGATCGCCGCACCGGCGCGCGGCGCGGTCTGGACGTATTGCGCGACCCCTTGCTCAATAAGGGCACTGCCTTTACGCAGGAAGAGCGCGAGGCGATGGGCCTGCGCGGGCTGCTGCCCTCACATGTCCTGACGCAGGCGGAGCAGGTGCAGCGTTTTCTCGCCAAATTGCGCAGGCTGTCCGACCCGCTCGACAAATTCGTCGAGCTGAACTCGCTGCACGATCGCAACGAGGGGCTGTTTTTTCGCATTCTGTGCGATCACATCGACGAGATGCAGCCAATCGTCTATACGCCGGTGGTCGGACTCGCGTGCCAGAAATTCGGGCAGATTTTTCAGCGCCCGCGCGGCATGTTCATCGACATCAACGACCGCGGCAATATCGCCAACGTATTGCGCAACTGGCCGAATCCGGCGGCCATCATCGTGGTCACTGACGGCGAACGTATCCTCGGTCTGGGCGATCTCGGCGCCAACGGCATGGGCATTCCCGTCGGCAAGCTGTCGTTATACACGGCGTGTGCCGGCATACATCCGAAGCTGTGCCTGCCGATTACGCTGGACGTGGGCACCAACAACGACGCCCTGCGCGACGACTTGAACTACGTCGGCCTGCGTCAGCGTCGTGTGACCGGCGCCGAGTACGACGATTTCATCGAAGAATTCATGACGGCCACGCAGGAGGTCTTTCCGGGCGCGCTGGTGCAATTCGAGGATTTCGCCAATCACAACGCGTTTCGCCTGCTGGAAAAATACCGTGACCGCGTCTCCTCATTCAACGACGATATCCAAGGCACGGCGGCGGTGGCGCTGGCCGGCCTGTTCTCAGCGCTGCGCATTACCGGCGCGCCGCTGATCGAACAAAAGGTTTTGTTCCTGGGCGCGGGTGAAGCGGCCACGGGCATTGCCGATCTGATCGTGTCGGCGATGATCGCCAACGGGCTTCCCCGCGAGCAGGCGTTGCGCCAGTGCTGGCTGGTCGATTCGCAGGGGCTGGTGGTGAAAAGCCGGGCCAATCTCGCCTCGCACAAGCTCACCTATGCCCACGAGCATCCCGCAGCCGGCGATTTTCTGTCGGCCGTCAAGGCGCTCAAACCCACGGCGATCATCGGTGTGTCGGCGGTGGGCGGCACCTTCACACGCGACGTGCTGGAAGAAATGGCGCGCCTCAACAAGCAGCCGATCGTGTTTGCACTGTCGAACCCGACCTCGCAGGCCGAATGCACGGCCGAAGAAGCCTATCGCCACACCGGCGGGCGCGCGTTGTTTGCCTGCGGCAGCCCGTTCGATCCGGTGCAGCTGAACGGCAAGACCTACGTGCCGCGTCAGGGCAACAATTCGTATATCTTCCCCGGCATCGGGCTGGGCGCCATTGTCGCCGGCGCCAAAACCATCACTGACGATATGTTCATGTCGTCGGCGCACGCGCTGGCACAGTTGGTGACCGAATCCGATCTTGAGCAGGGCAGCCTGTACCCTGCACTGCCGCGCATTCGCGAGGTGTCCGCGGCGATTGCCGCCACTGTCGCTGACAACGCGTATCGGCGTGGCATCGCCAGCAAGCCCAAACCGCCTGACACGCTGCAGGACGTGCAGTCACAGATGTACGACCCGCGCTATTGAGATTGCCGTGAACTTGTCGCCGCTCAAGGTGCGGATGACGACCGCGCTACGCGCGCCAACCCACGCCATCGCATGGTGCGGCACGCAGACGGGCGTGTTCGCGCGGCAGGGGCTGGCGGTCAGCTTTCCGGTGATCGAAACCACCGGTCCCGAAGCGGTTCATGGCCTCGAACGCGGTGAATGGGATTTTTGCCAGACCGGCACATTGCCGGTGGTGGAAAGTTTCTTGCAGGGCGGTGATGCGGTGGTGCTGTTCCGCAACGCGCTGCAGCACGCCAACCTGTGCCTCGCCCTGCGGCCCGGGCTTGACACACTGGCCGCACTCGACGGCAAGCGCGTCGGCGTGTTGTCGGATGCCACCTCGGGGCAGACCGGCATCAATGCGCGCCTTACGCTGGAGCAGGCGGGCGCCACTGCCACCTACGTCGGCCTTGGCGGATACGGCAACATCTACAAGGCGTTGATTGCCGGCGATATCGACGCCGGTCCGCTGCCGCTGCATCTGCGCTTTGCCGGCGAGCGGCAGTACGGCTGGACCGTCTTCGACCTGGCGTTCGGCGGCGCGATCCCGTCGGTGTTTGCCACCACGCGCAAGCTGATTGCATCCAACCGTGAATTGGTGCTGCGCGTGGCGCAGGGTTTTATTCGTACCGTTCACGATTTCAAGACCCGGCCCGGGGTGTATATCCCGGTGTTGCAGCAATTTCTGCAAGTGGACGAGCGCAGGCTGGTCGAAGATCAGCATCGCTTCTATGGACCGCTGTTTCCCCAAGTGCCGCGCATGGCGTTGAGCGCAGAGGGCCTGCAATCGATCCGCGAAACCTTTGCCAAGACCTATCCCGCCGCGGCGCATGTGCGGGAAGCGGATTTTGCTGATTCGTCGATTGTTGATGAGCTGGAGCAGAGCGGGTTTATTGCGCGGGTTTACGCAGAGAACTCGTAGGACGAAGGACATTCCGCCCGCGGCTACGCGACGTTACCAAAGGCACTGCATTTGCTCGTCAGGAGCGCATGGCGCACATTGAGCGTAATATTGCATTTGTGCATATTGCTCACTCGCGTGGAGTCGTCACCGTGGTTCAGGTTGATATTGACGTGTTGAAACGTTTTGCCGGCAAATACATCTGGTGGAAAACGCCCGATGAGGCTGTCGCCATGCCGGAACGCGTGATAGCGCAAGTCATGAATATCGGGGACTATGCCGATGTTCAAACGCTGGCAACGCTCGTCGGCGAGGATGTGCTGCGCACCGTGCTTAGCCATGCCGAGGCAGGCCAGCTCAACGAACGTTCCTGGGTTTATTGGCACTATCGGCTCGGCGTTGCCAGTCTGGATCAGGTGCCGCAGCTTCCGGTGCGCCGATTTGCCTGAGCCGGATGTTCAAACCCTTTGCCAGCATTCTTCCCCGCGCGCAGCAACAGCTCTGGCCTGAACTTCGCGCCACCGTCGCGATGGGATTCGTGCTCTACGGCGGCACTGCTGTTGCGTTGCGTCTCGGTCATAGTGCGTCGGTTGATTTTGATTTTTTCTCGGAAAAGCCGCTGGATCGCGAAGCGCTTCAGGCGCATTTTCCGTTCATGGCGCGAGCCACGGTGTTACAGGACGAGCGCAATGCCTTGACTGTTGTCGTGCCGAATGCCGGGGGCGAAGGGGTGTACGTCAAAGTGTCGTTCTTTGGTGCCATTGGATTCGGACGTGTTGGTGAGCCGGATTTGACCGAGGATGGCGTGCTCGAAGTGGCATCACTGGATGATTTGATGGCGACCAAGGTCAAAGTTGTGCTGCAACGTGCCGAGGCCAAGGACTATCGCGATATCGCCGCGATGGTTGGCGCGGGTATCAGTCTGGACAAAGGTCTGGCCGCCGCCCGCGAAATCTTTGGTCCAAATTTTCAGCCGAGCGAAAGCCTGAAGGCGCTGGTTTTCTTCCGGGATGGCGACTTGGCGACCCTGACCAAGGAAGAAAAAAGTACCCTCGTCAATGCCGTTAGCGCTGTGCGTGAACTGCCGCGCGTCGAGGTACGATCACAAAGACTCACGGGGTAGCGCGGCTATTTGCAAAAGCTACCGCAGATTCAACCCGGCTCGCCGGATCCACCCGCAACCTCAGGATCAATCGTTTCACCGCACGAAAGAAAACAATGAATCGAACAGCATTGACCATGCTTGCCACACTCACCATCGCGGCCACCGCCACCGCCGAAAATTACCCCGCACGCCCGATTCGGCTAATCGTACCGTTTCCGCCGGGTGGCAACATCG